>DASYQD010000145.1:0-60079 GCA_036005845.1 Thermoanaerobaculia bacterium | reverse complement strand
TCACCACCGAGCAGCGCATCCCGAGCAAGACTGACAGTAAACGAGCGTGATCTCCTTCTGTGTAGTCGTACCGGTAGACACGCTGGCGCTTGCGAGTTGTGGGCATGTACGGGGGATCGGCGTAGACGAGCTCGTGACCAGTAAATGGGTACAGTTCGAGCTCCCGCGTCGCATCAGCAATCCTGTAATCAGCCAGCCCCGGATGGCAGTGCCTCCAATGCGCGATGACTTTCGGGTCCACGTCGATACCAATGGAGCGGTCTGCAGGCCTTTTCATCCGAAGGACGGCCCCACCACCTAGATGGGTTTCGATATAGGTGGTGTGATCAGGCAGCAGATTAACGACGTGTTGGAACGTCTTGCCCTTGCCACCGGGATACCGCACGGCGAATCATCGCCAAAACTGTCGAGGGTGTCAATGGCCGGGCCCTTCCCCCCCCGCTGCGGGCAACACAACCGCCGTGGGGCGTGAGGTACGGCGGTCTTGGCGCCGGTCCTGCCGGAGAGGACTCGAGCGCCCGTTCTTGCCGCCGTCCAGCGGAGACGTTCCGAGGATCGGGAGTGAATCGCGCATCGACTTGGAAGGAAACAACTCGGTGCACCAGGGCGCCGCGCGGGATCACGCTGGAGAGAGCAGCCTCATCGACTCCTTGTTGCGCCGCCTCACGCCGCGAATTCCCTGGCGGGTTGGTGTAACGGTCAGCGCATTCGACTCGGTAAGGAACCAAGAGGGCCGCGCACGCCACGGCCCCCTGACGCCCGGAGGCACTCAAGCGCGCGGGTGGAACTTGTCGTATAACGAGCGCAGCCGCTGCTGGTGGATGTGCGTGTAGATCTGTGTCGTCGAGATGTCGCTATGCCCGAGCATCATCTGCACCGCGCGCAGATCGGCGCCGTGCTCGAGCAAGTGGGTGGCGAAGGTGTGGCGCAGCACGTGCGGCGACAGCGCGCTGATGCCGGCGCGGCGGCCGTACCTTTCGAGCAGCTTCCAGAACCCCTGCCGCGTCATCGGCGCGCCGCGATGGTTGAGGAACACTTCGGCGTGCCGCCCGCGCAGCAGCCCGCCGCGCAGCTCGCCGAGGTATCGCCGCAGCCACGCCTCGGCCTGCTCGCCCACCGGCACGATGCGCTCCTTGCTCCCCTTGCCGAAGGCGACGAGGAAGCCCTCGTCGAGGCGGAGCTGGCCGAGGGTGAGCCCGACCAGCTCGGAGACGCGCAGGCCGGTGGCGTAGAGCAGCTCCAGCATCGCCTTGTCACGCAAGCCGAGCGGCTGCGCAGCGTCGGGTGCCGCGAGCAACGCCGCCACCTGTGCCTCGCTGAGCACCTTGGGCAGCGTCTGCAGCTTGCGCGGCGCCAGCAGGTGTTCGGCCGGATTGTCGGCGCGGTCGCCGGAGGCGACGAGGTACCCGTAGAAGCCGCGCATCGACGCTAGCGCCCGGCGCAGCGTGCGCGGCGCCATGCCGGCGCGCAGCAGGCGGCGCTGGTGAGCCGCGAGTGCTTTCGAGTCAGCCGCGAGCGGCTCGACCTGCTGCGCGCGCAGGTCCGCCTCCAGCCGGAGGAGATCACGCCGATACGCGGCCAGCGAGTTGGCGGCGAGCCCGCGCTCGCTGGCCAGCTCGTCGAGCCAGCGGTCGAGGGCGCGGCGAAACGGCGAGACGACACGAGCGGACGTCGACACGCGCGCAGCATAGTGGCCGGCGCGCTTGACAGGCTGCATCGCCACCGGTCATAACGAGGCTTCGACGGAGGAGCCCCCAATGATCCACACCGCGCTCGCCCTCAGCCTTGCCCTGATGCTCGCCGACCAGGCCCCGGCCGCGACGCCGACGCCTTCGCCCATCCCCACACCCACACCTACCGTGACGATGCAACGGACGCCTGCCCCGGCCGCGTCGCCCACGCCGGAGGGCGCAGGAGCCACGACCATGGCGGGCCCGGTCGTCGTCACCAAAGCGATGTCGCCGGAGAAGGCGCTCCGCTTCGAGGTCACCATTCCGGCGCCCGTCGCCGACGTGTGGACCGCGCTCAGCACCGCCGAGGGGCTCGAGACCTGGCTATGGCGCGACGCCCGCGTCGACCTCCGTCCGGGCGGCGACTGGCTGGTGGTCTACCCGGGCAACCGCACCGGCGGCGGCACGGTCGTCTCGTTCGAGCCGCAGAAGCGCCTCGAGCTCCACGCCATGGCGCCCGAGCAGTTCCCGGAGGTGCGCAGCGTCGGCACCAAGGTGGTGTTCGAGCTCGAGCCGATGAGCGCCACCTCGACACGGTTGACGATGACCCAAACCGGCTGGCGAGAGGGCCGGCAGTGGGACGAGGCCTACGACTACCTCGCCACCGGCAACGCGCAGCTCCTGGTGCGCCTACACCAGCGCTTCGTCTCGGGCCCGCGCAGCTTCCCGGCGGTGAAGCCCTAGACCAAGGCGCAGATATTGGCGCCGAAGAACGGGTTCTCCTGCCGCTCCTCTTCGAGCCGCGTCTCCGGACCGTGGCCGGGCCAGAGGCGGAAGTCGCCCTTCTCGGCAAACAGACGATCGCGCACCGAGGTCGCCAGCGTCGCGAAGTCGCCGCCCGGCAGGTCGGTGCGGCCGACGCCGCGGTAGAAGACGGTGTCGCCGACGAGGGCCTCGCCGCTCTCCTCGTCGAACAGGCAGACGCTGCCCGGCGTGTGGCCGGGCGTGTGGACGACGCGCAGGCGCAGGCCGGCGACCTCGACCGGCACGCCCTCGTCGAGATAGACGGTGGGCTCGGGGCACGGGCGGGCGCCGAGCATCTTGGCGAACTCGGGGAACTGGGCGGATTGGAGGAGGAAGAGGTCGGCGCGGTGCATGTAAACGGGGACGGCGTAGCGCTCGGCGAGGTGGCAACAGTGCGCCACGTGGTCGATGTGGCCGTGGGTGAGGAGGATCGCCTCGGGCTTCCAGCCGTTCCTGTCGATCGTCTCGGCGATGCGCTCGCTCTCGCCGCCCGGATCGACGATGGCGATGCGGGGCGGCTTGCCGATCAGGTAGCAGTTCTCGGCGAACGGGCCGACGGTAAATCGTTCCAGTATCATCGTTTTCCTCGGAAATGCGGGACTCGGGATCGCCGCGGGCGCGGTTTCGGAGAGGGCGCCTTGGCTTGGGGCGCGGGCATTTTACCAGCCTGACCTCCCGCAACGGCAAGCGGCGGCTCACTGGGCGCAGAGCGCCAGCAGCTCTTCTTCGCCCAACACGGTCGACGAAGCCTTGGCGCGCGCGAAGATCGCCGCCACCAGCTCCGGGCGCGGCTCGATGCCGTGCGACTGCAGCCAGAAGACGACGTTGGACTCGCCGCTCATCGGCCCGACCTCGACGAGCTGGCGGCGGCCGACGAGGCTCGCCGGCACGCCCGAGTAGATGCGGTCGGCCAGCCAGTCGTCGCCCTTGGCGCGCGCTTTGAGGATGGCCGCGGCGTGCACGCCGGTGCCGGTGCGGAAGGCATCGAGGCCGACCACCGGCCAGTTGTCGGGGAACGGCACTCCCGTCGCCTCGGACACCTTGCGGCAGTACTCGGGCAGCCGCGAGAGGTCGTAGTCGCGCCAGCCGAGGAGCACGAAGTTGACGAGCAGCAGGTCCATCGGCGCGTTGCCGACCCGCTCGCCGACGCCGAGCGCGGTGCCGTGCAGGCGGTCGGCGCCGGCGGCCGCGGCGGCCAGCGCGTTGATCTCGCCCAGGCCGCGATCGCGGTGGCCATGCCAGTCGACCTGCACGTCTTCGCCGGTCGAGTCGACGACCTCGCGGATGAAACGCGTCAGCGCCGCGGCGCCGGTGGGCGTCGCGTGGCCGACGGTGTCGGCGATGCAGACGCGGCGCGCGCCCGCCTCGACCGCGGCCGTGTAGAGCCGCCGCAGGTCGCCGGGATTGGCGCGCGTGGTGTCCTCGGTGACGTACATCACCGGCAGACCCTGCTTGGCCGCGAACGCCACCGCCTTCTCCGACAGCTCGAGCATGCGGTCGAGCGTCCAGCCTTCGGCGTACTGGCGGATCGGCGAGGAGCCGATGAAGCAGGCGGCCTCGATCGCGATGCCGGCCTGCTGCGAGATCTCGACGATCGGCTTGATGTCGGCTTCCACGGTGCGCGCCGCGCAGTTGGGCGCGATGGGAAGCTTCTGGTCGGCGATCTCGCGCGCCAGCGCGAGCACGTCGCGCACCACGTGCGGTCCGGCGCCGGGCAATCCGAGGTCCAGCGCGTCGATGCCGAGCGCCACCATCTCGTGCAGGATGCCGAGCTTCTGCTCGATCGACGGCGTGCGCACCGATGGCGACTGCAGGCCGTCGCGCAGCGTCTCGTCGTTGAGCTCGACGCGGCCGCGCGCGGGCTCGAGATCGCCTTCGCCGGCGCGGTTCCAGTCGTAGATCAGCTCGGCTTCCGACAGCGCCATGAGCGGCTCTCCCGAAGCGAGATCAGGAGCGCGCTGCTGCGGCGGGCGCGGCGATCGCGCGCGCGACGAGGTCGCCCACCTGCGAGGTCGTCAGCGTGCCGCCGACGTCGGCCGTCGTCTGCCCGTCGCGCAGGCTCTGCGCCACCGCGCCCTCGATCTCCGCCGCCGCCTCGGCATGGCCGAGGTAGTCGAGCATCAGCGCCGTCGACAGGATCGCCCCCACCGGATTGGCGCGGCCGGTGCCGGCGTACTTCGGCGCCGAGCCGTGCACCGGCTCGAACATCGACACCTCGCCGGGGTGCAGGTTCGCCGAGCCGGCGACGCCGAGGCCGCCCTGCAGCGCCGCGCCGAGGTCGGTGACGATGTCGCCGAACATGTTGTTGGTGACGATGACGTCGAAGCTCTCCGGCTGCCGCACCATCTGCAGCGTCAGCGCGTCGACGTAGAGGTGGCGGTGCGCGATCTGCGGGTACTCCGCCGCGACCTCGGCGAAGACGCGCTGCCAGAGGTCGCCCGAGTAGCGCATGGCGTTGCTCTTGTCGGCCATGCAGACTTCGCGGCGGCCGTGCTCGACGGCGTAGTCGAAGGCGGCGCGCACGATGCGCTCGACGCCTTTGCGGGTGTGGATCTCTTCCTGGACGTCGATCTCGTCGGGCGTGCCGGTCTTGAAAGTGCCGCCGGCGCCGACGTAGGCGCCCTCGGTGTTCTCGCGGAAAACCACCATGTCGAGGTCGCGCACGCCCTTGCCCTTGAGCGGGCAGAGGCGTTCGTCGTAGAGCTTGATGGGGCGGAGGTTGATGTAGAGGTCGAGCTTGAAGCGAATGCCGAGCAGGATGTCCGCCGCGTGCTTCATGTCAGGCACCCGCGGGTCGCCGTAGGCGCCGATGAGGATGGCCGAGAAGCGTTGGCGGAGGTCGTCGAAGGCGCCGGGCGGGATGGTTTCGCCGGTCTTGAGGAAGTGGTCGGCGCTCCAGGGGAAGTGCTCGAGCTCGATGGGGAGGGACCAGCGCTCGGCGGCGGTCTCGAGGACTTTGACCGCTTCTGTCGTGACGTCGACGCCGATGCCGTCGCCGGGCAGCACCGCGATGCGTTGCGGGCGCCGGTCGCGAGGGTGTTGGCTCACGGGCGGCGATGCTAGCACTCGGAAAAGCAGGGACGAGGTGTCGTGGTGTGTCGTGGTGTGAACAGTGGTGACCATCCGGCGGTGGGTTATTGCGATTGCCGCCGGCTGTGACCACCCGGCCGGCGGGCGCGGGCGGATCCGGAGGCCGCCGCTGCGGCACCGGCGCGCTCCACGTGGTAGTTGGGAGGAAGAGAGCGCGCCTCCACCTCCAGCCGCCGGTACTACCGCGAACCCGCAACGTCCGTCTGAGCGGCTTCCGGAGGTGCCGCTGCGGCGGCCTCCGGATCCGCTGGCGCCCGCCTACGTGAGTGGATGTCGAGCGACCTGTTGGCGAGCTCGGTCGTCGCCGTGGTTGGCGCGGCTCTCTACCTCACGCTCTTTTTGCGTGGAGGTACTGGCGCCATGGTGCCGCTATTGCCTCGACATCGCGCCGACGACGCAGCATGGCCCACTCGCGGCACATCAGTGGTCGCCAAATCCCACCCGACCGCCTGAAGGTATGAATTCAGAGTGGTGTCTTGATTAGGCGGGGCGGGCCGGTGGAAGTGGCGGCGGCCCTGGAGCGCGGCCTGGGGACCCAACTTACTCGGCGGCGAGGTCCGCGGCGGTGAACGCGTCGGCGATTGTCTGAGGCCGCAAGTAGGCGCGGCAAAGGTGACCGACCTTGCGAACTTCGGTTCAACGCGCCCGCGGCCTCAGACCGGCTCGCGCTTCGCGAGACGTTCGCCGACGCCCGCCGCGGACCTCGCCGCCGAGTTAGTTGGGTCAGGCCGCGCGATGGGCCGCCGCCACTCCCACCGGCCCGCCCGGCCGTACCACGACCGAACGACAGCGCCTCTGCTCCCTCTACAATCCGAGCGTGCTCCGCCTTCACGTAGTGCCGCCGCAGGGGCAGCCGTTCGATCACCTCTTCCACGGCGAGAGCCTGGTGATCGGGCGCTCGTCGACATCCGACCTGCCGCTGCCCGATCGATTCCTGTCGCGGCATCACGCGCGCATCTATCGTGACGGCGATCGCTACCTCGTCGAAGACCTCGGCTCGCGCAACGGCACGCTGCTCAATGGGGAAGCGGTGGCGTTGCCGGCGGCGTTGTCGACTGGCGACGTCATTCGCATTTCGGGCAGCACTCTCTCCGTATATCTCGACGGCGCCGGTGTTGCCGAGCCTGACGCCTTCGAGAGCAGCCACACCGTCTTCCGGCCGGTCGCCGAGCTGTTGGCGCAGGAGGCGAGCCGCGCCGGCAGTGCGGCCGACCGTCCCGAGCTCGAGCGCTACGCTGAGCGTCTCAGGCTCCTCAACGAAGTGCACCAGGCGCTGGGCAGCGCGCTCGCGTTGCCGGAGCTCTTGCAGCTCATCCTCGACCGCCTCTTCGATCACTTGGGGCCCGAGCAAGCCGCGATCTACCTGTGCGACCCGGTGCGCGGGCTGCAGCCGGTGGCCAGTCGTTCGCGTACCGGCGGTCAGGCGCGGGTCGTCGCCTCGCAGCGCCTGGCGCATGAAGTCACCGAGAAAGGCGTCGCGGCGCTGGCTCTCGACGCGCAGAGCGACGCGCGCTTCCAGGGCTCGATGAGCCTGCTCGCCGCCGGTGTGCGCTCGCTGGTGGCGGCGCCGTTGCTCGCCGAGGGGCAGCCGGCGATGGGGATGGTGCTGCTCACCACCAACGCCGCCGTGCGTCAGTTCGGGGAGGAGGACATGCAGCTCCTCGTCTCGCTCGCGGCGGTGGCGGCGATTCGGATTCGCAACGTGGCCCTGCTCGAAGAGGCGGCGCAACGGCGGGTGCTCGAGGAAGAGCTGGCGCTCGCGCGCCGCATCCAGCAGGCGCTGATCCCGGCGACGTTGCCGGTGCTGCCCGGCTTCGAGCTGTGTGCGCGCAACGTGCCCTCGCGCCACGTGTCGGGCGATCTCTACCAGGCGGTGCTGCGCCGCGACGGGGCGGAGTGCGTGTTGCTGCTTGCCGACGTTGCCGGCAAGGGCGTCGCGGCATCGCTGCTCGCGGCGTCGGTCGAGGCATTGTCGGCAGGGCCGCTGGAGGAGGGACAGCCGCCGGCGGAGCTGTGCGCGCGCGTCTCGCGGCTGCTCTTCCAGCGCACGCCGGCGGAGAAGTACGCGACCGCGATCGTCGCCTCGATCGATGCGGCGAGCGGCGCGGTCGACTACGCAAATGCCGGCCACAATCCGGGGATCGTCGTGCGTGCGAACGGCGAGGTCGAGACGCTCGGTCCCACCGGCGTGCCGTTGGGTCTGCTGCCGAACATGCCCTACCGCGCCGCGACGGTGCAGCTGCTGCCCGGCGACAGTCTCGTGCTCTACACCGACGGCATCACCGAAGCGGCCGACGATGGCGACGAGGAGCTCGGGCTCGATCGCCTCATCGCCGTCTGCCGCGACCATCGCGCGGGCTCGGCGAGCGAGCTTGCCGATGCCATCGACGGCGCCGTCGCCGCTTTCGTCGGCAGCCGTTCGCCGGGCGACGACCGTACGCTGCTCATCGCTCGCCGCATCGCCGCTATAGCAACAGCCTGACGAGAGCAGCTGAGACGTGGTGCGCAGCCAGCGCATCCACGACACGAGACGGGAGCTGATTCGACGAGGTTGGGTCGGCGCGTCCCGCGCTCGGGCGAGAGACAGTGACGAAACGCCCCGCGTCACCCACCGGCGGCGCGGGGCGTTCTCATCCTCAACGCGTGGCTAACGTCCGACGGTGACGCGCACCGAATCGGCGAGCGTCAGGTCGACCGTCGAGCCTTCCGGCAGCTCCACCTGCGCGCCGCGCTGGTTGCGCGCCGCGATGACGGTGCCGAGGACGGCGCCGACCACGGCGCCCTTGGCGGTGTGCTCGTCGCGGTGGCGCGAGCCGCCGAGGACGCGGCCGAGCACCGCGCCGCCCGCTGCGCCGCCGCCGATGGTGGCGGCGTCGCGGCGCGTCTCGTTGCGGCCGGTCGAGGACCACGAGGCGTAGATCGGCGCGCGGGTGCCGTTGGGCAGCTCGACGCTGTCGAAGCGCACGGCAAGACGCGCCTGGCCGCCGACGCGGCGGAGGCCCTGCACGTCGGTGACCGTGCCCGAGAGGCGCGAGCCCGCCGGGATCGCCAGCTGGCCGCCGGCGTAGACGTCCTGGGCGACGCGGGCGCTGACGCCGTCGCCCACCTGCGCGGTGGCGCTCGAGGCGCCGTTGGTCACCTCGGCGGCGAGGTTGGTGCCGGCGGGAACCGTGACGCGCTCGGGCTCGCGGCGCTCGACCGGTGCCGGCGCGGGCGCCGGCTCTTCGTGGCGTGACGCGATCTCGGTGCGGCTCGGTGCCGGCGCCGGCGCGGTCGTGCGGCGGCTCGTCGTGTGCCGCGTCGTCGTGGTGGTGTGACGCGGCGCGGCGATGCGCGGGGCGACGCTGGCCGTCTGTTCGCGGCGGGCGACGTCGGCCTCGCGCTGCGCCACGGCGGCCTCGCGGTCGGCGAGCGCGCGCTCGCGCGCCGAGCTGCCGTCGTCGGGTGCGGCGACGCCGGCGGCGCCGGTCACCGGCGGCGGCGCGTCGGTGGTCCAATTCGTCCCCTCTGGAGGACGGTTCGCCTCCTGGATGGGGGCCGGAGAAGCGGCCGCGCGGGACGTCTGCTCGCCAGCGCGGCAGCCTGCAAGCGTCAAGGCGGGAAGCAGCATCAGCGCTGCCGTGGCGGTCAAAGCTCGGGTACGACTCATCTTCGGGCTCCTTCGCTGGTGGTGGTGATTGGGCTGTGCGGCGCCCCGTCGCACGTTCGCCATCGCATGGCCCATGCCAGGCGCCGCTTGGAGCGCCCGCGCGACGCTGGTCGGGGCACGTGGCTTGCTCCGCGCGCCGTCGTGGATGCAGTCGCCCTGCTCAACCCCGGCGGTGGAAGCCTGTCCCGCGGCACCGCCCGACCCGCCGAGGTCGCTGCCGCGCTGCGCCAGGTGGGAGTCTTCGCCGACGTGCGCGCCGTGCCCGGGCCGCAGCTGCCGGCGGCGACGCGCGAGGCGATCGCGGCCGGCGCCGGGTTCGTGATCGCCGGCGGCGGCGACGGCACGGTCAACGCGGTGGCCGGGGCGCTCGCCGGCAGCGACGCGATGCTGGGCGTGCTGCCGCTCGGCACCTTCAACCACTTCGCGCGCGACCTCGGCATGCCCGTCGAGCTGCACGCCGCCGCCGCCGCGCTCGCCTCGGCGATCCCGAAGCGCGTCGACCTCGGCGAGGTCAACGGCCACCGCTTCCTCAACAACTCGGCGATCGGCTACTACTCGCAGGTGGTGCGCGAGCGCGCCGAGCCGCGTATCCGCACGCGGCTCACCAAGGTGATGGTGACGCTCGCCGCCGCCATCCGGCTGCTCGGCAAGTATCGGCTCTCCGAGGTGCAGCTCGAGGTCGACGGCCGGCGGCTCGCCTGCACGACGCCGCTGGTGTTCGTCTCCAACAACCCCGGCGCCATGCACCTCTTCCGCTTCGGCATGCGTGAGCAGCTCGACACCGGCATGCTGCAGGTGTTCGTGCACAGGAGCCGCAGCCGCGGCGCCGTGCTGCGCACGCTCCTCTACGCCACCCTGCGCGACATCCGCGAGGACGCCCGCTACGACCACTGGCTGGTGCCGGAGGTGCGTATCGAGTTCGGGCGCCGCAAGCGGCCGGTGCCGGTGCACCTCGACGGCGAGCTGCTCGACCTGATGCCGCCCCTGCACTACCGCATCCTGCCCGGGCGGCTCAACGTGGCGATGCCCCAGGCGCGCGCAGCGGTGGCGTGACGCGCTGATGCTGTTTCACGCCGCCCTCAAAGTGGGCGGCGCCGTGGGGTAGAGTGCCGCGCAGCTTTCAGCTCGTCGGAACCAGGAGGATCTCCCATGCTCGGACGCTCGGCCCACGTCGCCGTGGCGGCGGCGCTCTTCGCGCTGCTCGTCTCTCTCGCACTGCCGTTGCGGGCGCTGCCCGCACCGCCCACCGAACGCTTCAAGCCGCAGCCGCCGAGCGCCGACGACCTGGCGCAGGCGCCGCGCGACGGCTCCCACCTGCTGCTCGTCGGAGCGGCGTTCGACCCGACGCTCAAGGAGCCGGACTTCAGCCTCGTCGGGCTGCCGAGCTCGGTCGACGCCGCTTACGGGATCGTGCAGTTCCGCGCCGGCGAGCTCGCCGCCAAGGAGGAGCTGGCGAGCGCCGGCGTCGCCTTCGTCGGCTACCTGCCCGACAACGCCTTCACCTTCCGCATCACGCCGGAGGCCACCGCGCTGCTGGCGGCGAGCCCCGCCGTGCGCTGGATCGGTCCCTACAAGACCGGCTACAAGGTCCACCCGGACCTCTGGCCCGGCGCACCGGTGGACACCGACGAGATCACGCTGCGCCTCTTCCCCGACGCGCCCGTCGAGACGATCGAGGCGGAGATGGCCCAGCGCGCGCCCACCGCCATGCGACTGCAGATCTCCGACCTGCGGTCGGGCAACCTGCGCTTCGGCGTCACCGGCGCGGAGAGCCGCGTCGACCTCGTCGCGGCCGCCGCCGCCATCTCGGGCGTCGCCTTCATCGAGCCCTACCGCCGGCCGATCCTGCACAACAACGACGCCCTCGCCCCGGTGCAGTCCAACGCCGCCTCGGTGATCGCCGCCAACGCCTGCACCTCGTGCAGCATCTTCAACCACAACATCACCGGCACCGGCCAGGTCGCCGCCGTCGCCGACTCCGGCAACGACTCCGACATGTGCTTCTTCCGCTACGACGCCTTGGGCTCGTCGATCACCGATTCGCAGAGCCCGGTGCCGCCGGCGACCGGCACCATCGACCCGACGAAGAAGATCATCGCCTACTACGTGCAGCCGGGCGCCACGTCGTACGACAACACCGCCACCTGTGCGGGCGGCTCGCCGACGAGCTTCCACGGCACCCACACGTCCTCGACCGTGGTGGGCGACAACTTCGCCAATCTCTCCACTCCCACTTTCGCCGGCATCAACACCGGCGACGGCATGGCGCCCAACGCCAAGCTGGTCTTCCAGGACGTCGGCCACGACACCACCGGCTGCCTGTCGGGGTTGAACGACCCGTACGGCATGTACCTGCAGGCGGTCAACGCCGGCGCCCGCGTGCACTCGAACTCCTACGGCGCCGCCACCGGCGGCGAGTACACCGGCGACGACGGCGTCGCCGACCGCTTCCTCTTCGATCACGAGGAGATGGCGATCTTCTTCTCCGCCGGCAACTCCGGCTCGGCCGCCAACACCATCGGCTCGCCCGGCAACGCCAAGAACGTGGTGACGGTGGGCGCCCTCGGCCACGGCAACTCGACGACGGTCGCCAGCTTCAGCAGCCGCGGGCCCACCGACGACGGGCGCAAGAAGCCGGACATCATGGCGCCCGGCTCGTCCACCATCTCCGCCTCCGGCGACGCCAGCCACGTCACCAACAACTGCTCCACCAAGTCGCTCTCCGGCACGTCGATGTCCTGTCCTACCACCGCGGGAGCGGCAGCTCTGCTGCGCCAGTACTTCGAGGACGGCTACTACCCCACCGGCACCGCCAACGCCGCCGACTCGTTGCGGCCGCGCGCGGCGCTGGTCAAGGCGGCGCTGCTCAACGGCACCTTCCCCATCGCCGGCACGGGCGTGAACACCATCTTCGGCAACAACACCTACGGCTGGGGCCGCGTCTTCCTCGACAACGATCTGTTCTTCACCGGCGACGCCCGCGAGCTGCGGGTGTGGAACGTGCCCAACACCGACGGCTTGCAGACCGGCGGCAGCCACGTCTACCAGGTCGCCGTGGCCGCCGGCCAAGAGCTCCGAGCCACGCTGGTGTGGATGGACCCGGAGCCCAGCCCGGGCGTCGCCGTCAACCTGGTCAACAACCTCGACCTCACCGTCGCCGACGGCACCAACACCTACCTCGGCAACGTGATGAACGCGGCGGGGCTCGTCTCGCAGACGGGCGGCACCGCCGACGTGCTCAACAACGTCGAGCAGGTACGGCTGACGGCGCCGCTCGCGGCCACGCACACGATCACCGTCAGCGCTCCTGCCGTGCCCGGCACCGGCGTGCAGTACACCAACCGGCAGGGCTACGCGCTGGTCGTCTCCTACGCGGCCTGCACCACCGCGGTGGCCGCGGCGCCCACCGGCCCCGCGGTGGTCAACAACTCGCCGATGGGCACCAGCGTGTCGTGGACGAATGCCGCTAGCTCGACCAGCACGCAGGTCTACCGCGCGCTCGGCACCTGCGCCGGCGCGGCGGCCGGTGACTTCCAGTACATCGGCTCCTCCGCCGGCACCAGCTTCCTCGACACTCGGGCCCAGGGCGGCTTCACCTACGCCTACAAGGTGCGCGGCAGCGACACCTGCGGCGAGGGCCCGGCCTCCACCTGCGTCGAGATCGCGCCCACCGGCACCTGCGACCTGGTGCCCAGCTTCGCCGGGCTCGGCTCAGCGACCGGCGGCTTCCCCGACAGCCAGTCCTGCCGCGTCCGCCTCGCCTGGGCGGCGGGCAGCTCGAGCTGCCCGGCGGGGCCGACGGTGCGCTACGACATCTATCGCTCGACGACGCCCAACTTCACGCCCAGCGGCGGCAACCTGCTGACGTCGGTCACCGGCGTGACGACCTACGACGACGAAGGCGCCGGCGTCGTCAACGACACCACCTATCACTACGTCGTGCGCGCCGAGGACAGCACGACCGGCGGCACCGGGCCCAACGGCGGCAACCAGGAGCCCAACACGCTGCACCTCTTCGCCACCGCGCTCGGACCTCCGGGTGGCCTCGGCACCTTCAGCGACGGCGCCGGCGACGTCCACGCCTACGGCAGCCCCGAGCCGCCGTGGCGCATCGTCAGCGCGCTGGCGCCGCACGGCGGCACGTTCTCCTACCACGCCGGCTTCGACGGCCTGACCACGAAGTACGCGCCCGGCGTCTGCGCCGCGATCACCACGCCCAAGCTCTCCATCGGCGCCGGCTCGGTGCTCTCGTACTGGGTGAACTACAACTCCGAGTTCCAATGGGACGGCGCCGTGGTGGAGATCTCCACCGACGGCGGCTCGAGCTGGAGCGACCTGCCGCCGACGACGCCCGTCGGCTATCCCTCGGTGCTCGTCAACGCCGGCAACGCCTGCAACTACCCGGTGACGCAAGGTGCGTTCACCGGCCCCAGCGGCAACGCCGCCCTCAGCGGCTGGACGCAGTACCAGACCAATCTGGCGGCCTTCGCCGGCCAGACCAACGTCAAGATCCGCTGGCGCTTCACCAGCGACGGCGGCGTCGAGTTCCAGGGCTTCTATCTCGACGACGTCTCGATCACCAACGTCAACCTGCCCGGTAGCTGCACGGCGACGCCGGTCGAGCTGCAGGACGTGCACGTTCAGTAGAACCGGATGCACGTTCAGTAAAACCGGATGCACGCCCGGTAACGCGAGACCACTGTTGGCTCAGGCGTCCGGCCGCAGCTCGTGTGCGGCGGTCGGACGGCCGCGGCCGGCGACCACGGCGACGACGCCGGCGACGGTGAGCAGACTGCCGAGCAGCGAGCCGGCGGTGACGCGCTCGCCGAGGAAGACGGCGCCGAAGGCCATGGCGACGAAGACGGCGAGCTGCTGCACGACTCCCGCGCGCAGGTTGTCGATCCAGCGGTAGGCATACGTCATCTGCAGCTGGGCGATCATCGAGAAGAGGCCGACGGCGGCGAGCGCCACCCACGCGGCGAGGTCCGGCATCCGCCACGCGGCGAGCGCGAACGGCGCCGTGGCGAGCGCGCCGAGGGCGTTGAAGCTGGTGTAGACCGCCCACGAGCTCTCGGTGCGCCGCGCGACGCGGATGGCAGTGACCGCGGCGCCGGAGAGCGCGGCCGACAGCAGGCCCACCGCCGCCCACCCACCGACGCCGCTGTGCACGACGGCGCTCATGCCGCCGCGGCCGCCCTGCGCGCGCACGACGAGGACGACGCCGAAGAGCGCCACCGCGAGTGCCGGCAGCACCCGCGGCTGCGCCGTCTCGCCGATGAAGATCGCCGCGTAGAGCCCGGCGAAGACCGGCGAGGTGTAGTTGAGCAGCGTCGCCAGTCCCACCGGGACGTGGTCGATGGCGAGGAAGTAGAGCAGCACCGCGACGCCGCCAAAGAAGCCGCGGTAGAAGAGCAGGTCGCGCCGCTGCCAGGTGAGCGCGCGCCGCCGCACGCTCGGCGAGAGGAGCACTGGCAGGAGCCCGATGGCGAAGCGCACCATCGCCACCTGCGCGCCGCCCACGCCGCGCTGCGTGGCGAGCTTGGCGAAGAAGGCCATGACGCCGAAAGCGCACGCCGAGCCGACGAGCATGAGGAGGGCGCGGCGCTCGACGGCGCGCGTCGGCGGCGCGATGGGACCGGGCGAAGCGTCGACGACGGCGGGCGCGGGCTCGGCGATGGAAGAAGGAGGCGGCACGACGGCGGGCGGCGGCCCGCGATGGTAGCACCGGCGTCCTGGTACGCATCTTGATAACTCGGCGCGCATGCCCAGCGCGCTGGCTTCCGCGGCGAAAGCTTCGACCTCTACCCGCCGTTTACCGGTCGGCGCGGAGCCGACGGCGGAGGGCACGAGCTTTCGCGTCTGGGCGCCGGCGCGGCAGCGCGTCGAAGTGGTGATCGAGGGCGGCGCGGCGCACGAACTGGCGCCTGAGGCCGACGGCTACTTCGCCGCCGACGTGCCGGGCGTCGGCGCCGGCGTGCGCTATTGGCTGCGCCTCGACGGCGAGCGCACGATCCCCGATCCCATCTCGCGCTTCCAGCCCGACGGGCCGGAGGGACCGTCCGAAGTCGTCGATGCGTCGCAGTTCCGCTGGACCGACGCGAGCTGGCGCGGCCCCGATCTGCGCGGCCAGGTGCTCTACGAGCTGCACCTCGGCACCTTCACGCCCGAAAGCACCTACCGCGCCGCCGCCGCGCGGCTCGCCGACCTCCGCGACCTCGGCGTCACCGGCGTCGAGCTGATGCCGGTCAACGAGTTCCCCGGCGACTTCGGCTGGGGCTACGACGGCGTCGACCTCTTCGCGCCGACGCGTCTCTACGGCAAGCCCGACGACCTGCGTGCCTTCGTCGACGCCGCGCACGCGCTGGGCATCGCGGTCGTGCTCGACGTCGTCTACAACCACTTCGGCCCGCGCGGCAACTTCCTGCGCGAGCTCGCGCCCGACTACTTCACCGACCGCTACCGGAACGAGTGGGGCGAGCCGCTCAACTTCGACGGCCCGCGCTCCGAGCCGGTGCGCGAGATGGTGCTCGCCAACGTCGAGCATTGGATCGCCGAGTACCACTTCGACGGCCTGCGGCTCGACGCCACGCAGGACATCAAGGACGCCTCGCGCGAGCACATCGTGGCGGCGATCGCGCGCCGCGCGCGCGCAACGGCCGGCGAACGGCGCGTGCTGCTCTTCGCGGAGAACGAGCCGCAGCACGCGCGCTACCTGCAGCCGCCCGAAGCGGGCGGCTACGGCATCGACGGCATGTGGAACGACGACTTCCACCACTCGGCCGTCGTCGCGCTCACCGGCCGCGCCGAGGCCTACCTGTCGCCCTACCGCGGCACCGCGGCCGAGCTGCTGGCGGCGATGAAGTGGGGCTTCCTCTACCAGGGGCAGGTCTACCCGTGGCAGAAGAAGCGCCGCGGCACGCCCAGCCTCGACGTGGCGCCGCCGCACTTCGTCTGCTTCCTCGAGAACCACGACCAGGTCGCCAACTCGGCGCGCGGACGCCGCCTCCACCTCTCGACCAGCCCCGGCCGGCTGCGAGCTCTCACCGCGCTGATGCTCCTCGCGCCGCAGACGCCGATGCTCTTCCAGGGGCAGGAGTTCGCCTCGTCGAAGCCGTTCCTCTACTTCGCCGACCATCCGCCGGAGCTCGCGGCGCAGGTGCGCGCCGGCCGCGCCGAGTTCCTCTCCCAGTTCTCGCGCTTCGACGACGAGGACCCCGACGCGGTGGTGCCCGACCCCGCCAGCCGCGACACCTTCGCCGCCTGCAAGCTCGATTGGAGCGAACGCGAGAGGAACGCCGCGATGCTGGCGCTCCACCGCGACCTGCTGCGTCTGCGCCGCGACGAGGAGGTGTTCCGCCGCCAAGACCCGCGGCGGCTCGACGGCGCGCCGCTGGGCGAGCACGCGCTCGTCGTGCGCTTCTTCGGCGCGCGCGGCGACGACAAGCTGCTCGTCGTCAACCTCGGCGCCGACCTGCCGCTGGGCGCGGCGCCCGAGCCGCTGCTGGCGCCGCCGCCCGGCCGCCGCTGGCGCACGCTGTGGAGCAGCGAGGCGTTCGCCTACGGAGGAAGCGGCACGCCGCAGCTGGACCGCGACGACTTCGGCTGGTGGGTGCCCGGCGAGACGGCCGTCGTGTTGGAGGGCGCCGCGATGGAGGACGCGGCTGATGACGACGCCGCCTCCGGCTGAGGGCGCGCCGCTCACCGACTGCCGACCGCCGCACACGTTGCGCGCGGCGTCGAAGCAGCCGCCGGCGGGGCTGCCGCTGCGGCGCATGCCGGCGCCCCAGGCCGGCGACCGCGAGCCGCTCCTCACCCGCGAGTGGCTGGTGACCAACGGCCTCGGCGGCTACGCCTCGGGCACCGTCGCCGGCGTGGCGACGCGGCGCTACCACGGCTACCTGGTCGCTGCGCTGCCGCCGCCCTTCGGGCGCACGATGATGCTCAACCACCTCACCGAGCTGGTGCGGCTGCCCGACGGCACCAGCGCGCTCTTCGCCGGCTCCGAGCTGCAGGGCGGCCGGCTCGAGCTCCACGGTGTCGACCGGCTCGAGGAGCTCTGCCTCGAGGGCGGGCTACCGGCATGGCGCTACCGCCTCGGCGAGGTGCTGCTCGAGAAGCGCCTCTGGATGCCCCACGGCGCCAACACCGCCTACGTCTCGTACCGTCTGGTCGAGGGCGACGGCCCGGTGCGCCTCAAGCTGCGGCCGTCGGTCAACTTCCGCTCGCACGACGCGCCGGTGTCGCTGCCGCTCGTCGAGCCGTATCGCTTGACCGCCTACGACTGCGAGTACGAGATCGACGACGCGAGCGAGCTGCCGCCGCTGCGCCTGCTCCTCCTCGGCGAGCGCGCCGCCTTCACCGCCGAGCGCGTGCGCATGCGCGAGATGCTCTACCGCATCGAGGAGAACCGCGGCTACGACTCGCTGGGCGAGCTGATGTGCATGGGCTACTTCCGCGCCGACCTGCTGCCGGGACGCGCGGTGACGCTGATCGCCTCGACCGAGCCGTGGGAGAGCTTCCGCCACGCCGATCCCGAGACGGTGTGGGAGGACGAGCTGGCGCGCCGCCGCCGTCTCGTCGCCGGCGCGCACCCGGCGGCGCGCGCGAGCGTCGGTGCCGAGCTGGTGCTCGCCGCCGACCAGTTCGTCATCTCTCCCCTGCGCGCCAACCAGCCGGTGGGCGAAGGCGAGGCGCGCACGGTGATCGCCGGCTACCACTGGTTCACCGACTGGGGCCGCGACACCATGATCTCGCTCGAGGGGCTGACGCTGCTCACGGGACGAAGGGCCGAAGCGCGCGAGATCCTGCGCACCTTCGCCGGCGCCATGCGCGACGGCCTCATCCCCAACTTCTTCCCCGACGGCAAGAACGACGGCGTCTACCACACCGCCGACGCGACGCTCTGGTTCTTCCACGCCATCGACCGCTACGTCGCCGCCACCGGCGACCGCGAGACGCTGCGCGAGCTGCTGCCGCGCCTCCTCGACAGCGCCGGGCGCCACGTCGCCGGCACGCGCTTCGGCATCGGCGTCGATCCGGCGGACGGGCTGCTGAAGCAGGGCGCGCAGGGCTACCAGCTCACCTGGATGGACGCCAAGGTCGACGAGTGGGTGGTGACCCCGCGGCGCGGCAAGGCGGTGGAGATCAACGCCCTCTGGTACAACGCGCTGCGCCTGCTCGAGCGTTGGCTGCGCGAGGAAAGCATCGGCAGCGAGCTGCCCATCGGTGAGCTCGCCGCCCAAGCGCGAGCATCGTTCAATCGGCGCTTCTGGTACGCCGAGGGCAGCTATCTCTACGACGTCGTCGACTGCGAGGGCGGCGGCGACGACCCGGCGCTGCGGCCCAACCAGCTCTTCGCCTTCTCGCTCGCCCACCCGGTGCTCGACGAGGAGCGCTGGGCGCCGGTGCTCGCCGTCGTCGAGCGCGAGCTGCTCACCCCCGTCGGCCTGCGCTCGCTCTCGCGCCACCACCCCGACTACAAGGCGAAGTACTTCGGCGACCTGCGCGCCCGCGACGCCGCCTACCACCAGGGCACGGTGTGGTCGTGGCTGATCGGTCCCTACGTCGACTGCTGGCGCCGCCTCCACGCCGGCGACGAAGCCGCGGCGCGCGACTTCCTCGACGGGCTGACCGCGCATCTCGACGAAGCCTGCCTCGGCTCCATCTCCGAAGTCTTCGACGCCGAGCCGCCCTTCACCCCACGCGGCTGCATCGCGCAAGCCTGGGGCGTCGCCGAGTTGCTGCGCTGCTGGGCGTTGACCGCTCACGCCGGGGCGGTCGAGAGCGTCGCTCTGGAGACCGCCGGCGCCAGTCGTTCGGCTTGACGAGTCTCGCCGCGGAGCGAGCCGGCGCTCAGCGGCAGCGCTCGACGCGGAAGTTGACGCCGACGAAAAACGAGTACGCGATCGGCTTGCCGGCGCGCGTCGCCGGCTCGAAGCGCCACGTGCGCACCGCTTCGAGGGCGGCGACCGCGAGCACCGGATCGGTGTTCGGTCCAACGGAGGGGCAATTCATCCGACCTCGCTCGTCGATCACGCCCCTCATGGCGACGGGATCCTCGACACAGGCACGGGACTTCGCGAAGGGATAATGCGGATGGTCCCCCGCAATCCTGCGCGGCGGTACCACCTGGGCGTCGACCGGCATCGGAGTCACGGTATCGGGCGGGGCGCCGTCGACGTAGCGCCAGGCGTCGAGCCCAGCCACCGCTTCACCGTAAGGCTCGAGCTCGACGGCAGCAGTCGCCGCGTAGATCGCCTGCGCCGCGCAGAAGTCCCAGCTCGCATCCTCGACTTGACCGAGGCCCGCCTCGCCGATCGCGCGGTAGAAGAGGGCGGCGGCCAGCATCGGGGCGCTGGCCTCGCCCCTGGTGATGCTGTCGATCATCTCACCCAGCACGCTGTCGGCCGCGGAGTACCCCTTCTCCCACTTGCCGGCCAGCAGGTGCTCGTTGACGACCTTCAACCGTTGCTTCCACTGCAGCATGAGCAACGGCCGATACACGGTGCCCGGCGGCGCCGGCTCGACGGCGGCGAGTGGCGGCGTCGGGCAGACGAGGGCGATCAGCGCCGATGCAAATGCGAAGACAGCGCAGCGCTTCTTCATGCGGCCTCGCATCAACCGGGCGGCGTCAGCTCGCGATCGGCTGCGCCGGCACGGGGAGCGGCAGCGGCTCAGCCGGCGCCGCACCCCAGATCGACGCCAGCGCGCGGCGGAAGTTGCCGCCCACTACGCCCTCGACGTCGCTCTTGAGCCAGCCGCGCCGCAGCAGACCCTCGACGACCTCGAAGGTGCGCCGTGCCGGGTCGAGGCCGCGAATCGCGTACGCCGGACGAACCTGGCCGCTCTTTGGATCGCGGGCGTCGACGTCGACGTCGCTGCCGAGGCCGACGTGCTCGGGGCCGGCGACGCGGGCGACATGGTCGAAGTGGTCGAGGAGGTTGTCGATCGACGGCTCTTCGGGCTGGCGCACGAAGGCGCGCACGGCGGTGATGCCCATGACGCCGCCGCTCGCCGCCATGGCGCGCAGCACCTCGTCGCTCTTGCAACGCGGGTGGCCGACGAGGGCGCGGCAGTTGGAGTGGGTGATGAGCACCGGTTTCGTCGACGCCGCAAAGGCGCCGAGGGTCGTGCGCTCGCTGCAGTGCGAGACGTCGACGGCCATGCCGGCGCGGTTCATCGCCTCCACGACGTCGGCGCCGAACGGCGTCAGGCCGTCGTCAGCCACCTGGCAACCGCTGCCGATGCGGTTGCGCGTGTTGTAGGTGAGCTGCGAGACGCGCTGGCCGCGGCGGCGGAACGCCTCGACGTCGGCGACGCTGGTGAAGTGGTCGGAGTTCTGGAAGCCGAGGATGAGCCCGATCTTCCCCTCGGCCTTGGCGCGCGCGACGTCCGCGACCGTGTCGACGCGCACGAAGTAGCCCGGGTAGGCGACGAGGAGGCGGTCCCAACCGTCGAGCCAACGGCTCACGGCGGCGACGGCGTCGGGCTGGTTGGGCTCGACGGCGGGGTGGAAGACGTCGATGCCGGAGGCACGCAGCCGCGCGAAGTCGCCCTCGCCGAAGCTGCCCGGCTCGCGCTGCCAGCGCGTCAGGCGCGGCCAGTCGAGGGTGAGCAGGCCGAGCATGTCGATGACCGCCGCCTCGCCCATGAGATCGATGGCGCGCACCGAGCGCAGCGGCCCGCCGCCCGAAGCACCGTCGTCGGCGAAGACGCGGCAACGCCCCAGGTTCAGCATCGGCGCGGCGAAAGCCCCAGCCCCGGCCATCACCACGCCCCGAAGGAAGCGGCGGCGGTCCATCGAATTGTCGGAACGCGCCGATGATCGCACGCCGAGCGGCGCGGCGGAAGGGCGGCCGCGGCACATCGCTTGCACTGCGTAGCGGTTCGAGGAGGCCGGCGACCATGAGCGAAGGCCAACTGCAACGGATCTCAGCCCACTCCCGCGACCGCGCCGCCAACGGCGGCCGGCTCGCGTCGACCTCGGCGTGGAAGGACGACGACCGGGAACCCGCCGCAACGGCGTACGACGACCTCTGGTTCCTCGGTCGCCCCCAGCTGCCGTAGGGATTACAACGATCGCCCGGGTCTGGGAGCGGGGCGGGGCCGGTCGCGAGGCCGGCCCCATTCCTTTTTCACTCGATCGTCGTTTTCATTCGCGCAGCGTTTCGAGCGGGCTCACTCGCGTCGCCCGCCGCGCCGGCAGCCAGCCGGCGAGCGCCGCCGCGAGCGCCAGGCAGCCGACGGCAGCCGCCAGCGTCCGCATGTCGGCGGGCCGCACGCCGTAGAGCAGGCCCGCCAGCGTGCGGCCGGCGAGGAGCGCCACGAAGAGCCCGAGCGCGAGCCCACCGCCGCAGAGCCAGACCGCCTGCGCGACGATGGAGCGCACCACGTCGCCCGCACCGGCGCCGAGGGCGAGCCGGATGCCGATCTCGCGGCGCCGCTGCGCGACGAGGAAAGCGAGCAGCCCGTAGATGCCCACTGTCGCGAGCACCAGCGCCAGCGCCGCGAAGACGCCGAGCAGCAGCATCAACAGCCGCTCGCGCGCGCTCGCCTGCTCGAGCATGCCGGCGAGGGTGCGCGCGTCGTAGAGCGGCAGGTCGGGGTCGAGCTCGGCCACCGCGCGCCGGACGGCGGGCAGCAGCGCTTCGGGATCGCCGGCGCGGGCGCGCAGCACCAGCGTCGGGAAGCGCAACGGCAGGCCGGGGTGGCCGATCAGCTCCTGCCGCAGCGGCAGGAGCACCTCCATCGGCGCCGGGCGGTCGAGGCCGTCGACCTTCTCGTCGGCGACGACGCCGACGATGGTGCGCCAGAGCGGGTGGTCGTAGCTGTCGGACTCGAGGCAGATCCGCTTCCCCACCGGCTGTTCGTTGTGCAAGTCCGGGAACGCCCGGCGAACCAGAGAGGCGTTCACCATCACGACCGGCGGCGCGTTCTCGTCGTCGCGCTCGTCGAAGCCGGGGCCGGCGAGCCGGCGCACGCCGAGCGCCGCGAAGTATCCGGGCGTGACGATGCGGCGGTTGAAGTCGACGACGTCCTCGGCGGGCGGCCGCCCCTCGACCAGGAAGTCCGAGGTCCACTGCGAGCTCTCGAGCGGCAGGCTGCTGGCGAGCTCGGCGGCGGCGACGCCGGGCAGTACCCGCACGCGGGCGAGCAGCCGGCGGTGCATCTCCTCGACCGCGGCGTTGTCGCGGTAGCGGGCCTCGGGCAGCTGGTAGCTGACCGCCACCCGCTCCGTCGGGTCGAAGCCGGCGTCGACGCGCAGCAGCGCCGCGAAGCTGCGGATGGCGAGACCGGCGCCGGCGACCAGCACCGTCGCCAGCGCGACCTCGGCGAGCATCAGCACGCTGCGGCTGCGCAACAGCTCGCGGTCGCCGGTGGCGGCGCGTCCGTCGCCGCGCATCGCGGCGGCCGGCGGGATCGAGGCCGCGCGGAGGCCGGGGCCCCAACCGAAGGCGAGCCCGGTGAGGGCGACCGTGAGGAGCGCCACGGCGAGCGCGGGCAGACCGAGCTGCACCTCCGCGTGGCGCGGCAGCGTGTCGCCGGCGAGCGCCACCAGGCCGCGCGTGCCGGCGAAGCCGAGGGCGGTGCCCAGCGCGCCGCCGACCGCCGCCAGCAGCAGGCTCTCGCTCAGTAGCTGCCGCACCAGCCGCGTACGCCCCGCGCCCAGCGCGCTGCGCACGGCCAGCTCGCGGACGCGCGTGCTGGCGCGGGCCAGGAGGAGGCTCGCGACGTTGGCGCAAGCGACCAGCAGCAGCAGGACGACGGCGCCGAGCAGCACCAGCAGCCGTTGCCGCGCGTCGCGCACCGTCCACTCCCGCAGCGGCGTCAGGCCGGCGCCGTAGCCGGCGTTGGTGTCGGCGTGCTCGCGGGCGAGCGCCGCGCCGACGCTCTCGACCTCGCGCGCAGCCGCCTCGACGGCGACGCCCGGCGCCAACCGGCCGAACGGCTTGACGAAGTGCGCGAGGCGGAACCAGGGAAGCTCGCGGAAGCGCGCGTACCAGGGAAACGGCACCCAGAGATCGACGCCCGGCTGTGGAAACGCGAAACCCTCGGGCGCCACGCCGACGATCGTGTGCGGCTCGCCGTCGAGCACGATGCGGCGGCCGACGATGGCGGGATCGCCGCCGAAGCGGCGCCGCCAGAGCCCGTCGCTGATCACCGCTACCCGCTCGCCGCTCGCCCACTGCTCTTCGCGCCGGAAGTCGCGGCCGCGCGCCGGCGCAACACCGAGCACGTCGAAGAAGGGCGTGACGACGTTGACGCCCTCGACCCGCTCCGCCGCGCCGCCGCCGCCGAGCGCCCAGCCCGTGGGCCAGCTGTAGCCGCTGATGCCGCGGAAGGAGGACAGCCGGTCGCGCCAGTCGAGCAGGTTGGCCGGCGACGCCTCGGCCCGCTCCCAGCCGCGCTGGGCGTTGGTCTCCCAGAGCGCCACCAGGCGCTCGGGTTGCGGAAACGGCAGCGGCGCCAGCAGCACCGAGCAGACGACGGGCACGATGGCGCTGACGGCCGCGACGCCGAGCACGATCATCGCCAGTGCGGTGAGGGTGAAGGTCGGCGCGCGGCGCAGGGTGCGCGCCGCGAAGCGCAGGTCGCGCAGCGTCGTCTCCAGCCACGGGATGCCGCGTTCGTCGCGGCTCGCTTCGCGCAGCGCATCGACGGCGCCGAACTCGCGCCGCGCCGCGTGGGACGCCTCCTCGACGCTCAAGCCGCGCGCACGGTGGCGGGTGGCCGCCATCTCGAGGTGGAAGCGCACCTCCTCCTCGTCGTCGCGCTCCCGGCGGGCGCGGCCGAAGAGCGTGCGGCAGCGGTACCAGGCCGAGGCGGCGGCGCGGCCGATCTCGACGCGCGTCACAGCGGCGCCTCCAGCACCAGCGCCACCGCCGCGGCGAAGCGGTTCCAGGTGTCGGTCTCGTCCTCCAGGCGCCGCCGTCCGGCGCGCGTCAGCTCGTAGAAGCGGGCGCGGCGGTTGTTCTCCGACGCCGCCCACCGCGAGCGCACCCAGCCTTGCCGTTCCAGCCGGTGCACCGCCGGGTAGAGCGACCCTTGCTGCACCTGCAGCGCCTCCGCCGACATCTGCGCCAGGCGCAGCGCGATGCCCCAGCCGTGCATCGGGCCGTGCGCCAGGGCCTTGAGGATGAGCAGGTCGAGCGTGCCCTGCAGGAGATCGGCGCGAGGGTCGTCAGCCATGCGGCGTCACCTTTCCCTAGACAAGCTACAGAAAGGCTAACGCCGTTCCTGTAGATCGTCAAGGGGAGTCGAGCACCCCGTCGAGCGTGCCGTGAAACGATGGCGCCGATGTTCGACCCGCGCGGCCCCAGCCTCGGCGAGCTTGCGCGCCAGGCGCTCAGCTCCACGCGGCGCGGCTACGACCTGCTGGCGCCGAAGTTCGACTGGACGCCGTTCCGCACGCCGGACTGGCTCCTTGGGGCGGTGGCGCCGCACCTCGGCGACGCTGGCAGCGTGAGGCGGGCGGTGGACTTGTGCTGCGGGACGGGAGCTGCGTTGCCGCTGCTGCAAAGAGTGAGTCGCGAAGTTGTGGTGGGTGTCGACTTCAGCTTGGGCATGCTGCGCGAGGCGCAGGAGGTGGTGGCGAGAAGCGATGCGGGCCCCGCGCTCCACGGGTCCCCGCGTACGGGGGGTATCCCACTCGCTTCGCTCGCGGGAGCCCTCCCCCCGGCGCGCCCGCTCCGCGCGGCGCCCGCACCGCTCCTCGGCGAACGATCGCGACATTCGGATGTCGCCACCAAGCCTCGGATCGTCTTCATCCAGCAGGATGTGTTGGCGCTCGGATTGGCTGAGAGATTCGACTTGGCCACCATCTTTGGCGCGCTCGGGCATCTGCGCCCTGCCGTGCAGGCGCGCTTTCTCGATCAAGTGCGTTCGTGCCTCTCGCCCGGCGGAACGCTCGCGTTCGTGACCGCGGCCCTACCGCCGCCGTGGTCGCCGGCGCTGTGGCTCGCCGCTGGCTTCGATGCGACGATGTGGCTGCGCAACCGGCTCTGGCGGCCGCCGTTTTACATGTACTACCTGGCCTGGCCGCTCGGGCGTTCGTTGCGGCTGCTGCGCGAGGCGGGCTTCACCCCCGAGGTGCGGCCGCTGGGGACGCGGCGGCCGTTGGCGCGGCTGCGGCTGGTGCTGGCGCGGCGCGGGTAAGCTGGCGCCTGAATCGCATGCCGAACGCGACCTCGCCACGCCGCCTCCTCTCCGTCGCCCTGCTGGCCATCCTGGCTCTCGGCGCCGCGCCGCCGCCGCGCCGTCCCGGCACGCGGCCGGCGCCGACGACGCCGCCGTTCGAGGAGAGCATCGAAGTGGTCGACACCTCGGTCGTCGTGGTGCCGCCGGCGCGGTTGCGCCGCGCCGACGAGCGCGATTGGGAGGTGCACGAGAACGGCGCGGTGCGCAAGGTGGACCGCGTCGAGATGCTCGGCGACGAGCCCTGGCAGATCCTCATCTGGATCGACGGGCCGCTGTGCGCGCAGGCGTCGCAGGCGCGCACGCTGCTCGCGCTCGCCCACCAGGCCGAGGCGCTCACCCGCCGCGGCAGCGTCCGCATCGTCGCCGCCGCTCCCGAGCCGAAGGTCGTGCTCGCCGCGACGCGCGAGCCCGGCGCGGTGGTGTCGGCGCTCGCCGCGCTGTCGTCGCAGGCGCTGTGCACCGGCGAGCCCGACGGCCTCTTCTGGCAGGCGCGCGGGATGCCGCGGGGCGCGCCGATGAACGCCGCGCTCGCCACGCGCGACGGCGCCGCAGCGGCGCTCGGCGAGCTGCGCACGCTGGTGGAGCGCCGCGCCTCGCTGCTCGCCGACGCGACACCGGCGTGCGAGTCGGACGCCTGCGTCGTCTTCCTCGTCTCGCACGGCTATCCGCTCGACGCCGACCTGCGGCTGCCGGCGGAGCTGCGGCCGGCGAGCTCGCACGAGCTGGCGTCGGCGCTCGCCGCCGCCACCGACGGCCTCGCCCGCCGCCTCGTCTCCACGCGCTGGCTGCTGGTGGCGCTGCCCTTCGCGCCGCCGCCGCCCGCCGACGAACCAGCCGAGGCCGACCAATCGATCCCCAAGGGCGCGCGCCCGGGGCCCGAGCCGTTCCCTGACATGGGCGACCAGGCGCCGCCGGCGGCACCCGCCCCGGTGCGCCGCCTCCCCGCCATCGCGCCGCCACCCGCGGCGACCGACGTCTACCTGCTGCCCGAGCTGGCACCGCTGCGGCGCCTCGCCAGCCTCACCGCCGGTGCGGTGCTGCGCGTGCCGGAGCAACTGCCGCCGCTCTTCGCCTCGTTCGCCGACCGCCGCCGCATCTGGTACCGCACCTCGCCGCTGCAACCGGGCGAGACGCGCGAGCTGCAAGTCTTCGTGCGCGGTCGTCAGGCCGAAGCGCCGGCCTGGATCGGCCGCCCGAGGCAGTAGCCGCACGCAGCTTCCGCTCCGGTCGACCGCAACAACTCGATGCAGAGTGTTAGCATCGCGCCGTGCCTCCCGGCGGCGCCTTCGGCCCGCTCGCCGTCGTGACCCTCCCCTCCGACCGCGATTCGCTCCTCGAGCAGATCCTGCCCGAGCGGCAGAAGCTCTACCGGCTCGTGCGCCGGATGCTCGACGAGCTCGACGAGGCGGCGCCGTGGGAGCAGCTCTACTACCCGCCCGACGACGGCGAGGCGTTCCTCGACATGGCGGCGGCGCTGCTCGGCGTCGTCGAGCAGGTCCCGGCGCGCACGCGCGAGCTCGTCGAGCTGCTGTCGCTCGCCGCGCCCGACGACGAGACGCGGCGCACGCTGGAGGAAGCGGAGTTCTATTTCGCCGGCATCCACAGCATGTGCGCGCACGACCTCGGGCGCCTGCGCACGCTGCTCGCGCCGCACACGGCACCGGAAGCGCCGCCGATCCCGCCGACCCAGCGCAACTTCCTCTGCGAGGTGGCGGCCGACCTCAAGGGCAAATATGCGAGCGCGCTGATGGGCGCCACCGCCAGCATCGTCGCCGAGGGCACCTGGACCGGCGTCGAGGTCGAGCCGGTGCTCTTCCCCGAGAAGGCCGAGGAGTTCCGGCGCAACGCCGACCTGGCGCGCGCGTTGCGCCGCACCCTCGACGCCATCGGCGAGCTGCAGGCGGCAGTACCGTTCCGCGAGCTGCGCGAGCGCTGGCGCATCCGCGCGCGCGTCGACCCCTACGCGCTCGCCGACCTCGCTACCTTCCGCGGCGTCCTCGGCCGGCTGCTCAAGCGCGATCTGCGGCGCGGCTTCTACTCCGGCGACTACCACCAGGTCCAGCGGCGCGAGGCGGCGCTCGCCATCCGCGCCGCGGCGCTCGAGGCGACGCATCACCGCACCTGGGCCGAGCCGGCGGATGCGCCCGGAGCTGCCGAGGCCTACGCGGACCTCGAGCGGCTGACGCTGGAAGTCGCCGCCGTGCTCGACGTCGCCCTGCTCGAAGAGCTAGTCGGCGCCCGCGCGGTGAGGGACCTGCGCATGGCGGCCGCCGCCGAGGCCGCCGCGCAGGGAGCGGGCCGCGAGCGCCGCACGCACCTGGCGCCCGAGCTCGAGCCGCTGGTGCCGCTGCTCGCCGGCGAGGACCTGAAGACGTTCGTCGCGCTGCTGCTGGGATCGGTGCTCAAGCGCGCGTCGCTCGCCGGGCACGAGAGCGCCGCCGACCTGCAGCCGGGCGCGTCGGCCGCGGCACACCTCGAGCCGCCGCGCATACGGCAGCCGCGCGAGGTGGCGGTGACGACAGCGCCGGCGGCGAAGCCGAAGTCGGCAAAGAACCGCGCCGGCTCGGGCGCGCGCGAGCAACGTAGCGGGAACGCCGGTGCTCGCGAGGCGCTGCCTGCGATCGACGATGCGTTGCCGGCGATCGACGACGTCGACTTGCCACCGTCACCCGCGAGCCGCCGCGCGACGGCCGCGACGCCAACCGCGGGTGCTGCCGCCGGCGAGCGGCGCCGCGAGACGCTAGAGCAGCTCCACGCCGTGCTGCTGTCGCTGCAGTCGCCGGAGAACCCACACTGGAGCTCGGTCCGCATGCTGCAGCGGCTGCTCGACCGCCACGCCCGCATCCCACCTTCGATCGTGCAGGGCGCGCACCCGTTCGTTTACGAAGTGCTCAACAGCTTGGTACCGCAGCTCGAGCTGGCGGCGTCGTTCGACGCGGTGCCCCAGGAGGCGCGGCGCCGCTTGGTCGAGTGCTGCACCGCGCTCACCACCGACGGGCTGTCGCCGGACCAGATGGTCGACGAGGTGCCGGCGCACCTCGCGCGGCTGCACCGCCTGCTCGAAGCGCTCGCCGCCGCCACGGCGGCGCAGCTGCGGGCACTGCCGTCCGGCTGAGCTACAGTCGGGGACTCGCGGCAGGGCCTCGTCCCGCATCGCCGGCGCGCTGCAGCAAGGATCGTCGGAAGCGCGCCGCCCGCCGCGGCGTATCAGGAGTGTCATGCACGATTCGGATCTGCTGGTCGAGCCGCCGCCGCACGCGACCGACGCGGTGAGGACCGGCGCGTCCGCTCCCCCGCCGCCGCCCGCATCGGCGAGCGCGCCGCGCCGCCGCGGCTGGCTGCGGCTCGCCATCCTCGTCGTGCTGCTCGCCGGCGGCTACCTCCTCGCGCGGCGCACCGTCCTCGCGCCCGCGCCGGTCAAGGTGACGGTGGCGCGGGTGTCCCGCGGCGAGGTGCAGGAGACGGTCACCAACTCGCGTGCCGGTACCGTCAAGGCGCGCCGCCGCGCGCAGCTTTCACCCGACGTCGGCGGCCGCGTCGTCGAGCTGCCCTTCCGCGCCGGCGACCGCGTGCCACGCGGTGCCGTGGTGCTCCGCTTGGACGACTCGGTGGTGCGCGCGCAGCTCGGCGTGGCGCAGCGCGACCTCGCCGCGGCGCAGGCGCAGTCGCGCCAGGCCTGCCTCGCCGCCGAGCAGGCGCGGCGCGAGCTCGAGCGCAACCGCGCGCTCGCCACGCAAGGCATGCTCTCCGCCGACGTGCTGGACCGTCTCGCGACTGCCGCCTCGACGCAGGCCGCCGGCTGCGAGGCGGGGCAGCGCGGCATCGAGCGCGCCCGCGCTGCCGTGGGGCTGGCGCAGGCCGAGCAGTCGCGCACGGTGCTGCGGGCGCCCTTCGACGCCGTCGTCGCGGAGGCCTCGACGCACGTCGGCGAGTTCGTCACGCCGGCGCCGCCGGGAGTGCCGATGCCGCCGGTGATGGACCTGCTCGACCCGGCGACCGTCTACGTCAGCGCGCCGATGGACGAGGTCGATGCGGCGCGCCTGCGCGCCGGCCTGCCGGTGCGCGTCTCCCTCGACCCGCTGCCCGGGCGCCAGCTCGCCGGCACCGTGGCGCGCGTGGCGCCCTACGTGCTCGACGTCGAGCAGCAGAACCGCACCGTCGAGATCGAGGTCGAGCTGCAGGACCGCTCTCTCGCCGCCACTCTGCTGCCCGGCACCTCGGCCGACGTCGAGGTGATCCTCGACGCCCGTCGCGACGTGCTTCGCATCCCGACGCCGGCGCTCGAGGAGGAGCGCAAGGTGCTGGTGCTCGAGGGCGGCCGGCTGGTCGAGAAGCCGGTGACCATCGGCCTGCGCAACTGGGACTTCACCGAGGTGCGCGGCGGCCTGCGCGAGGGCGAGCAGGTGGTGCTGTCGCTCGACCGCGAGGGTGTCACCTCGGGCGCGCAGGCGGTCGCCGAGCCGGCGAAGCGCTGAGCGGGCTCAGGCGCCGCCGTCCGCCTTCGTGCGGTCGGCGCGCGTCGCCTGCACCCAGGCGCTGCTCTCGCTGCCCATCAGCGCTTCCGCCCGCTGCACCAGGAGCGTGAACGGCTGCTCGCCGTCGTAAGGCGCCGCCCGCGTGACGAAGAAATACTTTTCGCGGACGAGCGCCTCCTTCATCGCCCGGTACTCGACCCACTGCTCCTGGTAGCGATGGAGGCTCAGCAGGCCGGCGCCGACGGCGAGCAGCACGCCGACCACGCCGAGCGCCACCTGGACGGCGACGTGCTTGTCGGCGTAGGCGGCGAGGAACGGCACGGTGGCGGCGCCGACGATCTCGAGCGCGCGCAGCCGCTGGTAGCTCTGCTTGGCGGCCTGGCTCCTGGCGCTGTACCAGGCGGCCTGCTCGTCGAGGCGGGACTTCAGATACTCCTGCTCGTCCATCGGGCTCCTCCTCGCTCTCGCATCCAGATCACGGCGGGCACGGCCGCGCGCCGTTGTAGGGCCACTCCGCCGGCATGTAGAGGTCCCACTCTTCCCTGGTCATGCTCCTCGGCACGCTGGCGCAGAGCGCCGTCGCCAGGCTGCGCGTGTGGGCCGGCCAGATCCGCACCGTGCGATCGGCGCCGCCGGAGATCCACACCTCGCCCAAACGCGGGTCGACGTCGTGGGCGAGCGACAGGACCTCGGACGCGTGGCCGGAGAGCACGATCGGCGGATCGCCTCGACGCGCGAGGTCCCAGATGCGGACCGTGCGGTCGTCGCTGGCCGAGGCGAGCGAGGTCCCCTGCGGGTTGAAGCTCAACGCGTTGACGGTGGCGGTGTGGCCGGCCAGCGACGCCGCCTTGGCGCCGCGCTCCCAGAGCACGATCTCGCCGGAGCCGGTGGCGCAGACCAGCGTCTTGCCCTGCGGGCTCAAGGCGATGCTGCGGACGTCTCGATTGCCGCAGGCGATCTCGGGCTCCTGGAAAGACACCGCCTCGCCGCCGGCGAGCTGCAACGTCACGCTCGGCGAATGCGCGGCCGCCGGCGCCGTCCTCCACACCTCGGCGCCGGTCCCTGGCCCGCCCAGCCCGGCTGCCAGGATGGGACGATCGCCGGCGCGGGCGAAGGCGAGGGACGTCACCGCCAGGTGGTCCCTGGTGCCGAGGAGCAGCGGCGGCTCGGCGGGCGCGCGCAGGCTCCAAATACGAACGACCCCGTCCGCGCCACCCGCGGCGAGCCAGCCCTCGACGGCGTCGAAAGCCAGCGCGCCGGCCGCCGCGCCGCGACCCAGAAGCTCGCGCGGCACCGAGCGGCCGTCCTCCCACAGCCGAACCGAGCCGTCGGCGAACGCGGCGGCGAGGAGCTCGCGGCGTTGACCGGCCGCGATCCACTCGGACGCCACCAGCGAGCGCACGCCGCTCTTGAACGAGCCGAGGAGCACCCAGGACCCGTCCACCAGCCGGCGGACCTTGCCGTCGTCGCCGCCGGTGACGAGGCCGCCCTTTGCCTCGTCCGGATCGACGACGATCGCGCGCACCGCCGCCTCCTGCTGCCGCGTGCCGAGGTTCTCCTCGCCTTCCCAGCGCAGGCGGCCCATCCACAGGGCGCTCCACAGGTCGGGGTCGTCCGGCGCGCCGCCGTTGGTGCGGTTGAGGCGGTAGGCCTGCAGGGCCAGCACCGCCGTCAAGCCGCGCACGGCGTCCGATTCGCGCGGCCGCAGCGCCTGCAGCGACAGCTCGTGGACGAGCGCGAGACGCCCCAGCCTCGTCGCTTCGCGCGCCGCCCGCCGCGCCCGCTTCTGCGCGTCGATGGCCTGCGCCAGCGCCGACTCCGCCTGCCCCTTCTGGACGAAGGCGAAGACGCCGAGCGCCAGCATGCCGACCGCGGCGGTGGCGAAGACGGCGCTGAGCATCCAGGCCCGCCGCAGCGCCCGCCGGCGCAGCCGACTGCGCTCGGCGGCCTCGCGGTCGCGCTCCGCGGCGCTGGCGTCGAGGAACCTCATAGCGCGCGCGAAGGACGGATCGTAGCGGCCGGCCCAGGCCGCCGTCGGCTGCTGCTCCCGCCGCCAGTTCGACGCCATCTGCAGCTCGGGATCGCGCCAGAGCGCGGTGATGCCGGCTTCGTGGCGCGCCGCCGCCCGCGCCAGGCCGATGTAGACCTGCGCCGACCGCGCCTCCTCCTCCACCCAGCCGACGAGCCGGCCCCAGATGCGCATCAGGCTCTCGTGCGAGATGTCGAGCACCGAGTCGCCGCGCAGCGGCACGTGCGCCGGCGGCATGAGGAACGAGCGCCCGGTGCGGCGAAACGGCTCGGCGACGGCGGCGATCTCCTCCACCGTGGCGCCGGTCAGCGTGGCAGCCTCGGCGACCGACGCCGGGCGCCGGATGCCGCGGCCGTCGGCCTCCTTCTCGGTCAGCGCCTTGAAGAGCGACTCGGCGACCCGCCGCCCGCGCTCGTCGAGCTCGTTCAGCGCCTCCTCGGCGTGGCGCGACAGCGCCTCCTTCATCGTGCCCACGGCTTCGTAGTGGCGCAGATCGAGCGGCTCTCCCGGCGCGTGGTCGTCCAGCCACAAATCCCAAGTGCGCATCAGCGCGTGCTGCAGGATCGGAAGCTGATCGGGGTCGTCGCCGACGTCGTTGAGAAGACGCGAGACGAGGCGCGGAGCGATGGCGCCGCCGCCCACCGCCACCGGGCCCTCGATCGCCGCGCGCAGCTCGTCGCGGGTCATGCGCGGCACCAGGTAGAGACCGGCGTTGATCGCTTCGGGCAGCTCGGCCAGCTCGAGGCAGTTGCCGATGAAGTCGGAGCGCATGGTGAGCGCCACGTAGACGCGCACGTCGCGGTGGCGCGCGGCGGTGAGCAGGAGCTTGACGAAGGCCACCGCCTCGTCGCGGCCGCGGTCGCCGCCCTGCTTGAACCGGAACAGCTCCTCGAACTGGTCGACGAGGACGAGCAGGTTGTCGGTCGCCGGGATGCGCGCCTCGCGGACGCACTCCACCAGGCCCTGCCGGCTGGCGCGCAGCGCCGTCGCCAGCAGGCCGCGCGAGAGCTCGTCGCCGCCTTCCGCACCGCCGATCGCCTCGGGCGTGTCGAGCGCCGCCGCCAGATTGTCGATCGGCGCCTCGCCGGGGCGCATCACGGCGACGCGCCAGCTCGAGCCCGCGCGCGTCATGGCGCCACCGTGAAGCGAGGGGATCAGCCCCGAACGCACCAGCGACGACTTGCCGCAGCCGGAGGTGCCGACGATGGCGAGGAAGCGCGTCGTGCGCAGCCGGCGCAGCAGCTCGTCGATCTCGCGCTCGCGACCGAAGAAGAGGTGGTCCTCGTCGGGCTCGAACGGCCGCAGGCCAGGGAAGGGATGGCGGACTGATGCCGTGGCCGCCGCGATCACGTCGCGGTCTCCCGCCGCCGCAGGATCTCGGCGAGGAACGGCGCCAGCACCTCGGCGGAGAACCCGTCCGCCGGCTCGCGCAGCACTTCGGCCTCGAGGGTGCGAAACCTTTCTTTCGCCGGCGTCTGCGGCGCGCCGAGGTAGACGCCCTGCCCGAGCAGCGTCCGTTCGCGGCGCAGCGCGGCGCCCTTCTGGACCTCGCGCAGCTTGCGGCGCAGCCACGTCTCGCTGGCCTGCCCGTGGAAGAGGAGGACGGCGTCGCAGCTCGTCAGGCTCTCTTCATGGTCGAGGCGCGCCCGCGTCTCGTCCTCGTCGAACGCCGTCGGCAGCACCTCGAAGCCGCGGTCGAAGAGCGCATCCTCGACCGGGCGCGCGGCCTCGACGTCCGCCTGGTCGCAGATCAGGTAGACGCGCGGCACGCCGGCGGCCGGCGAGGGCGCCGCCGCCTTGCCGTTGGTGGCGGCCGGGGCCGCGAGCTTGGCGTGGATGCGGCTCTTCAGGTCCTCGAGCGGCACCTCCAGCAGCTCGGCTTCGGTGTGCACCCACGGCGCGGTGCGCAGGTGCTCGACGAAGGCGCGCTGCCGCTCGTCCTCCACCTCGGCGCCGGGCGGCAGCCAGAGCACGCGCGGCAGGCCGTGGCGCGCCGCGGCCGCTTCGTGTTGGAGCGCGACGATCGACCGCGCGGCGCCGTCGGGCACCACGCCGTAGCCGCGGCCGATGAGGTGGATCGACAGGCTGCAGCGCGCGAGCTGCTCGTGGGCGACGGCGGCAAGCTCCGGTGCGACCAGCGGCAGCGAACGGTCGGGCAGCACGGTGCAGCCCGCGCGCAGCAGGTCGCGCCGGATCGCTTCCCGTTCCTCGCGCACGTCCGCGCTCGTTTCCGCCAGGTAGACCGTCGCCTTGCCGGCAGGCTTTACCGGCGCCGCGGCGCTCTCGGCGCGCAGCTGCAGCAGGAGCTGGCAGACGTCCCACGCCAAGTCGTCGAGCCTTGCGAGGAACTGGCGCTCGACCTCGGGACCGAGGAAATGCGAGAGCTCGCGCGGCCGCTGGTTGTCGGGGTCGCGGACGTAGAACTCGTAGCCGAGCAGCGGCTGCAGCTCCTCCGGATGCCGGTCGCGCGGGACCGGCGTCTTGATGACCTTGAAGATCCGCGCCTTGTCGGCGATGCGGATGCCGCCCGACTCCAGCGAGGCGCGGCAGAACGCCTCCACCTCGCGCGTGCACCACTCCGACTGCACGTAGCGCGGCGACAGCACCGTCAGCAGCGCGGCGACGCGCGGCAGGCGCTCGACGAGGATGGTGTCGGAGAAGAAGTCGTTGCCCTGCAACTTGGGGTCGCGCCAGATGCGCGGCTTCTCGCCCAGGAGCTGCCCGACGCGGATCTCGAGGATGCGATGCAGCGTCGCGACCCAGCCGGGCTGCCCTTCGATCAGCGGCTGGTCGTCGATATGCGCGTAGCTGATGAGCAGGTCGTTCTCGAACCTCACCCCAGGACCCTCTGTGGAGCAGGTCACCCAGATGCGTCGCGGCTTTGCTCGGGGCGGCGCGAAGTATACGGAGTTTCCGCGGGCGGCGGTCCGCTAGAGTCCCCAGGCGACCGCGCCGCCCGCAACCGGATGATCGAGCTCCGCCAGGTCTCGCGCACCTTCGTCGTCGGCGAGCAGCCGGTGCACGCCCTCGTCGACGTCGACGAGACGATCGGCGCCGGCGAGTACGTGAGCCTGATGGGGCCGTCGGGCTCCGGCAAGTCGACCCTGCTCAACGTGTTGGGTTGCCTGGATCGGCCGACGAGCGGCACCTACGCGCTCGACGGGCGCGAGGTGCAGACGCTGCCCGACGCCGAGCTCACCGCGGTCCGCCGCCACACCATCGGCTTCGTCTTCCAGTTCTTCCACCTGGTGCCGCGGCTCACCGCCGCCGGCAACGTCGAGCTGCCGATGGTCTTCGCCGGGGTGCCGCGCGAGGAGCGGGCGGCGCGCGTCGCCGCGGCGCTCGCGGCCGTCGGCCTCACCGACCGCGCGCATCACAAGCCCGAGCAGCTCTCCGGCGGCCAGCGCCAGCGCGTCGCCATCGCGCGCGCCATCATCATGCGGCCGCGGCTGCTGCTCGCCGACGAGCCGACCGGCAATCTCGACAGTGCGTCCGGGCAGCAGGTGATCGAGCTGCTCGAAGAGCTGAACGCCCGCACCGGCCTGACGCTGATCGTCGTCACCCACGATCCGAACGTAGCGCGCCGGGCGCAGCGGGTGCTGGTGCTCGCCGACGGCCGCATCGTCGAGCGCGTGCGCGGCCGCGACCTCGCCGCCGGCGTGGTGCACGCGCGATGACGGGCGCCGACGCCTTCGCCTTCAGTCTGCGGGCGCTGCTCGCCCATCGCCTGCGCTCGGGCCTGTCGCTGCTCGGCATGGCGATCGGCGTCGCCGCGGTGGTCATCCTCACCGCGCTCGGCGAGGGCGCTCGCGTCTACGTCGTCGGCGAGTTCGCCAACATCGGCACCAACCTCGTCATCGTCGTCCCTGGCCGCACGCAGACGCAGGGCGCGCTGCCGGGCGTCGGCGGCACGCCGCACGACCTGACGCTCGAAGACGCGGCGGCGCTGCAGCGACTCGCAGGAGTGGTCCGCGTGGCGCCGGTCGCCATGGGCACCGAGACGGTGGCGCACGGCGAGCGCCGGCGGCAGGTGGCGATCATGGGCGCCACCGCGGAGATGGAACACGCCCGCAACCTCCATGTTGCCCGCGGACGCTTCCTGCCCGAGGGGGAGGCGAGCCGCGGTACGCCGGTGGCGGTCCTCGGCCAGGCGATCGTGCGCGAGCTGTTCCCCGGCGAGGATCCGCTGGGCAAGGTGGTTCGCGTCGGCGGCTCGCGCATGAAGGTCATCGGCGTCCTCGCTCACCGCGGCGTGCAGCTCGGCGTCGACATGGACGAGATGGTGATGGTGCCGGTGACGACGGCGATGCGGCTCTTCGACAGGAGCTCGCTGTTCCGCATCATCGTCGAGGCGCGTGGGCGCACCGATCTCGCGGCGCTCGAGCCGAAGGTGCTCGCGGCGATCACCGACCGTCACGGCGAGGAGGACGTCACGGTGATCACCCAGCAGGCGGTGCTCGCCTCCTTCGACCGCATCCTGCGCGCGCTGACGCTGGCGATGGGGACTATCGGCGCCATCTCGCTCGGCGTCGCCGGCATCCTGATCATGAACGTGATGCTGGTGTCGGTGTCGGAGCGCACGTCGGAGGTCGGGCTGCTCAAGGCGCTCGGCGCCGGCGGCGGCCAGGTGCAGGTGGTGTTCCTGCTCGAGGCGGCGCTGCTGTCGGCGCTGGGTGCGGTCGCGGGTCTCGCGCTCGGCTGGGTCGGGGTGCAGGTGCTGGGGCGCCTCTTCCCGGCCCTGCCGGCGAGCACGCCGCTCTGGGCGCAGACGGCGAGCCTCTTCACCGCCGTCGTCGCTGGCCTGCTCTTCGGCGTGCTCCCGGCGCGGCGGGCGAGCCGGCTCGAGCCGGTGCTGGCGCTGGCGCGCCGTTGACGATCATGGACCGCGAGCTCGTCCGCCTCGCCCTCCTCGCCGTCGCCGCGCACCGGCTACGCTCGGCGCTGTCGGTGCTCGGCATCGCCATCGGCATCGCGGCGGTGATCCTGCTCACCTCGATCGGCGAGGGTACGCGCCGCTTCATGCTCGGCCAGTTCACGCAGTTCGGCACCAACATCCTCACCGTCATGCCGGGCAAGTCGAAGACGCTCGGATTGCCCGGCGTGCTCGGCGGCACCACTCACAAGCTGACGCTCGACGACGCCATGGCGCTCGGCCGGCTGCCGGAGATCGAGCAGGCGGCACCGCTCGCCTTCGGCACCGGCCGCGTCGAGCACGGCGACAGGAGCCGCGCCGTCAACGTCTACGGCGTCACGCCCGCGGTCGTGCAGGTGTGGAAGTTCCGCCCGCAGCTTGGCAGCTTCTGGCCGGCGGGCGATCCGCACCGCCCCTACCCCGCCGCCGTGCTGGGCAAGAAGCTGCGTCGCGAGCTGTTCGGCGACGCCAACCCGCTGGGCCAGTGGGTGCGCATCGGCGGCGCCCGCTTCCGCGTCGTAGGCGTCATGGAGCCCAAGGGGCAGTTCCTCGGCATCGACCTCGACGACATCGTCTTCATCCCCGTCGCCTCGGCGATGCGCGTCTTCAACCAGGCCGAGCTCATCGAGGTCGACGTGCTCTACACGCAGGACGAGGCGGCGACGGTCGAAGGCGTGAAGCGGCTGCTCACCGCCCGCCACGCCGGCAACGAGGACTTCACCATCCTCACCCAGGAGGCGATGCTCGACGTGCTCGGCAACGTGATGAATGTCGTCACCGCCGCGGTGGGCGCCATCGGCGGCATCTCGCTCGTCGTCGGCGCCATCGGCATCCTCACCATGATGTGGATCGCCGTCGGCGAACGCACGCGCGAGATCGGCCTCATGCGCGCGTTGGGCGCCACCCGACGGCAGGTCAAAGCGCTCTTCCTCGCCGAAGCGGCGGCGCTGGCGGCCCTCGGCGGCGTCGCCGGCCTGCTCGGCGGCCTCGCCGCGGGCCAGGCGCTACGCCTCGCCATCCCCGGCCTGCCGATCGAGACGCCGCTCACCTTCGTCGCGGCAGCACTGGCGGTGGCGGCCGCCACCGGCCTCGCGGCGGGAGCTCTGCCAGCGCAGCGTGCCGCCGCTCTCGACCCCATCGAAGCACTACAAGCCGAGTGAAGGGCCCGGCGGCGGACGCACTGCCAACTGTGGCAGGCTAGGCGCATGCCCGTCGACATCGTCGCGCCGAGCTCTGCGGGGCCCGCGCAGCTGCCGCTCTAGCGCGTGCGCACCGCCGCCCTACTGCTGCTGCTCGCCGCCCTTACGACCGCGGTGACTACCGCGCTGCAGGAGCCGCCTGGCGCGCCGACGGGCACCGTGGCCGGCGAGGTGCTGCTGCTGCTCTCCGACAAGACGACGGCGCCGGGCGCCGATGCGGTGATCTGGCTGCCGGGCGCTGCGGGTTCGAGCTCCACGCCCGCGCGGCTCGAGCTGGCGCAGAAGGAGAAACGCTTCGTGCCGCACGTGCTGGCGGTGCGCAGCGGCGACGCGGTCTCCTTCCCCAACCTCGACCGCATCTACCACAACGTCTTCAGCGTCACGCCGGGGCACGAGTTCGACCTCGGCCTCTACCACCGCGGCACCGCCAAGTCGCAGCGCTTCACCGGCAGCGGCGTCGTGCAGGTCTACTGCAACATCCACGCGCAGATGGCCGCCAACGTCGTCGTCGTCGGCGACGGTCCCTTCAGCACCAGCGGCACCGACGGCCGCTTCGAGCTGCGCGGCGTGCCGGCGGGCGCCTTCCCGCTGCACGTCTGGCACGAGCGCGGCGGCGACGACGAGCGGCCGGTGGTGGTGCGCGCCGGCGGCACCACGTCCGTGCAGGTGGTGCTCGACGCCTCGCGTTACAAGCCGGTGGCGCACAAGAACAAGCACGGCAACGACTATCCGCCGGTGGCGCTCGATGACGATCGCTACTGAACGGCCGTCGCGGCCTTCGCGCGAACCACGGCCGTCGCGCCCGTCGCCGTCGCGGGCGCCGGACCTGCAAGGACCGACGCTGTCACGCGTCGTAGGCGGCGGGCGACGCAGCCGGCCGAGCTGGCGCCTCGGGACGCGGCTCTTCGTCGGCAACGCGCTCTTCCTGCTGTTCACGCTGACGCTGGTCGTCGCCTTCGCGAGTTGGGATGCCAACCGCCGCGCCGAGCGGCGAATCCGCGAGGTGATCGCGCCGGTGCCCAAGATCCTCCACGTCTACGTCGACGCCCAGTCGCGGGCGCTGGTCGACAATGTGCGCGGCCTCGCCGACTCGGTGGGCACCCGGGCGCTGCTGTCGCTCGCCGGCACCGATGCAGCGGCCGCCACCTTCCACGATTCGGCCGTCGACCTGGCGCGGCGCCTCAGCCCCGGCACGGTCTTCCTCTTCGACGCGCGAGGCGCGCTGCTGGCGCGCAGCGACCGCGAGGCGGGCGAAGAGGCCGGGCGCGATTTCTCGGCCGTCTCGTGGGTGGCCGGGCCGCTCTACACCGGGCAGCCGGCCTCGGCATTCATCCTCGAGATCACGCGCCGGCGCTCGCTGTCGCTCGTCGCCGCGGCGCCGGTCTTCTCCGGCCAGGGCGAGGAGGCGCGCGTCACCGGCGTCATCGCCGTCGCCACGGCGCTCGGCGAGGCGCAGGCGCGCGAGATCGCGCGCTTGGCTTCGGGCGAGGCGGCGCTGGTCGCCAACGTCGCGCGCCGGGGCAAGCCGCTCGAGCTCGCCGTCCTCGCCGCCTCGCCACCTCTGCGCGGCGCGACCGCCGCGTCGCTGCTCGACGAGCCGACGCGCGCAGCGCTCTTTGCCGGCCGCAAGGACGTCGCCGGCTTCGACTTCGAGGCCGGCGGCGAGCGCTACAGCGGCGCCGCGGTGACGCTCACCACCGGCGGCGGCGAGCCGATCGCCGCGCTGCTCGCGGCGCGCCCCAAGTCGGCCGAGCTCGCCGCCTTCCGCGCCCTGCGCGGCAGCGTGCTGGCGCTCGGCCTGCTGGCGCTCGCCGTCTCGCTGCCGCTGTCGTTCGCCTTCGCCCGCCGCACCTCGCGCCCCATCGAGCAGCTCGCCGAGGGCGCCGAAGCGTTGCGCCAGGGCCGGCTCGACGTCGAACTGCCCAAGGCGCGCGACGCCGAGGTGAAGACCCTCGCCCGCGCCTTCGGCGCCCTCGTCATCGAGCTCGAGGAGAAGCGCGCGCTGGAACGGCTCCTCGCCCAGACTCGCCGCTCCGACACCGCGGACATCGTCGTCGGCGACGCCAGCGGCACCGACCCCGACTTCATCATCCCCGGCCAGCTGCTGGCGCACCGCTACCACATCAAGGCGGTGCTCGGCGGCGGCGGCATGGGCCGCGTCTTCCGTGCCCACGACCTCGACCTCGACGAGGAGGTGGCGATCAAGGTGCTCAGCCCGAGCGTCTTCGCCAAGCGCGAGAGCACGCTGCAGCTGCTGCGCAAGGAGATCAAGGTGGCGCGCGCCATCACCCACCCCAACGTCGTGCGCGTGCACGACCTCGGCGAGTCGGGCGGCCTGCGCTTCCTCACCATGGAGTTCGTCTCCGGCACCACGCTGCGCCGCCTGATCGACCAGCGCGGCCACCTCGACCTGATGCCGGGCCTGCAAGTGGCCAAGCAGCTCTGCCGCGGCCTCGCCGCCGTGCACGCCGGCGGCATGGTGCACGGCGACGTCAAGCCCGAGAACGTCATGGTGCTGCCCAACGGCATCGTCAAGCTGATGGACTTCGGCCTGGCGCGCCGCGCCGGCATCGAGTCCGGCGAGGGCGGCACCGTGGCGGGCACCCCCGACTACATGAGCCCCGAGCACGCCCGCGGCGCCGAGCTGGATGAGCGCAGCGACCTCTACGCCGTCGGCGTGCTGATGTACGAGCTCTTCACCGGCCGCACGCCGTTCGAGTCGGCCGAGTACTCGGACCTGCTGCGCCTCCACCTCTACGCGCCGCCGCCGGACCCGCGCGAGCTGCGGCCCGAGCTGCCGCCGACGCTCGGCGAGGTGATCCTGTTCTGCCTGCAGAAGAACCGGCTCGAGCGGCCCGGCAGCGCCGCCGAGCTCGAGCAGGCATTGATGCGCGTGCGGATGTAGTCTCACCCCCAAAACCAAGGAGGGGAGCATGCGAGCGAGCCGCGCAATCCGGTGCGCCATCCTGAGCGCCACAGTGGGGTTGCTGGTGTGTGGGCTGGCGTGTCTGCCGCTGCGGGCGCAGACCGGCGAGCAGGCGCCGGCCGAGCCGAAGCCGCGCTTCCGCCTCGGCGGCGAGATGAAGGTCCACGGCCGCTACACCGACGCGCTCGAGGTGCGCTCGGACTTCCCATTCCCCGGGCCCTTCATCCCACCTGGCCAGTCGGCAGTCTTCCTGCGCACGCCGCGCGACGGCTTCTCGCGCGAGATCTCGACGGTGACGCTGATCGGCGAGATGCACCTCGACCCGCAGATCGAGGGCCGCTTCGAGGTGCACTACGAGGACCTCTACAACCGCAACCCGACGTCGTCGGACGACAAGCTCCAGGTGCGCGAGGCGTGGCTCTCCTTCGGGCGCCGCTTCGAGCCGCTCGACAACGAGCCCGAGGCACGCCGCTGGTACCTGCTCTCCGGCAAGGCGCCGCGCTTCACCAAGCAGCGCGTGCGCCGCCTCGAGAGCTACGGCCTCTGGGGCACCGCCGTCGGCCGCTTCGAGGAAGTGATGCTCGAGCTGGGCGGCAAGAGCGGCCAGCACTTCTACTGGCGCGCCAACGTCTCGAGCGGCAACCCGCTCTTCATGCGCGACCCCAACGCGCTGGCAGGCGACAACGGCACGCCCGAGCGCGATCCGCGCGTCTTCCCTGGCGACGTCCACCCCACCTTCGAGTCGGGCTTTCCGATCCTCTACGACGCCAAGTCGACCGGCGTCGACTTCGATGGCGAGCTGCAGCTCGGCGGCGGCCTCGGCTGGCGCTCGGAGAAGGGCGGGAACGAGGGCTACGACGTGGTGGTCTGGTACTTCGAGAGGAAGCTCGCCGACCGCGTCAGCCTCGACGGCACCTTCTACTCGGGCGACATCAAGCTGCTCGAAGGGCCGTTTCCCGCCATCTTCCACGCCGGCCTGCCGATCCACGGCAACCAGAAGCACGAGCTGGGCGTCAACTTCGAAGCCAAGCACGGCCCGTGGGGCACCTTCGCGCAGGTCGTCGACCAGGAGATCGCCGGCCTGAAGCGCCGCGGCGCCGAGGCCGACCTCGGCTGGCGCGTCGAGATCCCCGGCGTCCTGGTGGACGAGACGCCGGTCTTCCGCTGGATCCAACCGGCCCTGCGCGTCTCCTTCATCGACAACCGCTTCGCGGCGCCTGCGGCCTATCCAAATCCGGCGGTGGCGTGGGACTGGCGGAAGTACGACCTCGGCGTCCGCGTCGGCGTCGTCCCCGGCGTCGACTTCACCTTCGAGTACTCGTACAACCAGATGAAGGCGGCGCAGGGCACCCTGCACCTCGGCGAGGCGTTGGCGACGCTGCGGGCCGGGTTCTAGCCGCCGGCGGGCACCGCCCCGGCCGGCGGCTCGCGCGGCTCCGTCGACCGTGCTACTCGCAATCGCGCACGACCCGGGTAGTGGGCGCCTGCTCGGCCGCCGAACGGGTGGTGATCGCGACTTCCGGCCGGTGGCCGACCGGATCGCTGGTGACTACACAGGCTCGGTAGTGTCCGGGCTTGAGCCGGTAGCGCGGCGTCAGCAGGCACGGCTGGTACTGCTCCCCGGCCAGCTGCGGCGCCGTCCCGGCGCTGCCGGTGACCACGACGCTGAGCCCGTTGGGCGGCCCGTTGGGCTCGATCGGGTCGACGACCACCAGCCACTCCCCGCCTGCTTGGACGTCGAACTCGCGGCACCGCAAGACCGGGGAGGGAAGAGGAGGAGGCGGCGGAGGCGGCGGTGTCACGACGGCGATCGGCGGCGGTTGCGGCGACCGCGACGGCGCGGGTGCGGGAGCCGGCGGCGGTGGTGTCGGCGAGGGTGGCTCCGTCGCTGCTTCCTCCCGCCGCGCGCTCAGAGCGACGGTGAAGTGCACGTCCTCGCGGCGAGGCGTGTTGGTGTAGACGCGGATGAAGTAGGCCCCCTTGGCGAGCGTGGTGTCGATGGCGCCCGTGCGCTCGATGTTGGCCGTGGCCCGCAGGGTGCAGCCTCTGGCGTTGGCAAGGACCAGGCGCATGGGGTGGCGATCCCAGATCGTCAGCGACAGGTGCACGGGGGTGCGCCCGCGCAGGGAGAACGTCAGCCATTGGCGGGCACTCTTTCCTTCGGTGCCGAAGGTGCCGTTCACCGGTCGCCCCAACACGATCGAACCAACATCGCTCGGTTGCGGGCAACCCTGCGAGGTCTCGGGCGACGGCAAGGGCGTCGGTGACGGCCGTGGCGTCTGCTTCGACTGCGTGCTGACCCGCAAACGGAAGGTGTAGAGAACGTCAGCGGTCGTCACCTCCAGTCGGTAGCGACCCGCCGGAAGGTTCGTAAAGCCCACGCTCGTCGTCGCGGTGAGGTGACCGGTCTCGTGCACCTCGCCGCCCGCCGAGAGCAGATAGGTGCATTCGTTTCCCGGCGGCAAGTCGAAGTCCAGGAACAGGGTCGCCCGCGTCGGCATCTCGAACCACAGCTCCAGCGGTCGCCTCGAGCTGACCGTGAACTCCCCATCCAGGGGCAGCTCGTAGCTGACGCGGGGCGGCTGTGACGCCGGTTGCCGTGGGCGCGGAGGCGGAGCGCAGTGGCACGTCAGGAGGGCGACCGCCGCCAACGTGCCCAGCGCCGCTAGCGATCGCCCATCAACCATCCCGGGATGCTCCAGCCCTTGCCGCTGCGGCGCTCGGAGGGCTCGTCGATCGGCGACGAGCCTTCCGCCAACCGGACTATCATGCCCTCGAGCAGCTCCAGCAGGTGTTGATGCTGATGCTCCAGGCCGGACTGGGCGATCACCTCGCCGGCAGCTCCCGGGCGCTGCGTCAGCCACTCGATCAGCCAGGCATAGGCCAGCGCCTGCTCCGCGGAGTGGAAGCCAATCCGGGTGGCGAGGCGCTCGACCTCGCCGGCACCGAGCCGCTGGCCGAGCTGGGCTTGCGCCGCGCCCAGCACCTCGAGCACGGCGGGCGAGAGATCATTGCCTGCCATCGCCAGCAGGGTCAGGAACGGCAGCAGGCTGGGATCGAGCGGCACCAAACGGGCCGCGGTTTCGACACCCTGGGTGTCGCGAACGGCTTGCAGCCCCTGCAGTGCCTGCAAGGCGAGCTGGCGGACTTCACACAACTGCATGGTGATGGCCGTGAGCTCGTCGACGGCCCCCGCGAGATGCTCTGTCACCAGATTCAGCTCGTCATTCTTGAGCAAGCTGGAGAACAGCTGCGCCACCGTGCGGGCCAGTTGCGGATGCCGGCCTTGCGACTTGCGCAACGCGGCGATGAATAGCGGCACCCGCGGCTGCAGGCGGGCCGCCGGAATCGGCCGCTTGGCCTCCAGCCACTCCTCGAGGAACTGCGCCACGGCATCCGCCGAGGCGGGATTCGACGCCTCGGCCATCAGCAACTTCTGCTCGTCCGGCGTGAGCTCGCCGGCCGCCAACAAGTAGGCCCAGCGCAGCGGCAGCTTGCACTTGGGCAGGTGGGCGCGGAAGTCGCGGCTCGAATCAACGGCATTGCTCTCGTCGATCCAGCGCCACCAGCCGAAATCCTCGTCGGCCTCCCCGCAGTCGTGCCGGAAGCGCAAGAAGAGCGACTCGAGGGCCACGGGTGGCTCCGGTCTCAGCAACCGCCACACGCGCTCGATCGTCACCGGTTTTTCCTTCGGCGCGGCGCGAGCGACCTGCCCGACGAGACCCCGCCACACGTCGGTGGTCTGAGCTTCTAAGCCCTTCATCGACTTCTCGAGTTTCACCACCAGGTCGTCGTTGAAGGTCGGACGCCTGACGAGGGCGGCCCCCACCGCCTGCATCGCGGCCGGCGGTAGGTTGCCGAGGATCACGCCAGCCAGCGCCACGTCGCCGTCGGCGATCGCGTCGGCAACCCGCCTTACCCGCGACTCCTCGCTCTTGTCGAGATAAGCGCGCAACGGCGGCAGCGCGAATCCGCCGTCGCGCAAACCGATCCACGTCTGCCACTCGTCGACGACGGCCGCCGTCGCGGCGAGCGCCTCGGCGGGAGAGGGCCTGTACGGCGGGCTCAGCGCCCTATCGACCTCGGTGTGCAGGGCGCTCAGGTCGAGGCCTTTCCGGAGCAGTCCGACCAAGCTACTGGCGACCGCGGCCGCCGCCGGCGCGACCCCCGACTGGTGCACACGGAACAAGTCGTTGTCCCCGACATAGCGGTTCGTGGTGAGCTGGATCAGCGGCGATTCAGGCCAGTTCTTCGGCTCGCCGCAGACGGTAAAGGTCACGCCGTTGCGCAGCGTCGGCGGCAACAGCGACCAAACGTCATGGACGCAGCCAGCCGCCTCGGCCACGCGTTTGGCATGCGTCTCGAGAAGAATCCGGCCAGCGGTCACGAACCCGGCGAGCAGGTCGACGATCTGAGGGGCGAGCTCGTCGCGCAGCGAGTGCTCGCCCCACCGCGGCGGCCTCGCTTCGATCTCGAAGGTGTGGTCCGCCAGCTCCCGCTCCCTGGTGTAGAACTCCTTGGCGGGCAGCTTCGTCGCCAGGTCACGCAGACAGAACGAGCAGGCGCTGACGCCGCTGACCGCCATGCCGCGGACCTGGGTGTAGCGGCCACCGGGGCCGTCGTAGGGCTCGAACCGGCAGAACAGCATCCGGTCGGCAACCATCCCCAGGTACGCCAGGCCCTCTTCGTCCGGCGCTGCCAGGGCGGACAGCCGCACCTGCAGCTCGCGGTGATCCGGGAATGACCTGCTCTCCGCCACCGTGCGGATGCCAGTGATGTCGCCCTTGACGTCGAGCACGCCGCGGACGTGCTGGGCAACCGTGACGCGCATCAGTCGACGCCGAGGGCCCACTTCAGAGGTTCGATGAGGTTGACCGGTCGCGCACCGCGCGTCGGAACGAAGTCGATGCCGTTGTCGGCCAACTTGCACGCCGCCTCGCCATCGGGGCCGAAGCCGTAAGCGCTCATGCCGAAGAAGCGCAGCTTCTCCGGAGCGACGACGCCCTTGATGGTCAACAGGTTCACGCGATGGAACCAGGTGCCGAACAGTGTCGCCATGCGCTCGCTGTCGAGGCCGGACGCGCGCAGACAGGACGTTCGCGCCGCCGCGGTCTTCTCATGGCAACCGAGGCAACACTCTATGTGTTGGTCCATCTTCATCATCACCACCGCCACCGGCCGCGTGATGTGGCTCGCGTTGCCGGCATGCTCGCTGAGCTTGTGCAGCACCTTCAGCACCGCGGTGGCCTCCTGGCCCGACTCACCCTGGCATACCCGCGGACCGCCCCCCACGATCACAACATAGCCCATGGCACCCACCAGGGCCTCCAGGTACTGCGAGTAGCCCTCCAACTCCAGCAGGTTCGGCTGCACGAAGATCTCGCCGCTGGGATCCGGAAGGCAGACCCGGTACTTGCCCGACTCGCGGGGAAAGCTCACCGTGACGTCGAGCATCATGCGCTGGAACATGTGGCGGTCGGATGTGCTGCTCGCCAGCCGCTGCCAATCGCGCCGCGCCTGGTCCTTGAAATCGTTGACCGCACTGTAGTCGGTCAAGAAATCAGTGCGCCTCGGTACCTCGCCCTCCAAGAAGACGCTCATCGTCTGTTCTTTCCAAGCCTGCGTGGCCTTGCTGATCCGTTCGAGCCGCAAATCCTCGATGTTGAACAGCGACGCCAGGAAAACGGTCTTGCCGGCGCTGCGCGGCCCGAGCAGGAAGACCGAGTCCGCACTGTCAGGACCATCTCCCGTGAGCTGCTTGATCCTTTCCCACGCCTTGCTCCATATGCTCATCTCGCCTCCTCAGTTTCATCGTCCGCCCTGACGCCAGGCGCACGAAATCGCGCAGCCGACCCTCGCGCACCACGGTGCACAGATCGTCGAGGTCGACCTCGGTGCCGGTCGGTTTCGCCGGCGGCACGAGATCGATCGTGTAGTGAACCCACCGAAACCCCAGTAACGATTGCAGCCAGTCGCCTTCCCTGACGCGGAGCTCGCACGGGCCCTGGATCGTCTCCTCGGTGGCGCTCATGACCGCCGACCCCTCGCGGTCGACGATCGTCAACAGCAGCGGCTCCTGACGGGCCTCGAGCGCCGTCTCGACGGCCCTGACGACGTGCTTCCACCCGGCGGTGGCAGACACCGCGGACGGCAAACGGACGAGCCCGGTGCAGCGCAGGTGGCGGACGGCGCGCGAGGGCATCCGCATGGTGAGCACCTGCAGGGTCGCCGCCACCGCCGCGTGGGTAACGGCAGCGAGGTAGAGCTGGGGAACCCAACCCGGCGCGAAGAGCACGGTCAGCACCAGCAGCGTGGCGAGGATGGCGCTCCACACCGCCGCCACTCCCAGTGCCCGAATGACGACCGCGAAGGAGCGCGCCGCGACGATCAGCACGCCGGCGGGATGGCCGGCGGCCGACACCGGCCGCGTCAGCACGGCGGCGAGGATAGCGGTGCCGAGCACCGCGAGCAGCACCGCCGGCCGTGCCCTGGAGGCGGCTCCGGCGCTCAGCGCCCAGGCCAGCGGCAGCACCGCCAGCGCCAGCGGCAGCGCCAGCCAGAGCTGCCGATTGGAGGCCCGCAATGCTACCGACCCTCGTCGCGGCGCCATCGCCGAACTCGTCGCCGCCTCACCGTTCATCGTTCCCTCGTCGAAGCCAGGGCGTCGACCACACTCGACTGCGCGGCTCGCTTCGCCGGAACGACGCTCGCCAGGATGCAGGTGACGACGGCAACGGCCAACGCGACCAGGAACGTCCGCGCCTCGATCGGCACCAGGTCGCCACCCAGGCGCTCGGTCGCCAACCGGTTGAGCGCGAAGCACACCACAGCGGCGGCGGCGAACCCGACCACCGCCGCCACCGCCGCGGTGAAGACGTTCTCGACCAGCACGATGGCGTAGAGGTCGCGCCGCGAAGCGCCGTACGCCTTAAACACCGCGAACTCGCGGTAGCGGCGCAGGACCGAGGCGTAAGTGGCGCTGAAGATGCTCGCCGACCCGGCAAGGAAGGCGATGCCGGCGATGAGGCCCAGCACGACGCGCACCGCGAGCAGGATCTGTCCGTAGTCCTTCACGCTGTCAAGGACGGATTTGGTCTGGAATCCCCGGCCTTCGAGCGCTCGCCGCACCGGCTCGACGTCAGCTAGACGGCGCACGTAGACGAACGCAGCGTCGACGATGCCGGCGCCGCCCTTGCCGGTCCAGGGCCCGGCGCCAGGGGCATGCCAGGCGGCGAGCCGGGTCATCGTCCCCACCGGGACCAAGCAGCGGCTGAGGCGAGTCTCGGTAACGACGCCGGCGATCACGAACGGCAGGTCGAGGGTCTCCTCCCCGCCACCGCGAGTGCGGCCGAACCGCAGCGTGACCGACTGGCCCGGCACCTTGCGAGAATCGCCGAAGCCGACCGCCTGCGCGACGTCCAAGGGCAGCACCAAGCTGCCCGCTCCGCCAGACGGTGCCCGCGGCGCGGTAGCCAGCCAGCGCAGCCGCGCCAGCTCCGGGTCACCGGCGTCCGCAACGCTCATCACCGACACGAAGACGTGGCGGTGCGCGTCGCGATAGAGCTCGGCAAAGATGGGCATCACCACCGGGTCCACCCGCCGCACTCCCGGCAGTGAGCGCAGCGTGCCGAGCGCCCGCGGCGAGAGGGCGCCGCCGGTGCCGTCGGTGGCCGTCCGTACCTCGATCAGCAGTGGCGACGCCTGTGACGTCGTCAGCCGGTCGACGGCGCGCTCGATGCCGGTGGAGAGTGCGAGCAGCACACTCAACAGGAAGGCGCCGAGGCCGATGGCCACCACGTTGGCAGTGAAGAACACCCACGCGCGCAGGCTTTGGCGCACGTGTTGAGAGTGGTCGCGCCAGCGCATCGGTCTACCTCGCCTTGCCCACGACCTGGCCATCGGCGAGGGTGATTCGGCGCTCGGCGAGCCGCGCCGTCGCCCGATCGTGCGTCACCAGCACCACGGTGGTGCCGTAGAGCCGGTGCAATGCTTTGAGGTGATCGAGCACCATCCTTGACGACTCGCGGTCGAGGCTGCCGGTGGGTTCGTCGGCCAGCAACACCGGCGGCCGCGACACCATTGCCCGTGCCAGCGCCACGCGCTGCTGCTCACCGCCCGAGAGCTGGGCGGGCAGATGGCCGGCGCGCGGCAGCAGGTCGGTGCGCGCCAGTGCATCCAGTGCCCGCTCGCGGCGCTCGGCGGGGCCGACGCCCACGAAGAGCAGGGGCAAGGCGACGTTCTGCCACGCCGTCAACGCCGGCAGCAACTGGAAGGACTGGAAGACGAAACCGATCGAGGTCGCCCGCAGCCGCGCCCGCTGGTCCTCGGAGAGGCTGTCGATACGCACGGCGGTGGCCTTCTCGTCGCCGCCGGCGGACGTTCTTGACGGCAGGCGCAGGAGGATGTGGGAGGCCGGGGTGGACGGCACGTCGAGACCCGCCAACAGGTGAAGCAGCGTCGACTTGCCGGAGCCGGAGCGACCCGTGATCGCCACCAGCTCGCCGCGGCCGATGGTGAGCGCAACGTCGCGTAGCGCATAGATCCGGGTCGCGTCGTCGCCACGATAGAGCGGGTCGCGGTAGAACTTGCTGACGCTCTGGAGCTCGTAGAGTGCTGTCATCGCGCACCCAGCGGCGCCAGCTCCGCCGGCAACCAACCGGCGCCGTTCTCGTCCCAGTTCGAGTCGTCGCGCAGGAACGCGGCGAGGCGGGCGATCTGGGTCTCCTTGTTCATCAGGTCGCGGCGCATCTCTGCGGGCGTCAGCGCATAGGCGGCAATCGGCACGTGCAGCGCGCGCGCCTTCTCCTGCAGCCACTGCATGGTCGGATTGTCGGCGTCGGCGCCGGGGCCAAATCGGATGCCGAGGTCGCGGCGCATGAACTGCACCAGCGGATGATCCGCCGCGTCGCCAGCCTCGATCCGGAACCAGGCGTCTTGGAGGCCTTCCTGGTCGTCCGCGAGCGCGGCCTTGGTCACGAAGTAGACGAGCTTGGCGTCGAAACCGACGTCGAGGGTGCCCGTCCAGGCCGCGGTGGCGTGCCAGCGCTGCCCCGGCTCGTCGTAGAGGATGGCGACATGGAAGGCGTCGCCGTCCCGACCGAGGATCCGGAGCACGCGATGCGAAGTGCGGCCGCCGAGGCCAGTCAGGTAATCGTGTGGCCGGCCGCTCCGCGCGTCTTCGAGCGCGTCCCACAGCGGCAGCGGATGGTTCTGCCGCACCACAGGGTCCAGACCTTCGCGCGTATTCCAAGCGAGGACGTCGGCTGTCCGGATCCAGCCGAGCGTCGCGCGCTCGTGCGGCGACCGCCCGACTTTCACGAACGACTCGCGCTCCGCGAACACATAGAGCGTCGCGAAGAGCTCGTTGCTCAACCGCTCGCCGGCCGCCGCCGTGGCGCTGGGCGCGGCAAAGACGGGCACGTCGGCCGCCAGCAGCACGACCTTCTTCGGCACCGCGCCGTGGGCGTCATCCGTGACCTCACAGACGTAGCCGCCGCTGCTCGCGGATGGAGTCGTGGTCCCATCGCCCGCCGACCGCTGGCGTAGGGCAGCCCAGGTCTCTCGCGGCCATTGCCAGCCGAAAAACATCGCGATGGCGCTCACCACCGCCACCAGCAGGAGGAAGACGACGAGCCTCGTCAGGCAACCCTTCACGGCCCGACACCCGGCGGAGGCCCCCCAGCAGTCGGCGGCTTCAAGACTCGCAGCAGGCGTTCCATGGTCCGCGGGTTGGACAGGAATTCCTCCATCCAACGAGTGGCCGTGCCCTCCCCGGCTCGCTCGGCAAAGAGCGACAGCACCACGCCACGCTCCACGCGCCCCGCCGCCTCGTCTCCCCAGCGGATCAGCGCCACCAGCACGCGGGAGGTGGGCGGTGCGTCGTTGAACGGGTCACGGGACTCGGTCTCCGCGGTGCCCGTCTTGACGTACATCGCGACACCCTCGGCGCGCAGTCGTTGGCCGACGGTGGCCAGCCGCTTGGCGGTGCCGTCCGTCCACACCGCCTGCAGGCCCGGGCGCAGCCGCGCACTGGTCGCCGGGAAGGGCTGGAACGCCGGGCGGCCCCCAACCGCGACGGCGAGCACGTGCGCCCTCACTTGCTGGCCGCTCACCGCGGTGGCAAAGGCGGCGGCAAGGTCGAGGTTCGACCAGCGGTTGGTGGAGCCGCCGAGTAGGAACGACACCAGCTCGCGGGGCCGATCGACATCGTCGAGCTCGAGGTTGGTGGTCTCGGGCGAGATCGCGCCGAACAGGGCGGGGACCTCCGACCGCTGCTGGAGGTCCTCCACCGCCTGCACCGGCGACCGGAAGTCGTCCTCGGCCTGGGCGGACCAGAAGGACTCCCGCACCTGCCGCGTCTCCTGCCAGCGCACGCCGACTCCGTAGCGGTTGCGGAGCTGGATCGCGAGGTCGGAGTCGTAGAGCGCCTGAAGGGTGTCCGGAGCGCTGGGCGAGAAGCCGAGGCCGGCCGGGAAGCGAGGGTAGCGGCGCCACGGCCGCCACGGCGCGCAGCCCGTCATCGCCTCCCTCTCGGAAGGCGAGCCGGGGAAACTCTGCGCATTTCCGGCGGCATCCCGCTCGGCGAGAGCCAGGAAGCCGAGCCGGATCTGGTAGAGGTTGCTCGACTCCTGCAGGTAGGTCCGAAAGTCGACCGGACCGCCCGGATAGTCGATGTGCCCAAGCCCCCACGGTGTGCCGCGGATGGGGATCCCGAAGACTTCGCTCTCCGGCGCCGCCGCGCCGTTCCATTTCACGCAGAGCTGTCGGTCCAGCTCAGGCTGCAGGAGCAGCGCGGCGCCGGCGATCAGCGGCTTGGTCGCCGACCCGACCTCCAGGCGGTCGAAGTTTCGGTCGCCTCCGTAGCGCGCCTTGACGTATGCCGGCGCCACCCGGTCGAGCGCCGCGATCATTTCCGGCACCGGCCGGTTGACGAGAGAAGCGAAATCGGCGCGCGGCCAAGAACCCATCGCCGCCACCTCGCCGCCGGGCAGCCCGAGGATGGTCAGGCCCACCCGCGGCGGCAACACTCGTTCGCTGACGAAGGCGATTTGCGTGCGTTGGGGGTAGGCCTTGTAGGCGTGCGTCGTCCGCAGCCGGTTGCGATAGTAGGCGGCCCGCGCCAGACGTTGGCGGTGCAGCTCGTCGCCCTTGGCGCGCACCAGCTCCTGCGCCATTTGCTGCAGCGAGCGGTCCAGAGTCAGCTCCTCGGACTTGCCGCGCAGATAGTTGCCGACGACGGTAGCCGGAGAGCCCGCCAGCGAACCGAAGACGCTGAGCCAGGGGACCTCGCTCTCGGGATCCACTACCGAGACCTGCCTGCCCATCACCCAGGCCGGACCAACGACGACCCCGGCATCGCGCTGGAGCACGTGCATGGAAAGCAGTTGCGCCAACTCGTCCTGCGCCGGGCGGAGAACGTCGCCCACCTCCAGGAACGCGATGCCGCGAAAGGGCTCGATGGTGGGCTGCACCGAGCCGCCGTTGCCTTCGCGACGCTGGATCTCCCACGTCATGCCCTGCCGCACGTTGGCGACCACGGGCTTGCCGTTGGCGTAGTCGAGCGCAAGCACCGGCTTCCGCGTGGTGCCCGACGCCCCCAGCGCGGCGATCCGCTGCTGGCCGTCGACGTCGACCTGTACCGTCACGTTGCCGGCCCCGGGGTTCGAGTCGGCGACGATGCGCATACCGCCCTTCGAGGTTCGGCGGAGGGTCACCAGGCGCTGCTCGAAGCGATCCCGCGGACGGGCCGGCAGCTCGATCGTGAAGCCGTTGCCGCGGAATTCCCACTGTGGCAGTCGGTCGTGGAAGCGCAGCGTCGGCAGCTCGCCGGTCGTGGCATCGCGCTCGAACGAGAGCTTGGTGTCGTAGAGCGGGTTGACGCCGAGCACGCCGCCACCGGCGGGCGCCGTGACCCGCAGCGCGCCGCCGAGATCGGCGAAGCGCCGCGGTTCCTCGAGTCGGAACAGCAGCGGACGTGACGCCGGCTCGCCAGTGTCGCTGACCGCGCTCGCCAGCGCCCGGTTGAGCTCGGCGCTGGTGCCCACCTTGTAGAGCCGCGCCGTGAGGTCGGTGGCATGCTCGGCGCCGAGGCGCTGACTCGGGGTGGCGAGCTGGAAGCGCTCGCGCTCGATGGCCAGCAGCGACTCCTCGCGCAAGTTACCGGCGCGGCCGGTGAACGGGGCGATGTTGCCCGCCGCGTCGAGCCGGATCTCGCCGCGCTCGATGTACTGTCGGGCTTCGGCGAGCAACGGCTGCCAGGAGAACTCCTTCCACCGGGAGCTGGCAATGCGCGCGGCCTGGACGCCCAGACAAGCGAGGGCAAAGGCCGCGGTGAGCACGTAGATGCTGCGAAACACCGGCCGCCTCACTGCTCGGCCGGGCTCACTGGTGTCGCTGAGGTCGCCGACGAATGCCAGCGCGACGAGCAGCGACCACTTCATGACGTCGGTGATCGAGGCCACCGCCAGCAGGGGCAAGTCACGGCCCGCGAAAGGCAGCAAGCCGACGTTCATCCCGGCGTGGACGAAGGCTTCGAGCGCCATCGCGAGATAGACCAGCTGCGCGATCGCACCCAGCCCCGACTGGGCGTGGCGCCCGCGGGACGCCAGGACGAGTAACCCCAGATAGAGGCCCAGCAACGAGGCCCCCCCGAGCAGGCCGTGGTCGCCGGCGATGAAGAAGGCATACACGCTGTCGTACTGCAGCGTGTCCTGCCGCACCCACGACCGTCGCGCCGGCGCCTCGCCATAGCCGGCGCCGAGCACCCCGCCGCGGGCCACCATCGCCTGGTTCTCCCAGTTGTGCTGGTAGGCGTTGGCGAGGTTGGCGGACTGGCCGAGGATGTCCGAGGTCGACGCCGGTCCGTGCTTGTAGACGAGGACGTACTTCGGCGCGTTGCCGGCAAACTTCACCGCCGAGAAGAGGCCCTCGATGTTGACGTAGAAGGCCAAGGCCACCGCGAGCCCGACGGCGAGGACGGCGGTGATCGTCAGCGACGCCCAGACCGCCTTGCGGTAGTGAAAGAGGATCAACGCGAGGGCAAGGAAGACGGCGCCGGCGGAGACAACGCTGCCCGGGTCGTCGGCGACGAACGGCGTCACCAGCGCGGCGATGATGACCGTCCACACCAGCGGCCAGACCATGCGACGTTCGCCCTGCAGCCAGGCGAGCCCTCCCAGCCAGAGGATGGCCGGGAACCACAGCCAGAGACCGTGGATGCCGATGTCGCGAAGGAAGACTTCCGACTTGGCGCTGCCGACCAGCTGGAAGAGCTTGACCACCACGAAGGTGGCGACGAACACCGCCACGATCGACTTGCCGCTGCGCGGAAAGTTGGAGAACGAATCGCGCCACCTGGCCGATGGCGGGCGCAACGTGGCGCTGCGCCTCTGCCAGCGCTCCATGACCTTGGCGACGACCGACCGCGCGCGTCCCGGCACGGCGATCCAGGCCAGCAGAAGGAACGCCAGTCCCGCCAGCGCCAGGGTGTACCAGGCGGTGGGGCCGACGAGCCTCTCCGGCAGTGGCCGCCACAAGGAGGACGGTAGCCTCATCAGGCCGACCGCACCGAGGGCACCGACGGCCACCAGCATCGCGCGCAGGCGCAGGGATTTTCGTGCCGCGCCGAGGTTCGCTTCCAGCTGACCCACCGCCAAGGCCGCCAGCGCCAGCGGCAGCAACAGCAGCGGCCAGAAGCTGAAGAGGATGCCCTTCACCGCCAGCTGATCGACGGGCGCGGGCGGGAAGACGTAGCGCAGGGCAAGCACCGCCCGCAACATCAACAGCATCCAGGTGCCGAGCAGCAGCCCGCAGAGACGAACCCGGTGCAGCGTCCCGCCAGCGCTGCGAGCGAGGGTGAAGGCGGCAGCGACGAACACTGCCAGCAGGAGCGGCAGCCGCCAGCGCACCGCTCCGGCGGCGAAGGCGTCGTCGCGCAGGTCGAGCGTTATCGAGCCGGCCGTGACGGCGACGGTGGCCCGATCGAGCACATGCTCCGGCAGCGGCTCGACGCGGTCGATGGGCTGGTCCTCTGCGAGCCTCACCGGCAGTCGTGGATCGCGTTCCGACAAGCCCAACGGCAGGAGGAAAGCGTAGTCCCCTGGCCGTGGCGCCGTGGTCAAAACGAAGTCGTGCAGGGCCGACGAGGAATCGGCGACGGGCGCCGAGCGCCGGTAAGGCCTGCTGAAGCCGAGCCGGAACAGCGGCTCGACGCTGAATGTCACCGACTCCGACGTCCGCCCCGGCCAGGCGATCCCCACCGTGCCGTTCACTGCCACGGTGGCGCGGAAGGGCTCGCGCCCGAGGAAGTGGACGAGCGGAGAGTCGCCTTGCCGATAGACCAGGATCGAGGACGCCCAATCCATGAAGTCCGGCGTCGGCATCGGCACCGGCGACGGGTTGGCGAACAGGCGCTCGAAGCGGCCGAGCTGGCGCGGTCGAGCGATGAGGTCGGAGAGCCGCATGGGTCGCGAGCGGTTCCGCGCCGGCGACGGCAGCCTGGCGGTCGCAACGTGTGACCCTGCGGCGTCCCGGAAAGCGACCTGAGGCTCGCACTGGCGGGAGAATAAGCTCCAACCGAACAAGCTCCAACCCGAGAAGGCGGTGGGCAAGCGGCCGTTGCCGCAACCCGCCGCCAGCAGCGAGTAGCCGGCGAAGGTTCCCCCCCTCAAGGGATCGAGCGCGATGCCGTTGAGCGGCTTGCCGTCGAGCAGGACGAAGCCTCCTCCGCCCTGCATCTGCAGCTCGACGTTCCCGCCGCCGAGCTCGAACGCAACCTCGGGGACGAAAGAGCCGTTGGGCCAACCGACACCGGTGCCGGCCGGGTCCCCGCCGATCCGCAGCTGCTGACACCCAGCCGTTGGACACTGCAGGCCGCTCCAGGAGAGCGTCTTCGACTTGTTGGGGCCGCGGGAGACGGCCACGAAGACGACAGCGGCGCAAACCACGGCGGCAAGCGTGGCGACGAAGTGCGCGCCCGGGCCGGCGGCGCCACCGGTGCGCTTCGACGCGTCGGCCTTGCGAACCGCCCAGAGTGACCACCCAAGATAGAGCGCGAACGGCACCCCAAAGCCAAGCAACAAAACCATCAGCCACCTCGCCGATCACCCGCGCCGGCGTCGGGTCCCGCCGGCAGAATGTCCAGGGACGCCGCAGCCTAGCATCACTATGCAACTGGGCAGCACTCCGATCGCCGCCGCGGCGCGGGGGCGATTTGCCGCGCCCGGCCTGCCAGTCCAGCTCTAGATCGCCACCACGCGTGAGGTGGCGAGCCCCACCGCCGCCTCCGCTGCGAGCGGGCGCGAGAAGTAGTAGCCCTGGGCGTAGGCGCACTCGAGCTCCTTCAGGTGCAACACCTGGGAGTGCGTCTCGACGCCCTCGGCGATGACGCGCATGCCCAGCCGGCGCGCCAGCTCGAGCACTGCCCAGACGATGTCCGCGTTGCGGGTGCCGCGCCCCAAGTCGACGAGGAAGGAGCGGTCGATTTTGATGACGTCGATGGGCAGCCGCAACAGGTACGACAGCGACGAGTAGCCGGTGCCGAAGTCGTCGAGGCAGATCTCGCAGCCGAGCGCCTTGATGCGGTTGAGCAGCTCGGCGGCGAGCGTGGGGTTCTCGACGATCAGGCTCTCGGTGACCTCGAGCTTCAACCGCTGCGGGTCGATGCCGGCGTCGCGCACCGCGGCGGCGACGCGCTCGACCAAGTCGCGGTCGTCGATCTGCCGGCTCGACAGGTTGACGGTGATCGACAGCGCGTCGGCGCCGGGGATCGTCGCGTCCCACTCGGCGAGCTGGCGGCAGGACTCGCGCAGCACCCACTCGCCCAGCGCCATCACCAGGCCGGTCTCCTCGGTCGAGGGGATGAACTGATCCGGCGGCAGCAGCCCGCGCTCGGGGTGCTGCCAGCGCACCAGCGCCTCGAAGCCGATGATGGTGCCGCTCTCCAGCTCGATGATCGGCTGGTAGCAGAGGCGGAACTCGTCGCGCTCGAGCGCCCGCCGCAGGTCGTTCTCGAGCTGCAGGTGCTCGACGGCGGCCACGTGCATCGGAGTGTCGAAGAGGCGGTGGCGCGCCTTGCCCTCCGCCTTGGCGCGGTGCAGCGCGGTGTCGGCGTCGCGCAGCACCGCCTCCGGGCGGTCGTAGCGCGGACCGCCTAGGGCGATGCCGATCGAGGCGGTGGTGAAGACGTCGTGCCCCTGCACGTCGAACGGCGCCGCGAACACGAGCCGGATGCGCTCGGCGACGCGGCTTGCCTCGGCGGCGTCCTCCATGTCCTCGAGCAGCACGGTGAACTCGTCGCCGCCCAGGCGCGCGATGGTGTCGCCCGGGCGCAGGCACTCGTGCAGCCGGCGCGCGACCTGGATCAGGAGCTGGTCGCCGAGCAGGTGGCCGAGGCTGTCGTTGACCATCTTGAAGCGGTCGAGGTCGAGGAAGAGCACGGCGTAGCCGTGGTGGCCGCGGCGGCGGCCGCGCGCGATGGCGCCCTGCAGGCGGTCGAGGAAGAGCCCGCGGTTGGGCAGCCCGGTGAGCGCGTCGTGCAGCGCCTCGTGCACCAGCCGCTCCTCGGCGCGCTTGCGCTCGGTGATGTCGGCGCCGATCTGCGCCGCGCCCACCACCTTGCCGTGGCGGTCGCGCAGCACGGCGTTGGACCAGGCGATCCAGCGCCGCTCGCCGCCGCGGGTCTGGATGTCGCTCTCCTCGTAAGCGGTGATGGCGCCGTCGCCGATCGTGGCGACGTAGGCGCGCTCGAGGTCCTCCGCCTGATCGAGAGGCACGAAGCTCCTGAACCAGTTGCGGCCGAGGATCTCCTCCGCGTCGCAGCCGAGCAGCTCCTCGACGTAGTGGTTGCAGAAGGTGACGTTGCCTTCGAGGTCGAGCATGACCGCCACCAGCTGGATCGTCTCCAGCAGGTCGCGCAGCCGGCGCTCGGAGGTGAGCGCGGCGTCCTCGGCGGCCTTCATCTCGTGGATGTCGAAGGCGGTGGCGGTGATCGCCGCGCCGTCCGGATGATCCGGCTGCACCAGCGGCGACAGCGTGAGGTCGACCCAGCGCGAGGTGCCGCCGCCGTAGCGGGTGGCGAGCTTGACCTCGCGCCGCAGCGAACCGATCGGGCCGGCCGAGGGGTGCGCCTGATCGCGCAGCCGCTCGCGTGCGTCGGCGTCGAGAAGCTCCCAGAACGACAGCCGCCGCAGCTCCTCGCCGCCGTAGCCGGTCATCGACTGCGCGGCGCGGTTGGAGTAGCGGATGCGGTCGCCGTCGACGATGAAGATGGCGGCCGGCGCGTTCTCGGTGAGCGAGCGGAAACGCTCTTCGTTGGCGCGCAGGGCGGCCTCGCTCTGCTTGCGCGCCCGCTGGTCGCGCGCCAGCGCCAGCGTGCCGACGACGACGCCGCCGGGGTCGAGCACCGGCGAGACGTCGACCGCGAACGGCATCGCCTCGCCGCCGGGACCGCGCAGCGCCACCTCGTCGACGCGACCGCTGCCGCGGGCGATGGCAAGGCGCAGCAGCTCGCGGTTGCCGTCCTCGCCGGCGGCGAGGTCGGCGAGCGGCTTGCCGACCAGCTGGTCCTCGCCGCGGCCGAGCACGTCGCGCGCGGCGCGGTTGACGAGCCGCACACGGCCCGACAGGTCGCACAGCAGCAGCGGATCGGCGATGGTCGAGAACACCTCTCGCGCCGCCAGCTCGGGCGTGAAGTCGACGAGCCGGTAGCGGCGCATCGTCCACGACGCGAGCCCGATGAAGCCGAGGATCGCCAGGTAGCCGAACGGGTAGATCGGCACGCCGTAAGCGGGCACGAAGTCGACGGCGGCGACGTAGGCGATGGCAAAGCCGATCATCAGCCACCGCGAGCGTTCGCGGTGCTCGGCGGTGGCCGCGGTGGCGTAGTCGCGCCGGTAGATGCGCAGCGCCAGCAGCAACAGCACGGCGAAGAAGGCGAGGTAGGGAGCGCCGAGCCAGCGGAAGCGCGGGTAGAAGCCCCACGAGTAGCGGTAGAGGTCGGCGACCAGCGCATCGGTGAACACCATGCCGTAGAGCAGCGCCGCCGACAGCCCCCAGGCGATCCACAGCCAGACCGGCCGCGCCCCCGCGCTGCGCGTCACCGCCAGCGCGAAGTGGCAGACGAGCACCGGGATCAGCGCGATGCCGACGTAGGCGGCGCGCGCCCAGACGAGCGCCGTCGCCGTGTCGCGCGACAGGTACATCAGCGAGAAGCAGCCCAGCCAGATGGTGACCGCGAGCGACAGCGCCGCGAACACCCGCGCCTCGCGCGACCCGCGCTCGCGCACCACCGTGAGCGCGCCGAACCCGACCATCGCCGCCGCCGTGAGCAGCGTCGGCACGGCCCACGGGTCCCAGCGGTAGCTGGCGAGGGCGAAGAGTTGCTCCATGAGTGAGCGAGCGCGGCCGTAGTCTAACGGCGACGAGTCAATGGCTTCTGCGAAATCACGAACCGAATGGTACGGTGTATGGCATGGTTCGCACGACGGTCTACCTGCCGGAAGAGCTGAAAGACGAGTTGGCGCGCGCGTCCTCCCGGACTGGACGTAGCGAAGCGGAGCTCATCCGGGAGGGAGTGCGGACTGTGGTGGAAGCGCAACGCACTGCGCGGCCGCGCATCCCGCTCTTCACTTCCGACGACAGCACGATCGCCGAGCGCGCAGCCGAGTACCTGACCGGTTTCGGCGAACGGTGATCCTGCTCGACACCAGCGGCGTGCTGGCGTGGATCGACGCCGCGCAACGCCAGCACGCCGAAGTGGTCGCGGTCATTGGCGGCGATCGAACCGCCGTACTTCCTCTCGCCGTTCGTCTTGGCGGAGCTCGATTACCTGTTGGCCACGAGAGTTGGTCCCCGCGCCCAACTCGCGTTGCTCGAGGAAGTCGCGCGCGGAGCATTCGCCCTGGAACCGTTCCCCACAGCCGACGTCGCCGCAGCACACGACCTCATTCGTAAGTATCCGAAGCTGGAGATCGGATTGGCGGACGCCTCGATCGTGATCCTCGCTGAGCGACATCGCTGTTTCGACGTGCTGACGCTCGATGAACGGCACTTCCGCACGGTACGTGGGCTGCGCGGCGAGACGTTCCGTCTGCTGCCGGCGGATCGGCCCTAACGTTGCCTTAGCCCTGC
>DASYQD010000144.1:0-91600 GCA_036005845.1 Thermoanaerobaculia bacterium | reverse complement strand
GAGCTCGGCGGCGCCGACGTTGGCGAGCGCTTCCGGCGAGCCGGGGTAGGCGGCGGATGCGTGGCGGTAGAGCGCCAGCGCCTCGTCGTAGCGGCGCTGGCGCGCCGCGGCGTTGCCGAGGCCGAGGAGGGCGAGCAGGTCGTCGGGTGCCGCGGCGAGCGCGGCACGGTAGTGCGCCTCTGCGTCGATCGCGTCGCCGCGCTGTTCGGCGAGGCGGCCGAGGTTGCCGTGCACGAGATCGAGCCGCGGCGGCAGCATCAGCGCGTGCGGCACGATGAAGGCGGCGACTACGGCTAGGGTGCCGGCGCCGATAGCGAGCGTCCGCCCTCGACCATCGCCAGCCGCAGCGTGATCGCCATCCAACGCTCGTGCACGCCAGTCGCGAATCGCATTGCCCAGCCGCGCCAGCGGTACCGCCGCCAGCAGCGCCAGCGGCGGTACGGCAGGCAGCCGGTAGCGCGAGAAGAGGAAGAAGGCGACGGTGACCGCCATCCAGCCGAAGAGCAGCACGAGCACCGGCGCCCAGCGGCGCAGGTCACCACGGACGAGCCACAGCCCGGCGAGCGCCAGGAGCGACAGTGTGCCGCGCTCGACGAACGCGGCGCGCAGAACCGGTGATTCGTGACGCAGCCACGCATAGTCGACGGCGTCGGGCCACTCGTACGGGCTCCAGAAGAGCGCCAGCTTGCGCACCTGGAGGCGCAGGAATGCGCCGGGCTCGCTCACCGTCCATGCCAGCGCGCGGTGAAGCCAGTAGCGGGACACCTCGCGCGGCGACAGCTTGCGGCCACTCGCCTGCTCGGCGAGGCGCACAGCCTCGGCGCGCTCGCGCTCCGGCACTTGGCGCCCCGCGACCAGTGGCCGGTAGGTGCCATCGGCATCGGGGTTGTTGCCGATCCAATAGTTGACGCCGCCCTGGAAGCTGGTGAGCAGCGGCTCGCCGGTCATCGCGACGTTGCGCACGGCGATCGGCGCCAGGATGAGCAGCAGACCGCCGAGCAGCAGCGCGCAAGCAGCCAACGTCTGGCGTCGCTGCGAGCGCGCGAACGCGAGCCCGAGCAGCAAGGGTAGCAGCAGCAGCGCGTTCTCGCGCAGCTCGACGAGCACCCCGAACAGCGCACCGGCAACGAGCCACCAGGTCTTCTCGGTCCCCGGCTCGCGGGCCGAGACCAGCGCGAGCAGCAGGAACGCCATCGCGCTCGTCGCCAGCGACTCCTTGAGCAGCAGCACGTCGTGGAAGACGAGCACGCCGCAGAACGCCGCCAGTGCCGCGCCAACGAGACCGACCTGCCACCCCGCCAGCCTCAGCCCGCAGCGCCACAGCGCCCACACCGCTGCGACCGCCGCGGCGATCTGCAGCAGGTAGACGGCGGAGAGCCGCGACCCGGCGACGACGTAGACCGCCGCGATCAGGTAGGGATAGAACGGCGCCTGGAAGAAGGCTCCCTCGCCGCGCCAGTCGCCGCTCGCGATCTGCCGCGCCCAGCGGTCGTACTCGGCGCTATCGAGGATCGGCTGGCCGACGAACGGCTGATCGCGCAGCGTCCACCAGTGGACCAGCCGCAGCACCGCCGCGGCGACGAGCACGGCGACGAGACCGAGTCGGGCGCCGCGAGGGGGAGACTGGAACACTATCGTCAATCTACCGGCAATCGTCTCCATGGTCATCGCGAGCGGAGCGAAGCGATCTCGATGCTGGGACGTCGAGATCGCTTCGTCGCTGCGCTCCTCGCGATGACGTGGATGACTGCGGCGCTCGGCGCGAGCTGGCTGCACCGGTGCTGCGAGCTAAGCCAGCGCGGCAGCCAGCCTCGCCACGCCCTCGCGAATCGCCTCCTCGGTCGACGCGAAGGTAAGGCGGAGCCACCCTTTGCCGTCGGGCCCGAACGCCTCGCCGGGCACGACCAGCACCTCGCCACGCCGCGCCAGGTCGAAGGCGAGCGCGGTGCTGTCCGTCGTGCGGGCGCGGAAGTCGGCGAGGCAGTAGAAGGCGCCGTCGGGCTCGCGCCAGCGCACGTCGCGAATGGCGGCGAGCGCCGAGCGCATCGTCGCCCAGCGGCGGCGGTAGCCGTCGCGCACCGCCTCGAGCTCGCTCGCCGGCATCGCGAAGCCGGCGAGCGCCGCCACCTGGGCCAGCGATGGCGCGCAGGTGACGAGGTTCTGGTGCAGGCCCTGGAGCTGCGCGATGACCTCCGGCGGTGCCACCAGCCAGCCGAGCCGCAGGCCGGTGAGCGCCAGCGACTTCGAGATGCCGCCGATGTGCAGCACGCGCGCGCCGCTCGGATAGCGCGGCGGCGCGTCGAGCCACAGCTCCTCGTAGACCTCGTCGGAGACCAGCCAGAAGCCGAGCTCTTCGGCGAGCGCCGCAAGCTCGGCGAAGCGCTCGCCGCTCAGCACCTCGCCGGTCGGGTTGCCGGGCGATCCGACGATGAGCATGCGCGTGCGCGGCGTCAGCGCGCGCTCGACGGCGTCGAGCGGCGTGCGCACCGGCACCGCGCCGGCAAGCCGCGGCAGCGTGTCGTAGGCCGGGTAGCCGATGTCGGGGATGAGCACCTCGCCGCCGGCTTCGACGAGCCCGAAGACCGCCAGCGCCAGCGCCTCCTGGCTGCCCACCGTGACGATGCACGAGTGCTCGTCGCCGCCGTGCTCCGGCCGTCGCGCGCCGAGCGCGCGCCGCAGGTCGGTGCGGCCGGCGTTGGGCGTGTAGCCCAGCTCGCCGCGATTCACCGCATCGACGATCGCCTCGCGCACCGGCCCCGGCACCGCGTGCGACGGCTCGCCGACCGCCAGGCTCACCGCACCGGGCGCAGCGGCAAGCGCAATCTGACGAATGAGCGACAGCGGCACGCTGGTGCGCATGACGGCGATGTTATGCGCGGTCGCCCTTGCTGGCTTCCCGGTGGGGGGGTGCGCGGGTCGGCGGAGGCTCCCCTGCTAGGGCGACGGGGGTCAGGTGGAGTGTGTCTAGCGCCGCAGGACATCTTCGAGCGCCGTCTTCGCGTCGGTCCGCTCGTCGCGGCGCTTGACGATGACGGGCGTCAGGAGCGCGAGACCGTGCTCGCGCGCGAAGTCGCCGCTCGCCGGGCGGCTGCCCATCACCACGACGGAGCCTTCGGGAATCACCAACGCCTCGCCGGCGCCGGCGCGCAGCACGCGCTCGCCGGGGAGGTCGTAGACGACGCTCGACGAGGTGAGCACGACGCCTGCCGCGAGCACCGCGCGGCGCTTCACCACCACGCCCTCGTAGAGCCCGACACCGCCGCCGACGAACACCTCGTCTTCGACGACGACCGGCAGGGCGCCCACCGGCTCGAGCACGCCGCCCACCTGCGCCGCCGCCGAGAGGTGCACCTTGCGGCCGATCTGCGCGCAGGAGCCGACCAGCGCGTGGCTGTCGACCATCGAGCCTTCGTCGACGAAGGCGCCGACGTTGACGTAGGCGGGCGGCATCACCACGACGCCCTTGCCGAGGTGGGCGCCGCGCCGCACCGCGGAGCCGCCGGGCACGATGCGGGTGCCCGCCGGCGCCGGCGCGCGCGGCGGCAGCGTGTCGCGGTCGCGGAAGCCGAAAAGCGCTCCCGCCAGGTCGACGTCGGTGCCGAGCGCGAAGGCGGCGAGGATGCCCTCCTTCACCCAGGTTTCGGCGCGCCACCCCGACGGCGAGCTGTGGGCCGGCACGGCCGCGCGCACCTCGCCGGATTCGAGCGCGTCGAGCAACGCCTCCACCGCCGCCCGCACCTCGTTGCGCGGCCGCTCGCGCCAGCCGGATTGGCGGAAGACGCGGAAGCGGTCCGCGCGCGGATCGGTCATCGGTGTGCTGGCGCTCGCGGCGTCATCGCGAGAAGGGTAGTGACGAAGCCATCGTGGTGTCGAGCTCATTCCGCGGCCGGGCGCTTCGCGGCGCGCCCGCTCCACGACGACGGTGCTCGGCGGTGGCTCGCCGCCGCGGCGCGGCTTCGTGATGACGATCCGTCATCAGGCCGTCGCGGCCTGCGCGACCGGCGCCTCCACCGCCGCCGGCTCGAGCAGCCCGAGCTCCGCAAGCACCGCCTCCATCTTCGGCTCCAGCGCCGGCGACAGCGGCGTCAGCGGCAGCCGCAGATGGCCTTCGCACAGGCCGATGCGCGCCACCGCCCACTTCACCGGGATGGGGCTGCTCTCGAGGAAGTTCGCCTTCATCAGTGGATGCAGCCGTGCGTGGAGCCGCGCCGCCTCGGCGCGGTCGCCGGCGAGCGCCGCCTCGACGAGCCGCACGAGCAGCGCCGGCGCCTCGTTGGAGACGACGGCGATGACGCCGTCGCCGCCGAGCGCGCAGATGGGCAGCGCCAGCGCGTCGTCGCCGGCTACGACCGCAAAACGCTCCGGACGGCCGCGCAGGATCTCGGTGACCTGGTCGAGGTTGCCCGACGCTTCCTTGACGGCGATGAAGCGCGGGTCCTGCGCCAGCTCGAGCACGGTGTCCGCTGCCAGGTTGCAGCCGGTGCGGCTGGGCACGTTGTAGAGCACGACCGGCACCGACACGGCGTCGGCGACGGCGCGGAAGTGCGCCGCGAGGCCGTCCTGCTTCGGCTTGTTGTAGTAGGGGGTGACGATCAGCACCGCGTCGGCTCCCGCCTCTTCGCTGAGCTTGGCGAGCTGCGCCGTCTTCCTGGTGTCGTTGGTGCCGGCGCCGGCGATCACCCGCACGGGACGAGCGGCGCGGGCCGCCTCGTCGGCGGTGACCGCGACGACGCGCGCGTGCTCCTCGAGCGAGAGCGTCACCGCCTCGCCCGTGGTGCCCACCGGCACCAGGCCGGCGACGCCGCCGGCGATCTGGTGGCGCACGACGCGGCGCAGCGCCTCCTCGTCGAGCGAGCCGTCGGCGTGGAATGGAGTCACCAGGGCGGTAAAGACCCCCTGCAGGCGTGGGACGCTGCTCATCGCGACCTCCTCTCGAGGAACTGCTCGAAGGTGACCGGCCCCGGTGGGCGCTCGGCCGCCAACCATTCGCCGGCGGCGACCGCGCCGGCGGCGAAGACCTTGCGCGTGCGCACGCGGTGCACGAGCTCGAGCGCCTCGTCGGCGCCTTCGAAGATGACGACGTGCTCGCCGGGAACGCCGCCGTGCCGCAGCGAGACGACCGGCGGCGCGCTGCCGCCGCGCCCTTCCGCCACCGCCGCGGCGAGCATCTTCGCGGTGCCCGACGGCGCGTCCTTCTTGCGGCTGTGGTGGCGCTCGACGATGCCGGGCTCGAACTCGGCGAAGGGCGCCAGCGCGGTGGCCGTTTCGGCGACGAGCCGGCGCATCACGGCAATGCCGATCGAGAAGTTGGCGGCGACGAGGAGCGGCACGCCCTGCTGCGCCGCGAGCTCGCGCGCCGGTGCGCTGTCCCAGCCGGTGGTGCCGCAGACGGTGGGGATGCCGAGGCGCACCAGCTCGAGGACGCGCGCCGGGGCGCTCTCCGGATGCGTATTCTCGAAGGCGACGTCGACGCCGCGATCAGCGCCCCCTAGCGCGTCGTCGCGGCCGACGCGCCGCGCCACCTCGTGGCCGCGCGCCGTCCACAGCTCCTCGATCGCCTCGCCCATCGCGCCGGCGCCGACGATGAGGGCTCTCATACCCGGAGCGCCCTCATGCGAGCACCGTCTCTTCGGCCGGCACGCGCGCGAAGGCGACCTGGTGCAGGCGCTCGACCGCCACGCGGGCCTCGCCGAGCGGCAGCAGGTAGGAGATGGCGACGCCGCGGCCGGGCACCGGCACGGCGTCGAGGTCGTGCAGCGCGTGGCGCACCTCGGCTTCGAGGTCGCCGCCGACCTCGCGCACGCGGCCGACGACCGAGACCAGCACGCGCGCGGTCTTGCCGACGTGCTCGAGCACCGATCGCGCGGCGCGCAGCTGCAGCGGCACCGAGCCCAGCCGGTAGCCGGTCACCAGCGCCCAGCTGCCGTCGATCGGGAAGAGCGCTTCGACGATCTTGCCGGTGCTGGTCTGCAGCAGCACCTCGCGCGCGGCGATCCCCCAGAGCGGTGTTGACGCGGGAGCGGGACCGATCACGCTGCCCGCCGCGTCGGGGCGAAAGCGGTTGCGGATGCGCACCACCGCGCCCACCGCCGCCGCCGGCGCCACCGTGTCGGGGTGGATGACCTTGGCGCCGAGACGCGCCAGGCAGGCCGCCTCGCGGTAGGAGAGCGCCGGGATGAGCCGCGCCTCGGGCACCAGGCGCGGATCGGCGGTGAGGATGCCGTCGACATCGGTCCAGATCTCGACCGCCGCCGCGCGCAGGGCGCCGCCGAGCAGCGTCGCCGTCAAGTCGGAGCTCTCGCGGCCCATGGTGGTCGTCTCGCCGTCCGCTGCCCTGCCAACGTAGCCGCCGGTGACGACGACCTTGCCGCCGAGCAGCGCCGGGCAGGCGAGCGCCTGCGCCTGGCGGAAGATGCGGGCGCGGTCGGGACGCGCGGAGCCGAAGCGATCGTCGGTGGCGATCAAGTCGCGCGGGTCGATCCACTGAACGTCGAGGCCGCGCGCGGCGAGCGCCGCGGCGACGATGCGCGACGACAGCAGCTCGCCGAGCGACACCACGCCGTCCTCGTGACGCGGCGCCACCTCGCCGGCGGCGCCGATGCGCTCGAGCAGCTCGGCGACGCGATCGGCTTCGGCGGCGATCGCCTCGCGCACCCACTCGACGTCGGCTCTTTCCCCGGCCGCCTGCACCAGCGCCCGGCGGTGCCGTTCCACCAGCTCGTCGAGGCCGCGGTGCGCCGTCTCGACGCCGCGCCGTTTGTCGATGGCGGCGAGGACGGCGAGCCGTTGCAGCTCAGAGGTGATCTTGCCCATCGCCGAGACGACGACCAGGCGAGGCTCGCTGCGGCGCGTTACCAGCTCGGCGACGCCGGCGATCTTCTCGCCGCCGTCGACGGAGGAGCCGCCGAACTTGAGCACCACGAGGTCGGGGATGCGCCGCGGCGCCGAACGACGCGCGGTCATCAGCGGGCCTCCGCCACCACCTCCACCGGCGCCGCCAGCAGCCCCTTGGCCGCCAGCAGCTCGGCGTTGAGCAGCGCGGCGCCGGCGGCGCCGCGCACGGTGTTGTGGACGAGGACGGTGAAGCGCGCGTCGTAGACCGGATCGGCGCGCAGGTTGCCGACCGAGACCGTCATGCCGTTGCCGCGCCGCACGTCGCGCAGCGGCTGCGGGCGATCCTTGCGGTCGAGGACCTGCAGCGGCCGCTCGGGCGCGGAAGGCAGCTTCAGCCGCTGCGGCTCGCCGGTGAAGCCGTCGAGAGCGCGGCGGATCTCGTCGAGCGAGGCGCGGCGGCGCAACTTGACGAACATCGACACTGTGTGGCCGTCGACGACCGGCACGCGGTTGACCGCCACCGAGAGCGGGAAGTCGGCCTCGAGGATCTTCTGCGGCTCGCTGGCGATCTTCGCCTCCTCGCCGCCGCCGCCGATGTCGGGGATGACGTTGCCGAGGATGTCGAGCGACGGCACGCCGGGATAGCCGGCGCCGGAGACGGCCTGCATGGTGACGCAGGTGACCGCTTCGAGCCCGAACGCCTGCTGCAGCGGCGCCAGCGCCATGACGATGCCGACGACGGAGCAGTTGGGGTTGGTGACCAGGCCTCCGCCCTGCGCTGCCCACGGCTGCTCGCGGATGCGCTCAGCGGCGTGCGGGTTGATCTCGGGCACCAGCAGCGGCACCCGCGGATCCATGCGGAACTTGCTGGCGTTGCTGACCACCAAGTGGCCGCGCTCGGCGTAGAGCGGCTCGAGCTCGCCGGCGGGCCCCGAGTCGAGGGCGGAGAGCACCAGCCGCGACTGCAGCGGCGCGCCGGCCGGCAGCACCGGCAGCTCGGCTGCCGCGGCCGGCAGGTCGCTGTCGAGCAGCCAGTGCGCCGCCTCGCCGTAGCGTTTGCCGGCGGAACGTTCGGAGGCGACCGCCTCGGCGAAGACGAACCACGGGTGGCGCTCGAGCGCCTGCACGAGACGCTGGCCGACGGCGCCGGTGGCGCCGAGGATGGCTACGGGGGTGCTGCGCTCACGATCGGACATGCGGGCGATTCCTCGGGCGTGCTCCGTGGAGGTCTCGATGGCGCGGCGGGCTGCAAAAAGTCAGCCATGGCGCCGCCGAGGCCCGGAGCCTATGACGACCGCGGGCTCGACGCACGGCGACGACCGCGCGCCCTGCGGACCGGCGCTTGCTAGATCGGCAACGGCGCCGAGTTCTCGCGCACGTACCCCTCGTTGAGGTCGCAGCCGAAGGCCTCGCCCTCGCCACGCCCGAGCCCGAGGTCGACGACGAGACGGATCTCCGGCTGGCCGAGGTGCGCGAGCGCCGCCTGGGCGGCGCGTTTGCCCTGGTGCTTGCCTTTCTTCACCAGCACCGCGTCGCCGTACGAAAGCGTGAAGCGCTCGTGCTGGTACTGCGCGCCTGAGGAGCCGAGCGCGGCGACGACGCGACCCCAGTCGAGCCGGCCGCCGCCGACGGACGTCTTCATCAGGTTCGACCCGGCGATCGCGCGCGCCGCGGCCCGCGCCTGCTCGGCCGTCTTCGCGCCGCGCACTTGCACGACGAAGAGCTTCGTCGCCGCCTCGCCGTCGCGCGCCAGCTGGCGCGCCAGATCGGCGGTGAGCGCGGCGAGCGCGGCGCGGAAGGCGCCGGCATCGCGGTGGCGGTTGCGAAGCGGCCGGTTGGCGGCGGCGCCCGAGGCGAGCAGCAGGCAGGTGTCGGACGTCGACATATCGCCGTCGATCGTGAGCTGGTTGAGGCTGGCGCCGGCCGCGTCGGCGAGCGCCTCCTGCAGGAACGGACGCTTGGCGGCAACGTCGGTGACGAGGAACGACAGCGTCGTCGCCATCTTCGGCGCGATCATCCCCGACCCCTTGCTGACGCCGAGCAGCGTCACCTCGTGGCCGTCGACGGTGCAGCGCGCGACGGCGCGCTTGGGCACCGTGTCGCTCGTCATCATCGCCCGCGCCACGCCGAGGCTGCGGTCGCTCGCCAGTCCTTCGACGAGCGCCGGCAGCGCGCCCTTGATCTTGCCGACGTCGAGGCGCGGCCCGATGCGGCCGGTCGAGGAGCACACCACCTCGCGCTCGCGCACGCCCAGCGCCTTGGCGACGAGCGCCTGCGCGCGCCTGCAGTCGCGCACCCCCACCTTGCCGGTGCCGGCGTTGGCGATGCCGGCGTTGACGAGAATAGCGCGCGACGGTTTCCCTTTGCGCAACAGCTCGCGCCCGACCACCACCGGCGCTCCCGGCGCCGAGCTCGTCGTGTAGACGCCGGCCCAAGTGGCCGGCAGGTCGCAGACGATCAACCCGAGGTCGTCGCGCCCGACGAAGCGCATGCCGCACGCGGCGGCAGCGAAGCGGAAGCCGGCGACGGTCGGCTCGCTGGCGGTGTCGGCGATGCTGCGTGCGGTCTGCTCGGCTTCTTCCGTTTCAGGCGCGTCCATGAACGCCACTCTCGCACAGCCGATGCCCGCCGAACGACTGGCACAGTGCCTGCAATCTCCCCCCTCGGCGCGCAGACACACATCCTTGGTCCTTCAACTCGCGCGCCTTTTTCATTGTCATTTTTGGCGTCGCAGCCGAGCTAGGCACCACGGCCTCTCGTGGAGGACCCCACATGGACCCCGTCAGTACAGCGAGCCACCCCATACTCGTCATCGACGACCACGACGACACGCGCAACCTGCTCGTAGAGCTGCTCGAGATCGAGGGTTTCACCGTACTCGGCGCCGCCAGCGGCGAGCAGGCGCTGGCTCTCGTCCGCTCTCACCGTCCCTGCATGATCCTGCTCGACCTCGGGCTCCCCGACATCGCCGGCCTCGAGCTGGTCCTGCGCCTGCGCGCCGAAGCCAATGGCGCCGGTACGCCGATCTACGCCCTGAGCGGCTTCACCAACCTGCGCTCCGCGGCGCTCGCCGCCGGCATCGACGGCTTCCTTATCAAGCCGGTCCTCGGCAGCGAGCTGCGCGGGATCGTCGCCCAGCACTGCGCGCCGCCTCCTCCTCCGGCGGCGCTGACGCCGATGCCGATACCGCCTAGCGCTTGAGGAGCGCTCCCTCCGAGCTCACTTCGCAAGCTGCAAGATGAGATCGATGAGCCAGGCGGCGCCCGCGCCACCGAACGGCAGTAACAGGGCGCCCAGCACGGGGTTTGCGGACCAACTCGCGAAGGCGCCGCGGTCGAGGGCCAGCACCTGGTCGCGCAGCGCCGAGAGCTGCGGCTCGGTGGCGAGATCCTGGGCAGCCGGTGGATTCTTGGCAAGCAGGCGTAGCCGCCGCTCGTCGAGTCGCCGCATGGCCCGCTGGCGGGCGCGCCGCGCTGAATGCTGCAGCTGCAAGCCGCTGGCGAGCAGAGTGACGAGCACCAGGACGACCAAACCGGTGGTTGATCGCGGCCAGCTCCAGGAATCGAACATGCCGCTACGCGCGGCGACGAACAGCGCGGTGACCACGAAGGGATAGAGCAAGAGGCCTCCCACCGTCTCGGTACGCTGCGCGACCAGTCGCAGGGCCATCAGGTCACTGGCCTCCGTCAGCGGTAGCCCCAGGCTGGCAGCGACGCGGTCGCTGCGCGAGGTCTTGGGGAAGGCGGCACAATCGCGCCCGGTCAGCGTGTCGACGAAGCAGACGCAGAGGCGAGTGGCGTCGAAGACGAAGAGCGCCAGCACCACCAGCGCGACCGTGGCCAACGAGGCCGAGACGACGTGGAAGAGGCGTCCCACGTCGCTGCGCATCGGCAGGTTGGGGAAGCCGAAGAGGTACGCCAGGAAGCCCATCACCGCGAGGACCGGAAGCGCCGACACGGCGACGCGGGCGAAGCGCCAGCGCAGCCGCGCGGCGTCGCTGTAGGTGTGCCACAGCTCCGCGGGGTCATCCGAGTTGCAGCTCCAGCGACGTAACCCGAGGTTGGCCCAGCCGGCGCGCAGCCAGCCCAGCCAGACTCTCTTCTCGGTGCGTCGGGAAGTGGCGGTGCTCGGTTCGATGAAGTAGGGCTCCATGCGCCCACCGTCGGTGCGCAGGGCGACGATCGCGCGCGCGAGCAGGAAGACGCTCACCAGGGTGGCGAGCACGAAGAGGAGCTCACTCGGCCACGCGCTCACCCCGTCGAACCAATAGAGCGGCTCCCCACCCGCACGGGCGTCGCTCAATGCCAGCTGCCAGCAAGCGAACATGACCACGAGGGCGCCTCCGGTGGCCAACCAGCGAGCCCGGGACTGGCGAATGCGGCCGCGCGTGACCGCCGCCGCGGCCCGGGCCTCTCCGGCGAGGCTCGTGCCGGGATCGTCCGAGCCGCGTCGCCCGCTCGGCGCGAGGAGGGTGGCCAGCGGTCCGGCGAGCCACCAGAAGAGCATCGCCAGCAGAGGAAAGCCCACCAGCGCCACCCGGCGAGCGGTGGGGCCGGGATCGCCAGGAGCGGGATGCGTGCCGACCCCGTCGTCGACCGGTGCGAGCTCGACCGCTCCCCGGCGTCCGACCTCGAAGAGCAGCGGACGGAGGCGGAGCAGATTGCCCTGAGAGACCGGCAGGCAGACCCCGGGCCTGTCCTCCTCGCCTGCCCGCATCGGCCTGGGGTCGATGGATTGAAGCGCGCTGAGGACCGCCGCGAAGGTCGCCGTCGAATAGGTGTCGCGGAAGGGCGGAATGCGGCACTGCAGGTGAGGCGACAGCTCGAGGCCGTAGCTCGAGGCGATCAGCAGGTTGCGCGTCAACGAATACCAGCGCGGCTGCAGGAGGCGAGCATCGAGGTCGGTGGTGAAGAAGACGGCGTCGGGAAACTGGCTGCGCAGAGCCTGCAGCACGATCAGCTTGTCGTGAAAGTCGCTGCCGAGGACGCCGATCGCGCGCACGCTACCCTGGTGTGACGACCGCAGCTGGCCGTCGAGCGCGGCGATGCGGTCGCCGACGCGGCGGATCATGTCGAGCTGACCGGGACCCTCGGAGCCTTCGAGCTGCCGCAGCCGCGCCGCTCGTTCGTCGCTCGCCGACCCACCCGCGCCCTCCCGGTTCGACGGGCTCCGGTCGCTCTTCGCGGGACTGTCCCGCCGTTCGGAGGTCTCGCCATCCAATCCGCGGAGGTAGGTGAAACGGTGGACGTTCGGGGGCGACGGGATTTTGTCCGTGAGCCGGTCCTCGTAGAGGTCCTCGTAACGGGTGCCGTCTGGCGAGGCGCGACGGGTCAGCTCGACCTCGAACATGAAGGGCAGCGATCGCCCGTAGAGGGTGTCCCACTCCGACACCAGCACCATGTGGTCGGGTGGTATGTTGCCTCCCTGGCCCTTGGCGACGAGGTCGATGCCGCGCCGGCCGAGCTCGTCCACCAATGCGGAAGCGAGGACTTGGTCGGAGAGCACGGCAGCCTTGAGGCGCTGCGGCGCCATCGCCAGCCCGCGCTGGTCCGGATCGCCCACCTTCGCGGGTTCTTCTGGACTGCGCTCTGGGTTGGCGCCGTAGAAGTCGAACAGCCGCGCCAGCGCGAGCGGGGTGGTGGCCCGCGAGGAGTAGACCTGGATGCTCGAGGCGATGGCCCGCTGCAGCAGCGGTGCTTGCAACCCGGTGTTCGGCCCGCCCTTGGCAGTGGGATCGACCCGGGCCGCCACGTCCATCAGCATCGCTTCCTCCGCCTCCGTCAAATGCACGCCGGCAGTCGCCGGGCCAAGCCGCTTCAGAGCCGCTACCGTCCGCTCCGCTAGCGGGGTGGGGGATGGGTGTGCTTCCGGCGGGGGCGCGAGGTCTTCCGCCATGTCGCCGAGCAGTCGCGAGGTGGCGGGTGCGAGGGCGACGAACCTGACGGATTCGAGGTTGTTCGCCTTCACTCCCACTTGACTCAGCAGATCGGCCAGCTTCGTCGTCAAGCCGTCGATCGGGTGGCTGCGCTCCCCGTCGCCGGTCTCGAGCGTGCGCTCATCGATCCACACGGCCAGCGCGCCTGTGAGCTTCGCCTTGGTGTCCTCGAGCGGGTGTCGGGCACCCTCGCCGAAGGGGTCGAAGTGGAAGATCTCGAAGGCCAACGGCTCATGTACGGCGGTGCCGCCCGCGGGGGCGCACTTGAAGAGGTGTGCGAAGTACAACCTGCCGTCGCCGTCGGGGATCAGGCCCCGTTGGGCGAGCGCGGAGATCACGGCAACGCGGCTGCGCAACCGGCTCTCCGCGGCTTCCGACGTCGAATCGCCGTCGAGGACGGCCGCGATCACGGCGACGGCGCGTGAACGATCGGCGAAGAGCCGGCTGAGCTCGCTGTCGGTCGCCGCGGCGGCTGGTGCTGGGGTGGCCGCGGGCGCCGCTCCGGCGGTACCCGCATCGGTTGCGGTTCCGCATGCCCGCCTCTCCGCTTCGGCCTCGTTCTTTTCCCCGTGCTGGCGGGCGACGTAGTCGTCGAGCGCGGCCAGCGGGTCTTCCCACAGGCGCGCCTCGATGGAGCTCGCCTGGGGCTCGTCGATCTGCAGCCGCCGCTCTCGCGGCCGCGCCGTCTCGAACGGAGACAGCACCAGCCCCTGGCCGAAGATCAAGATCAGCAGGGCGCCGACGCCGGCTCCCATCCCTGCCGGCAGTAACGAGCGGATCCTCTGCGCCTTGTCCTCGTCCATGATGCGCTCCCCACGGAAAAGCGCGCCGCGCTCAGGCGGGACTGCCCGAACGTTGCCCGTTTACTTCTTGCAGACGGACAGAGCGGCGAGATTTCCATCCAGTTCCTTCGCCGCATGGAGGTCAAACCTGACAACCGGCGACGGGAACGCGCGCCGTCCGCGAGCGCTATCGCTTGATTCGCGACCCGGCTTCCTGAGTGCCGAGGATCCAGCCGACGACCTTGCCCGGCTGGATGGCGCGCTCTTCGTGCCAGAAGCGGCGGTTGCGCAAGAAGCGGCTCGAGGTGTCGCTCTCCGGCATGGTCGCGATCTCGTCGTGGATCTGACGGAAGCGTTCCGCCCAGCGCTCGCAGTTCGCTAGGCGCAGGTCGACCCAGCCGTCGACGACCCAGCCTTCGAGCACCTCCGGCGTCACCGTCACCGCCTTGGCGTCGGCGGGGACGATCACCTTCGGCGCGCGAATGACCTCGCCGGAGTCGAGGAGGATGGGGATGCCGACGGCGACGATGCGGTTGGCGACTTCCGGCTGCTCGCGCACCAGCGCGTCGAGCTTGTCGCGCACCTCTTCGGCGCTCGCCTCGCGCGCCGCGTCCATGGTGCCGAAGGCGAGGCGCAGCAGGTGCGCCTCGAAGAGCAGCTTGCTGTTGCGCGCCGGGCCGAGCATCTCGAAGGCGACGCTCTCGTGGCCGGGGTGCTGTGCCTCGAGCTCGATCATGTGCTCGAGCGCGAAGTGGCGCAGCAGGCCGGCGCGGTAGGTGGGGCCGAGCACCGCGTTGTCGAGCGCGTTGATGACGTCGTGGCCGGTGTTGCCGCCCTCGATCTCGAAGCAGAGGTACTGCGCGATCTCCTCGGGAGTGACGAACTCCATCTGCTCGGCGCTGCTGAGCAGGGCGAACTCTTCGAGGCTGAAGATGCCGTTCTCGCCGGTGTCGACGAAGACCGTTTCGAGCGGCTCGTCGCGCAGGGTAGCCGCGGTGGGATCGCAGGTCGAGAAGGTGGCGCCGAGGGCGCGCGGCTTCGCATCCACCAGCTGGATCCGCTCGCCGCGCCGCGAGATGGGCCCGTAGGCGATGCGCTTCCAGGCGATGGCGGCGGCGGGCTTGATCTCCTTGGTGATCGGCGCGCCGGGCGTGCGCGCCATCAGGAAGAGCAGCATCGACTGCGCGCCCGCCAGCGCGCTCTTCGACAGCAGCACGCGGCTCGGGCGCTCCTCGGAGTGGGTGTAGGGAATGTTGAGGCCCATGCCGCCGGTGCCCGAGGTGCCGACCTTGACGTAGGCGCGGGTGCCGGCGTCGCGCATGCCGCGGTAGAGCACCTGGATGTGGCGGATGAGGCGCGGCATGTAGAGCGCTTCGAGCAGCGCCTCGGCCGCCTCGCCGGAGACGTGCTCCGCGTCCTCGCCCAGCTCGGCGAAGACCTTGTCGGCGGCGCGGTAGATGTCGCGGTAGGCGATGCCGGTCGAGGTGTTCATGCAGTCGACCACCACCTCGGCCTTGGCTTCGGCGAGCACGCGGTAGAGGAGGAAGCGCTCGAGCTGCTCCTCGCGCAGGGCGCCGATCTGGGCGGCGATGGCGGCGCGGCGGTCGGAGCTCTCGGCGAGGCCGAAGAGGTCGCCGAAGGAAGTGGTCAGCGCGGTGCCGGCCTTCTGCGCCTCGGTGCCGAGCTCGCCGCGGGCCTGCTCGGCCTCGCCCTCGCGCAGGCTGTGGATCTGGATCTCGCGCGGGCAGCGCTTCAACAGCTCGCGGCAGACGGCGATGCCGACGAGGCCGTAGCCGCCGAGGACGAGGATCTTCTTGCCGGCGAGGTTCAAGCTGCGTTCTCCAGGGTGAATGCGATGCGGGCGGGGGGACGCGGCCGTGGCGCCGCGAGGTCGCGCACACTCTAGCGGACGGTGACTGGCCGCGCCAATGACGGCTCCGCGGCAAGTCGCTGAGCGCTGGTAGCATCCGGCTCGCCGCGCGGACGGTCGCGCGCGGCGCCAACCGGAGTCATCGCCCATGCCATCACGCCGAGCCATCCGCTCGCTGCTCTCGTTCCTCGTCGCCGCGCTCTCGACGGTGCCGCTCGCCGCCGCCGGGCTCGCCGATCGGCTGCCCGCGCTGGTCGACAAGCACGCGCCGGCGGCGGTCGTCTGCCGCCACGACATCCACCAGCATCCGGAGCTGTCGTATGAGGAGGTGGAGACCGGCAAGCGCGTCGCGGCCGAGCTCCGGAAGCTCGGCATCGAGGTGCGCACCGGCGTCGCCAAGACCGGCGTCGTCGGTGTGCTGCGCGGCGGGCGGCCGGGGCCGGTGGTGGCGGTGCGCGCCGACATGGACGCGCTGCCGGTCGTCGAGTCGAGCGATCTGCCGTTCAAGTCGACGGTGCGCACCACCTACCAGGGGCAGGAGGTCGGCGTCGCGCACGCCTGCGGCCACGACGTCCACACCTCCGTCGAGCTCGGCGTCGCCTCGATGCTCGCCGACGCGCGCGCCGAGCTGCCCGGCACCGTCGTCTTCGTCTTCCAGCCGGCCGAGGAGGGCGCGCCGCCCGGCGAGCCGACGGGCGCGCGGCTGATGCTCGACGAGAAGCTCTTCGGCGACCTCCAGCCCAAGGCGATCTTCGGCCTCCACAGCAAGCCCGAGCTCGACGTCGGCCAGGTCGCGATCGCGCCCGGTCCCGTCTACGCCGCCGTCGACCGCTTCCGCATCACGCTCCACGGCAAGCAGTCGCACGGCGCCTTCCCGCACCAGGGCGTCGACCCCATCGTCATGGCGTCGCAAGTGGTGCTGGCGCTGCAGACCATCCGCTCCCGCACCCTCGATCCGCTGGCGCCGAGCGTGGTGACGGTCGGCATCCTGCGCAGCGGCGAACGCTTCAACATCATCCCCGGCGACGCCTACCTCGAGGGCACCGTGCGCACCTACGGCGGCGACGTCGAGTCGACCGTCGAGCGCCGCATGCGCGAGATCCTCGACGGCATCACCAAGGCGATGGGCGGCACGTTCGAGCTGGCCTGGGAGCAGACGACGCCGGCCACCGTCAACGACGCGGCGCTCGAGCCCAGCGTGCGCCAGTCGCTCGAGGCGGCGCTCGGCGCCGGCAACGTCTCGACCGCGGCGCCGGTCATGGGCGGCGAGGACTTCGCCTACTTCGCCAACGTCCTGCCCGCCGTCTACTTCAACCTCGGCACCCGCGAGCCCGGCGGCACCTCGGGCGGCCTGCACACTCCCGACTTCCGCGCCCCTGACAGCGCCGTCGCCACCGGCATGCGGGCGATGAGCCGGGTGCTCGTCGACTTCCTCGAAACGGGCGCGAAGTAAGGTCGGGGGCGTTCGGGGTGGCCGGGGCGGGCGTCGGGCCGGCTCGCCGCGGCGCCGCTGTTAGAATCCCGCCCTTCGACCGAGCCGCGGCTTCGCGGGCCCCACCCGAACCAGTCAGCGCGAGGACGTCGTCCATGGAAGCACTCGGCGCCTTTCCCAGCCGCCACGGCCTCGAGCAGCACGGGTTGCACGGCCTGCGGCGGGTGTTCTGGAACCTGTCGCCGGCGCAGCTGCACGAGCACGCCATCACCCGCGGCGAGGGGCGGCTGTGCGCGTCCGGCACGCTGGTGGCCCTCACCGGCAGCCACACCGGGCGGTCGCCGAACGACAAGTTCCTCGCCAGGGAGCCGGGCAGCGAGCACGACATCTGGTGGGGAAAGGTGAACCGGCCGCTCGACGGCCATCACGTCGAGGGCCTGCACAAGAAGCTCACCGACTACCTCGCCGGCAAGGACGTCTTCGTCTTCCAGGGCTACGCCGGCGCCGACCCCGCGCACCGCCTGCCGGTGCGCGTCATCACCGAGTACGCCTGGCACAGCCTGTTCGCGCAGAACATGTTCATCCGCGAGAAGGACCCGGCGGCGCTGGAGGCGTTCGAGCCCGGCTTCACCGTCATCGACGCGCCGGGCTGCAAGGCGGACCCGGCCGGCGACGGCGTGCGCTCGAGCACCTTCATCGTCCTCGACTTCGGCCGCCGCATGTCGCTCGTCGGCGGCACCGAGTACGCGGGCGAGATCAAGAAGGGCATCTTCTCGGTGATGAACTACCTGCTGCCCAAGCAGGACGTCTTCTCCATGCACTGCAGCTGCAACTACGGGCGCGACAAGGACGACGTGGCGCTCTTCTTCGGGCTCTCCGGCACCGGCAAGACGACGCTCTCCGCCGACCCCGAGCGCACCCTCATCGGCGACGACGAGCACGGCTGGGGCGAGCGCGGCGTCTTCAACGTCGAGGGCGGCTGCTACGCCAAGGTGATCCGCCTGTCGCAGGAGGGCGAGCCCGAGATCTGGGCCGCCTCGCACCGCTTCGGCTCGCTGCTCGAGAACGTCGAGCTCGACGAGGTGACGCGGGAGGTGAAGTTCGAGTCGGCGAAGTACACCGAGAACACGCGCAGCAGCTACCCGCTCGAGCTGCTCGATAGGGTCGACCTCGGCGGCCAGGCCGGCCACCCGAAGCACGTGGTGTTCCTGACCTGCGACGCCTTCGGCGTGCTGCCGCCCATCGCCAGGCTGTCGCCCGAGCAGGCGATGTACCACTTCCTCTCCGGTTACACGGCGAAGGTGGCCGGCACCGAGCGCGGCGTCACCGAGCCGTCGGTGACCTTCAGCACCTGCTTCGGCGCGCCCTTCCTGCCGCTCCACCCGTCGGTCTACGCCAAGATGCTCGGCGAGCGGCTGGCGAAGCACGGCGCGAAGGTGTGGCTGGTCAACACCGGCTGGACCGGCGGCCCGCCAGGCGTCGGCAGCCGCATGAAGCTCAAGTACACGCGCCGCATGGTGAACGCGGCGCTCGCCGGCGAGCTCGACGGCGCGGCGACGCGCACCGACCCGGTCTTCGGCGTCGAGGTGCCGGAGAAGATCGAGGGCGTGCCGTCCGAGGTCCTCGATCCGCGCCGCACCTGGTCGGACCCCGCTGCGTACGACGCGCAGGCCGGCAAGCTCGCCGACATGTTCGTCAAGAACTTCGCCGAGTACGAATCGCAGGTCGCGCCCGAGGTCGTCGAAGCCGGCCCGCGGCCGGTGCGGACCTGATCAGGTTAGGAGAGAAGCCGACGTCACAAAGCTTGTCCTAGACCCAGTTGGGCCCTGAGGTGTACTCGGGGTGAAAAAGGATGGGCGCCACCTGATTGCAGCAGGTGACGCCCGGAAACAGGAGCCGTGCCTGTGGGGACGACGTCTCACTGTAACCACTCGATTCTTGGGTGATGCGTCAGCAAAGTCAAGGCTGGCGGCGGAAGCATTGCCCGCCGAACCCCTCTGGGCGGCTCCTCTCCATGAGAGGTGCCACGTGAACGACAGGGACTTCTATCGCAAGTGGATTGAGGCGCTTATGAAGCTGCTCGCTTGGATTGCGGTCGTGGCTGTTGCAGCCAAAGAACTTATCGGGTAGCTAGGTCCGAGGGGAGATTCCGCCCTCCCCTTCGCTTCGAACGACCCGAGTTTGACTGAGACGCTCCGGGCTCCGGCAAGTCCGCCACCGTAAACGCCTTGACCGATCACCATTCGACGCGACGCAGGATCCGCCGAGATGCTTCGGCAACGAATTCGTCCACTTCGTCGCTAACTTCCGACACCACCCGATCCATCACGTCGGCCATGCGATCGGGCGCGCGGCGGGCCAAGTACTCGGTCAACGCCATCGTGTAGAGCTCACTTCGTGAGCGTCTCGTTTGACGCACCAGGCGTTCAGCCTCTTCGAATACGTCGTCGGGCACGGAGATCGCGATCTTCACGCCGCGAGAATAGCTGCTTTCTGCGCGCGCGAAACTGGCAGCCGACCGATCGCAAGGGCCGTGGGTGGGTGGAGGCGGCGCCAGCGCGCTGGGCAGTCGGTCAGGCGTTGCCCGGCAGCACGACGACGACGCCCATCATCGGGGTGCCGTAGTTGCCGTTGGGATCCTGGATGCCGCCGTCGGGTCCCGGTGCGACGGGCTGGTGGGCCTCGTCGAGGTGGGAGTGGAAGCGGCAGTAGTAGACGAAGATGCCGGGCTTGCCGAAGTTGAGCGTCACCGAGGTGGGCTGGCCGCCGTTGTCCTCGGTGCCCGGCAGCTCCATGTCGACGTGGTGGTTCTGGCCGGTGGTGTTGAAGAAGTCGTCGCTGACGATGGTGTGCCCGTCTTCGTCGCTGTTGATCCAGCGAACGAAGCCGCCGGCCTTGACGGTGATGAAGGCCGGCTCGAAGCGGTCCTCCTCCGGCACCATCACCACCGTCTTCGCGCGCGCCGCGTGGGCGGCGGTGACGAAGGCGAAGCCGGTTGCGACGACGACCAGGGTAGGGAGCGACAGGAGGATGACGAGCCGTCTGCGCGGAAGTCTCTTCATGGGGGAGTCCTTTCTCGGACGTTGGCTGGATCTTCGATGCGGGGACGCGCCGTCCCGCACCCACCCGCGCTCATGCGCGCGAGCCGAGCAAGCAAAGCAAGTGCCCTCCGACGGCTTCGACCTACAGGGCGATCGCGAGCTCGCGGCTGATCGCCAAGATCTCGCCTGCACACGCTCGTGCGCGCCGCCCGGGAGTCCTACAACGGCGCGGGCACGCCCAGCCAGTGCCCCTGGCCGTAATCGACGCCGATCTCGCGCAGCGCCGCGCAGGTGGCCTCGTCCTCCACCGACTCGGCGATGGTGGTCAGGCCCATGAGGTGGCCGACCTGGTGGATCGACTGCACGAGCGCGCGCTGGACGGGGTCGCCCGTCAGGTGGCGCACGAACTCGCCGTCGATCTTGAGGAAGTCGACCGGCAGGCTGCGCAGATAGGCGAAGGACGATAGCCCGCTGCCGAAGTCGTCGAGCACGAAGCGGCAGCCGATCTCCTTCAACGCGGCGATGAACTGCCGGGCGCGGCCGAGGTTGGCGATCGACGCCGTCTCGGTGATCTCGAAGCAGAGCCGGCGTGGCGGCACCGCGCCCTCGCGCACCTTCGACTGCACGAAGTCGAGGAAGCCGGGATCGCCCAGCGACTGCCCCGACAAGTTGATGGTGTAGACGGCGCTGCCGCCGCGCGCCGCGATCGTCTGCAGCGCCTCCTCGACCACCCAGCGGTCGATGGTGCGCATCAGGTGGTAACGCTCCGCGGCGGCGATGAAGGCCGGCGTCGACATCGGCTCGCCGTCCTCGCCGAGCAGGCGGAGGAGGATCTCCGCCATCTCCTCGCCGGTGCCGAGCGGCCGGATCGGCTGCTGGTAGAGGTGGAAGCGCCGCTCCTCGAAGCCGCGCTGGATGCGGTGCACCCACTGCATCTCGCCATAGCGCTCGGCCATGGCGCGGTCGTCGGGCTGGTAGAGGTGGACGCGGTTGCGCCCCTGCTCCTTGGCCACGTAGCAGGCGGCGTCGGCGGCCGACAGCACCTGCGACAGGGTGCCCGACTCGGCGGTGATCGGCACCACGCCGATCGAGACGCCGACCTCGAAGACACGGTCCTCCCAGCTGAAACGGAAACGTCGCACGGTGCGGCAGAGGTTTTCGGCGGCCGTCGCCGCGCCCTTCAAGCTGCAGTCGCGCAGCAGCACGCCGAACTCGTCGCCGCCCAGGCGCGCCAGCACGTCGCCCTCGCGCACGTGGGTGGCGAGCAGCGCGGTGAGCTGGCGCAGCAGCTCGTCGCCGGCGACGTGGCCGCAGCTGTCGTTGACGAGCTTGAACTCGTCGAGGTCGAGGTAGCAGAGGCAGTGGTGGCGGCCGGTGCCGGCGCTGGCGATGGCGGCTTCGAGCTGGCGTTCGAGCTCGCGGCGGTTGATCAGGCCGGTCAGCGAGTCGTGGCGCGCCAGGTAGAGCATCTCGCGCTCGAGGCCGCGGAGCTGGGTGACGTCCTGCACCACCAGCACGGCGCCGGAGATGGCGCCGCCTCGGTCGCGCACCGGGGCCGCGGAATCGCGCACCGCGAACTGTTCGCCGTCGGGACGCAGCAGCAAGCTCTGCCCGGCGAGCACCACCACGTCGCCTTCGGCGAGGCAGCGCTCGACCGGGTTGGGCCGCGGCTGGCCGGTGAGCTCGTCGACGACGTGGTAGACCTCGCCCAGCGGGCGCCCGAGCGCCTCCTCCGACCTCAAGCCGGTGAGTTGCTCGGCGACCGCGTTCAAGTAGTCGACGCGTCCCTGTGCGTCGGTGCGCACGACGCCATCGCCGATGGAGGCGAGGGTGACGGCGGCGCGCTCCTGCTCGGCGAGCAGCGCCTCCTCGGCGAGCTTGTGCTCGGTGACGTCGGCGGAGACGCCGAGGATGCGCCGGCCGCGCTCGTCGGCGATGAGCTGGCCGCGCACCGCCAGCCAGCGCACGCCGCCCTGCGGCGTCACCACGCGGTGCTCGAGAACGTACGGCTCGCCTGAGTGGATCGAGCGCCGCAGCGCGTCGTGGATCAGCTCCTGGTCGGCGGGCGGGATCAGGCGCATCAGCTCGACGCCGCTCTTCGGGATCGCGCCGTCGGCGACGCCGAAGAGCTCGGTCGACACCGGCGGCAGCAGCATGGCGTCGCTGTCGATGTCCCACTCCCACACCACGCTGCGGCCGGCCTTCTGCGCCAGCTCCAGCCGCTCGCGGCTGTGCAGCAGCTCGAGCTCGGCCCCCTCGCGCTCGAAGGCCCCGGTCAACACCTCGGCGAGGATGGTGAGCATGCCGAGCACCTCGGCGCTCCACCGCCGCGGGCCGCTGAACACTTCGAAGGCGAGGAAGCCGATCGGGCGCTCGCCGGAGACCAGCGGCACCAGCACGGCGGCGCGAATGCCCGCCTCGACGCAAAGCGCGCGCTCGGCGGCGGCGGCGGACGGCAGCGCGGCGTCGTCGTCGATGCGCAGCGCCTCGCGCCGCGCGAAGGTGGCCATCGAGTAGGGGTAGCTCTCGACCGGCAGCACGAGCTCCTCGAGCTCGGGATCGAAACCGCCGTCGGCGCGCCAGCGGGTGACGCAGCGCGCGGCGCCGTCGGTGAACATGAAGAGCTGCGCGCGGTCCACCTCGGCGAGCGGACCGAAGCGCTCGAAGGCGTAGCCGACGCCGCGCGGCAGCTGCGCCACGGGAAGCTGCAGGAAGAGGCGGGTGACCTCCGCCATCGCCTGCTCGAAGCGCACCTGACGGCGCAGCGCCGACTCGGCGCAGATGCGGTCGGTGATGTCGATGGCGGTGCCGAGGCCGGCCGGCGCGCCGCCCCAGAGCACGGTGGCGCCGCAGAAGTGCAGCCAGCGGCGCTCGCCGTCCTTGCGCTCGATCTGCAGCTCGAAACGCGCCGGCGTCGGGTCGCCGCCGATGCGCCGCATCCGCGAAGCGCGCGCCCAGCCGCGATGCTCGGGCACGATGAATTGATCGGGCCCAAGGGCGAGCATCTCGCGCTCCTCGTAGCCGCCCAGCTCGCACGCCGCCGGGTTGACGTAGAGGAAGCGGTCGCTGTCGTAGACGAAGATGGCCACCGCGGTCGTCTCGGCGAGCGCGCGGAACCAGTCCGCCGACAGCGGCAGGAGCTCGCCGGGGGCGAGGATCTCGTTCATCAGCGTGCCGCGATTGTAGCGTCCGCGTTTGGTTAGGATCGGCGCGCACCGATGAGCGATTCCGCGCCTGTCGTGCCGCCTCCCGTGCGCGCCGAGCCCGGCTGGCAGCCGCTCGATCCCTTCCGCATCGAGGGCGGCCGCGGCTCGTTCGTCTCCGGCGATCCGCAGGGCGAGACGCTGCGCGTCGCCTACTTCCGCCGCGAGCGCGACGGCCGGCTGATGGGCCGCGCCTGGTTCGGCCCCGGCACCGCCGGTCCCCCCGGTCACGCGCACGGCGGCGCCATGGCCGCCGTGCTCGACGAGGCGATGGGTGCCGCGGCGTGGATGGCCGGCCACATCGCCGTCGCCGCCCACCTCGAGACCGACTTCCGCGCCATGCTGCCGCTAGGGACCGACGCCACGTTCGAAGCGTGGGTCGAGCGCCGCGAGGGCCGCAAGGTGTGGACGGCGAGCACGCTGCGCGGCGACGACGGCACCACCTACGCCGAATCGACGGCGCTCTTCATCCGCCTCGACGCCGAACGCGACCGCGCGCTGCTCGAGCGCGCCGCGGCGGCGATGCACCGCGACGTCGAAGAGGTGCTGGCCGCGGTGCGCGCCAGCGCCGCGCGCTGACCGCCACCTGCTGCCGCTAGTCGCGGGGCTGGTGCGGCGGGTCTCGACCTGAGCCGGCGGCGGGCGCCGCTACGCGTTGCCAAGTAGGCCGCCGTCGACGAGCCGCCCACCGCGACCGTCACTCCGTCCCTTCGATCGGCAAAGGAGCGCGCGATGTGGAAGCACGTGGTCACCCTCGGCCTCGCAAGCTGGATCGCGGGCGCCGCCGGCGCTCACGCGCAAGCGGTCGTCTCCAATGGCCGCTTCACCAACGTCTATGTGTTCCCCGACCCCGACAAGGAAACCTGGGAGCAGCACATGGCCGGGCTGCGCCCGAAGGATGCCGCCAGCTTCTCGCGGGCGACGATCGACAAGTACACCGCGGCGCTGATGAGCGGCTGGCCGGGCTACTTCGATCCGCTGATGCAGTGGGGCATCCACCCGCCCCATTTCTTCGGCAGCGCGGTGGCGTCGAAGGCGTGCGTCGTCGCGGCGTTGCGGGACCGGGTGAACGGGGTGCTGCAGGTCAACACCGTCCGCTCGCTGTCGAACTGCCACATCGACGGCAAGGACCCCTCGCCCCAGGTCAACCTCATCTTCAGCCCCGACATCAAGCTCGCCGAGGCCTCGCTGGGTAACGCCATCGGCACCAGCTCGGGCGGCGACATGTGCACGACGACCAGCACCAACGCCTATCACTCCGGCGGCCTCAACACGCCGAACTTCACCGTGCTGCCCACCAGCACGACCTGCACGCCTTCCTTCGAGAGCTTCACCCGCACGCTGTCGCACGAGGTGGTGGAGACGCTCACCGACCCGGCCCTCGCCGGCGTCGGCTCGCTCGGCAGGGACGAGGTCGGCGACACCTGCGAGAGGAACGGCAAGAACAACCCCAATCACCTCGACAGCGTCGCCTTCACCACCTACAAGGGCTACAGCGTCGAGCGCTACTGGTCCAACGACGACCAGCGCTGCGAGCCGCGGTTCGATCCGCCGGCGGGCTCCGTCGCCGTGATGTGGGTGCTCGGCGAGCGATCGCCGCTCAAGCGTTTCACCGGCGACGTGCACAACCTGTCGCTGCTCGTGCCGCTGTCGCGCCGCAACACCGATGCCGAGGCGACGCAGGCGAAGGTCTTCATCCAGACCGGCGGCGACGATCTGCGCGGCGGCAGCAACGCGGCCGACAACGCCGACGTCGCGCTCGAGTTCCGCGGCGGCAGCAAGGTCACCACCAACGTCAACGGCGGCGACAACTGGAACAACGGCACCACGCACTCCGCCGTGCTCGAGCTCCCCAGCCACCTCAAGGTGAGCGACATCACCGGCGTCACCGTCAAGTCCCACTTCACCGGCGGCATCTCGGGCGACAACTGGAACGTCGACAAGGTCGCGCTGCAGGTCAGCTTCCCCGCCGGCAGCAAGGTCGACGAGCCGGAAACGATCATCGTGCACGACTGGCTCGACGCCTCCGGGGCGCCGCTCAAGCGGTTCACCGGCGACGTGCACGAGCTCGCCGCGGCGGTAGGGGCGCAGGACGTCGGCAAGCCCGTCCGCGCCCTCGACCTCATCATCTTCACCGGCAACGACGACCTGCGCGGCGGCTCGAACCCCAACGACAACTGCAACGTCGAGATCGACCTGGTGAACCATCCCGAGCGTCCGATCAAGCTCTTCGACGTCAACCACGGCAAGAGCTTCGAGGGCTGGTCGATGCACACCATCTCGATCCCGCTCCCCGCCGACGGGTTGCGCGGCGGCGACGTCAAGGCGGTCAAGGTGAGCACCCACTTCGGCGGCGGCATCGGCGGCGACAACTGGAACGTCGAGGCGATACGGCTGCGCGCCACGCTCGGCGTCCCGCCGCCGCCGACGGGCGGCGCGGCGCATCCGCCGGGTCCCTGTCAGCAGGCCTGCCAGCGGGCCGAGACGCGTTGCATGCAGGCGGCGCACGACGCGGGGCAGCGGCAGCAATGCAAGACGGCGCAGGCCGAGTGCCGAGCGGAGTGCAAGCCCGGCGGCTAGTCGAGCAGCGCCGGCGAGAGCAGCGCCCGCATCGCCGGGTCTTCGGCGGTCTGCTGGCGCAGCAGCGGCCGTACGCCGCCCTGGACGTGCCAGGCCTGGAAGCCGGCGGTGCGCATCAGCTCGGCGAGGTGGGCGCTCTTCAAGCCCACCTCGCAGTAGAAGACCCAGCGGCGCGCCCTGTCGAAGCGGGCGTGCTCGCGCAGCGCGGTGAAGTAGTCGCGGTGCTCGGCATCCGGCCAATGCCAGCCGGCGAACGCTTCGCGCGAGCGCAGGTCGACGACCGCGGCGCCGTCGGGGATCGACTCGACGGCGAGCGAGGGATCGCCGAGCGTCGCCAGGTCGAGGCCCTTGAGGTCGATCACCTCGCGCGCCGCGACCGCCGCCGCGATCTCCTCGAGGTCGAGCTTCTCTTCCTCGGCGCGCACGGCGCCGACCTTGGCGTGGGTCGCCGGCCGCTTGGCTTGGAGAGCGCAGTACTCGGCCACCGCCGCCGACAGCTCGTAGGTGCCGATGCGCCGCGCCAGCGCGACGATCTCCTCTTTGTCGGCGGCGGCAAGCGGGCGCAGCACCGGCAGCTCGGCGACCTCGTCGATGGCGCGCAGGTTGCGCAGCGTCTGCGACGACACCTGGCCCACCGCCTCGCCGGTGACGAGCGCTTCGGCGCGCGTCTTCTGCGCCACCAGGTTCGCGGCGTGCAGCATCAGGCGCTTCAGCACCACCTGCCAGTAGCGCGGATCGGTCTCGCTGCGCATGCGCTCGACGAGCGGCCGCAGGTCGACGGCGTGGAGCTTGGGGCGGTAGCCGAAGCTCCAGCGCTCGGCGACGAGCTTCATCACCTGGAGCACGCCGTCGCGGTGGGCGCCGCCGCCGAGGTTGCAGAAGAGGTAGTCGAGGCGCACGCCGCGCTTCAAGATCGACCACGCCGCGACGGCGGAGTCGAAGCCGCCGGAGACGAGGGCGAGCGCGCGACCTTCGGTGCCGAGCGGCAGGCCGCCGGGACCGGCGATCGAATCGGTCGAGAACAGCGCCTCGCCGCTGCGCACCTCGATCGCCACGGTGATCTCGGGCGCGCCGAGGTCGACGCGGCGCGCGCGCGGCAGCAGGCGGGCGCCGAGCGCGCGGTCGACGTCGGCGGAGCGGAAGGGGATGAAGCGCTTGTCGCCGCCGCGGCGAGCGCGCACCGCGAACGACTTGCCGGCGACCTTGTGGGCGAAGAGCGCCTCGCCGGCGGCGACGACGTCTTCCATGGTGCGCCACGGCCGCCGCTCGACGGCGGAGAGCGAGGAGATGCCGAAGACGTTGGGCAGCACCTCGAGCGCGGCGCCCTTCGGTGCCTCGACGACGAAACGGCTCCAGTCGCGCTCGACGTGATAGCGAACGCCGGTCGAGGCGAGGGCGCTCTCCAGATTGCCCTGCAGGCGGCGGAGGAATTGGAGGCGCGTGCCGCGGCCCTTCACCGCGATCTCGCCGGCGAGGCGGAGGAGGAAGAGCTGCTGCGGCAAGGCGTCGGCGGGCATCGAAGGCAGCGTAGCAGGGAGAGCAGGAGCGGAGGCGGAGCCGGAGCGTCGCTCTGCGCCGGTGGCGCGACACGGGGCCCCCGCCTGCCGGTGGGTATCCCATCCGTGCTCGCTTCGCTGCGCGCGGCTGGGAGCCCTCCCCCCGGCGCGCCCCATCCCGCGAATGGCGGGGAGAGGCCTCCGCTTCGGCTTGACACTGGTGGAAGCGTCGGGAATCGTGGCGGCGTGCTTCTGCGCGTTGCGATCTGCTCGATGTTCTCCGTCATGCTCGCCTCTGTCGTGGCAAGCGCACAGCCACTGTTTAGAGACGCGAGCGAAGCCGCGGGTTTGGCATCATTCGCCTACGACAACGGCGCTCGTGGGCGATTGGAGCTGCTGGCGATCATGGGGCCGGGCGCGGCCCTGTTCGACTACGACGGCGACGGCGATCTCGACCTGTTCCTGCCGCAGGGCGGGACACTGCCGAGCGATACGGACGCGGCGACGGCGGCGAGCAGCGGCGGCGGACGCTTGCTGCGCAACGACCCGCAGACGAGCGGCGCGGAAGTGAGCGTGCGCTTCGTCGACGTCACGGCGCGCGCCGGGCTCGCGGCCGGCGGCTATGGCGTGGCCGCGGCGGTCGGGGATTACGACGGCGACGGGGCGCCGGATCTGCTGCTGGGCACGATCGGCGGCGACCGGCTGTGGCGCAACCGCGGCGACGGTAGCTTCGTCGAGGAGACGCCGGAGCCGCTGCGGCACGCGGGATGGACGAGCGGCGCGTCGTTCTTCGATGCCGACCAAGACGGCGACCTCGACCTCTACGTCGTCGACTACGTCGAGCCGGTGGCCGGTGTGCACTGCTTCGCCGAGAGCAGCCGCCCCGACTACTGCGGTCCAGCGGCATACAAGCCGCTGCCCGACCGGCTGCTGCGCAACGACGGCGCGGCGAGCGCCGGCGGGCCGGTACGCTGGACGGATCTCAGCGGCAGCAGCGGCATCGCGCGCGCCGGCGGGCCCGGGCTCGGCGTCATCGCCAGCGACGTCGATGCCGATGGCAAGCTCGATCTTTTCGTCGCCAACGATGGCCAGCCCAACTTCCTCTGGCGCAACGGCGGCGGCGGACGCTTCGCCGACGAGGGGCTGCTCTCCGGCGTGGCGCTGGCGCGCGAAGGGCTGCCGCGCGCCGGCATGGGCGTCGAGGCGGGCGACCTCGACGGCGACGGCGACGAGGAGCTGTTCGTCACCAATCTCAGCGGCGAAGGGAACACGCTCTACGTCAACGGCGGCGAGGCGCTGTTCGAGGACCGCACGGCCGAGGCAGGGCTCGCGGCGCCGAGCCGGCCGTGGACCGGCTTCGGCGCCGCGTTCGTCGATGCCGATCTCGACGGCTGGCTCGACCTGCTGGTGGTCAACGGCGCCGTGCGGCTCGCGCAGGCCTCGAGCGCGAGCGCGACCGATGCCGCGAGACCGGAGACGCAACTCCGCCAACCGGCGCAGCTCTACCGCAACCGCGGCGGCGCCCGCTTCGAGCTGATGTCGTCCGCCGCTGCCGGCGGCGCGATCGCCGAGCCGCGCGTTACTCGCGGTCTCGCCGTCGGCGACGTCGACGACGACGGCGATGTCGACGCGGTGGCAGCGCTCAACGACGGTGCGCCGCGGCTCTGGCTGGCCGGCGCCAACCCGGCGGCGGGATGGGTGGGCGTGGCCCCGTGTCCGGGTGCACCCGACGCGCCGTGGCTCGCTCGCACCGTCGAGGTCGCGGCCGAGTGGGGCCCGCCGTCGCCCGCACGGACCACGGACCCCGGCGCTCAAGAGTGGCTCGCGAGCGCCGCTGGTTTACCCCTGAGCGCGCTTCCGGCGCACCTGCGCCGGCGCCCGCACCGCGACGGCAGCTACGCTTCGGCGCGCGATCCGCGCGTCGTCATCGGTTTCGGCCGCAGGAGGGCGCGGGCCGTCGAGCTGCGCGGCGGCGCCGCATCTGTACGTACCTTGCGGTGGCTCGACCCGGCGCCGCGCTCGTACCTGCTCTGGTGTCCGGAAGGAGCGTCGCGATGAAGGTCTGCCGCGTCCTGCTCGTCTCGCTGCTCTTCGCCACTGCGTCGTTCGCCGCCGAGGATCCAGCGGCGAAGGTGCCGTCGCCGGACCTCGCCGGTCTCGAGCCGGCGGTGGCCGCGCAGCTCCAAGCGGGACGCGAAGCCCTCGTCGCGCGCCTGGCCGATAAGGCCGCCAAGCCCGACGAGCTCGCGGAGGCGTGGGGCGGCCAGGGCCAGCTCTACCACGCGTACGGCCTGTTCGACGCCGCGGTCGTCTGCTATCGCGAGGCGGCCGCCCTGCAGCCGAAGGAGCTGCGCTGGCCCTACCTGCTCGGGCAGGCCGAGCGCGCGCGCAGCGAGCTGGCGGCGGCGCGCGTCGCGCTGCAGACGGCGCTCGCCATCGCGCCCTATCCGCCCGCGCTCGTGGCGCTCGGCGAGATGGACCTCGCCGAAGGCGACTCGACCGGCGCCGCCGAGGCCGCGCAGCGCGCGCTGGCGCTGGTGCCGAAGGACGCCGCGGCGCTCGCCGTGCTCGGCCAGGCGAAGCTCTCGCAGCGCGACTTCAAGGGCGCCGCCGAGGCGCTCGAGGCGGCGCTCGTCGCGCTGCCGCAGGCCGACCGCCTGCACTATCCGTTGGCGCTCGCCTATCGCGGCCTCGGCGACGAGGAACGCGCCAAGCAGGAGCTGGCCCGCGTCGGCCGCACCGGTGCGCGCACGGCCGACCCGCTGCTCGAGGAGCTCGACGCCGCGCGCACCGGCGAGCTCGCGCCGCTGCTGCGCGCACGCCGCGCGGCGGCCGCCGGCGATTGGAAGTCCGCCGCCGCGGAGCTGCGCCGCGCCCTCGCCGCCAACCCGAAGAGCGTGCGCGCCAACGTCGACCTCGGCGCCGCGCTGGCGAACCTCGGCGACGCGAGCGGCGCGCGCGCCGCGCTCGAGGCGGCGCTCGCCGGTGAGCCGAGCAACATGACCGCTCATTTCAACCTCGGCGTGCTGCTGCTCGGCGCCGGCGATGCGGCGGCTGCCCTGCCACATCTCGAAGCGGTGGTGGCGGCGAAGGCCGACGACGTCGACGCCCAGCGCTCGCTGGGCGACGCGCTGCTCGCCCTCGGCCGGCCCGCCGACGCGCTGCCGCACTACCGCGCCGCCATCGCCGCCGCCGACCTCGACGAGCCGTCGCGCTTCGGCGAGGCGGTGGCGCTGCTGCGGATGGGCAAGCTGGCCGAAGCGCGCGACCGGCTCGAGAAGGCGTACCAGGTGATGCCGGAGCAGGGGCGGCTCACGCACCTGCTCGCGCGCCTCCTCGCCGCCGACCCCGATCTCAGTCGCCGCAACGGCGCGCGCGCCGTCGAGCTCGCCAACGCCGTCTGGCAGGCGCAGCCCGATGCCGCGCACGGCCGCACGCTGGCGCTGGCGCTCGCCGAGGCGGGGCGCTGCGCGGATGCGGCGAAGCTGGCGACCGCGCTCGCCGACAAGGTGGCGCCCGAAGAGCGCGGCGAGCTCGAGGCGGCGGCGAAGTCGTGGGCCGCAGGCCCGCCGTGCCGACCAGCGGCGCCCGCGCAGCCGTGATGCCGCAGCCTTGAAGCCGCGGCCACCGAGGCCGTTGACGCCCGCGCGGCATCGCACCTAGACTGCGCACAGCTTTCGCGATTCTTTTTGGGGGAGAGGGCCGATGCTCAAGCGGCGAGAGCTTCTCGCGATGGGCATGGTCGCCGGCGGGGCGGCTTTGCTCGAGCGGCGAGCCAAAGCAGCCGGCGATCCTCACGACAACCTGCGCTATCTCTGCCCGCCCGACGGCGAGCCGCTCGAGCTGCTGACGCCGAGCCCCAAGGCGACGGAGTTCGTCACGCCTCTCTACGTGCCGCCGGTGCTGCAGCCGCTCACCGCGCCCCTCGACCCGCCGCCCGATCCCAGCGCGCACCAGCGCTACGCCGACTTCCCGCCGGTCAAGTTCTACGAGACGTTCGAGCAGGAGTTCTGTTGGCCGTACCACGTCGACGAGCCCTACAAGAACGGCAGCCTGTCGTGGGGCTTCAACGGCGCCACGCCCGGCCCGGTGATTCACGCGCGCTACGGCGAGCCGATCCTGGTGCGCCGTCACAACCAGTTGCCGCCGGTGGGCGTCTCGCAGGTGAGCTTCGCGCTGCCGTCGACGACGCAGCACCTGCACAACGGGCACACCGCCTCGGAGAGCGACGGCGAGCCGCAGGACTGGATCGACCCCGGCGAGTTCTGGGACCACCACTACCCGAACGTCGCCGCCGGCGGCGACCCGCTGCAGAAGCTCACCACGCTGTGGTACCACGACCACCGCATGGACTTCACCGCCACCAACGTCTACGCCGGCCTCGACGGCTTCTACTTCCTCTTCGACGACGAGGACTCCGGCGACGAGAACGACACCAATCCCAAGGCTTGGCGCCTGCCGTCGGGCAGGTACGACGTGCCGCTGATCTTCCACGATGTGCTCTTCCAGCCCAACGGCCAGGTGCGCTGGAACCCGTTCAACACCGACGGCATCCTCGGCGACCGCTTCACCGTCAACCGCAAGATCCAGCCCTACTTCGAGGTCGAGCGCCGCAAGTACCGCTTCCGCATCATCAACGGCGGACCGTCGCGCTTCTACAAGTTGAAGCTGTCGTCCGGCCGCCCGTTCGTCGTGCTCACCGGCGACGGCAACTTCCTGCCCGAGCCGATCGACGCCGATGCCATCTACCTCTCGGTGGCGCAGCGCGTCGACGTCATCATCGACTTCTCGAAGTACGGACCGGATGTGAAGACGGTGGAGCTGTGGAACGTCCTCGAGCAGAGCAACGGCAAGGGCCCGTCCGGGCGGACGCTCAGCGACAAGGACGCCGACCGCGTCATGCAGTTCCGCCTCGCCGACGGCGCGCCCAGCGATCCCAGCCGCATCCCGAAGCAGCTGCGGCCGCGGCCGCCGATCGACCTCTCGAAAGTGCGCCAGCGGCGCACCTGGACGTTCGACTACGACGGCGGCCTGTGGACGGTCAACGGCAAAGTCTTCGACCCCAACCGCATCGACGCCGGCGTCGAGCAGGGCACGGCGGAGATCTGGACCTTCCGCAACGGCGGCAACAGCTGGTCGCATCCGGTGCACTGCCACTTCGTCGAGTTCCTGATCCTCGAGATCAACGGGCGCCCCTACAAGCCGAGCTACCTGCAGACCGACGGCGGCCTCCACGACGTCTTCTCGGCGCAGCTCGACATCAACGACGGCAAGCGGCCGCACGTCGACACCTTCATGGGCGGCCCGCGCCGCGACGTCGCCACGCTGCTTCCCGGCGACGAGATCAAGGTCTACTTCGAGTTCAACGACTTCCTCGGCAAGTACGTCATGCACTGCCACAACGTGGTGCACGAGGACCACTCGATGATGGTGCGCTGGGACATCGTCGAACCGGGGAACGGCTTCGCCGGCCCGCGCCCGGCCGGCGACCCCGACGCCCCGCTCCACCTCGAGCCGCGCCCGGGCACCGGCACGCAGCAGGACGACACCGAAGACACGAACCCGAACGGCTGAGGGTGGCGACGATGAGCGACGACGAGGCGAGGCGAGACGCAGCGGGCGAGGCGGCGGCTGCGCCGGTGCCGCGCCTCTCGCGGCGCGCCGCGCTGGCCGCGTTTTCGACGCTGGCGGCGGGCGCCGCGGCAGGCGCGTTGCCGCCGCGTGGCGACGAGCCGGACGACGCCCACGTGCCCGCCTGCCGCGATCCGCAGCTCGTCCCCAACGTCGTGGTGGTCACGCACGAGGGGCGGCGCGCCTGGTTCCTCGACGACCTGCTGGCGAAGCGAGCCGCGCTCGTGCACTTCACCTCCGCCGAGGCCGAGCGCGCCTACCCGGTCCTCGATCGTGTCGCGCGCGTCCGCGCACTGCTCGCCGAGCGGCTCGGCGCGCGGCTGGGCGAGGACGTGCTGCTGCTGTCGATCGCCACCGACGTCGGCACCTCGCCGCACGCGCTGGCGGCGCTCGCCGCGCAGCACGGCGCCGGGCGCGGCTGGCTGTTCGTCTCCGCCGAGCCGGCGGACGTCGAGACGCTGTGGTCACGCTTCTTCATGCATGCGCAGGTGCACGCGCAGGAGCACGCGCAAGGCGGCCACGATGCCGGGGCGGCGGGCGCGCCCGATTGCTCGCGCGGTCTTTTCCGCTACGGCAACGCCACGCTCGGGCTCTGGGGATCGGTGGCCGCCAAGGCCGAGCCGCAGGCGATCGCCGAGCGGCTGGCGTGGGTGCTGCCGCCGGCGACGCCGCTTGCCGCTACCGCCGCAGGCCCCGCGAAGTCGCGACGCCGCGGGCCGCTGCCGCTCGTCGCGCTGCTGCTGGCGATCGTGGCGTCGACGATGACGGCCGCGCAGGCGCCGACGCCCGACGCCATGCCGGCGCCGACGCCGCTGCCCACGCCCTCGTGCGCGCCGGGCTCGCCGTGCCCGGCGACGACCCCGGCGCCGCTGCCGGTTCCCGCGACGGTGCCGCCTTATGCGTGCCCGCAGCCGCCCTCGACCGCCGTGCCGGTCACGGTTCCGGCCCAGGCCGCGGATCCGCAGTGTGCGCAGTGGCATCCCGGAGCCTGCACCGGCAGGGGCCACCCCTGTCCGCAGGGGCAGCTCCCCGGGGCCAGCCAGAAGACGGTCGGCGACACGACCACCGTCGTCACCGGCACCAGCCTCTTCGCGCCCTCGGAGCCGTTCGTCGATCCGCCCGGCACCAACCTGCTGCCGAACGTCTACACCAACGCCTACGACTCCAACTGCGTCGAGATACCCAACACGCTGCCCTCGACGCCGACCGTCTTCTACAACCTCCACGACGGCGAGCCGACCGTCTCCGCCATCAACCGCATCTCGCCGACGAGCGATCTCGAGCGCATCCTCGACGCCGCCGACGCGGTCGTCGCCGACCGGCAGCGCGGCCGCGTCAATGCCGACGACGAGCGCGCCGCCGTCGCCGGCTTGAAGATGGCGGTCGACATCCTCGAGGGCAACCCGATCCCCAACCGCGCCTACAGCGGCTTTCCGCTGCTGCACTACATCGGGCCGCTCAAATACAAGAAGGTGACGCCGATCTACGACGACAAGGGCAACGTCACCGGCGGCAACGTCGACGTCCACCAGATCTGGTACGACAACCACATCGAGTCCGACACCGCGCTGCTCGATCCCACCGTCGTGGCCGAGGTGCCGTGGACGATCACCTACACGCTCGACGTGCTCGACCGCGGCAAGGACGACTTCTCGCCCTTCATCGCCTACTTCGACACGCCGCCCAACGAGACCGGGCCCACGAAGACCCCCTTCGTGCCCGGCTGCTTCGGCCCACTGCTGATCGGCATGGACCAGACCTTCTTCCCCATCGAAGAGGGGACGCGCACCGTGCTCAAGATCAAGATGGCGCCGGCGAAGTACTTCAACCTCTCGTACACCTGGGGCTGGCGCTGGCACCCGCCGCGCATCCAGGTGATCGAGAACGCCACCAAGAAAGTGGGCAAGATGACGACGCTCGAGTGGGAGCAGAGCGTCTTCGGCCTCGATCCGCGGCGCGACGAGCAGGCAAAGCTCGCGGCGATCGCCAAGATCGGCGACCTCGCGCCCACCAAAGTGATGTGGCGCTCGTTCCGCACCGCCCTCGACGCGGCGGGCGCCGGCAACTGGTTGGGCGCGCTGCCGTTCCTCGGCGAGGCGCGGCTCGCCTTCGAGGACTGGCAGGACCGCACGCGCCTGCCGCGCGGCGTGTCGCTCGACAAGGATGCCGACCTCACCGTCTTCTTCGTCGACAACACCATCTACGCGCAGTTCACCGACGGCGGCTCGATCAACTTCCCGCAGTTCCAGACCCGCGGCGCGCCGCTCAAGGTGACGCTGCTCAACGGTGACTACTTCGACCACGCCTACATGAACATCGACTTCGGCGGCGGCCGCGGTTGGGAGAACCAGTTCAAGTCGTCGGTCAAGGTGGGCGGCTCGGGCTGCTGGTTCACCTTCGGGCGCGCCTACCTGTCGCAGAACCTGGTCTCGCCGGTGACGGTGCCCGCCGCGACCCCTGGGCAGGGTGCGGACGCGATCCACGAGCATCACGTAGAGATCACCTTCGCTTTCGATCCCTCGCGGCGGCTGCGCTTCTACCAGTTCGACCCGACGCACCACGATGTGGCGATCTTCTCGGTGCACTGAGACCTTCGTTGCGGCGCGCTGCGCGCACCGCCGCACGCTGTCGCTGATCGCGGCGCTGGTGTTGAGTGTGGCGCCGGCGAGCGGCGAGGATCGTGCGGTGAGGAGCGAGGTGAAGGTCGTGGTCCCGGCGGTGACGCTGGTCGACGAAGGTGGCCGCGAAGTGCGGCTCGACCGCCTGCTCGCGAGCGGCGAGCCGGTGGCGCTGCAGTTCGTCTTCACCAGTTGCCCGGCCGTCTGCACGACGCTGACGGCGACGATGGCCGAAGTCGCGCGGCGGGTTCCCGAGGCGCGGCTGGTGTCGATCTCGATCGATCCCGAGGTCGACACGCCGGCGCGGCTCGCCGAGTACAAGCAGCGGCTTGGCGGCGGCGAGGGGTGGACGTTCCTCACCGGCCGCACCGAGAGCTCGATCGCGGCTCAGCAGGCGTTCGGCGCCTACCGCGGCGACAAGATGCGTCACGAGCCGTTGATGTTCCTGCGGCCGCGCGGCGCGACGTCGTGGGTGCGCTACGCCGGCTTCCCGACTGCGGCCGAGCTCGCCCGCGAGCTTGCCGCGCCGGAGCCGGCGGCCGTGGCGCGCGGACGGCGCCTCATGCGCGACGGTGTGTCGGCGGCGGGCAGACCGTTGGTGGTGACGCTGCCGGGAGGCGGCGTGCTGCGCGGCGCGGCGGCGGCCTGCGCTTCCTGTCACCGCAACAGCGGCACCGGCGGCGTCGAAGGCGGCCGCTACGTGCCGCCGATCGACGGGCGCGCGCTCTTCGCCGGCGACCCGGCGCGCCGCATCGATCTCTTCCACGCGCTCTTCCAGCAAGAGCTCGCGCCCGAGACCTGGGCGCGGTTGCGCCAGCGCTCACCGCGCCCGCCGTACACCACCGCGACGTTGGCGCGCGCGCTGCGCGACGGCGTTGATCCCACCGGCCGCCGGCTCGAGGAGCTGATGCCGCGCTACGTGCTCGGCGACGGCGAGGTCGCCGACCTCGAGGCGTACCTGCGCACGCTCGGGACCGCAGAGGCGCCGGGCGTCGACGCCGCGACGCTGCGCTTCGCCACGGTCGTCGCCGGCGCTCCCTCGCCCGAAAGCGCGCGGCGGGAGCGCGCGCTACTCGAGACGATCGATAAATACGTACTGTGGCGCAACGCCGAGACCGGCCGCCTGCGGCAGCGCCCGCCCGATCCGCTCGGCCACGAGGAGGAGCTGGCGACCGCCTATCGCGAATGGCGGCACGCGGTGTGGCGGTTGGGCCCCGATCGCGCGCGCTGGCGCAGCGAGCTCGCAGCCTTCTATCGGGAGCAACCGGTCTTCGCCGTGCTCGGCGGAGCGAGTGACGAGATCGGCGAAGCGGTGCGCGCTTTTTGCGAACAGGAGGCTCTGCCGTGCCTCCTGCTCGGCGAGCGCACCGCCGCGACGCCGCTCTACACCCGCGTGCTCGCCGTTCGCGATTGCGTCGCTGCCGCGGAGCCGCCGCAAGCATTCCGCGCCCGCCAATGGTTGCGGGCGCGCGGCATCGCGCCGGGGCCCGACGAAGGTTTGCAGCTGGCCACGTATCACTTGCTGACGGTGGCCGACGCTTCGATCCACCGCCTCCTCGACCACTTCTCGCGCGAGGCGTTCCTCGAAGGCGTCGATCGCGAGGGCGGCCGCATGCCCTCGCCGGCGGCCTGCCTGCCGGCGCCGGCGGCTCAGGCAGCGAGCTCGCGGCCGGCCGGCAACTGACTGTTGCGCCGCGAAACGCGGCTCAGGGACGCCAAGCGAGCACGGCCCAGCCCTGCACGTCGCCGCGGTACGGCTCGTCGAGACCGTAGGCGGCGCCGACGTGGAGCCGCGCCGCCGCCAGGTCGAAGAGCGGCAGCGGCGGCAGGCGCAATTCGAGCTCCGCGCCGGCGAGCCCCACCCAGTCGCTCCATCGGTTCTGCTGCAGACCCGGATGGGCGCGCTCCACGCGGTGCCTTTCCCAGAACGGCGTCAGCGGTCCGCGCGGCAGGTCGAGCGCCACGCGCTGCCCCTCGTAGCCGCTGCCGACGAGCGCCGCGGCCGGCAGCGCCGGCACCTCGATGCGGTTGCCGCCGGCGAAGGGCGGCAGCAGCGTCGAGGGCAGGCCGCCGACGCGCAGCAGGTCGACGGCCGCGGGCCGGCCGCCGAGGTCCTGCTTCGCGAATGCGAGCTGAAGACTGCTGCGCGTGCGGCCGAGCGTGAGCGCGAGGCGGCCGCCGCGGCGGTTCCACGACTCGCCTTCCGTGCTGGCGAGCGCGCCGCCGAGCCCGATCTCGGTCGCCAGCCGCCAAGGCCCGCGGCGCAGCTGCTTGGCCGCCGTCGTCTCGAGCTGCACGCCGTGGCGCGACAGCTCGCCGCCGCCCGCGGTGTCGAGGCTCTCGGTGCCGACGGCGAGGCGGGCGCCGAGACGGCCCTCGAGCAGCGGCCGCTCCCAGCCCGCCGTGAGCTCGGCGCCCTTCGTCGTCAGGTCGAAGAGACGGCCCGCCTCGCGCTCGGCGTCGCGTTGCGCGGAGGGCCTCTCCTTGACGCGATACGCCTGCGCCACCAGCTCGACCGGCCAGCCGCGCCACGCGGCCGCCGCGCTGGCGCCGCGCGCGCCGGCGCCGGTACCGACGGCGACCAACGCGAGCAGCTCCCACTTGCCGACCAGGTCGCCGCCGCGGATGCCGCTCTCGGCGGAAGCGGCGCCGGGCCCCGCGCTGCCGCCGGAGAGCTGCGACCACTCGCCGCGACCGAAGCCGTAATCGCGGCTCGGCGGTACCTCGGCGAGAGCGAGGGCCGGTGGCGCGGTGGGCGTGGGGGGCAGAGCGGGGTGGAGCTCCGCGGCGTCGAGCGCGCGCGGTGTGGATGCCGATGGCGACGCGGAGTCGAGCGCAGTCGTCGAGGCCGACGCGTCCGCAGTCGCCGCGCCTGTCGTCGCGGTGTCGGCCGCAGCGCCGGCACCATCGGCACCAAGCGCGATCCTTCGCACCTGCATGCCTTCCGGCTCGAGCGAGAGGAACAACAGCGCCGACTCGTCCGGCAGCGGCTCCGGCCCGAGCGCGGCGCCGAGCACGCGTGTGATGCGTTGCGGCGAAGGCGTGGCGTGCGGAGCGTCACCGCCTGCGCTGCCATCGTCTGCGGCCGACGGCAACGCCAACCGGCGCACGTCGAGCACCCCATCCTGTTCCACTACCGCGTAGAGCGTATCGCCCCGCGGCGACCACGCCGGGTCCTGCACCGCCGCGCCCGGCGGCGTGGCGACGATGCGCTCCTCGCCGCTCGCGAGCTCGCGAATGACTAGCTCCCACCCTTCAGCGCGATGACGCAGGTACGCGAGCCTCGCGCCATCGGGCGAGATGCGCGGCGAGTCCACGACCACGTCGACGCTCGCCTCCGTCAGCGGTGTCACCTCGCCGCTTCCGAGATCGACGCGCACGAGCCGTGTCTGCCCCCACCGCGCCTCCACCGCCACCGCGAAGCCGCCGTCCGGCGAGGGATCGGCGGCGCGTAGATCGGCCTCGTGCGTCAGCCGCTCGACGTCGCCGCCGTCCGGCCGCCAGTGAAACAGGTCGGCGCGGAATCGCCCGTCGCCGTCCGGCAGCGAGCGCGCGAAGAGCACCGAGCCATCGCCGAGGAAGCGCGGCGACGGATCGACGGTCGTGCCGGGCAGCTCCAGGGTCGCCACTGCATCGCGCTCCGGCGCGCCGCTCTTGACCGCCGGCGCGTCCTCGGGATCGCGCGCCAGCAGCTCCTTCTGCTCCTCCTCGCGGCGATGCTCGGCTTCCGTGTCGTCCTTCGTCGCGTAGATCGCGATGCGGGGCGGCGTGTCGCGCTCGGTGAGCCCGAACGCCACCCGTGCGCCGTCGCGCGAGACGGCCGGCCTCCCAGTGCCCCACGTGCGGTCGAGCCACGGCTCGCCGTCGCGCCCGCCGCTGCCGAGCCGCTTCTCGACCTCCACCGACTGCCAGCTCAGCTCGGCGCGGAAGCGGTCCCACAGCGCCTGCGGCGACTCGCCGAAGACGCCGCGGAAGGCGCCGGCGAAGGGTCGCACCTTCCGCGCCGTGAGCCGGCGCCACAAGCGATCGAGACTGCCTGGGTCGGTGCGCGCCTCGAGCCATTCGAGGTATGCGGAGCCGGCAAGGTACGCCATCGCGTCGCCGAGGTAGGTCCGCGAGTCGCCGGCCAGCGCCGGATAGGCCGGCAGCCGGCCACGCTGCGCCCAGCGCCGCAGCACCGCGGCGCGCAGCGGGCTCGACGGCCGGCCGCTGCGGGTGGCGCGCCCTTCGACGATCGTCGCGTAACCCTCGGATACCCAGCGCGGCGCGCGCAGCGCGATCGGTCCGAACGGCAGCCGCAGCGCTCGCACCAGCGGATTGCGCGACGGCCGCAGCAGGTGCGACAGGTGCGCCTGCTCGTGGGTGATGAGCAGCTGCGGCCAATCGCCGAACTGTCCGAGCTGCGACGACGCGTTGGGCGGCGTCAACAGCAGCACGAGGCGCGGATGGTGGAGCAGCGGCCACGCCGCGCCGTTGGGCTGCGCGATGGGATCGGCGAGCACGACGTCGACGGTGTCCTTGGCGTCCCAGCCGACCTGCGCGGCGACCCGCTCGCGCACGGCGGGAAGCCGCGCCGCGAGGTGCCGCGCCCACGGCTCGGCAGGCGCCGGGTAGTAGAGGCGGTAGCCGGGCACCTCGAGCGTGCGCCAGTCGTCCGATGGCCGCCCGGCAAACGAGGCCCAGTCGAGTTGCGCCCTCGCGGCGGCGGGAATGACGAGGAGCGCGAGGAGAAAGCCGGTGGCGGCGCGTCGCATTGGGGCGCATGGTAGCGCCCACGGCGAGGGCCGCCGATCGATCGCGCTTTCCCTCACCTCCGCGCTGGGGTAGCGTCGCCGCCAGCAGGGGAGGAGCGATGCGCCGCCGATTGCGCCGGGGTGGGAACCGCGGCCGCCGCCATGCGTAGTGGCCGCAGGGTAGTGGTCGCAGCGTAAGTCGCAGCGAGACTGCCGAACCGCGATGACTTCGACCAGCCCTTCCCCGCGTACGGCCGCCGCGCTGCGTCTGCTCGCCGGCGCCGCCGTGCTCGTCGCCGGCTTTGCGGCGGGCGCGGCGCTGCTGCCCGCCGGCCGCGTCGGCGACCTGCCGCCGCGCAAGGCCTTTGTCGACGACTTCCGCGAGGCGGCGCGGCGCAACGGCGTGGCGCTGCCGCCGGCGGCGCCGCGCGTGCGCCTGCTGACGCCGCACGACGAGAACCGCGCCGCGCGCCGGCTGCTGGGCGAAGGCGCCGACGGCTGGCTCGCCCGCCACGGCCGCGGTCTCGAGGTCGAGGTCTCGCAGGCGGCGCAGTGGGGAGCGGCGCAGGGGCGGCTGGTGATGGGCTTCTCCGCCACCCGCGAGCCGTGGGAGTCGAGCTGGGAGCCGGCCACGGTGACGGCCTTCTTGTCGCCGCGCGCGGAGCAGCCCGACGGCATCTGCAGGCTGCTGCTGCGCCGCGGCGAGACGCTCGGCGAGCGCCGCGAGACTGGCGGTAGCCAGCAGGCGGCGGAGACGCTGACGCCCATCGCCGGCAGCACGGAGCGGGGTGACCCGGAGCACCTCTATCTGCTCGACCCCGCCGGCGGCTCGATCATGTGCTCGCGGCGGCCGGGCAGCATCGCGGTGGCCGCGCTCGACCTCGACTCGCACGGCTTCGGCTCGGGGTGGGCGCGCGTGCTGGCGCCGACGGCGCTGATCGCCTTCGCCCTCATCCTCTTCACCGTGCTCGCCTTCCGCGGCCGCGTCGACCTGTGGAACGCGCTGCTGCTCGCGCTGCTCTTCTTCGTCACCGCGCTGTTCGGCGACTGGCCGCGCACGGTGCCGGCGCTCGTCCTTCACGCGCTCGTGGTGCCGCCCACCGCGATGTGGCTGATGCTCTTGTGGGCCGGCGCCGAGTCGTGGGCGCGCTCGCGCCTGCCCGACTTCTCGACCACGCTCGACACGCTGCGCCGCGGCCGGCTGGGCGCGCGCGCCGGCCGCGCCCTGCTCGCCGGCTGGGCGGCGGGCGCCGGGCTCGCCGGGCTGCGCGTCGGCCTGCTGGCGCTGGCGGTGGTGCTGCCCGGCGTCGAGCCGGGAGGCAGCGCCGCCGCGTTGCCGCTCTTCGGCCTCGGCGGCCACCCGCTGCGGCGGGCGATGATCTGGGTGGCGGCCCTCCTCATCGCGCTCGTCATCGGGCGGCGCGTCGGCGCGCGGTGGGCGATGCCGCTGGCGATGCTCGCCGTGCCGCTGGTGCTGACGCCGCTCGGCCTGCTGCCGTGGCTCGCGCAGTATGGCGCCGGCGTGCTGCTCACCGCGCTGCTGCTGCTCGTGCTGCAACGCGCCGGGCTCACCGCCGCGCTGGTGGCGGCGCTGCTCGCCGGCCTGCTGCCGACGGCAGCGCTGGCCCTCCGTTACGCCGACTGGCTGCCGTTCACCGCCGCCATCGCCGGCGTCGTCGTACTGCTGCCGCTGGTTGCCGGCTTCGTCGGGCTCTACCGCGGCGAGGCCGTCGAGCACGACCCCGGCGCGGTGCCCGAGTTCGTGAAGCGCGAGGAGCGTGAACGGCGCCTCACCTACGAGATGGACCTGCTGTCGCGGATGCAGACGGGCCTGCTGCCGCAGAGCCTGCCGCGCCTGCCCGGCTACGAGGTGACGGCGCGCTCGCTGCTCGCCACCGAGGCGGGCGGCGACCTCTACGATTTCCTGCGCGACGAGCGCGGCCGGCTGTGGATCGCCGCCGGCGACGTCTCCGGCCACGGCTACTCGTGCGCCATCGGCCAGGCGAGCGTCAAGGCGTCGCTGCTCTCGCTCGTCGACGGCCACGCCACGCCGGCGCGCATCCTCGAACGCGTCGACCGCGTCATCCGCGGCACCAGCGTCGGGTCGCGGCAGTTCGCCACGCTCTGCCTGGTGTGCCTCGAGCAGGACAGCGGCCGGCTGCTGATCTCCAACGCCGGCCACCCGTTCCCGATGCTGGCGCAGCCGCCGCTGCCGCCGCGAGAGATCGAGATCCCCGGCCTGCCGCTCGGCCAGGGCCCGCCGCGCCGCTACCGCGACGTCGAGGCGACGCTGCCGCGCGGCGGCGTGCTGCTGCTCTACTCCGACGGCCTCTACGAAGCCACCGACCTCGCCGGCAACCCCTACGGCTTCGAACGCCCGAGCCACATCCTCGCCGGCGCCACCGCCTGGAACGCCGCCGAAGTCATGGAGCGCCTCCTCTTCGACTGGCGCCGCCACCTCGGCGGCGCGGCGGCGGCGGACGACACCACGCTGGTGGTGTTGAAGCGGCTCTAGGGCTCGGCTCTCGACGTCCATGGCGCCGGGTCCTGGGTCAGCGGTTGAGCAAAGTCACGTCGAGGGTCTCGCGGCTGACCCGTGCACGCCGCCGGCGCAGCCATGCGGGTTCGCGCCCAAATGCCTGTAAACGAACGCGTCGCGTCGAGTCACCGATCACTGGCACGTCGGCTGCAATTCGCGCGGACCTCGGCATCTGTGTCGTTCCACTTCTCGACCCTCTTGCATCGAAGGAGGCCCCGCATGCGTCATCGGTTCCTTGTCGTCACGGCCCTGCTGCTCTGTCTCGCCGCCCCGGCGCTCGCCATCACCTACGGCCAGCCCGACGGCAACCTCCACCCCGAGGTGGGCGCGCTCGTCGGCCACTTCACCTCCGGCACCTTCCCCTACTGCTCGGGCACGCTGATCTCGTCGACGGTCTTCTTGACCGCCGCCCACTGCGACCTCGGCACGGCGCGCGTCTACGTCACCTTCGACTCGAAGTTCAGCTCGCAGTCGCGGCTCCTCGCCGGCACCTACTACGCCGACCCCCAGTACGACCAGGCGCAGAGCGATCCGCACGACATCGCCGTCGTGGTGCTGGACCGCGCGATCAAGGGCGTGACGCCGGCCCGGCTGCCGGGGGCCGGCTCGCTCGACGCGCTGGCTGTCGGCGCGCCGTTCACCTCGGTCGGCTACGGCGGCCAGGAGCCGGTCAACGAGCCCGGCGGCCCCGTCATCGCATACCTCGACACCCGCGAGTACGCCGTGGGCAGCCTCAACTCGGTGAACCCGGCGTGGCTGCGGCTGTCGCAGAACATCCACACCGGCGACGGCGGCACCTGCTACGGCGACTCGGGCGGCCCCAACTTCATCGGCGCCAGCCGCGGCGAGACCAACGTGGTCGGCGGCACCACCATCACCGGCGACTCGCTCTGCAAGGCGACCAACGTCATCTACCGCCTCGACACCGAATCGGCCCGCGCCTTCCTCGGCCAGTTCGTCACGCTGCCCTAGCGCGCTTTCCCGTGACGCGAGACGAAGCCCGCTGGCGCGGCCGCGCCGGCGGGCTTTCGTGCGTTTGCCTTGCGGCGCTCGCACCGCTCGGGTGTTCGTTCCTGGGACGCGCCGGTCGCGGTGGCGCGCTTGCGGACACCTCGCTCCGCCGCCGTAACTTTCTTCAAATCCCGCCGTATGAGTGCTTACGTGCAATCGGCCCCTGTGGCACACCCTCTGCTATCCGCCCCGGCCGAGGCACTGAAACCATGGATATCGCCAGACCCGAACGCGCTCAATTGCTCCGCCGCCGCCGCATCATCTGGGGCGGCGCCGCGGTGCTCGTCGTTGCCGCCGGCTCGCTCGCGCTTGCCCGCCTCGAGCCCGCCGCTCCCTCGATCGAAGGCGGCACGCTGTGGATCGACAGCGTCAAGCGCGGCGAGATGCTGCGCGAGGTACGCGGGCAGGGCACGCTGGAGCCCGAGCGCGAGCAGTGGATCTCCGCCGACAACGCGGGCCAGGTGGTGCAGGTGGTGCTGCGCCCCGGCGCCAACGTCACGCCCGACAGCGTCATCTTGCGGATGACGAACCCCGAGCTCGCCCAGCAGGCGCAGGAGGCGCAGTCGCAGCTGTCGACCGCCGAGGCCGACCTGCGCGTGCTCGAGGCGCAGCTCGCGACGCAGCTGCTCAACCAGGAGGCCGAGGCCGCAGGGCTTTCGGCGCAGCTCGCGGAGGCGCGGCTGCAGGTCGAGGCCAACGAACGGCTGCACACCGAGAAGCTCATCCCCGACATCACGCTCAAGGTGTCGCGGCTGCACGCCGACGAGATGACCAAGCGGCAGCAGCTCGAGGAGCAGCGTCTGGCGCGCCTGCGTGAAGCGAACGCGGCCCAGGTGGCCGGCCGCCGCTCGCAGCTCGAGCAGCTGCGCACGATGCAGCGGCTGCGTAACGAGCAGATGGTGGCGCTGCAGGTTAAGGCGGGCATCGCCGGCATCCTCCAGGAGGTGGCGGTCGAGGCCGGCCAGCGCGTCAACCCGGGCACTATCCTCGCCCGGGTGGCGCAGCCCGACACGCTGAAAGCCGAGCTGCGCATCCCCGAGACGCAGGCCAAGGACGTGGCGGTCGGCCAGGTGGCGCAGATCGACACCCGCAACGGCATCGTCGCCGGCCGCGTCGCCCGCATCGACCCCGCGGCGCGGCAGGGCACGGTGGCGGTCGACGTGACGTTCACCGGACCGATGCCGCCGGGCTCGCGGCCCGATCTCTCCGTCGACGGCACGATCGAGATCGAACGCCTTCCCGACGTGCTCTACATGAGCCGGCCGGCCTTCGGCCAGCCCGGCGAGAAGATCGGCCTCTTCCGGGTCAGCCCCGACGGCGACACCGCGCAGCGCGTCACCGTGCAGCTCGGCCGCGCCTCGACGCACACGATCGAGGTGGTGAGCGGGCTCAACAAGGGCGACAAGGTCATCCTTTCCGATACCAACGAGTGGGACGGTTACTCACGACTCCGGCTGCATTGAGGAGCAACTGACATGGCCAGCGGCAGCAACGGCAAGTTGATTCGTCTCGACGGCCTCAAGAAGGTGTTCTTCACCGACGAGGTGGAGACCCACGCCCTCTCCGACATCCACCTCGAAGTGGATCGCGGCGAGTACCTGTCGATTGCCGGGCCTTCGGGCTGCGGCAAGACGACGCTGCTCTCGCTGCTCGGCCTGCTCGATACGCCGACCGAGGGGCACTACTGGTTGAACAGCAAGGAGACGGCGGGCTTGACCGCCGCCGAGCGCGCCCGCGTGCGCAACCGCGAGGTGGGCTTCATCTTCCAGGCCTTCAACCTGATCGGCGACCTCAACGTGTTCGAGAACGTCGAGCTGCCGCTCACCTACCGCGGCATGCCCGGCAGCGAGCGCAAGCAGCGCGTGCAGGAGGCGCTCGAGCGCGTCGGCATGTCGCACCGCATGCGCCACTACCCGGCGCAGCTCTCCGGCGGCCAGCAGCAGCGCGTCGCGGTGGCGCGCGCCGTCGTCGGCAAGCCGTCGATCCTGCTCGCCGACGAGCCCACCGGCAACCTCGACAGCAAGAACGCCGAGGCGGTGATGCAGCTGCTCGACGAGCTGCACCGCGATGGCGCCACCATCTGCATGGTCACCCACGACCCGCGCTGGTCGCGTCACGCCACTCGCACTCTGCACCTCTTCGACGGCCGCGTCGTCGAGGACCAGGGCAGCGAGGAGATGAATCGCGAGCTCGAGGAGATGGGCTTCCGCGACGTCTGATCGCCGCGCCAATCGCCGGCGATCGCCTTCCTGACCAGGAGGACCGAGCATGCCGCGCGACCTCCGCACCGCTCTCGCCATGCTGCGCCGGCGGCCGCTCTTCTCGGCGGTCACCATCGGCACCCTGGCGCTCGGCATCGCCGCCAACGCCACCATCTTCGCGCTCGTCGAGGCGACGGTGCTGCGGCGGCCGCCGTACCCCGATCCCGACCGCCTGGTGGTGGTGCACGAGGTGAACAAGAGCGGCCGCGACGCGCAGGCGTCGTGGCCGACGTTCCAGGACTGGCAGCGCTCGGGGGCGCTCGCCGCCGCCGGCGCCTACAGCGGCTACACGACCACCGTGCTCGGCGGCGCGCGGCCGCAGCGGCTGCCGGCGATGGCGGTGAGCGCCGGCTTCTTCGACGCGCTCGGCGTGCGGCCGGCGCTCGGTCGCGTGCCCACGGCCGCCGAGCAGCAGACGCCGGTGGCGGTGGTGAGCCACGCCTTCTGGCGCGACTCGCTGGGCGGCGGCGCGCTGGCCGGGGAGAAGCTCGAGATCGAAGGGCACTCGTTCGCCGTGCTCGGCGTCATGCCCGCCGGCTTCGACTTTCCCGACGGCACGCGGGTGTGGATCCCGCTCGAGCTGTTGGAGCCGTCGCCTTACCGCACGGCGCACAACCACAAGGTGATCGCGCGCCTCAAGCCCGGCGCGCAGCTCGAGCAGGTGGAGGCGCGGCTCGCGGCGCTGACGCGGCGTGTCGCACACGCGGGGCCGGATCCGGCGGAGGCGAGCGACTACCTGCCGGTCGGCGCGCGCGTGCGGCGGCTGCAGGACGAGCGCGCGCTGCCGGTGCGCGGCGCCCTCTTCCTGCTCCTCGGCGCTGCCGGCTTCATGCTGCTCGTCGCCTGCTCAAACCTGGCGAGCGCCTTCCTCGCCCGCGGCCTCGAACGGCAGCGCGAGCTGGCGGTGCGCAGCGCGCTCGGCGCCAGCCGCCGGCAGCTGGTGCGGCAGCTGGTGGTGGAGGCGGCGCTCCTTGCCGCCGCGGGCTGCCTCGCCGGGCTGTTGATCGCCGCCACGCTGGGGCGTGCGGCGGTGGCAGCGGCGCCGCCGGCCGTCGCCGCGGCGGCGATGCGGCTCGACGCGCCGGTGTGGCTCTACACCGTCGCGCTCGCCGCCGTCGCGGCGCTGCTCGCGAGCCTCGCCCCGTCGCTCGTCGCCACCGCCGCGCCGGTGGGCTCGCTGCGCGGCGGCCGCAGCGAAGGGATCTCGCCCGGCCAGCGGCGCACGTGGAGCGCGCTCATCGCCGTGCAGGCGGGGCTGGCGCTGCTGCTGCTCGCCGGCGCCGGCCTCCTGTTGCGCAGCTTCGCGGGCCTGCTGGCGGTGACGCCCGGCTTCGAGCCGGCAGGTGTGGCGACGCTGCACGTTTCGCCGCCGATGCCGCCCGCCGTGGGCAGCGTCGCCGCGTCGCCTCCGACCAGTAGTTATCCCGACGGTGCGGCGGTGGCGGCGTTCCAGGAACGGCTCGTCGGCGCGCTCGCCGCGAAGCCCGAGATCGCCGCCGCCGGCGTCGTCTCCTATCCGCCTTTCGACGAGTTCGATCCCAACGGCCAGATGCGGGCACGGAGCGGCCGCCGCGCCGACGCCTCGTACCGCGTCGCCAGCGGCGGCTACTTCGACGCGCTGCGCATCCCGCTCGTCGCCGGTCGCTTGTTCGACGCGCGCGATGACGCCCACCACCCGCACGCCGCCGTCGTCGACCGCGCCGCCGCCGCGCTGTTCTGGCCCGGCGAGGACCCGCTCGGCCAGCAGATCAGCTCCGAGGGCATGGACGAGTACGGCGCCAAGGAGTGGGCGACGGTCGTCGGCGTCGTCGGCAACGTGCGGCAGAGCGACCTCGCCGGCCCGCCCGATCCCACCGTCTACTTCGCCATGGCGCAGCGGCCGCGGCGCGACGCGGTGGTGGTGGCGCGCAGCCGCGGCACGGCGGGCGCGCTACTGCCGCTGCTGCAGAGCACGCTCGAGCACGTCGCACCCGACGTGCCGGGCAGCGTCTCTCTGCTCGCCGACGCGGTGGCGAAGAGCCGCGCGCAACGGCGCTTCGCGCTGCTCTTGATCGGCACCTTCGCCGCGCTGACGCTGCTGCTTGCCGCGCTCGGCGTCTACGGCGTCGTCGCCTATGCGGTGGCGCGGCGCACGCGCGAGCTCGGCGTGCGTCTGGCGCTCGGCGCGGCGCCCCGGCAGGCGCAGCGGCTGGTGCTGCGCGGCGCGCTGGCGCCGGTCCTCGCCGGCATCGCCGTCGCGCTGCTCGCGGCGGCGCCGCTCACTCGCGGGCTGCGCGCGCTGCTCTTCGAAGTGAAGCCCTGGGACCCGGCGAGCTGGCTGCTCGCCGCCGCCGTGCTCGCCGGCGCGGCGCTGCTCGCCGGCTGGCTGCCGGCGCGCCGCGCCACGCGCATCGACCCGCAACTCGCGCTGCGCTCCGAGTGACTCCGAGGAGACCACCATGACCACCTTCGACCTTCGCCAAGCCCTTCGCGGCCTGCGCCGCCGCCCCGGCGTACCGCTGCTCGTCGTCGCCATCCTCGCCCTCGGTCTCGGCGGCTTCCTGGCGCTGTGGAGCGCCGCCGACGCGGTGCTCTGGCGGCCGCTCGGCTACCCGCAGCCCGAGCGGCTGGTGCGCGTCTGGGGCAGCGGCAACGGTGAGAGGCGCAACAACGCCAACCCGCTCGACGCGCGCGACTGGCAGGCGCAGGCGCGGCACTCGTTCTCCGACCTCGCGGTGTTCAACTCCAACCAGGACACAGTGAGCGGGCTCGGCGACGCGCCGCCGGACTTCCTGCCGGTGGCCCGCGTCTCCTCGAACTTCTTCCATACCCTCGGCGTCGAGCCGGCGCTCGGCCGCTTCTTCACCAACCGCGAGGAAACGCTGGGCGAGCACCGCGTCGCCGTGCTGTCGTGGGAGCAATGGCAGGGCCGCTTCGGCGGCGGCGACGTGCTCGGCAAGCAGATCGCCGTCGACGGCAAGCCGTACGTGATCGTCGGCGTGGCGCCGCGCGGGTTCGTGCACCCGATCCCCGACCTCATGCGGCCGGCGGCGCTTTACCGGCCGCTGGCGTTCGATCCCGAGAAGGTCGGCCGCGGCGGCCACTGGGTGAACGTCATCGGCCGCCTCAAGCCGGGCGTGAGCGTCGCCGCCGCGCAGGCCGAGATCGACGCGATCGACCGGCATCTGCATCAGCTGTACCCCGACAGCGCCGACTGGAATGCCTTCGTCGAGCCGCTCCACCAGGCGATCGCCGGCAGCTCGCGGCAGGCGCTGACGCTGCTCGTCGCCGCCACCGCGCTGCTGCTCCTCCTCGCCTGCGGCAACGTGGCGGCGCTGCTGCTGGCCCGCGCCACCGGGCGCGTCGGCGAGCTCGCGGTGCGCGGCGCTCTGGGCGCCAGCCGCGGCGCGCTGGTGCGCCAGCTGCTCGCCGAGATGCTGCTGCTCGGCCTCTTCGCCGGCGCCGCCGGCGTGCTCGTCGGGCGCGCGCTGCTGCGCGGCCTCGAGGCGCTGGCGGCGGGGCAGGTGCCGCTCCTCGAGCGGGCGTCGATCGACGGCCGCGCGCTCCTCGTCGGCCTCGTCGCCACGCTGCTCACGGTGGCGATCGCCGGCGCGGCGCCGACCCTCCACGGCCTGCGCGCCGCGACGGCGCCCACCGAGGGCCGCCGCGTCACCGCCTCGCGCGAGCGCCGCCGCGTCGAGCGCGCGCTGGTGACGGCACAGCTCGCTCTCTGCCTGACGCTGCTCGTCGGCGCCGCGCTCCTCGCCCGCAGCCTCGAGCGGCTCTACCGCGTCGACCCCGGCTTCCGCACCGACCACGCGCTCACCTTCGGCGTTTACCTCTACGGCGACCGCTATGCCGACGAGGCCGCCTCGCGTACTTACTTCGAGCGGCTCGAGACCCGGCTGGCGCAAGTGCCCGGCGTCGAGGCGGTGGGCGGCGTCAGCAACCTGCCGCTCGGCGGCGGCTACTCGTGCAGCTCGATCGTCGCCGAAGGCGGCGCGTCGCTCGATCCCAAGAGCGAGCCCTGCGTCGAGGAACGGGTGGCGACGCCGGGCTACTTCCGCGCCATCGGCTTGCACCTTCTCGACGGCCGCACCTTCGCCGCGGGTGACGACGCGCGGGCGCCGGTCGTCGTCGTCAGCGAGAGCTTCGCCGCGCATCACTGGCCCTGTCCCCCAGAGGAGACCGGATGCCGCTCCGCCCTCGGCCGGCGCGTCAAGTGGGGCCTCGACGCTAGTTCCGAAGACCCGTGGCGCACGGTGGTCGGCGTCGTGCGCGACGTGCGCCACTTCGGTTTCGACGCGCCCATCAAGCCCGAGATCTACATGCCCGAGGCGCAGCAGGCCTACTCGGGGCTCGACGTCGTCGTGCGCTCGACGGTGCCGCCCGAGAAGCTGCTGCCGACGCTGCGCCGCGCGGTGGCCGAGCTCGACCCGCAGATCCCGCTGGCGCGGCCGCGGGCGATGGACGAGCTGCTGGCGCAGTCGACGGCGGCGCGCCGGCTGCGCACGTCGACGCTCGGCGGCTTCGCCGCGCTGGCGCTGGTGCTCGCCATCGCCGGCCTCTACGGCTCGCTCGCCCACGCGGTGGGCATGCGGCGGCGCGAGCTGTCGGTGCGCATGGCGGTGGGCGCCGGCAAGCGGCAGATCGTCGGTCTCGTCATGGGCGAGGGCGCGGCGCTCACCGCGGTAGGGCTGCTCGTCGGCGGCGCCGGCGCGCTCCTCGCGGCGCGAGCGCTGCGCCAGCTCCTCTTCGGCGTCCAGCCGCTCGACCCGGCGAGCTTCGCGGTGGCGGCGGCGCTGCTCGCGGCGGTGGCGCTGCTGGCCGCCTGGGTGCCGGCGCGGCGCGCCGCCGCCGTCGACCCGGTGCGCGCGCTGCGCGAGGAATGACGAAGACCGCGCGGTAAACAGCGAGAGGGACCACCACGATGCACGTCAGCGACGATCTCCGCTTCGCCCTGCGCTTCTTCCGCCACCGGCCGGCCTTTGCCGCCGCGGCACTCCTGACGCTGGCGCTGTCGATCGGCGCCGCCACCGCCGTCTTCTCGCTCGTCCACGGCGTCGTGCTGCGGCCGCTCGACCTGCCGCACCCCGAACGGCTGCTGATGCTCTACGAGGACCGCAGCTCGACCGGCGGCCTGGCGCAGGAGGTCACCAACGTCGCCACGGTTCGCGACTGGCGCCGCCAACTGCAGGGCCGCGTCGCCGTCGCCGGCTCGTGGAACAACCCCGACCGCCAGGTGGCGATCTCGACCGGCACCGGCGCCGAGGCGGTCGTCGGGCTGCAGGTCTCGGCCGGCTACTTCGACGTGCTCGGCGCGCCGCCGGCGCAGGGCCGCGGGTTCGTCCTCGACGAAGAGGTCGTGGGCCGCGACGCGGTGGCGGTGATCGGCTACGAGCTGTGGCAGCGGCAATACGGCGGCCAGCCCGGGGTGATCGGCCGCGCGGTGCGCATCGACGGCGTGCCGCACACCATCGTCGGCGTCATGCCGCGCGGCTTCCGCGACCCGCTGGCGCCGCGCGCCGCGCTGTGGACGCCGCTGTCGCTGCCGGCCGGCGAAGAGGACCGCGGCGGCGCCTACATCCGCGCCGTCGGCCGCTTGCAGGGCGGCACGACGGCGGCCCAGGCGCAGGCCCAGCTCGCCGCCGTCATTCACGGCCTCGCCACGCGCTTCCCGGAGGACTACCGCGGCGCCGGCGCCAGTGTCGCGCCGCTGCAGCAGGTGGTGGTCGGCAACTTGCGCCAGCCCGGTTTCGTCCTCTTCGGCGCCGTGCTGCTGGTGCTGCTCATCGCCTGCGTCAACCTCGCCAACCTGCTGCTCGCGCGCGCCGCCGACCGCGACGGCGAGATGGCGGTGCGCACGGCGATGGGCGCCGGCCGCGGCCGCCTGCGCACCCAGCTGCTCACCGAGAGCCTGCTGCTCGCCGGCGTCGGCGGCGCGCTCGGCGTCGGCGCCGGGGCGGCGCTGCTGCGCCTGCTCGTGCGCCTGGCGCCGCCCGGCACGCCGCGCCTCGAGGAGGTGGCGATCGACGGCCCGGTGCTGCTGTTTGCGCTGCTCGCCACCGCCGCCGTCGGGCTCGTCTTCGGGCTGCTGCCGGCGGCGCGCGCGGCGCGCGTCGAGCCGGCGGGCACGCTGCGCCAGGGCGGCCGCGGCATCGTGCGCGACCGCACGAGCGCCGTGCGCCGCGGCCTCATCGTTGCGGAGGTGGGGATCAGCCTCGCCCTGCTCGTCGGCGCCGGCCTGCTGGTGCGCACGCTGCTCGCGCTCGGCAGCGTCGACCCCGGCTTCGAGCCGCGCGGCCTGCTCGCGGCGCAGGTGGTGCTGCCCGACGCCCGCTACGCCGAGAAAGCCGACGCCGTGCGCGTGGTGGGCCGGCTCGAGGAGCAGCTGCGCGCGCTGCCCGGCGTCCGCGACGTCGCCACCACCTCGGCGCTGCCGCTCACCGACTACTTCACGGACGTCGGCGTGCGCGTCGAAGGCGTCGAGCGCGAGAACCCGCCCAGCGTGCAGTACTCGAGCGTGACGCCGCGCTTCTTCGCCACCTTCGGCCTGCCGCTGCGCTCCGGCCGCGCCTTCCTCCCCGGCGACGACGACCCGGCGCCGCGGGTCATCATCGTCAACCAGGCGTTCGTGACGCGCGTGCTGGGACCGGGCGAGCCGCTCGGCCGCCGCGTCAAGCTGGGCCGCGCGCCGGATGCGCCCTGGCGCACGGTGGTGGGCGTCGTCGGCGACGTGCACCACGGCGGCCTCGACGTCGTGCCGGAGCCGCAGATGTACCTGCCCGAGGCGCAGACCGGCCAGCAGGCGCTGCAGCTGCTGCTGCGCGTCGACGGTGATCCCGCTTCGCTCGGTGCGGCAGTGCGCGCCGCCGTCGCCGAGGTCGACCGCGACCTGCCGGTGCAGGTGCTGCGCACCGGCGAGACGCTGCTCACGGGCCAGCTCGCGCTGCGCCGCTTCGTCGGCGTGCTGCTCGGCGGCTTCGCCCTCGTCGCCGTGCTGCTGGCGCTCGTCGGCATCTACGGCGTGATGGCGTTCCTGGTGGCGCAACGCCGGCGCGAGCTCGGCGTCCGCCTGGCGCTCGGCGCGCGGCCGCGCGAGGTGCTCGAGCTGGTGCTGCGCGAGACGGCGGCGCTCGCCGCCATCGGGGTCGGCGTCGGCGCCGCGCTCGCCGTGCTGCTCAGCCGCGGGCTGCAGAGCCTGCTCTACGGCGTGCGGTCGGCGGACCCCATCACCTTCGTCGCCGCCGTGCTGGTGATGTTCGTCGTCGCGCTCGCCGCCGCCGCCGAGCCGGCGCGGCGGGCCGCCGGCCTCGACCCGGTGCGGGCGCTGAGCGAAGAGTGACTGACGCGATACTGTCCGCGCCCGCGCTACGAGAGGAGAGAAGGAAGCCGATGTCGCTGATCGCGCTCAACAAGATCGAGAAGTCCTATCCGACGGGGCCGACGCGCACCTGGGTGCTGCGGCAGATCGACCTCGCCGTCGAGCAGGGCGACTTCGTCACGCTGATGGGGCCGTCGGGAGCGGGGAAGACGACGCTGCTGTCGATCCTCGGCATGCTCGACGGCGAGTTCTCGGGCCAGTACTGGTTCGCCGGCGAGCCGGTGCACGAGCTCAAGCCGCGGGCGCGCCAGGAGCTGCACAAGAAGCACATCGGCTTCGTCTTCCAGCACTACCACCTGCTCGACGACCTGACCGTGTACGAGAACCTGGAATTGCCGCTCTCGTATCGCGACGTGCCGCGGAAGGAGCGGCAGGGCAAGGTCGCGGAGGCGCTCGACCGCTTCGGCATCGTCGCCAAGAAGGACCTCTACCCCAACCAGCTCTCCGGCGGCCAGCAGCAGCTCGTGGCGGTGGCGCGGGCGGTGATCGCCGAGCCCAAGATGATCCTCGCCGACGAGCCCACCGGCAGCCTGCACAGCAGCCAAGGCACGATGATCATGGAGCTGCTCTCGAAGCTCAACGCCGAGGGCGTCACCATCGTGCAGGTGACGCACGACGACCGCGTCGCCGGCTACGGCCGGCGCACCGTGCTGCTCAAGGACGGCTGGATCGTCGACAGCCTCTGAGGCCGGCGTGACTGCGAGCCGCCGATCACTCTGAGCCGTTTAGCGATGAGCCGCACCGGATCCGCCACGCTGCTGCTCGCCGACGACCAGCCCGACGTGCTGGAGGCGCTGCGACTGCTGCTCAAGGCCGAGGGCTACGCGACGCGCACGGCGGGATCGCCCGACGAGGTGCTGCGCGCCATCTCGCAGCAGGAGCCGGACCTGTTGCTGATGGACCTCAACTACGCGCGCGACACGACGTCGGGGCAGGAGGGCCTGCAGCTGCTCGAGCGCGTGCGCGAGCGCGCGCCCGACCTGCCGATCGTGGCGATGACGGCGTGGGGCACGATCGAGCTGGCGGTGGAGGCGATCCGCCTCGGCGCCCGCGACTTCGTCGAGAAGCCGTGGGACAACGACCGCCTGCTCTCGATCGTCGCTAACCAGCTCGCGCTGGCGGCGGCGCTGCGCAAGAGCCGCGGCCTCGAAGCCGAGAACCGCCTGCTCCGCGGCGAAGGGGCGACCGACTTCGTGGCGCAGTCGCGCGCCATGCAGCCGGTGCTGGAGATGATCGACCGCGTCGGCCCCTCGGAAGCCAACGTGCTGATCACCGGCGAGAACGGCACCGGCAAAGGGCTCGTCGCGCGCCTGCTGCACGCGCACTCGCCGCGCGCCGGCAAGCCGCTCGTCACCGTCAACGTCGGCGGCCTGGCGGCGACGGTGTTCGAGAGCGAGCTCTTCGGCCACGTCCGCGGCGCTTTCACCGACGCCAAGACCGACCGCGTCGGCCGCTTCGAGCTCGCCGACGGCGGCACCCTCTTCCTCGACGAGATCGCCAACGTGCCGCCGGCGCAGCAGACCAAGCTGCTGCGCGTGCTGGAGAGCGGCGAGTTCGAGCCGGTGGGCAGCTCGCGCACGCGCTCGGCCGACGTGCGGCTGTTGACCGCGACCAACTCGGACTTGGCGACGGAGGTCGGCGAGGGACGTTTCCGCCGCGATCTCTACTTTCGCGTGCGCACAGTGGAGATCCAATTGCCGCCGCTGCGCGACCGCCGCGAGGACCTGCTGCCGCTCGCCGAGCGCTTCCGCGCCGCCCACGCGCACCGCTATCGCAAGGAGCTGACCGGCTTCGACGCCGGCGCGATCCGCGCTATCGAGCGCCACTCCTGGCCCGGCAATGTCCGCGAGCTCGACCACGCCGTCGAGCGCGCCGTGCTCCTGGCGCGCGGCGCCAAGGTGAGCGCCATCGACCTGGGCCTCGAAGGCACCCCGGCTTCGCGCGGGCTCGAAGAGATGACGCTTGAAGAGGTCGAAGAGCACCTCATCAAGAAAGCCCTCGACCGCTACGGCGGCAACGTCAGCCAGGCCGCGGGCGCATTGGGCTTGTCGCGCAGCGCGCTCTATCGGCGCCTCGAGAAGCACGGGCGTCCGCCGGAGCCGGACACTGACTGACTGGCTGCGGTGGACTTACAATGTCGGCGTGATCACGCGCGACATCCAGGCCTACATGGCTCGCGACTGGGAGGCAGTGCGCGCCGCGAAGGATCGGTATTGGGCGGAGCGCATCCGCCGTCTCGGTCCCGCCGAAGGTCTGCGCATCGCCGACGAGCTCCGGCGTCACGTCGTCGCACTGCACCCGGATTGGCCCACGCCGGCTGACCGCAGCGCTGACCTCGCCGCTCACGTGAGGCTCGCCGAGTTGCTGCGCCGTGCCGATCGATCCAGCGATCGCTGACCTTCTAAAGGCACTCGCGGCGGTGCTCGACCGCCCGTCCGTGCTACGGGCTCTTGGAAGAGGCCTTGGGGCGCAGCGACCTGGTATCAGAGTTTGCGGCCATCCGCCGTCGCTCGTCCGGCCGATGACGGGCGCACCACGAGTCACCCATTGCGGTTGAGCGCGGAGGGCGATGCGCCTTGACGCGGGTTCGGACGAGCGTACACTGCGCTCATGACCAAATCGGAGATCAAGGCTCGGGCGCTCGAAGAGCTCTCACCGGAAGAGCGCCGCGAGCTTGCCGCGGAGCTGTGGGAGAGCAGCGGCGAGGCCGACGCAGCGAGCATTCCTGATTGGCATTGGCCATTGGTCGCCGAGGCTGTCGCGGAGCACGAGCGCGACCCCGCGGGAGCCTTGCCGGGCGAGGAGTTGCTCGACTGGATTCGTCGCCCGCGCACCTGAAGCTCCGCTATCGCGGCATCGCTCGCCGCGACGTCGAAGAGGCGCGCCGTTGGTATGCCACGCAGTCGCTAGACCCTCGAGTCGCACTTTGCAGCCGAGCTCGCAGCCACCCTCTCACTGATCAGCCGTTACCCGCGAGCGTTTCCAATCGTGAGGGGGAAGGTTCGACGAGCTGTCATGCCGGTCTTTCCGTACTCGTCTACTACTTGCCTGAGGATGAGGAGGTCGTGATTCTCCGTGTTCTACACGGCAAGCGCCACCCGGACACGTGGTGGCGACGTGGCGAAGCATTGTGAAGCGCCTGCGCTACGAGAACCGGTTGTTGCTCTTCGCGCTCGGCGCGGGGGCGCCGGGGCTGGTGGCGGCGCTGGTGCTGTTGTGGGTGGGATCGTGGAGCCGCACTTCGCAGGTCGTAGTCACCGCGATCCTGCTGGCGGCGTGGGGCGGGCTCGCGTGGCTGTTGCGGGAGCGGGTTGCCTACACCTTGCGTACCGTGGCCAACTTGCTGGAGGCGTTGCGGCGGGAGGATTTCGCGATTCGCGCGCGGCGCGGCCCGCCGGGGGACGCGCTCGACGCGGTGTTTCGCGAGCTCAACGACCTCGCCGAGACGCTGAAGACGCAGCGGCTCGGGGCGCTCGAGGCGAGCGCGCTGTTGCGGCGGGTGATGGCGAGCATCGACGTGTCGGTGTTCGCCTTCGACCCCGCGGGGCGGCTGCGCCTCGTCAACCGCGCCGGCGAGCTGCTGCTCGCGCAACCCGCGCGGCGGCTGATCGGACGGCCGGCATCGGAGCTGGGCCTCGCCGACGCGCTCGAGGGGCCGGCCAACCAGACGATCGAGCGGCTCTTCCCCGGCGGCTGGGGCACCTGGGGCGTGCGCCGCAGCTCGTTCCGCGAGGAGGGGCTGCCGCAGCGGCTGCTCGTCGTCGCCGACCTCTCGCACGCGCTGCGCGAGGAGGAGCGCAAGGCGTGGCAGCGGCTCATCCGTGTGCTCGGGCACGAGCTCAACAACTCGCTGGCCCCTATCAAGTCGATGGCGGCGACGCTGCAGCGCATCCTCGAGCGGCGGCCGCCGCCCGAGGACCGCGACGAGGACCTGGCGCGCGGCCTGGCGGTGATCGAGCAGCGCGCGGCGAGCCTGTCGCGTTTCCTCGCCGGCTACTCGCGGCTGGCGCAGCTGCCGCCGCCGCGGCTGGAGCCGGTGCGGCTGCGCGAGCTCTGCGCGCGCGCCGCGGCGCTGGAGACGCGGCTCGTGGTGACGGTGGTGCCGGGGCCCGACGTGCCGGTGGAAGCCGACCCCGGACAGCTCGAGCAGCTCCTCATCAACCTCGTGCGCAACGCCGCCGACGCGGCGCTCGAGACCGGCGGCGGCGTGCGCGTCGGCTGGGAGGCGCGCGGCGACGGCGTCGAGCTGTGGGTGGATGACGAAGGGCCGGGGCTGCCGGTGTCGGCGAACCTGTTCGTGCCCTTCTTCACCACCAAGCCCGGCGGCACCGGCATCGGTCTCGCCCTGTCGCGCCAGATCGCCGAGGCGCACGGCGGCACGCTGACGCTCGACAACCGCGACGACCGTGCCGGCTGCCGCGCCCTGCTGCGACTGCCCGCCGCCGCGGGTTGAGTCGATCCCCGTCGCATTGCCGGCTGCGGCGGTGAAAGGTCTGATAGGGTGCATTTCAAATCCTCCGACGAAGGAGCTTCATGATGCGGACGCGAGCCGTTGGCCGGTTGCTCTTGTTGTTGCCCCTCGTCGCCTGCACCCTGCTCGCGGCGCTGCACGGCTCCGCGGCCAGGGCCCAGACCCGCGTCTACGCGGGCTCCAACGACACCCCTGACGTGCTCATCAACGCCGCCTTCAGCAACCCCACCATGACCTACGGCACCGCGGCGACCGACGGCGGCGCCACGACCGGCGGGCTGCTCAACCAGGTGCGGGTGTTCCAGTCGACCTCTCCCGGCTGCTCGATGGTCGCCCAGACGCACAGCGGCAGCGACAACGTCTCCATCTTCGTCATCGACGCGGCCGGCGGCTTGCACCCGGCTCCCGGCTCGCCGTTCGCCACCGGCGCCGGTACGCAGTCGCTCGCCTGGGCGCCCGACGGCGGCGCGCTCTACGTGCCGCTCGCCGTCGGGTCGAGCGTGGTCACCCTCACGGTGTCGTGCACGGCGGGTGGCGGCTCGCCTACCGTCGCCAACGCCGGCAGCGTCGCGCTCACCGGTTTCAGCCAGCTGCGCGATGCCGCTGTCATCGGCGCCGGAGCCGGCACCCACCTCTGCGTCACCGGCACGCTCTCGAACAACGTCGGTTGCTTCCCGCTCACCGCGCGGATCCCGGGGACGACCGCCGTCAACACCATCACCGTGCCTCTCGCTCGCGGCATTCGCATCGCTCCCAACAACTGCGGCTTCGCGGCGCTGGGCAGCGCCTCGACCGTCCAGGCCTTCACGGTGAGCGCCGGCGGCACGATCACGGCGACCAACACGGGGACCACGTCCACCCAGCCGCGCTACGGCGCCATCACGGCGGACGGCTCGCTGGTCGCCGTCGGCTGCGACGGGCCGGCGTTCACCCTGTTCTCGATGAACGGCTCGTGCCAGATAACGCTGGTGGGCTCGAACGTCACCAGCCCGCCCGCCCTGGATTACTACACCGCGTTCGACGCCAACAACCTGCTCTATGTATCGGACTCCGGGACCAACCAGATCCGCGTCTTCGCTCCCACCGCGGGAGGGATCGGCGCCGCCATCAGCACCTCGACGATCAACCACGCGGGGTCTCCCACCGCTCCCGGAGGAATCGACGTCGCGCTGGCGTCCTCGCTGCCGGTCGAGCTGTTGGAGCTCACGGTCGAGTAGTCCCGCGAGCGTGGCACGGGCCGGGCTCGTTCAGTGCGGTCCCCACGGCGAGACGAGGTCGTCGTCGCTTGCCGCAGCGATCTCGCGGTGCGCAGCCGCGATGGCCAGCCGTTCCTCCTCGTCCCAGCGGCGGCGGATCGCGGCGTCGCGCTGCCGGCGCCGGGCCATGGCGAGCAGCGCCAGCGCGGTGACGCCCATCCACAGCGTGGCGCCGCTGGTGAGGAAGGGCACCCACCGGTAGCGCCAGCGGAAGCGCCGCCAGAACGCCGCCTCGAAGTCGCCGAGCCCGCCGCCGGTGGCGGCGCGAAACGCCGCCTCGAAGCTCTCGCCGCGCGCCACTTCATGGGCGATGTGCCCGATCACCTCGCGCCCGTGCACGTCCACGAGCTCCTGCACCAGCGCGCCGGCGATGGCGTAGGCGGTCTCGATCGAGTAGCCCTCGCCTTCGAACGCCCGCCGCAGCGCCGCCGTCCCTGGCGGCACGCCGCTGATGCCGCCGAGCAGCAGCCGCTCGCGGTCCTCGAGCTCCCACGCCCGCGCCGCGTGGAGTGCGACTCCCTCCTGAAACCAGCGCGGCAGGTCCTTGCCTCCCGCCGCGCGCGACAGCAGCACGTGCGTCACCTCGTGGCGCAGCAACGCCGCCAGCGAGTCGTGCGGATACGACAGCACCCGCCCCGGGAACAGCACCACCGTGTCCTGCTCCGCCACCGCGAAACCGTCGATCCACCGCGGCGTCCGCTGCGACAGCGGCGCTTCCTCCGGCACCAGCAGCACGTGGATCGGCGCGCCCGCATCCGCCAACCCCACGAGCTCCATCACCGGCCCCCAGTCCTGCTTCGACCAGCGCAGCTCCGTCGCCGCGCCGATCAGCGACGGCGGCGCCTGGATGTCGAGCCGTGGCGTCGACGCGGCGCGCGCCGCCGCTGACAGCGACGCGAGGAGGAGGAGCAAGCAACCGCAGACCGCGGCGAGCCGCCGGCGCACGTGCGCATGCTAGCCGGCGGCTCGGTGCGCGCTACGGACAGGTGGCGAAGGCGTCGGTGTCGGTCACCGCCGGCGCCGGCGGACCGGGGTAGTTGAAGTAGATCTTGTTCTCGAAGCGGAGGCTGTCGAACACCTCCATGCGGTAGAAGACGTTCGTCGTCGCCGCCGAGAAGATCCAGTAGCGGCTGTTGAGGCCGCAGGCGTTGAGCGCCTTGACCATCACTTCCCAGTTGTCGCTCGAGAAGAACCAGAAGATGCCCGAGTTGGGCCCGGCGACCACGACCGAGCCGTTGCCGTCGGTCGGCGTCCCCGGCGTCGGGTTGGTGCGCCACTTGGTGGTGATCGCGAAGCGGCTCTGCAGGCAGAGCGCGGCGACCGTGCTGCTCGTGCAGTGCGGACCCGCCGCGAAGGTGAGGAAACCGGTGCCGGCGCCTTGCACGGTGCCGTTGTGGCCGCCCACCGAGTCGTTGGCGGTGGCGTCGAGCGTCCAACGCGCGACCAGGCCGGGCTGGGCGGTGATCCTCTTGTTGAGGTTCGCGCGGATCTGGTCGGTCGTGCGGGCGACGTTCCACAGCCGCAGCTCGTCGATCGAGCCGCTGGGCGAGTGCACCCAGGCGACGTCGCTGCCGATCTGGATGGGCTGGTTGTTGGTCGGCAGCGGGCCGGTCTCGGCGAACGACGCCGCCAACTCGCCGTTGATGTAGTGACGGCGGGTGCTGCCGTCGAAAGTGACCGCGACGTGAGTCCACACGCCGCGCGGGATGATGCCGCCGTTGCGTGCCGAGCCGGAGCCCTTGAGATACGACCGCAGCGTCGGCTGGCCGCCGACGTTGCACTGGCCCACCCACCACGCCGTCGTGAAGTCCTTGCCGGCGATGCTGCGGCAGTCCTCGCCGGAGGCGCTGTTGCTGATCGCCACCCACGCCTCGATGGTGACGTCGCCGCTGAGGTCGAGGCTGCCGCTGTCGGAGATGTTGATCCACCCATTGGTGGGCTGGCCGGTGAGCACGAACCAGGCGTCGAAGGGCTGCGCGCGCGCGGCGCCGGCAACGAGAAGCGCGAAGGCGGCGGCGACGAGCACGCGGGCAGCGCGGGTGCGGGCGAAGGGCAGCATGAGCTCTCTCCTCTCTGGGATGTGATCTGGATCGCGGGAAAGAACGCCTGAGGTCCATCCTAAGAGAGCGCAGAGTCGGCGCCAAGCGGCTCACGGGGTCCCGGGATGACGCGGGCGGCGCCGCGGGCTCGGGCGAGCTGCGTCGGCCGAGGAAATAGAATGCCCTCGTCTCGCGCTTGTTCTCCTGCGGGCGGAGGCAACCTCCGCTCTCCCACTCCGTATCTCGCCTGGGCGATCCCGAACGCCCGCGCCTCCGAAACGTCCGTCCCGACGGAGATGACCCGACCCATGCGGATCGCCCTCGCCTCCTCACTGCTTCTCTGCGCCATGATGCCGGCCATGGTCTCGGCCGCCGACGCGCCGCCCGCCGCCCCCACCGCGCAGAATCCGCTGCTCGCCCCGTGGGCGGGCGACTACGGCGGCGTGCCGCCCTTCGACAAGATCAAGCCGGAGCTGTTCCCGGCCGCGCTCGAGGCGTCGCTCGCCGAGCGCCGCGCCGACATCGCGGCGATCAAGGCCAACCCCGAGCCGCCCACCTTCGCCAACACCATCGAGGCGCTCGAGCGCGCCGGCTCGACCTACCAGCGCGTCTCGTCGATGTTCGGCGTCTGGTCGGGCAACTTGAAGGACGAGGCCTTCCAGCAGGTCGAGCGCGACTGGGCGCCGAAGCTCGCCGCCGCCGGCGACGAGATCCTCCTCGACAGCGCGCTCTTCGCGCGCATCGAGACGGTGTGGAGCTCGCCCGAGAAGGCGAAGCTGACGCCCGAGCAGCAGCGCCTCCTCTGGCGCACCTACAACAACTTCTCGCGCCTGGGCGCCAAGCTCGGTCCCAAGGAGAAGGAACGCCTCTCCGCCATCAACCAGGAGCTCGCCGGCCTCTACACCGACTTCGGCCAGAAGGTCCTCAACGACGAGGACAGCTGGATCGTGCTCGACTCCCGGGCCGACCTCGCCGGGCTGCCGGAGGGGGTGATCGACGGCCTCAAGGCCGCCGCCGAGGAGCGCAAGCTCGAGGGCAAGTGGGCGGTCGTCAACACCCGCTCGGTGGTCGACCCGTTCCTCACCTACTCCTCGCGCCGCGACCTGCGCGAGAAGGTGTGGAAGGCGTTCAAGAACCGCGGCGACAACGGCAACCAGAACGACACCAACGCCACGGTCGCCAAGATCCTGCCGCTGCGCGCCGAGAAGGCGCATTTGTTGGGTTACCCCAACTACGCGGCGTGGAAGCTCTCCAACACCATGGCGGCGACGCCCGAGCGCGCCCGCGCGCTGATGGAGACGGTGTGGAAGCCGACGGTAGAGCGCGTGCATGAAGAGGTCGCCGACCTGCAGGCCATCGCGCAGAAGGAGACGCCGGGCATCACCATCGAGCCCTGGGACTACCTCTACTACGCCGAGAAGGTGAGGAAGGCGAAGTACGACGTCGACCAGAACGAGCTCAAGCCCTACTTCAACCTCGAGAGCATGATCCAGGCCTCGATGTTCATGGCCAACAAGGTCTACGGCCTCACGCTCACCGAGATCACCGGCAAGGTGCCGGTCTTCCACCCCGACGTGCGCGTGTGGCAGGTGAAGGATGGCGAAAAGGTCATCGGCCTCTTCTACGGCGACTATTTCGCGCGCCCCGGCAAGGGCTCGGGGGCCTGGGAGAACGCCTACCGCCAGCAGGCCAACTTCGGCGGCCACATCCTGCCGCTGGTGTCGAACAACAACAACTTCGTCAAGGGCAAGCCGGGCGAGAAGGTGCTCATCTCGCTCGACGACGCCGAGACGCTCTTCCACGAGTTCGGCCACGCCATCCACGACCTGCTGAGCAACGTCACCTACCAGAGCCTCGCCGGCACCAACACGGCGACTGACTTCGTCGAGTTCCCGTCGCAGGTGCACGAGCACTGGGTGCTGACGCCGGAGGTGCTCGACCGCTACGCGCGCCACTCCCAGACCGGCGCGCCGATGCCCAAGGCGCTGGTCGAGAAGGTGCAGCGCTCGCGCACCTTCAACCAGGGCTACGTCACCGCCGAGTACCTCTCGGCGGCCATCGTCGACATGGACCTCCACAGCCTGCCCGACGGCAAGGTCGACCCCGACGCCTTCGAGCGCGAGGACCTCGCCCGCATCGGCATGCCGAAAGAAATCGCCATGCGCCACCGCGTGCCGCAGTTCAACCATCTCTTCACCGGCGAGGGCTACGCCGCCGGCTACTACAGCTACCTCTGGTCGGACACCATGGCTGCCGACGGCTGGCAGGCCTTCAAGGAGACCGGCGACGTGTGGAGCCCGAAGGTGGCGGCGAAGATGAAGGCGATGCTCGCCGCCGGCGACTCCAAGGACCAGGCCGAGCTCTACCGCGAGTTCCGCGGCCGCGACCCCGAGGTCTCGGCGCTGCTCGAAGAGCGAGGGTTCCCGGTGCCGCCGAAGCCGGCGAGCGTGGCTTCGCCGGCGAAGAATCGGTAGATCGCGCGCTGCGGCGGCCTCTGGGCCGTCGCCTCGGTCTTGCACACGCCCGGCCGGAAAAAGGTCGGGCGTGTCCGTCTCATCGGGATGAGGAGGTGACCCATGGCCGAGCGCAAGGTGTTCGTGGACAGTGTGACTCCGCTCCCGAAGGAGCAGGAAGGTCTGGGGCTCGTACACGACGGACTGATGATCAACGCGGCGGCGGCCGAGCACAAGGACGCCAAGATGACGGTTCTCTTCTCTCTGGCGATCTCACCCGCGGCGCAGCAGGAGCTCGAGGATCGCGTCGCGCGTGGGGAAGTAGTCTCGCCCGAGGAGTTGCAGGGCAAGTACGCGGCGAGCTCAACCGACAAGGACGCCCTCGTGACTTGGCTGCGCGGCCAGGGGTTCGAGATCACCCACGAGACCCCCGATGCAACGAGCGTCTACGCGCGCGCGCCGATCGACCAAATCGAGAAGAGTCTCGGCGTCGACATGGTGCGCGTGACGAAGGAGGGGATCACCTACACAGCGGCCCGGAACCCACCGAGCCTCCCGGCCGAGGTCGCGAAGAGCGTGCACGCCATCATTGGCCTGCAGCCCTTCCGGCAGGCGCGCAAGAACAGCCGCAGGTGCGCGCCCGCGGGCAACAACCGGGCCGGGCTCGTGAGGCCGGCGCAACCAGAGGGCTCGGCACTGACGGCAGCCGCCGCCACCCCCAACGTGCAGAATGCACCGCCCTACCTCGTCTCGGAGGTGCTCAAGGCCTACGGCGCCGATGCCTTGGGCGTTTCCGGCAACGGACAGACGATCGCGATCCTCATCGACACCTTTCCAAACAACGCCGACGTAAAGGCGTTCTGGAAGGCGAACCAGATCGCCGGGACGATCTCCCGCGTGCAGAAGGTCAACGTGAGGAACGTGAATCTGCCGCCACCGACAGGCGAGGAGTCGCTCGACGTCGAGTGGGCGAGCGGCATCGCCCCGGGCGCCAAGGTGCGGGTCTACGCGAGCGGCTCGCTGCGCTTCGTGGACCTCGACTTGGCGCTCGACCGCATCCTCGCCGACCTCCCGACGCGTCCCGGAATGCGGCAACTCTCGATCAGCCTCGGGTTGGGGGAGACCTTCATGGGCGGCCCGAACGGCGAGGTGGCGACCCAACACGCGAAGTTCCTGCGGCTGGCGGCGGCCGGCGTCAACGTGTTTGTCTCCAGCGGCGATGCCGGCTCGAACCCCGACGACACGGGGCAGAGCCCCACCGGGCCTACCCAGGTCGAGTACGAGTCGTCCGACCCGAGCGTGATCGGCGTCGGCGGGACGACGCTCAAGCTCGCCGCCAACGGAACGGTGACGAGCGAGACGGCGTGGACGAACAGCGGCGGCGGCAAGAGCATATTCTTCTCGCGCCCGTCATGGCAGAAGGGCGCGGGCATCCCGCCGGGGACCGAACGGCTGGTTCCCGACGTGAGCCTCGCCGCCGACCCCAATACGGGTGCTCTCGTCGTTCTCGGCGGCACCGTGCAGCAGATCGGTGGCACGAGCTGGAGCGCGCCGGTCTGGGCGGGGTTCTGCGCACTCATGAACGAGGCGCGCGTGCAAGCGAGCAAGCCGATGTTGCCGTTTCTGAACCCGCTGCTCTATCCGCTGATAGGCACTCCCAGCTTCCGCGACATCAAGAACGGCAGCAATGGGGCGTTCGCGGCGGGCGCCGGGCACGACCTCGTCACCGGCATCGGAGTGCCGAACGTGAAGCAGCTGATCGCCGCGCTGCCGTAGCCGCCCGAGCGGCTCCGGGCCCGCCCCGTCCTGCTACCGTTGGCGTAGTCGGGAAGGAGGCGGACGTGTCCGAGGCCAGCCAAGCCATCGAAGCGCTCCCCGTCAAGGAAAAGATCGCCAAGGGCGCGGCCGTGGGATCGCCCGAGGAGTACCAACGTCTGCACCGCGCGTCGCTCGCGGACCCTGCCGGCTTCTGGGGCAAGCAGGCGGAGTTGCTCACCTGGTTCCATCCGTTCCACACCGTCACAGACGGCGACTTCCATGAGGTCGACTTCGGCTGGTTCCTCGGCGGGCGGCTGAACGCCTGTTACAACTGCGTCGACCGTCATCTCGCGACGCGCGGCGACAAGACGGCGATCATCTGGGCAAAGGACGAGGCGGGCGAGTACGAGCGGATCACTTACCGGCAGCTCTATCGCGAGGTCGGCCGCGTCGCCAACGTGCTGCGGCGGCTGGGGGTCAAGAAGGGCGACCGGGTCTGCATCTACCTGCCGATGGTGCCCGAGCTGGCGTACTCGATGCTCGCCTGCGCGCGCATCGGCGCCATCCACTCGGTGGTTTTCGCCGGCTTCTCGGCCGAGAGCTTGCGCGACCGCATCCTCGACGCGCACTGCAAGCTGCTGATCACCGCCGACGAGGGGCTGCGCGGCGGCAAGAAGATCCCGCTGAAAGAAACCAGCGACCAGGCGATCGCCGGCCTCGAGTTCGTCGAGCACGTCTTGGTCGTGCGCCGCACCGGCGCCCGAGTGGCGATGCGCGAGGGCCGCGACCTCTGGCTCGCCGACGAGGTGGTGCGCGAGCGTCCGTACGCGCCCACCGAGTGGATGAGCGCCGAAGACCCGCTCTACGTGCTCTACACCTCGGGCTCGACGGGGAAGCCGAAGGGCGTGTTGCACACGACGGCGGGCTACCTGCTGCACGCCGCGCTCACCCACAAGCTGGTCTTCGACTATCACGACGACGACGTCTACGCCTGCGTCGCCGACGTCGGCTGGGTCACCGGGCACAGCTACATCCTCTACGGCCCGCTGTGCAACGGCGCCACGACGGTGATGTTCGAGTCGACGCCGCTCTATCCCGACGCCGGCCGGTACTGGCGGATGGTCGACGAGCTCGGCATCACCATCTTCTACACCGCGCCCACCGCCATCCGCGCCATCGCACGCGCCGGCGACGAGCCGGTGAAGCGCTGGTCGCGGGAGTCGCTGCGCATCCTCGGCACCGTCGGCGAGCCGATCAACCCCGAGGTCTGGCGCTGGTATCACGATGTGGTGGGCGACGGCCGCTGCGCCGTCGTGGACACTTGGTGGCAGACGGAGACCGGCGGCATCATGATCACGCCGCTGCCAGGCGCCATCGCGCCCAAGCCCGGCTCGGCGACGCTGCCCTTCTTCGGCGTCGACCCGGTGCTCGTGGACGACGACGGCAAGGAGATCGCGGGCAACCCGGCGAAGGGCAACCTCTGCTTGCGGCGCCCGTGGCCCGGGCAGGCGCGCACCATCTACGGCGACCACCAGCGCTTCCGCGACACCTACTTCAGCCGCTTCCCCGGCCTTTACTTCACCGGCGACGGCTGCACGCGCGACGAGGACGGCTACTACTGGATCACCGGCCGCGTCGACGACGTGCTCAACGTCTCCGGCCACCGCCTCGGCACCGCCGAGATCGAGAGCGCGCTGGTCGCGCACCCGCTGGTCGCCGAGGCGGCGGTGGTAGGGTTCCCGCACGACATCAAGGGGACGGGCATCTACGCCTACGTGATCTGCAAGCCGGAGGCGGAGTCGTGGGACGCCGAGGAGCTCGTGGGCGCGCTCAAGGAGCAGGTGCGCCACGCGATTGGTCCCATCGCCACGCCCGACCGCATTCAAGTGACCCCGGGGCTGCCGAAGACGCGTTCGGGGAAGATCATGCGCCGCATCCTCCGCAAGATCGCCGCCGGCGAGTACGAGGAGCTGGGCGACATCACGACGCTGGCCGAGCCCGCCGTGGTCGAGCAGCTCGTCGACGCGCACCGCGCGGGCGCGCGCGCTTGAGCGAGGCCCTCGCGGCGCGCACCGCGGCCGCTGCGGTCGCGACAGGCGCCGCGAGCGGCCGCCGCGAGTGGCTGGCGCGTCTCCGCTTCTATTGGGTCGTCGCCGCCTGCGGCGCGGTGATCATGGCGCTCGAGATCCTCGCCAGCCGCGTGCTGGCGCCGGCGTTCGGCAACAGCGTCTACGTGTGGGGATCGATCATCAGCGTCTTCTTAGCGGCGCTGGCTGTCGGCTACCGGCTGGGCGGCCGGCTCGCCGACCGCGAGCCGTCGCTCCAGGCGCTCGGCCGCTTGGTGCTGCTCGCCGCGCTGTCACAGGCGTTGCTGCTCTTCGCCGGCGGCCCGCTGGTCGGCGCGCTGGGGCGCTGGACGGGCGGCTCGCCGGCCGGCACTCTCATCGCCGCGACGCTGCTGTTCGGGCCGGCGAGCCTGCTGCTCGCGACCGTCTCGCCCTACGCGATCCGGCTGGCGGCGCGCGACCTCGCCGCGCTGGGCGACACCGCCGGCCGCCTCTTCGCGCTCTCCACGGCCGGCAGCCTGGTCGGCACCCTCGGCTGCACCTTCGTGCTCATCCCGCTGCTGCAGCTTCAGCCGTTGCTGGCGCTGCTGGTCGCGATCACGACGCTCACCGGCCTGGTGGCGATGGCGGGCTCGACGCGCCGCCGAGATAGCCGCCAACGGTGGAGCTACGCCCTCGCCGCCACGCTGCTCGTCGCCGCCGCGGTCGAGGGCGTGCGGCCGCCGCCGCTGCCGCCGCTCACCGTCTACTCGGGCATCACGCCCTACCAGACGCTCGCCGTCGGCGACGTCGATGACCGCCGCTTCCTCACCAGCAACGGCACACTGCACAGCGCGGTCATCCGGGCGACCGGCGAGCCGGGCCTCGGCTACGCGCGGTCCGTGGCGCTGACCGCGCTGTTCGCGCCGCGCATGCGGAGGGCGCTGATGCTCGGCATGGGCTCGGGGAGCATCGGCATCTACCTGCAGCGGCGCATCGCGGGGCTCGAGGTCGACTACGTGGACGTCGACCCCGAGGTGCCGCGGCTGGCGCGCCGCTTCTTCGGTTTCCAGGACGGTCCGCGCTCGCGCGTCCACGTCGACGACGCGCGGCGGTTCCTCGCCAACAGCGGCGACCGTTGGGACTTCATCCTCGCCGACACCTATGTCGGGCTCTCGGTGCCCTTCCACCTCACGACCGCCGAGTTCATGGGCGAGGTGGGGCGCCACCTCACCGCCGACGGCGTCTTCGCTTTCAACCTGGCGGCGGGGCTCGACGACGAGTTCTCGCGCGCCATCTTCAGCACCGTGCGCCGCTCGTTCCCCGCCGTCCGCGCCTTCTACGCTCGCGGCACGAGCAACGTGCTGGTGATCGCCGGACCGGGCGCCGCGGGCTACCTGCCCGACCTGCAGGCCCGGGCTCGCGAGCTCGACGCGCGCTGGAAGTTCGAGCCGTCGCTGCGGTCGATGCTGGCGCTCGAGGTGCCGACCGCGGACTTGCCGGTGGGCGAGCCGCTGCGCGACGAGTTCGCGCCCGTCGAGCACCTGATCCCGGTGGGGAAGATGCGGGCCGTCGACGCCGAGCGCTGGCGCGAGCTGCGCGGCCGCATGGACGCCAAGGCGGCGGCGCCCGCGGCGCCGGCGGCGAAGGCAGGCGCCCGATGAGCGGCGTCCTCGTTCGCGTCGGGTTGGGCAGCAAGCCGCTCGTCGGCTGGGCGCTCTACGACTGGGCAAACTCGGCCTTCTACACCATCGTCGTCACCGCCGTGTATCCGGTGTTCTTCGACCGCTTCGCCGCCGCCGGCGCGGCGCCCGGCGTGGCGGCGGCGCGGCACGCGCTCGCCACCACGGTGGCGCTCGTCGTGGTGGCCGTGCTGTCGCCGCTTCTCGGCGTCGCCGCCGACTCTCTGGGCGCGAAGAAGGCGCTGCTCGGCGGCTTCCTCGCCCTCGGCGTCCTCGCCACCGCGGCGACGGCGCTGGTGCACCAGGGGCAGTGGCAGCTCGCCTCGGCCTGTTTCGTGCTCGGCAACATCGGCATCGTCGGCAGCCTCGTCTTCTACGACTCGCTGCTGCCGCACGTGGTGCACAACAAGAGCGGACCGGAGCGCGAGGCGGAGATGGACCGCGTCTCCTCGGCCGGCTACGCCGTCGGCTACCTCGGCGGCGGGCTGGCGCTGCTCGTCGGTCTCGTCGCCATCGCCAAGCCGCAGCGCTTCGGCTTCGCCGACACCTTCGCCGCCATGCGCGCCGTCTTCCTCTTCACCGCGGTCTGGTGGGCCGTCTTCTCGCTGCCGCTCTTCCGCTGGGTGAGCGAGCCGCCGGCCTCGGGTCCGCGCGTGCCGCTGCTGCGGCTGCCGGTCGTCGCCGTGCGCGAGCTGGGCAACACCTTCCGCCACCTGCGCCGCTACCGGCAGGCGTTCCTGCTGCTCGTCGCGGTGGCGATCTACATGGACGGCGTCGGCACCATCGTGCGCATGGCGGCGAGCTTCGCGACCGACCTCAAGATCACGGCGCCCGTCATCATCGCCACCATCGTCGGCGTGCAGTTCGTCGGCTTCCCGTTCGCCTTCCTCTTCGGCTGGATGGGCGCCAAGATCGGCGCCAAGCGCGCGCTTCTCGTCGGGCTCGCCATCTACGTCGCCATCTCCACCTACGGCTACTTCGTGCGCGGCGCCGTGGGGTTCGTCGTGCTCGGCATGCTGGTCGCGACGGTGCAGGGTGGCGTGCAGGCGCTCTCGCGCTCGCTCTTCGCCAGCTTCGTGCCGCCGCAGCGCTCGTCGGAGTTCTTCGGCTTCTTCTCGGTGTTCGAGAAGTTCGCCGGCATCCTCGGACCGGCGGTGTTCGCCGCCGTGATCAGCGCCACCGGCTCGTCGCGGGCGGCGATCTTCGGCATCGTCGTCTTTTTCCTCGTCGGCGGCGCGCTGCTGATGCGGGTCGACGTCGAGGAGGGGCGGCGCGCGGCGCAGAGCGAGCCCGCCGCGGCGCCGGTTCCCGAGCCGGCCGCGGCGCAGGTGTAAGCTCCGGCGGCACTGTGCCGCACGGACGCGAGCCCCATCACGCCGGAGTCGAACCAGGCCGCCCCTCGCAGCACCTGCTCAATCTGGCGAGCCTGGTGGTGGTGGTGGCCGGGCTCAAGCTCGGCGCGCCCATCCTGGTGCCCATCGCGGCGGCGTTCTTCCTGGCACTGCTGTCGCTGCCGCTGCTCACCTGGCTCGAGGACCGCCGCGTGCCGCACGGCCTCGCCGTGGTGCTGGCGGTGCTCGCCAACGTCGCGCTGCTGACGCTCGTCGGCGTGCTGGTGTCGACCTCGGTGTCGAGCTTCATCGAGGCGGCACCGCGCTACCGCGACCAGCTCCTCGGCCTGCTCGACCAGCTCGTCACCTGGGGCGAGTCGCGTGGCATGCCGGCGGCGCGCTGGGTGGAGGAGGGGCTCTTCGACGCCGCCTCGATCGTCGACCTCATCGGCGGCACGCTGAAGAGCGTCGTCTCGGTCGCCACCGGCCTCCTGCTGGTGGTGACGATCATGGCCTTCATCCTCCTCGAGGTGGCGATCTTCCCGGCCAAGCTGCAGGCGGCGCTCGGCAACCGCGTGCAGCCGCTCTGGCGCTACGCCCGCATCCGCCTCGAGGTGCAGCGCTACCTGTTGATGAAGACGGTGGTGTCGGTGGTGATGGGTGTCCTCACCGGCCTCGGCGTGTGGGCGATCGGCCTCGACTTCCCGCTGCTCTGGGGCCTCGTCGCCTTCGTCTTCAACTACGTGCCCAACATCGGACCGGTGATCGCCGCCGTGCCGGCGCTCCTGCTCTCGCTGCTCACCCTCGGCATCGGCCGTACGCTGCTCATCGCGGGGCTCTTCGTCGCCCTCCACCTCGGACTGGGCAACATCCTCGAGCCGCAGCTCTTCGGTCGCCGATTGGGCCTTTCGCCGCTGGTCGTCTTCGTCTCGCTGCTCTTCTGGGGCTGGGTGTGGGGCCCGGTGGGCCTGCTCCTCTCCGTGCCGCTCACCGTCATCGCCCGCATCGTCTTCGAGAACAGCCGCGAGCTGCGCTGGATCGCCGTCCTCCTCGCCCCCGAACCGCCGGGCACGCGCGAGGACGAGGAGGAGTAGCGCCGCCTCGTTTCGCCTCCGCGGGACTGCCTTGACACCCCCCGCGATGCGGGTATCATGCGGAAAACAGGACTTTTCCGGTTCTGTTTCTTGTTTTCACCCCTGACATGCTGCGCATCACCAAGCAGACCGACTACGGCATCGTGCTCCTCTCGCGCATGGCGGGGGAGGCGGAGCGCCAGTTCAATGCGCCCGAGCTGGCGGCGGAGGCGCAGCTGCCGCTGCCGACGGTGTCGAAGATCTTGAAGCTGCTAGCTCGCGACGGGCTGCTTACGTCGCACCGCGGGGTGAAGGGCGGCTACAGCCTGTCGCGGCCGCCGGCCCGCATCACCATCGCCGAGGTGATCGGCTCGCTCGAGGGCCCGATCGCCATCACCGAGTGCATCGACGACGGCGGCCCGCACGACTGCATCCAGCAGGGGCGCTGCGCCGTGCAGGCCAACTGGCAGGTGATCAACCGCGCCATCCGCGGCGCGCTGCAGGAGATCACGCTGCAGGACATGGCCGACCAACAGGTGCCGCAGCAGCTCGTACGGATCGGCGCCCAGCGCGCCGCCGCCGCGCCCTGAGGCGCGGCTCGCAGGAGACCCAGAATGCCGACGACCGCAACCGAAACCATCGAGCAGCTCGCGCTGCGCGACTACCAGGCGGGGTTCGAGACGCTGGTCGAGCAGGAGGTCTTCCCTCCCGGCCTCGACGAGGACGTCGTCCGCGCCATCTCGCTGAAGAAGCGCGAGCCCGAGTGGCTGCTCGAGTGGCGGCTCAACGCCTTCCGCCACTGGCAGAAGATGAGCGAGCCCACCTGGGCCAACGTCCACTACCCGAAGATCGACTACCAGGCGATCTCCTACTTCGCCGGCCCGCCGAAGAAGGGGCCGAAGAGCCTCGACGAGGTCGACCCCGAGATCCTGAAGACCTACGAGAAGCTCGGCATCCCGCTGCAGGAGCGGGCGCTGCTCGCCGGCGTCGCCGTGGATGCGGTGTTCGACAGCGTCTCGGTGGCGACCACGTTCAAGGCCAAGCTCAAGGAGGCGGGCGTGCTGTTCATGCCCTTCTCCGAGGCGGTGCACGAGCACCCCGAGCTGGTGAAGAAGTACCTCGGCTCGGTGGTGCCGCCCAACGACAACTTCTTTGCCGCCCTCAACTCCGCGGTGTTCTCCGACGGCTCGTTCGTCTTCGTGCCCAAGGGCGTGCGCTGCCCAATGGAGCTCTCGACCTACTTCCGCATCAACGCCAAGAACACCGGGCAATTCGAGCGCACGCTGATCGTCGCCGAGGAGGGCGCCACCGTCTCCTACCTCGAAGGCTGCACGGCGCCGATGCGCGACGAGAACCAGCTCCACGCCGCGGTGGTCGAGCTCTACGCGCACGACCGCGCCACCATCAAGTACTCGACGGTGCAGAACTGGTATCCCGGCGACCCCGAGACCGGCAAGGGCGGCATCTTCAACTTCGTCACCAAGCGCGGCCTGGCGGCCGGCAAGGGCGCGAAGATCTCGTGGACGCAGGTCGAGACCGGCTCGGCGATCACCTGGAAGTATCCGAGCGTCATCCTGCGCGGCGACGACACCACCGGCGAGTTCTACTCGGTGGCGGTGACCAACGGCTGGCAGCAGGCCGACACCGGCACCAAGATGATCCACGTCGGCAAGAACACCAAGTCGACGATCGTCAGCAAGGGGATCTCCGCCGGCCACGGCCAGAACACCTACCGCGGGCAGGTGAAGATCTTGAAGGGCGCCCACGGGGCGCGCAACTTCTCGCAGTGCGACTCGATGCTCATCGGCCAGGACTGCGGCGCGCACACCTTCCCCTACATCGACGTGCAGAACCCGACGGCGCAGATGGAGCACGAAGCGTCGACCAGCAAGATCGGCGAGGAGCAGATCTTCTACTGCAACAGCCGCGGCCTCGACACCGAGACCGCCGTGTCCTTGATCGTCAACGGCTTCTGCAAGGAGGTCTTCCGCGAGCTGCCGATGGAGTTCGCGGTCGAGGCGCAGAAGCTGCTCGAAGTGAGTCTCGAAGGGAGCGTTGGTTAAGTCATGCTCGATATCCAGAACCTTCACGCCTCGGTCGAGGGCAACGAGATCCTGCGCGGCATCACGCTGCAGATCCGCCCCGGCGAGGTGCACGCCATCATGGGCCCCAACGGCTCGGGCAAGAGCACGCTGGCGCAGGTGCTCGCCGGCCGCGACGAGTACGACGTCACCGACGGCCGCGTGCTGTACGGAGGCGAGGACCTGCTGGAGATGGCGCCCGAAGACCGCGCCCGCGAGGGGATCTTCCTCGCCTTCCAGTACCCGGTCGAGATCCCCGGCGTCTCCAACACCTACTTCCTGAAGGCGGCGCTCAACGCAGTGCGCCGGCACCGCGGGCAACCCGAGCTCGACGCCGTCGACTTCCTGCGCCTGGTGCGCGAGAAGATGAAGCTGGTGAAGATGGACGAGTCGCTCTTGCAGCGGCCCGTCAACGAGGGGTTCTCGGGCGGCGAGAAGAAGCGCAACGAGATCTTCCACATGGCGGTGCTCGACCCGACGCTCGCCATCCTCGACGAGACGGACTCCGGGCTCGACATCGACGCGCTGCGCATCGTCGCCGACGGCGTCAACGCGCTGCGCGGGCCCGAGCGCGCTTTCCTCGTGATCACGCACTACCAGCGCCTGCTCAACTACATCGTGCCCGACTTCGTGCACGTGCTCGTCGACGGGCGCATCGTGCGCAGCGGCGGCAAGGAGCTGGCGTTCGAGCTCGAGGAGAAGGGCTACGGCTGGCTCGAGCAGGAGGCGCGGGCGGATGGGAGCGCGGCGCCGGTGGGAGCGGGGGCGTGAGCGCGGAGGCCACTGCCGTCGCCCCGCTCGCCGTACCCACGGCCACGCCGGCAGCCGGTCCGCTGCAGCCTTACGCCGACGACTTCGTGGCGCGCACGGAGCTGCGCGCCAATGAGCCGGCGGCGTTGTGCGCGCTGCGCGACCGCGCCTTCGTCCGTTTCACCGAGCTCGGTTTCCCGAGCATGCGCCAGGAGGCGTGGCGGTTCACCAACGTCGGGCCGCTGGCGCGCACGGCCTTCGTGCGCGCCGCGCCGCGCAAGGTGACCGCCGAGCAGGCGGCGCCGTGGATCTACGCCGGCACCGCGCACCTCGTCGTCGTCGACGGTGTGGTGGCGCCGGAGCTGTCGAACCTCGAAGCTGTGCCGCAGGGCGTGCGCTTCGGCTCGCTGCGTGACGCGATCGACGCCGGCGGTCCGGCGGTCGAGCTGCTCGGCCGCCACGCCACGTTCGACGACGCGCCGTTCGCCGCGCTCAACACGGCGCTCTTCGAGGACGGCGTGCTGCTCCACGTCGAGCGCGGCGTCGTCTGCGAGGTGCCGCTGCAGGTGCTCTTCCTCTCCACCGCCACCGCCGACGAGGCGCGCATCTCCTACCCGCGCCTCCTCGTCGTCGCCGAGGAGCACAGCAGCGCCGTGCTCGTCGAGCGCTACGCGACCATTGGCGAGGGCGAGACCCTTGCGGTACCGGTGACCGAGCTGGTCGTCGGCGCCGACGCCGTGATCGACCACTACCGGCTGGCGCAAGAAGGCGCCACCAACGCGCAGGTCGGGCTGCAGCAGCTCTACTGCGAGCGCGGCGCCCATCCCACCTCGTACTCGGTCGTCACCGGCGGCAGCCTGGTGCGCCAGGACGTGCGCGCGGTGCTCGCCGGCGAGGGCGTCGACGCCATCTTGAACGGCCTCTACCTGACGCGCGGCCGCCAGCACGTCGACCACCAGATGTACGTCGAGCACCGCGCCCCGCACTGCGGCAGCCACGAGCTCTACAAGGGCATCCTCGAGGACCGCTCGCGGGCCGTCTTCAACGGACTCATTCACGTGCTGCCGGGGGCGCAGAAGACCGACGCCAAGCAGACCAACCGCAACCTGCTGCTCAGCAACGAGGCGCTGGTCAACACCAACCCGCAGCTGCGCATCTTCGCCGACGACGTGAAATGCACGCACGGCTCGACGGTGGGGCAGCTCGACGACGACGCCGTCTTCTACCTGCGCTCGCGCGGCATCGGCGAGGAGGCGGCGAAGAGCCTGCTCACCTACGCCTTCGCGCGCGACGTCATCGACCGCATCAAGGCGCCGGCGGTGCGCCACGACCTCGAGGAGCTGCTGCTGGCGCGGCTGCCGAAGGGCGACGTCGTGCGGCAGGCGCTGTGACCATTCCACCCCTCACCCCCCGACCCCCTGCCCCTCCAGGGGCAGGGGGCGCCACCGCCCGCCCCTTCTCATGACCACCACCGTTACCACCGCCCCGGCGCTCGACGTCGCGGCGGTGCGCGCGCAGTTCCCGATCCTGCGGACGCGCGTCAACAACAAACCTCTCGTCTACCTCGACAGCGCCGCCTCGGCGCAGAAGCCCGAGCCGGTGATCGAGGCGGAGGCGCGCTTCTATCGCGAGAGCTACGCCAATGTGCACCGCGGCGTGCACACACTGTCGCAGCGCGCCACCGGCGCCTACGAGGCGGCGCGCGAGCGGGTGGCGCGCTTCCTCGGCGCTGCCGATCCCGCGGACGTCGTGTTCACGCGCAGCGCCACCGAGGGGCTGAACCTCGTCGCCTGGTGCTTCGCGCGGCCGCGTCTCCGCCCTGGCGACGAGGTGCTGCTCACCGAGATGGAGCACCACTCCAACATCGTGCCCTGGCAGATGGTCTGCGAGGCGACGGGCGCCAAGCTGGTCGTGGCGCCGGTCGACGAGCGCGGCGAGCTGCGCATGGACGAGCTCGATCGCCTGCTCTCGCCGAAGACCCGCGTCGTGGCGCTGGTGCACGTCTCCAACGCGCTCGGCACCATCAACCCGATCGCCGAGGTCTCGCGCCTCGCGCACGCGGTTGGCGCCGCGGTGGTCGTCGACGGCGCGCAGGCGGCGCCGCACCTGCGCATCGACGTGCAGGCGCTGGGCTGCGACTTCTACACCTTCTCGGGGCACAAGGTGTACGGCCCCACCGGCATCGGCGCGCTGTGGGGAAGGAAGGAGCTGCTCGCCGAAATGCCGCCCTGGCAGGGCGGCGGCGACATGATCCTCCATGTCTCCTTCGCCAGGACCGACTACGCGCCGCCGCCGGCGCGCTTCGAGGCCGGCACGCCGCACATCGTCGGCGCCGTCGGCCTCGCCGCCGCGCTCGACTGGCTCGACTCGCTGCCGCGCGAGGCGGTGGCGGCGCACGAGCACGACCTGCTCGCGCACGCCACCGAATCGCTGGCCGCCATTCCCGGCGTGCGCCTCATCGGCACCGCGCGCCACAAGGCGTCGGTGCTGTCGTTCCTCGTCGCAGGCGTGCACGCGCACGACGTCGGCACCATCCTCGACAGCGAGGGAGTCGCCGTGCGCGCCGGCCACCACTGCGCGCAGCCGCTGATGGAGCGCTTCGGCGTCGCCGCCACCGCGCGCGCCTCGTTCGCCGTCTACAACACGCGCGAGGAGGTCGACGTCCTCACCGCCGCGGTGCGCAAGGCGCAACGCCTCTTCGCCTAAGAACCGCCATGTCGGAGCTCACCGATCTCTATCAGGAGGTCATCCTCGACCACTGCAAGCGGCCGCGGAACTTCGGACCGCTGGCCGGCGCCGACCACTTCGCCGAGGGCTACAACCCGCTCTGCGGCGACAAGGTGAAGGTCTACGTCGCGCTCGATGGCGAGCGCCTCGCCGGCGTCGGCTTCGAAGGCTCCGGCTGCGCCATCTCCACCGCCTCGGCGTCGTTGATGACCGAGGCGCTCGCCGGCAAGAGCGTGCCCGAGGCGCAGCGCCTCTTCGACGAGGTGCACGGCATGCTCACCGGCGATCCCTCGACCGCCGCCGAGGCGAGCGAGTCCTTGGGCAAGCTCGCCGCGTTGGGCGGCGTGCGCGAGTATCCGATGCGCGTCAAGTGCGCCACGCTCGCCTGGCACACCCTGCAGGCCGCCCTGGCGCAGCGGCCGGGCCAAGCCCCCGCGCCGGTGTCGACCGAGTGAGCCGTCCCATGCCCACCGCCACGCCGCCGAGCGGGAATTCCGCCGCCGCGCCGGAATGTTGTGAGAGCGACATGGTGCGCCCTCCGTACCGCCGCTCCTCCAAGCGCCTGGGCCGGGTCCTCCTCGCCGCCGCCCTGCTGCTGCCGCTCCTCGGCGCCGCTCCGGCGGGCGCCGTGGAGTCGCTCGACTACCAGTGGAGCCTGCGCGGCTTCCTCGGCCGGCTCGCCGGCGTGGTGGTGCCCCACGAGGGGCGCGGCCAGCTCCGCAGCAGGCCCAACGAGGGTGGGCGGATCACCGAGCTGGAGATCACCTCCGCCGACGCCGGCCGCGACGAGTTCTTCCGCTACGGCGGCGCCATGCGCGCCGACGGCACGACCACGCAGGCCTGGTCCTCCTACCGCTGGCGCGGCGAGGAGAAGTCGCACCGCGATCCGGTGGCGGAGGCCGGCGTCGTCGACGTCGCCTCGGGCATACACCTCATTCGCGAGCGCCACCCGCAGAGCCCGCTCCACCTGCGCATCTGGTCGGACGGCAGGGTCTACCCGGTGGTGGTGGACAAGGTGGCCACCGAGCCGGTCACCGTGCCCGCCGGCAGCTTCGTCGCCGACCACTACCGCATCCGCGGCGTCAAGACGCCGGGGCAGCGCTACTGGAAGGGCGGCCTAGACCTCTGGCTGGCCAAGGACGAGCTCGCCACTCCCGTGCGCATCCAGGTCGAGCGCGGCTTCGCCAACGTGCGCCTCGAGCTACTGCCCGGCGCCTGACGCCTGCCTTCCGCGCCCCGCGGCATGCGGGTTGCTGCGGCATGCGCGCTGCTACAGTCCGGCCGGACTGAACAAAGGAGGCGACGTGATGCGGACAGGGAGAGCGTGGACGGGGCGCATCGACTTCGGCGCGCTGGCGGGATGTGCCCTGCTGGCGGCCGGCGTCCTTCTCGCCGGGTGCAAGAAAGACAACGAGCAGATCGTGCAGGACTCCGAGAACGCCTACGCAGCGCCGACGCCGTCGGCCGAGGCGACGCCGGTGCCCACGGTGACCAACGACATCGCGGCGGCGACGCTCGCCGGCCCCGGCGGCGTGAGCGGCACCATCACCTTCACGCAGGAGGCCGGCGGCGTGCACGTCGTGGCGCGGGTCGAGGGCGCCAAGGCCGGCAAGCACGGCTTCCACCTCCACGCCGGCGGCGTCTGCGAGGGTGACTTCAAGTCGGCCGGCGACCACTTCAACCCCACCAACGTGGCGCACGGCGCGCCCGACGCCGAGCCGCACCACGCCGGCGACTTCGGCAACATCGAGGTCGGTGCCGACGGCACCGGCAACGCCGACTTCACGACCAGCATGCTGAGCTTGGGCGAAGGCGCCAACGACGCCATCGGCAAGGCGGTCATCCTGCACGGCGGCGCGGACGACCTGAAGACGCAGCCTTCGGGCAACTCGGGGCCGCGGATCGCATGCGGCGTCGTGCAACGGGCCCAGGGAGCGGCCGTGGCCAGCGGCGCGACGCCGGTGCCGAGCCCCGCTTACCAGTAAGTTTCTCCCGTTGTTCGAGCGCGCCCCGGAGCGATCGGCCGCTCCGGGGCACCTCGCTCGCCCCTGGTAAACTGCTCATGATGCGCATCAAACGGGCCGAGAAGTACGGCTTCTGCGCCGGCGTCCGCATCGCCGACCGCAAGGTCAAGAAGTTCGCGGCGGCCGGCGGGCGCGGCGTCATCCTCGGCCAGGTGGTGCACAACGAGCGCGTGGTGCGCGAGATGGAGGACCTCGGCGTGCGCACGGTCGAGGCGCTCGACGAGGTCCAGGGCGGCGCCATCGTCTTCTCCGCCCACGGCGTGCCGCCGTCGTTCCTCCACACCGCGCGGCGGCGCGGCCTGCAGGTGCTCGACACCACCTGCCCCTTCGTCTACGACGTGCACGACGACGCGCAGGCGGCGCTCGCGCAGGGCCTCCACCTCGCCTTCATCGGCGACCCGCGGCATCGCGAGATCATCGGCTACACCCACGACCTCGAGCCCGAGACCTACCACGTGGTCTCGACGGTCGAGGAAGCGCAGGCCGTCGACTGGTCGCGCTACGCGGGCGTGCGCATCCTCTACCAGACGACCTTGAACGCCGAGGAGTACGAGGCGGTGGCGGCGGCGATCGAGGCGGCCGGGACGAACGTGTCGCGCACCGACACCATCTGCTACGCCACCAAGGAGAACCAGGAGGCGGCGCTGCTGCTGGCGCAGGACCCCGAAGTGCACGCGATCCTCGTCATCGGCGGCCGCAACAGTGCCAACACCCGCCACCTGTGGGAGATCTGCGCCCGCGTCAAGCCGAGCTATCTGGTACACGGCCCCGAGGACCTGCAGGCCGAGTGGCTCGACGGCGTCGAGGTGCTCGGCGTCACCGCCGGCGCCTCGACCCCCGACTACCTGATCGACGAGGTGGAGGGGGCGGCGCAGGCGATCCGCGGCCCGCTCCGCGGCGATCTGGTATCGGCCGCACGGTGACCCGCGCGAGCACCGACCGTCGCGGAGCGCCCTGCGCAGCGGTGCTCTCGGCGTTTCTCGGCGCGCGCTTTCTCTATGAGTAACGCGCTCGCGGGCTTGCGGCAGCGAGCCCGCGGCAGCGGCGCGGTGATCGCGCTCGCCGAGCCCACCGACGTGCGCGTGCTGTCGGCGGCGCTGCTGGCGCAACGCGACGGGATCTGCCGGCCGCTGCTGGTGGGCGACCCGGACGCGATCCGCGGCGCGGTCGCGACCGCCGCCGAGCTCGAGCTGATGGTCGTCGAGGCAGGCGTCGAACCGCCGCCCGACGCACTTCTCTGCTTCGACCCGCGGCGCGACGCGCGGCTGCCGGCGCTCGCCACCCTGCTCGCCGAGCGGCTGGCGGCGCGGGGGATCGACGCGGCGCGGGCCGAGGCGCTCGCCCGCGAGCCGCTGCAGCTCGCGCCGCTGCTGGTGGCGGCCGGGCTCGCCGACGGCGCCGTTATGGGCGCCGTGGCCACCAGCGCCGAGACGGTGCGCTCCGCGTTGCGCGCGCTCGGTCCGCGGCCGGGCCTGTCGCTCGTCTCCTCCTGCTTCCTGATGAGCTTCCCGGCGCCGCCCGGACGTCCAGAGGGCGAGCCCCGCGAGCTGATCTACAGCGACTGCGCGGTGGTGCCCGAGCCCAGCGCCGACAACCTCGCCGACATCGCCGAGGCGGCCGCTGAGAGCTGCCGCGTGCTGCTCGACGAGGTGCCGCGGGTGGCGCTGCTGTCGTTCTCCTCCAAGGGCAGCGCCGAGCACCCGCGGGTGGCCAGGGTGCGGGCGGCGGTCGCCGAGCTGCACCGCCGAGGCGTCGACTTCACCTTCGACGGCGAGCTGCAAGGGGATGCCGCGCTGGTGCCGGAAGTGGCGATGCGCAAGGCGCCGGGCAGCAGCGTGGCGGGCAGCGCCAACGTGTTGGTCTTCCCCGACCTCGATGCCGGCAACATCGCCTACAAGCTCTCCGAGCGGTTGGCGGGGGCGCGCGCCGTCGGCCCGTTGCTGCAAGGCCTCGCCGCCCCGGTGCACGACCTCTCGCGAGGCTGCTCGGTCGACGACGTGCTCGACGTCATGGCGGTGGCGGCGCTGCAGGCGCCAGCGCGCCAGAGCCCACTTCGGCATAGGCTCGCGGCGCGATGAAGGTCCTGGTCGTGGGCGGCGGCGGCCGCGAGCACGCGCTCTGCTGGAAGCTGCGGCAGAGCCCGCTCATCTCCGAGCTCTACTGCGCGCCGGGCAACCCCGGCATCGCCGAGGTCGCGGACCTCGTGCCGATTCAGGCCGAGGAGATCCACCAGCTCGGCGACTTCGCCAAGGACCTCGGCATCGCGCTCACCGTCGTCGGCCCCGAGCTGCCGCTGTCGCTCGGCCTCGCCGACGAGCTGGCGAACCGCGGTCTCGCCGTCTTCGGGCCGACACAGGCCGCCGCCGAGATCGAGTCGAGCAAGGTCTTCGCCAAGCAGTTCATGACCCGCCACGGCATCCCCACGCCCGACTTCCACGTCGCCCATGAGCGTGCGGAGGCCGAGGCGGCGGCGAAGAAGCTCGGGCTGCCGGTGGTGCTCAAAGCCGACGGTCTGGCTGCCGGCAAGGGCGTGCTCATCCCGCGCGACGAGGCGGAGCTCGTGTCCGCGCTCGACACCTTCTTCGCCGAGCGGCGCTTCGGCGCCAGCGGCGACCGCGTCGTCGTCGAGCGCTGCCTCGCCGGCGAAGAGATCACCTTCATGGTGCTCTCCGACGGCACCCGCGTGCTGCCGCTCGCCGCCTGCCGCGACTACAAACGCCTGGGCGACGGCGACACCGGTCCCAACACCGGCGGCATGGGCGCCCACAGCCCGGCTGGCGTGCTGGAGAGCGACGTCGCCGCCGAGATCCTCGAGCGCGTCATCCGCCCGGCGATCGAAGGCCTCGCCAAGGAGAACCGGCCGCTACGCGGCGTCCTCTACGCCGGCCTGATGCTCACCGAGCAAGGCCCACAGGTGCTCGAGTTCAACGCCCGCCTCGGCGACCCCGAGACCCAGCCGCTGATGCTGCGCCTCGAGGACGACCTCTTGCCCGTGCTGCAAGCGGGCGCCGCCGGCAACTTCGGCGTCGCCCGCCTGCAGTGGCGCCACGAAGCTGCCGCCTGCGTCGTGCTGGCGAGCGCCGGCTACCCGGGAGTACCTGTTAAAGGCGAACCCATCACCGGCATCGAGCAGGCGAGAACGATCGAAGGCGTCCAGGTCTTTCACGCCGCCACCACCCGCCGCGAGTCTGATCTCGTCACCGCCGGCGGCCGCGTGCTCAACGTCGCCGCGACCGGCATCAACCTCCGCGACGCCCTCCGCCGCGCCTACGGCGCCGCCGCGCTGATCGACTGGCCGAGCAAGATCCTGCGCAAAGACATCGGCCGCACCGCCCTCGAGCTCAGCGAATCGCGCGCATAGGTTCAGTCGGTCGGATCACGGCTCGAGCGTGAAGCCAAGGACCCGGAAGTCGTTGTCGAGGCCGAGGACGGCGGACGCGCGCACTTCTCTCGCCACGGCGACGCCAACGCAGTCGGCATACGACAACGCCAGATCGCCGTGCTGCTCCATGATCGCGAAAGCCTGCCGGCGTAGAGCTGCGTCGGTATCGCGAATCCGCAGCCTGCCAAGCTTGAAGGCCTCTTCGAGGTGGCGGTGGAAACCGAGAGCGGCCGACAGACCGGCGTCATAGCGAAGGCGCGTGGCGGTCTCTGCGATCGCAGGTTCCGAGGTAACGAGGAGGGAGGATCTTGCGATGGCGCGGAAGTGGTGAGCGACCTTTTGATGAGCGCCGTCGCGCATCCGCAGCAAGGCGATCCAGGCCCCGGTGTCGACGTAGACGATCCTCACTTACCGTGGCGCTTGGGCGTACCGTAGAGGTAGTGATCGTGCTCCTCGGCGACGTCGCTGGGGCCTTGGTCGTCAACCATGCCGATCATCGCGTAGAGGGGATCGACGTCCTCGGCGGGCATTCGATGGGCTTCGAGGTAGCCCCGGAGAGCGGCACGAACGTGAGCGGCCTCGGGCTCACCGGTACGCGCGGAAAGAACCTTCAGGTCTTCGTCGAGCTCTTCGTCGATGTAGATCTGTTTCCTCACCATGTGTAGGAGTATACATCGCGCCTCCGGCTTCAGAGGCTCTGTTTGACCCGGCGCTCGGGCGGATGCGATACTGCTTCGGCTGCTGCAGATCGTTGTGCGGCTTTAGGTTAGCGGCAGTCGAGTAGTCGCGACCGAGTCCAAAACACTCACCGAGGCGGGGCCGCGTCGCACCGGGCATCCCAACCAGACCGCCTCTGAACCATAGGCCGGAACCAACATGGGTGGATGCGGCGGTTGTCAATTCAAGGGCATGTCGACGGCGGTGGAGAACACCTTCGTCGGCGTCCGTTTCGGTGAGGAGACGAACCTCACCCTCTGCGCCACGGGCGACGCCATCTACGCGTGCGGCGAGAGGGTCGTCGTCGAGCGTCAGGACGGCATGGCGCTGGGCAAGGTCGAGAAGTCGCCGATGCCGGCCTTCAAGCCTTGCCAGAAGAGCAGCGCGCTGAAGGTGGTGCGCACGGCGGCCGACGACGACGTGAAGGCGTGGGAACGCCAGCGCGACAACGAGACCACCGGCAAGCGCTTCTGCCAGGAGCGGGCGAAGAACCTCGGCCTCGAGATGAAGGTGTCGCGCGTCGACTTCCCGCTCTACAAGGGCCAGGCGACGTTCTACTTCACGTCCGAAGGCCGCGTCGACTTCCGCCAGCTCGTGCGCGACCTCTCGCGGCGCTTCGGCATGCGCGTGCGCATGGTGCAGGTGGGCGCGCGCGACGAGGCGCGTTTGCTCGGCGGTGTCGGCGTCTGCGGCCGCACGCTCTGCTGCTCGACTTGGCTGAAGGATTTCCGGCCGATCTCCATTCAAATGGCCAAGCGGCAGAACCTCTCGCTCAACCCGTCGAAGATCTCCGGGCAGTGCGGCCGGCTCCTCTGCTGCCTCGCCTACGAGGACGAGGAGTACAAGCAACGCCGGACACCGCCGCCGTCGACGCTGCCGGTGATCGACGGGGACGGCGAGAACGGAAACGGAGCCTCATGGCCAATCGAAAGCTGATCCGGCCCGACCTCGCCGAGCTCAAGAAGGACGCCGCGCCGCGCTCGCTGCGCCGTAAATCGAGCCCGCCCGAGCAGACCAACGCCGAGGAGTTCTACTACCTCAAGCAGATGGCGGCGAAGACGCCGATGGTGGTGGTGCTCGTCGACGGCCAGGAGCTGCACGGCTGGATCGAGTGGTACGACAAGTCGGCGCTCAAGGTCAACCGCCACGACGGCCCCAACCTGCTCATCCCCAAGCACAGCATCCGCTACATGTTCAAGGAGGAGGAGCTGCGCCGCCGCCCGCGGCCGGCGCGGTCCGTGGACGAGCGTTGACGGCGGGTGTCGGCGCGACGGCCTTCGCGTCGCGCTCACCAAGTCCAGCGCGCCCGCGGCTGGTGGTGAGCCAGGGCGATCCGGCGGGGATCGGGCCCGAGCTGATGCTGCGATTGGCGGCGCGGCCGCCGCGCGAGGATTGTGAGCTGCTGTTCGTCGCCGAGCGCGCGGCGCTCGAGGCGGTGCGGCACCTGGCGCCCGAGGGTTGGGAGCGGCTGGCGTTCGTCGATGGGGCGCCGGCGCGCGGCGAAGAGGGCGCGAATCCCGATGGCGTCCGCATCGCGGTGCTCGATCCAGTGCGCGAAGCACGCGCGGTGGTTCCTGGCCGCTCGGAAGCAGCGGATGCCCGCGGCGCGATAGCGGCGCTCGATCGAGCGGTGGCGCTGACGCGCGCGGGCGACGCGGACGCGCTGGTGACGCTGCCGGTATCGAAAGCTTCGATCGCGCGGCACCTGCTGCCCGACTTCCGCGGCCACACGGATTACCTGGCGGCAGGCTGCGGCCTCGAGCGCTACGGGCGCGACTACCTGATGGCGTTTCTCGCGCCCGATCTGCAAGTGGCGCTGCTCACCGTGCACGAGCCGCTGCGGCGCGCGCTCGACGGCGTCACCGGCGAGGCGGTGCTCGCCGCCCTGGGTTGCCTCGTGCGCCACGCCGGCGGCCGCATCGCCGTTGCCGGCCTCAACCCGCACGCCGGCGAGGATGGTTTGCTCGGCGATGAAGAGGCGACGACGCTCGCGCCTGCGGTGGCGGAGGCGCAACGTCGCGGCTGGAACGTCACCGGTCCGGAGAGCCCCGACGCCGTCTTCGCCCGCTGCCGCGCCGGCGCCTGCGACTGGGTGCTGGCGCTCTACCACGACCAGGGGCTTATCGCGGTCAAGACGGCGGCGCGTGGCGAGGCGACCAACTGGACGTTGGGACTGCCGTACCTGCGCACCTCGGTGGATCACGGCACGGCGTTCGACATCGCGGGCCGGGGCGTCGCCGACGACTCCTCGCTGCGGGCCGTGATCGCGACCACCGTCGCGCTCGTTCGCGGCGACCTGCCGCGCCGGCGAAGTGCCACGTAAGCCTTCCCGTGCCTTGCATGTCGCAAGGCAGAGCTACGTCGGGTTCACCGGCGTGGCGTGGAGATCGACGTCGATGCGCATGGCCGTGGTGGCATGGAGGAGACCGCCCGCGAGCTTCCACGTTGGAAGTCCGACGGCTCGAGTGTCGAGCACGACCTGCCCCTGCGCCCGCCAAGCATCGCCCTCGAAAGTCGTTTGCACGTCGAGCTGTAGCGGCACCGAGCGTCCGAGCAGCTCGAGCTCGCCGCTCACGGTCACACCGCCGCCCGGTCGGCGGTGGAGCGAGCACGATCGAAAGCGGATCAGCGGCCAGCGCTCGACGTCGAGGTAACCGTGCCCGCGCAGCTGCGCTTCGACGCGTCGTCGAAACCAACGCGGTAGTCGCGACTGACGCCCGAGCGCGCGCATCGTCGGCTCGTCGACGAGGAGATGCCGCGTGTCGACGTCGACGGTGACGTTCGACTCCTCGGGCGCTTCGGGAGAGAGCTGCACGGAGCCGCCCACCCACGCCGCGCGGATGACGTGCTCGCGCACCAGCGGCCGCAGCGGCCCGGCAACGTAGAGGTGGGCGACCACGGCACTGCGCGCGGGATCGATCGCCCAGCCGCGCGGCCGCACGAGCTCCAGGAACTCGTCGCGCAGCAGCCGCCGGAAGGCGGCGAGCCGCGCCGGCTGCGGCGGCCCTTTTTGCGCCTCGACGATCAGCACGTGCGGCAGGTCGGCCGCGTCGTCGTAGGGCTCGTGCCGCTCGAGACCGCGGAAGGGCTCCCACTCGCTCTCGCCGTGCCGGCACCAGCGCAGGTCGACGAAGCCGGCGGCGGCGAGCGCCTCGGCGAGTAGCGGCTGGTTCCAGAGAAAGCGATGCGACCAGCCGTAGAAGGCGCGGTTGAGGCACAGCGCCGCGGACGCGGCGTTGGCGCGCGCGCGGGGATCCTGCGTCGCCAGCACCCAGTCGAGGTTCGGCGTCGACAGCCGAAGGCGGCCGTCCGCCGCCAGCACGCGATGCGCCTCGAGCAAGAAGGCGAGCGCCTCGTCGAGCGGCAGGTGCTCCAGGAAGTGCTCGGCGAAGAGCGCCGCCGCGTCGTCGAACGGCAGGCCGGCGGTGACGTCGACGACGACGTCCACCGACGGCAGCTCCTGGCGGTCGACGTTCACCCAACCGTCGAGCCGCTGATCGCCGCAGCCGACGTGGAGAAGGAGCGGAGAAGGAGTCGTCAGGACGCCCCGCGTCCGCTCAGCACTACGGGGATGGTCTTGAGCAGGATCTTGAGGTCGAGTGAGAGCGACCAACTGTCGATGTACTGCAGGTCGAGCTCGATCCAGCTCCCGAAGTCGAGCTCGTTGCGGCCGTTGACCTGCCACAGGCACGTCAGCCCCGGCTTCATCGACAGTCGCCGCCGCTGCCAGCGCTCGTAGCGCGCCACCTCCTCGGGGATCGGCGGCCGCGGCCCGACGAGGCTCATGTCGCCGCGCAGCACGTTCCACAGCTGCGGCAGCTCGTCGAGGCTGAACTTGCGCAGCACGCGCCCGACGCGCGTCACCCGCGGGTCGTCGCGCACCTTGAACACCGGACCGTCCATCTCGTTGAGGTGCTGCAGCTCGGCCAGCCGTTCCTCGGCGTCGGCGGTCATGGTGCGGAACTTGTAGAGCGTGAAGCGACGCCCGTTCAAACCGCACCGCGTCTGCCGGAACAGCACGTTGCCGCCTGCTCCTCCAGAGGTGAGCCGCACGGCGATCGCCACCAGCACGATGATCGGCAGCGCCAGCAGCAGGATGAGCGACGACAGCGCTACGTCGAGCGCCCGCTTCGAGGCCAGCAGCAGCGGGTTGGTCGGCGCGTTGGCGTAGGTGAGCAGCGGGATGCCGTCGATCTCGGTGATCTCCGCCTTCGCCTGCTCGTGAGGAAAGAAGTCGAGCGAGAAGAAGGTGCGGATGCCCTGCTCGTGGAGCGCCTCGTAGAGCTTGTCGAGACCTTCGAGCTCGCGGCGGCCGACGGCGAAGACGACGTCGTCGACGACCAGGTCCTGCAGGATGCGCGGCACGTCCTCCACGTGGCCGAGAATCGGCAGGCCACCGATCGCGCGGCGCGCGGCGCCGCCGCTGCTCGCAACGTCGGCGCTCGTGTTCGACTCGCTGCTCGGACTGACCTCGACGCAGCCGATCAGCCGGAAGCCCCACCACGCGTGCTCGGCGATCTTCCGCGCCAGGGCCAGTGCCGACGGACCGGTGCCGACCAGCAACAGCGTGCGGTAGTTGAGGCCGCGGCTGCGCACGTAGCGCGCCACCACTCGCAGCAGCACCTTCTCCGCCAGCAGCAGCAGGCAGGCGATGGCGGCGAAGAGCAGCAGCCAGGCGCGGCTGACGCGATCCTGCGGCAGCATGCGCTCGTCGAGGCGCAGCACGTAGAGGAGGAGCGTGAAGGTGACGGTGGCGGCGCCGCTGACCTGCACCACCTCCCACGCCTCGCGCAAGAGCGGCGTCGTGCGGTGCGAGCGGTAGCGGCGGAAGCGCAGCAGCAGCAGCCCCCACACCGAGAGCGCCACCGGCAGGAGCGGCAGGTAGAAGCGCAGCGCGTAAAGCTCGCTCGGGAACGAGCCGTGGGCGAGCGACGGCAGCACGACGCTGCGCACCCAGTGGGCGGCGATGAACGCCACCGCCACCAGGGCGAGGTCGATGCTGAAGACCGAGACGTTGAGGAGGCGGGCCCGTTCCTTGAGCATGGGTCCGGTTTGGGGAGTAGCGGCTCTCCGTTCTACGGAGGGAACGACGAAACCGTCACGATTTTATTACGCCCGGCCGTCGGCGGCCCTGAACCGGTCGGCATCGGCCGTCAGACGGTAAGAGTCGCCCTCAGCGCCGGGCCATTCGCCGCAGCAGCGCCGCGTAGCCGTCGGCCACCTTCTCCCAGTCGTAGCGCTGGCGGGCGCGCTCGGCGGCGAGGCGGCGCCGGCGGGCGACTTCCGCCGGGTCGCGGCGCAGGCGCTCCAGGGCCTCGCCGAGGCTCGCCGGCCGGCCGGCGCGGAAGAAGGTGCCCGCCTCGCCCGCCACTTCGCGGTTCTCGGGCGTGTCGTTGACCACGAGACAATTGCCGTAGCCCATCGCCTCGACGAGCGCCGGATGCGTGCCGCCCACCTCGGTGGCGTGCACGTAGACCCACGCATGCGCCAGCAGCTCGCGGTAGCCCTCGCCGTAGATGGCGCCGGGGAAGAGCACGCGCGGGTCGGCACCGTTGCGGAAGGAGGCGATGAACGAGGAGGCGTAGGGCGCATCGCCGACCATCACGAGCGGCATCTCGCCGCCGACGCCGCGGTAGGCCTCGACCACGCGGTGCGGGTTGTTCTCCGGCTCGAAGCGCGAGACGTAGAGCGCGTAGCCGCGCTCGACGAGGCCGAGCCGCTCGAGCGTGGCGCGCCCTAGGGGCGGCACCGGATCGACGCCGTAGGTGAGGAGCTCGGTGTCGAGGCCGTAGCGCTCGCGGTAGTGGTCGCGAATGACCTCGGCGTCGGAGATCACCACGTCGGCCACCATGCCGGCAAGCCGCTCGGAGAGCGCGTAGACGGCGCGCCCGAACGGTCCCCACTTGCCGCGCCGGCGCTCGATGCCGTCGACGTGCAGCGCGGCCGGAGTGCCGGCGAGGCCGAGCAGCGGCACGAAGAGGGCGTTGGCGGAGTTGACGACGAGGGCGGCGTCGTAGCCCTCGGTCGCGGCGTGCAGGCAGGCGAGAAAGGTGTGCACCGGCGTGTCGAGGTGCTTGGTCGGCAGCGTCGGCAGCACGACGAGCCGCGCGCCGCGGTGCGAGGCGAGGCGGCGCGGCGTGTAGTGCGATCGGCAGTACACGGTGACGGCGAAGCCGCGCGCGGTGAGCCGTCCCGCGAGCTCGTCGCAGAGCGTCTCGTAACCGCCGTAGCGGGCGGGGATGCCGCGGCTGCCGATCAGGGCGACGCGCAGGGGACGCGTGGTCATCGCGAATCGCTCCCGCTGCCCAGCTCGACGGCGTCGCGTACGAACCAGCGCTCGACCTCCCACCAGTCCGCCGTGCGCCGCGACTGGATGGCGCGGCGGCGCGCGAGCAGCTCGCGGCGGTGTGCCCACAACCACGAGTACGCGGGCAGCGATGAGCGCTCGAAGAGCAGCACCCAGAGCAGCGCCTGCAGATCGCGGAAGAACGCGAAGGGCAGCGTCCAGACGAGGTTGCCGAGGGTCTGGTGGTAGAGCCGCAGCAGGTAGCGGTTCTTGAGCGAGTGGCGGTTGACCGCGGCCGGCATCGCGGCGCGGCGCGACGGCAGGTTGACGCGGCGATGCTCGCAGATCGCCGCCGGCTCGTAGAGCACCTCCCAGCGCCGCTCGCGGAGGCGGAAGCAGAGCTCGGCGTCCTCGCGGAAGCTGTGGAAGCGCTCGTCGAACACCTCGCCGTCGAGGGCGACGTCGAGCAGTGCCTCGCGCCGCCAGAGCGTCGCCGCGCCCGTGCCGCCGAAGACGCGCTGCGGCACCGCGAATTGGCCGTGGTCGAGCGCGCCTGAACCGCGGTCGTGGTGGCGCCAGGCGGGGGTGAGCCGCATGCCGCACGCGTCGAGGCGGCGCGTGCCGTCGGCGGCCGGCGGTCGCACCAGGCGGCCGGTCACGGCGCCCACTCGCGGCGCTTCGCCGCGTGCGAGCAGATGCAGCAGGTAATCGTGGGTCGGCCGCGCGTCCGCGTTGAGCGACAGCACCCACGGCGCGCCGCTCTTTTTCAGCGCGACGTTCATGCCGCCGGCGAAGCCGCGGTTGTCGGGCAGCGGCACCACCTCGCCGGCAAGGCCCGGCGGCCAGTGGCGGCGCGCCACGGCGGCGCTGTCATCGGTGCTCGCGCAGTCGACCACCACCAGCTCGGCCGCGGCCGGCGAGAGGGCGGCGATCGCGGCGAGGCAAGCCGGCAGGTCGCCCGCGTCGTCGTGCGTGACGATCAGGATCGCGACGGGTACGGCTTGCACTGCGGCGGACGCAACCGGTAGCGCGGTCGCCGATGAAGCCGGCGCTTGGCTCACCACCGTCGGCGAAGTCTCTTCGGGCGTGCTCACTGGCTGCGCTCCACATGCGCGAGCCGGCGAGGGCGGCGCCAGTTGGTGAGCGCGCCCAGCCCCACGACTGCAAGCCCACCGAGGGCCTCGCCTCTGCTGCGCGCGCGACGGGGCCGCCGGAGCGGTAGAACGAGCGCGCGCAGCGCGGCACCGACGACCAGCACCACGCGTGCCGCCGTCGCCGACGCGGGTCCGTGGTGCTTGCGCAGGTAGCGGCCGAGGTTGCGGTGGTAGTGCCAGAGAAAGGCTCCGTAACCGAGCGGCGCGACACTGCCGCCGAGACCGTGGCGAAAAGCGGCGGCCGGCCAATACGCGATCGTGCCCCCGGCGGCCGCCAGTCGCCGCGCTAGGTCGACGTCTTCGAACCAAGCCGGATGAAACGTCGAGTCGAAGCCACCGAGTCGTTCCCATGCCGAGCGCCGCAGGGCGAGCGCGGCGGCGGCGGGTTGAGCGATGGGACTGCCCGCGGCGGGCTCGCCAGCGGCGCCGCGTCCCGCATCGCGAAACAGGCCGTGCTGCAGGAGCTGTGCAGGTCGCGGCAAGTCGCGCAGCTGCCACGCCGTCTGCGGGGTGCCATCGGCTCCCAACAGTCGCGGTGCGAGGCCGGCCGCCTCCGGCAGCGCATGGAAGCCGTCGATGAGCGACGTCAGCGCGCCGGCCTCCGGCCGCACGTCGGGGTTGGCGACGAGCAGCAGGGGAGCCGCGGCGACGCTGGCACCGAGGTTGGCGCCGCCGCCAAAACCGAGGTTCGCGAAGGGACGCACGAGCTTCGCGCGAGACGCCGGCGGAAGCTCTGCTCCGCCGCTGTTGTCGACCACGACGACTTCGAAGCGCGGGTCTTCAGGCACCACATCGAGCAGCGCTGCAAGGTCCTTCTCCGCGCGCCAGTGCACGACGACCATGGACAGCGCGGGCGCTTCGTCGCTCCTTGGCCCACCGTTCGCGGGCGGAGTTGCAGGTAGATCCTCGAGGTCGCGAGCCCGGTCCGGCGCGGCCGGCGTTGCGCTCGGTTGCGCTGCGGACGGCGCGCGCTCCGCGCCGCGGTCCGTCATGCGAATCTCTCGGCCGCGAGCCGGCGTAGGTCGGTGCGCGGCACTAGCGG
>DASYQD010000143.1:0-5336 GCA_036005845.1 Thermoanaerobaculia bacterium | reverse complement strand
GCGCGCGCGAGTGCCGGTCGGCGAGGTGACGCACCGCTGGTCGGGGCAGGTGATGGAGCCCGCCGACGGCATGGCCTTCATCGGCCACGACCAGGCGGCGGGCGACAACGTCTACGTCGCCACCGGCGACTCCGGCCAGGGCATCACCCACGGCACCGTCGCCGGCATCCTCATCAGCGAGCTGGTACAGGGGCGCGAGCATGCCTGGGCCGACCTCTACGATCCCGGCCGCAAGTCGCTACGCGCGGCAAAGGACCTGGTGACGGAGGGCTTCCACGTGGCGCGGCACTACGCCGAGTGGATCGTCGGCCCGCCGGAGGAGGCGGACTCGCCGGCCGAGGTGGCGCCCGGCAGCGGCGCCGTGGTGCGCCGGCGCGGCCGGCCGATCGCCGTCTACCGCGACGAGCAGGGCGCCGTGCACGAGCGCTCCGCCGTCTGCCGCCACCTCGGCTGCATCGTGCACTGGAACGACGCCATGAAGACGTGGGATTGCCCGTGCCACGGCTCGCGCTTCGCGCCGACCGGCGAAGTGGTGCACGGGCCGGCGCGCTCGGACCTGGCTCCCATAGACGAGTGACCGCCGAGGCGGTCACTCGGGCCCGTCGACGAGTGACCGCGGCACCGTCGCGTAAGATTCGCGGCGGCTCCTCTCGACCTCACCATGCTGGCGCTTCGCTGCCGGCGGCGGGGCGCGCTCCGCCGCCCGTGCCTCCTGGTCCTCGCCGCGCTGGCGGCGGCGCCGCCGCTTCTCGCCCTCGATCCGCGGCTCGCGATCACGCAGCTCGCGCGCGACGTCTGGCAGGACGAGCTGCCGCAGAGCGCGGTATTGAGCGTGCTGCAGACGCGCGACGGCTATCTCTGGCTGGGCACCTACGAGGGGCTGGTGCGTTTCGACGGCGTCCGCTTCGTCGTCTTCGACCGCCAGCGCACCCACGACCTGCAGGGCACCTCCGTCTTCCACCTGAGCGAGGATCGCGCCGGACGGTTGTGGGTGGCGACCAACGGCGGGCTCACCGTCCGCGAAGGCGGCCGCTTCCGCACTTACGGCAGTGCCGATGGACTGCCGTCGCAGGTCGTGCGCGCCACGCTCGAAGGGCGCGACGGCACGCTGTGGATCGCAACCGACGGCGGCCTCGTCGAGATGCGCGGCGGCAAGCTGCGCCCTCGGCCCGACCTGGCGAGTGGAGAAGTGCGCGCGCTGGCCGAGGACCGCGAGGGCACGCTGTGGGCGGCGACGAGCGACGGCCTGCTGCGCGTGCGTGGCGGCGTGCCGACGCGGCTGGGCGTCGCGGATGGCCTGCCGTCGGAGGTGTGCCGGCACCTGCTCGTCGACCACGCCGGCACGCTCTGGGTGGGCACCGACAAGGGCTTGGCGCACGCCGTCGTCGGCAACACCGGCTCGCCGCTTGTCGACGTGTATCACGCCGCCGACGGGCTCGGGGACGACTACGTGCGCGCGCTCGCCGAGGATCGCGACGGCAGCCTCTGGGTGGGCACCGAGACGGCCGGCCTCGTGCGCTACCGCGCCGGCGCCCACGGCGGCGCGGGGAAGTGGGAGCGCTTCGGGGCCGCGCAGGGGCTCGCCAACGACTTCGTGCGCTCGCTCCGCGAGGACCGCGAGGGCAGCCTCTGGGTGGGCACGAGCGGCGGCCTCAACCGCTTCCGCGAGGGAAAGCTGGTGCCGTGGGGCACGCCCGAAGGGCTGTCGCACGACTTCGCGCGCGCCGTCTTCGAGGACCGCGACGGCGTGCTCTGGGTGGGCACCGATGGCGGCGGTGTGAACCGCCGCGTGAACGGGATGTGGAGCGCGCTCGGCATCGCCGACGGCCTCTCGCACGACTCGGTGCGCGCCATCGCGCAGACGAGCGACGGCGCGCTCTGGTTCGGCACCCGCAACGGCGTCGATCGCTACGCCGGCGGCCGCGTCACCCAGTTCGGCGATCGCCTGCCGAGCCGCCTGGTGCGTGCGCTGGCCGCCGACGCCGCCGGCAACCTCTGGATCGGCATGGAGGGTGGCGGCTTGGCGCGGCTCCGCGTCGACGAGCGCGGCGGCGCCGAGGTCACCGCCTTCTCGCTGCGCGACGGCCTCGGCGCCGACGACGTGCGCACCATCCTCGTCGACCGAGCGGGCACGCTGTGGGCGGGCACCTACGGCGGCGGGCTGTCGCGCCTCGACGGCCGCCGCTTCACCACGCTGCGCATCGCGGATGGCCTGCCGAACGACATCGTCTTCGCCCTCCACGAGGACGACGCCGGCCTCTGGGTGGGCACCGACAGCGGCCTTGCGCTGCTCCGGCGCGGCACCGACGGCCGCATCGACAGAAAAGCGCGCATCGCCACCTTCGGCATCGACGACGGCCTGCTCGACGACAAGGTGTTCCGCATCCTCGCCGATCGTCGCGGCGCGTTGTGGATGAGCAGCAACCGCGGCATCCAGCACGTGCGCGAGGCCGAGCTGCTCGCCTTCGCCGCCGGCAAGATCGCGAAGGTGAACGCCACCGGCTACACGCGCGCCGACGGCATGCGCGCCACGCAGTGCAACGGCGCCTCGCACCCGGCGGGCTGGGCGACGCGCGACGGCCATCTCTGGTTCCCCACCACCTCGGGCGTCGTCGAGGTGAACCCGGACGACCTGCGCATCAACCGGCTGCCGCCGCCGGTCGCCGTCGAGGAGGTGCGCGTCGACGGCAGGCCGGTCGACCTCGCGCGCAGCGGCGACCTGCCCGCCGACCTCGAGCGGCTGGAGATCGACTTCACGGCGCTGTCGCTGGTGGCGCCCGACAAGATGCGCTTCCGCTACCGGCTCGCGGGCTCCGACCATGACTGGGTGGACGCCGGCGCGCGGCGCACCGCCTACTACACGCACCTGCCGCCGGGCGACTACCGCTTCGCCGTGCGCGCCGCCAACAGCGACGGCGTCTGGAACGAGCACGGCGCCAGCGTCGGCTTCACCGTGGCGACGCCGCTCTGGCGCGCGTGGTGGGCGCTGCTGCTCTACGCCGCGGCGTTCGTCGCGGGGGTCTACGCGTTGATGAGCTGGCGCTGGCGGTCGCTGGCGCGCGCCAACGCGCTGCTCGAGGCGCGCGTGGCCGAGCGCACCGCGGCGCTCGACGAGAAGGTGCACCAGCTCGAGCTCTCCGAGCGGCGCGCCCACCATTCGGAGGCGCAGGCGCTGGAAGCAAGCCGCGCCAAGAGCGTATTCCTCTCCAACATGAGCCACGAGCTGCGCACGCCGCTCAACTCGATCATCGGCTTCTCGCAGATCCTCGAGGACAAGCTCTCCCGCGAGCTGTCGGAGAAGCACCGCCGCTTCCTCTCCAACATCCACCGCAGCGGCGAGCACCTGCTCCAGCTCATCAACGACCTGCTCGACCTGTCGAAGATCGAGGCCGGCCGCATGGAGCTGCGCGCCGAGACGCTCGACCCGGCGCCGGTCATCCGCGAGCTGCGCGAGCTGATGCGCGGCATCTCGGCCGAGAAGCGGGTGGAGATCGAGCTCGAGCTGCCGCCGCGCCTGCCGTCGCTCACCACCGACCCCGCGAAGCTGCGGCAGGTGCTGCTCAACCTGCTCTCCAACGCCGTCAAGTTCTCGCCGCCGGGGTCGCTGGTGACGGTACGCGCGGCGCCGGTCTTCGCCGGCGAGGCGCCGCTGCACGAGGACGGCGTGCGCATCGACGTCGTCGACCGCGGCGTCGGCATCGCGCCGCACCACCAGGAGCTGATCTTCGAAGAGTTCCGCCAGGTGGAGTCCGACCTGGCGCGCAGCAGCGAAGGCACCGGGCTCGGCCTGGCGCTGGTGCGCCGCCTCGTTGACATCCAGGGCGGCCTCATCCACCTCGAGTCCGCCGTCGGCCGCGGCAGCACCTTCACCGTGTTCCTGCCGCGCCAGGCGGGAGCGCGGCGCCGCGGCGCGGTGCTGGCGGGCGGACCGGTGGCATGATCGAGCGGAGGGAGCGAAGCATGGCCGAGCAGCCGACGACCGATTACGGGCGGGCGCTGCGCTACCAGCTCGACGACGAGAGCTGGATCACGACGCTGCTCTTCATGGCGATCGCCATCATCGTGCCGCTGGTGGGCGGCATCGTCGCCTTCGGCTACCAGGCGACGGTGATCGAGGCGCTGGCACGCGGCGGCGCCGGCGCCGGACCGCCGCGCTTCGACCTCGAGCGGCTGGTCGAGTACCTGCTGCGCGGCCTGCGCATGTTCGTGGTGTCGCTGATCGTCACCGTCATCATGCTGCCTGTCGTCTGGCTCGGCTCGTTCGTGCTGCTCGCCGGCGTGCTCGGCACCAGCCACGCCATGGGGCCCAGCGAGGCGGCGACGACGATGGTCGGCTGCGTGATGACCGGCATCTTCGTCGTGCTCATCCTGGTGGTCGGATTGGGCATCCAAGTGTTGATCACGCCGCTGCTGCTGCGGGCCGCGCTCGACAAGGACTTCGGCGCCATCTTCGACCTCGCCTGGGCGCGCGACTTCCTGACCCGCACCGGGATGGACTCGGTCAAGGTCCACCTCTTCGTCATCGTCATCAGCCTCGGCTTCTTCCTGCTCGGCGTCATCGCCTGCATCGTCGGCATCTTCCCGGCGATCGCCTACGTGATGCTGGTGCAGGGGCACCTCTACGGGCAGCTCTACCTGCTCTACCTGCGGCGGGGCGGGCGAGCGATCGCTTTGCCCTGAGCGCGCGCCGAAACTGTTGCGAGGTCGCGAGGCTACCACCAAGACCAAGTGTTCGTAGCGGTGTCTCGGAAGACTAGCCGCTCCACAGCCCCTCCGGGAGTGCGCCGGTCAGGTCGAGCCTCTCTTGTTAGGGTCCGGCGCTTTCAGGACTCGCAAGACAACGGGTGACCGCTTCAGGTCGCCCATGATGGAAGCCTTCAGAACTGCTATCGACCCCTCAGTGAAGCAAATCTGATAGCCGATGTGACCTTGGACATCGGTTCTAACTACGCTTCCAATGCCGGGTCGTAGGAGATGACCGCCACCGGGGTGGGCCGCTCCTTCTGTCTGACTCTTGAGAAAAGAAGATCTGATCCTCCCTTACGCCAGACCTAAAGACGGCAACCACGCAATCCGTCGCTCCCCGACGCAGATCATGCCACCCGTAGTCGTGGCCACGCCCCGCTAATCCCCAGAAGAAGAGCAGGGCGGGAGCGATTGGCTTCAGCATTGCCTCATTCAGCTCGCTCCCGAGCGTAGCGCAGCTTCTCTTTCGCCGCGGCCGTCAGCTCGCGTTCGAACGAGGATAGGAGCTGGGGGACGCGCGAGTAATCGCCAGCAGGGCACGCCTCGTCGGCCGCGGTACGAACATCTTGCAACTCGTGCCCGTGGAGAAA
>DASYQD010000142.1:0-22407 GCA_036005845.1 Thermoanaerobaculia bacterium | reverse complement strand
GCGCGATGGGGTTGGCCCATGCGCTATTTTCGCTCGCTGATAGGCGCTGCGTAAACCTCGATCCGAACTACTTCTACCACCTCGGCGACGCAAGGAGGCACTGAGTCATGCCACCTCGAAAGAACTTCTTCGTGGTCGGGGACCTTATCATCGACCACGCAGTCTTCGTCGAGCCGCCCGACTACGATTCCGAACCGGCGGAAGGAGAGACGACATACAAGGTGGTCCGTCGCCAGAATACAGTCGGTGGGGCTGCCAACACCGCGCGAATCCTAGCTGCTCTGTACCCCCATGGAAAGACCTATCTGTGGGGCATCCTCGGTGGCTCGCACTGGGGAACGGTACGTCAGATACTCGAGGCATCGCAGGCGCTCGACGGAACCCTCAACAACATCGAGTTGCGCGGCGTCCAGGACGAGACCGATGGCGCCATGAACACGATCACCCGTCTCGTTCGTACGGATGCGCCGATGCACCGGATGGTGCGCTTCGATGACCTTGGCCACATCCACGTTGCAGACTCTAAGCGGGAGACGCTTGGATATCACTTGCGCGCGATCCACGCTAAGCACCGTCTGGACGCGGTCATCATTAACGACCTGGACAGGGGATGCCTGACGCCAGCTCTGACTTCGCAGATTGCCGATTTCGCGGCCCAGGAGAGTGTGCCGCTGTTCGTGGATCCAAAGCGCGTCCGGGAGAAGTACCGAACCATCAAGGGAACCGCGATCCTACCGAACCTCCGAGAATGGTGTCATCTTGTGGACGATGCGGCGCGGACATCGTGGTGGCGCGACAACCTGGCGAAGCGAAATGCACTGGTGGAAATGGCAGAGCGGTCTTTTCACTACCTGGGGACGTTCCAATACCACGTGATCAAGTGCGACGAGGATGGAGCCATCATCATCGCTCCGGAGGTGGACAAGCCGAATCGATACGCGATCTACGTGGCGCCACCCGAGCTCGCGCGTGTTAACCCGGTAAAGGACCCCCTGGGACCGGGCGACGTGATGGCCGGAGTGATAGCCGCTGAGTACGACAATGGGGGCGGGACCGAAAGTCTACTTAGGGCCTTCCAGATGGCCAATGTTGCGGTCGCCTGCTATCGCGAGATGGCCTATCAGCGCATGCCCTCGAGGGACACAGTGGAGGAGCGGCAACGGGATATTCTGCCCTGGAGGCTGGGACCGGCAGCTGAGACGACGAAAGGGGCCCTCTTTCTTCCCAAAGAAACGAGTGTGTCCGTTGGAAAGCTCAGCACCGCGGTGCCTGGACTGGTGTCGGCGGACGCGGTGTTCAAAGATCAGGTCGCACGGCTTGTCGACGCTCTGCGTACGGGCGCTGACTCCTCGCGGCCGCAGAGCATTATGCTGGCTGCTCCGAGCGGCAGCGGAAAGACGCGCATCGCTCAGGCGTTGGAGGGAAGTCTCGGTACAGAGCTGGGATTGATCGTCCAGAGTATCAAGCTGGATGAGATTATATCGGATCCGCAAAAATTCCTCGACGACAGGAGCTTGCGAAACCCGCGCGCTGGTTTGCTGTTTATCGTCGATGAGGCGCTCAAGACGGGTAACGGGTCCATTCTAAAGGATCGCGCCAGAATGGTTCCGCTGCTGAACATGGCCGAGGCGAGACGAGCTCGGTTTCTACTCATGGACGCGCTCTTTCGCGAGCCTAGCCATCTCGAGGGAATCCATCAAGAGATCCGGTCGCGCTGTGAACTGCACGTCTTGCCTGGCCTGGAGGAAAGGCCGGAGGACATAGCTCACGTGCTGGGAGCGCTGATTTTGGAGGCCAAGGCCTCGCAGCAAATGCTGGAGGTTGTAGTGGAGCGCGAGGTGTTGCGCGCGGTGATCGACAAGATGCTATCAGCGGGAGGTAACGTGCGAACCCTGCACAAGCTCGTCCAAAGCATCCACGAACGCGCGCGGGCCGAACACAAGGGTGGCACCAGGCTTTTCATAGCGAAGAGCCATCTCCCTCCGGATCTCCCTGCTGCTGACTGGGGCCGACCCGTGGGTCCTGCGGAGTATGTGTACGAAAGATAGTGGCTGACCGGTCTCCCCTACGTAAGACAAGGACTCCTTGGCCTTCGCGGCTGGCCGTGCGCTCGCGATCGTCAAGGCCGACCTCGTGCTCGCAGCGACGCAGAAACGGCCACGGGCGGAATGGCGACGTATTACCCGCCGCCATGCGGTCGGGCTTCAGATTAGGCCCTCTTAACCGTTCATTTCGATCTACTGCTTCCGTCCTCCCGCGTAGCCCAGCGCCTTCATCTCCGCCTCCTCCTCCGGCGTGAGCTGAGGGCGCCCGCCCTCGCGCTTGCCGGGAGCCGCCTCCGCGCCGTTGGCGGCCACCCACGCGGTCTTGAGCCGCCGCGCCATCGCGTCGGTGGCGGCGGAGTCGTCGACACGCACGGCGACGTTGGTCATCGGCGGCGAGCCGGGCGGCGGCGCGGTCCACTGCCAGAGCGTCAGCGTCGGCGGCAGCTCGGTGCGGCCCGTCAGCGGCAGCGTGCGGCCGAAGGCCTCCTCGAAACGCGCGTGCAGGTCGTCGGGCGTGCTGCGCGGCGCCACTGCGGGAACGCCGCCGATGTCGAGGGTGTGGACGCGGAAGTAGTCGGCGTCGGGCGCGGCGAAGTGGCTCTCCCAGAGGAGCTGGCGGTCGTCCTCGACGTACGAGATGCGGTTGACGCCGTTGCCGAGGTAGAGCTCGGAGAGCACGCCGCCGGTGTCTTCATGAAAGAGGCTCGGGGCCGTCGTCGGCTCGCTCTTGCCGCCGGCGGCCTCGATCAGCGTCGCGCGCACGCGCACCGTTCCCGGACGGTCGCCGCGCCGCAGCGCCAGCGGCGGCCCCTGCCAGTTCTTCGGCAGCTTGACCAGCAGCGGCACCTCGACGAGCGAGCGGCAGAGGTTGCCGCCGTGCTCGATCTGGCCGCACTCCTTGAACTCCTCGCCGTGATCGGCGGTGACGACGAGCAACGTGTCGTCCCACTGCCCGCTCTTGCGCAGCGCCGCCAGCAGCCGGCCGACCAGGTGATCGGCCCAGGCGACGTTGAGCTGGTAGGCGGCGCGTAGCGTGCGAGCCTGCTCGGGCGGCAGCGGCGTCGCCGGGTCGAACCAGGGCTCGAGGTCGAGCACCGAGACGCGGCGCGGCAACGGCGGCGGCGAGTCCGGGAGCTGCCCGATCAACGCGTCGCGGCGCACGTACGGCGCGTGCGGCGGCAGGATGTGCGCCCACACGAACTCGGGCTGCGCCCGCTGGCCCGCGTCCGGCGTGCCGAGCCGTGCCAGCACCGCTTCGGCGCGCTTGCCTTCGCGGAAGTATTTGAAGGTGTCGAAGCCGGCGCCGTAGCCGAACGGCGGCCGCAGCCAGGCGTTGGTGTAGAAGCCGCTGGTGGCGAAGCCCTGCGCCTTGAGCGCCTCGGGGATGGTCACCAGCTCGGGGCGCAGCATCGCCGCGTCGCCGTGCCAGTTCTGGTTGCGCCAGGGCTGGATGCCGGTGAAGAGCGAGGCCATCGACGGCACCGTCCAGCTCGACGGCGCCACCGCGGTGCCCGCCCAGGTCGCCTCGCGTGCCAGCGCGTCGAGCGCCGGCGTCAGCTTCGGCGGCCCGCCGAAGACGCCCACCGCGTCGGCGCGCAGCGCGTCGATCGTGATGAGGACGATGGGGCCGCGATGGTCCGCGCCCCCGCCGCGGCAGCCGCTGCACGCGCTCAGCGAGGCGAGCGCGGCGGCGCCGGCGGCGAGCAGGAGCGCGCGGCCCGCGAGGCGTCGGCGATGGGCGTGGGGCATGGGCTGGAGGGTGCGGCGCGTGTGCGCGGGTCGGGCGGCGCGGAGGATACCCCAGCGTCCGCGTCGACATCGCGGCGCTAAGGGTGCGGTACCATAACCGCCCGTGTTGCGCAGCGTCTTCCGCCTCTGCGGCGCCGTCCTGCTCTTGGCCGGCGGCGTGCGAGCCGCGTCCGCCCAGGTGGGCTTCCTCGCCTTCGGCGACAGCATCACCCGGGGCGTCGGCGACGATCCGACGCGCACGGACACGGGCTATCCGCCGCGCCTGCAGTCGCTGCTCGTCAACGCCGGCGTGCAGGCGACGGTGAAGAACGTCGGCAACCCTGGCGAGGATACCCAGGGCGGCCTGACCCGCATCGACAGCGAGCTTGCCCTCATCCCCACCTCCACCGAGGTGCTGCTGCTGATGGAGGGCAGCAACGACATCTCGCGCGGCATCAGCTTCGAGACCACGATGTTCGACCTGCGCGAGATGGCGCGCAAGGCAGAGCTCAAGGGCCTCGCGGTGGTGCACGCGACGACCATCCCGCGCATCCCGACGGCGTGGGTGGACGACCGCAACCTCGTCAACCTGCGCCTCGCCGAGAACCTGCGCGACCTCGCCGGCACCCGCAACCGCGACCTCGCCGATCCGTTCGAGGTGTTCTCGAACCTGCCCAACCTCTTCGCCACTTACTACGCGGTTCCCACCGCCGAGGTCCCCGATCCGGTGGGCCACCCCAACGCCGCCGGCTACGACCGGCTGGCGCAGATCTTCTTCGACGTCATCCGCGACCGCGACACGGTGGCGCCGGTGCCGGGGATCACGACGCCGCTGCACGGCGCCGAAGGAGTGTCGGCGACGGCGCCGATCACCGTCGACGTCTGGGACTTCGGCACCGGCATCGACCTCGCGGCGACGCGGCTGCTCGTCAATGGCACCGACGTCGGCGTGGCCGCCACCGGCACGCCGAAGCACGCGCAGCTCAGCTTCACGCCGGCGACGCCGCTCACCGGCGCCGTGCGCGTCGGACTGCGCTCGCGTGACCTCGCCGTGCCGACGCCGAACGCCACCGACAAGGACGTGGCGCGCTTCATCGTCGCCGGCACCACCATCCTCGCCGGCGACCTCGACCGCGACGGCCGCGTCGACGGCCGCGACCTCGTGCAGCTCGCGCGGCGCTTCGGCGCTCACGCCAACGAGGCGCGGTATCTCGCGCTCGCCGACTTCAACGGCGACGGGACGATCGACGGCAGCGACCTCGCGGTGCTGGCGTCGAACTTCGGGAAGACCAGCTTTACGTCGAGTTGATTGGGCGTAGCCGCGCGCTCGGCGCGCTCAGTTGGCGTAGCCCAGCGCGTGGAGCGCCTTCTCGGCGTCCTCGTCGCCGCCCGTCTCCTGCGCCGGCCGCCGCTCGGCGCCGGTGCGGGCCCAGCGCAGCAAGGCGGCGCGCAGCCGGCGCAGCTCGCCGCTCTTCGACTCGGCGAGGTTGACCGTTTCCGCCGGATCGGCGGCGAGGTCGTAGAGCTCCCAGCCGCCCGGCGCCCCCGCCTGATGCCCGCGGCGCCCGAAGCCCTGCACCAGCTTCCAGGCGCCGTCCTGCACGCTGCGGAAGTAGTGCGGCCGCTCGCCCGCTTCGGAGTACGAGAAACGGAACTCGCTCGCCACCGTCTCGAGCGGCGCCTTCGGCTGCAGCCAGGGCACCAGACTGTGCCCCTCGAGCCCGTGCACCTCGCGGCGCGGCGCCACGAGATCGCGCAGCGTCGGGTAGAGGTCGACGAGCTCCACCGGCCGCTCGACGCGGCGGCCTGCGGGCACTCCCTTGCCGAAGACGAGAAGAGGCACCCGCGCCGTCGTGTTGTAGGGCAGCGGCCCGTGCTCGAACCAGGAGCCGTGCTCGCCCAGGCTCTCGCCGTGGTCGGCGGCGAAGATGACCAGCGCGTCGTCGAGCAGGCCGAGCCGCCGCGCGTGGTCGAGCAGCTCGCCGATGGCGCGGTCGGCGATCCGCACGTTGGCGTCGTACTGCGCCACGTAGTAGCGCCGCTCGCGCTGCGCGCCGAGCTGGTAGACGCGCGCCACGTGCCGAGGCACCTGCTCGCCGCCCGTGAAATGCGCGTCGGCGAGGAACGGGTTGGCCTCCCCCGCCGGCAGCACGTACGGCGCGTGCGGATCGGTGTAGTGGATCCACACGAAGAGCCGCTCGTCGCGCGCGTGACGGTCGAGCAGCGGCAGCGCCAGCGCGTTGACGCGCGGCGCGTGCACGAGGTCGCGGAACTGCTCGACGTCGGTCGGGAAGTCGCCCTTGCCCCACGTCTGCAGGTACTCGTCGAAGCCGCTGTCCCAGCCGAGCTTGGCGCCGAGCACCGCGTTGGAGACGACGGCACCGGTCCGGTAGCCGGCCTCGTGCAGCATCTCGGGCAGCGTCTCGTAGCTCGAGGGGATGCGCAGCGCCGCCTTCTGCATCATGCCGGTCGTCTGCGGATAGCGGCCGGTGAACATCGAGGCGAACGAGGCGCCGGTCTTCGGCCACTGCGCGACGACGTCGGCGAACAGCACGCCCGTGGGCGCTAGCGCATCGAGCCGCGGCGTCGTCTGCCGCGGGTAGCCGTAGAGGCTGGTGTGGTCGGCGCGCAGCGTGTCGACGGTGATGAGGAAGATGCGGCGCGGCGCGTTCGCTGCCACGGCGGCGTCGGGCCGGCAGGCGGCGAGCGTGCCGGCGACGGCGGCCATCGCGACGGCGGCGACGAGGAGCAGCGCTCTGAATCGCATTGAGAGGGGATCGGCTGGCGGGGCGCCGGCGAGGGCAGGAAATCCTACACTACGCATCGCGCGCGACCGGTTCGGCGAGAGTCGCGCGCGGCCGCCGATGCCGCCGCTGCGCGTTCACCCCACCAACCCCTGCTGGCTCGCGCGGCCCGACGGCCGCGCCGTCTTCTTGACCGGCTCGCACCACTGGGACGTGCTGGTCGACAACGGCGAGCGGCCCGGCGCCTTCGACTTCGTGGGCTACCTCGACAAGCTCACCGCCTGGGGGCACAGCTGCGTACGCATGTGGGCGCACGAGGCGTGGGTGCACGAGCTCTCGCACTCGCCCTGGCTGCGCAGCGGACCTGGGACCGCCGCCGACGGCGGGCTGCGCTACGACCTCGAGCGCTTCGACGAGGCGTACTTCGCGCGCCTGCGCGAGCGCGTGGCGCAGGCCGGCGAGCGCGGCCTCCACGTCGTCGTCATGCTCTTCAACGGCTGGTCGCTGCGCGACAACGGCGACGGCAACCCCTGGCCGCGCCACCCCTTCCACGTCGACAACAATCGCAACGGCATCGATGGCGATCCCGACGACCGCGGCGACGGCGACGACGTGCACACCCTGCGCGTGGCCGCCATCACCGAGCTGCAGCGGCGCTACGTCGAGCGCGTCGTCGCGGCGGTGGGCGACCTCGACTGCGTGCTGTGGGAGATCGCCAACGAGAGCCCCGGCGGCTCGCGCGACTGGCAGCGGCACCTGCTGCGGCACCTGCGGGCGTGCGATGCGGCGCGGGGCGCGGCGACTGGCACAGCGGCACACCCGGCGGGCCTGACGTCGTGCTTTCCGGGCGGCGACAACCGGGATCTCTTCGGCAGCCCGGCCGACTGGGCGTCGCCCAACCGCCACGGCGGCTGGATGGGCACGCCGCCGGCCAATGACGGCGAGAAGGTCGTGCTGCTCGACACCGATCACCTGTGGGGCATCGGCGGCGACGCGGCGTGGATCTGGCGCGCCTTCACGAGCGGCCACCAGCCGCTCTACATGGACCCGCTCGACGAGCACGGCGAGCGCGCGGGCGCGCGCAAGGCGATGGGCGTGGCGCGGCGGCTCGCGGATCGCATTGGACTGGAGTTGCTGGCGCCGCGGCCCGAGCTGGCGAGCAGCGGCTGCTGCCTGGCGTCGATCGGCGAGCGGTGCGAGACGCTGCTGGCATGGGCGCCGCGCGGACGCGTGCGGCTCGACCTGCGCGCGGCGGCGCGGTCGTTCGCTGGCGAGTGGGTGCATCCGTTGAGCGGCGCCACGGCGCCAGTGGCGGTAAGCGGCGGCGCTGCCGTACGCGCGACGGCCCCATGGCGGGGCGATGCCGTGCTGCTGCTGCGCGCCCCTGTGGCCGGCGACGCCAACGTGCAGCAACGGCCTTCGTCGACGAACGGCGACGACAGCGCCGCTGTCGAGGAGACTTCGCCGTGATCGCGGACGACGCGCGCCTCTACCCGCGCCTCGGCTACGAGCAGCTCGGCGTGCTGCAGGTCTTCCGTCCCAAGCGCAGGATCGCTCGCGCCACCTCGCGCGCCAGCAGGTCGTAGCCGAGAGGCGTCAGGTGCTGGTCGCGCGCGTAGTAGACGCGCTCGCCGCGCGCGGTCTCCGCGGCGAGCGCGTCCGTCGCATCGACGACCGGCACGCCGGCCCCCTCGAAGGTCGCGGTGAAGAAGCGGTTCGTCCGTCGCGGGTCCTGTCCGCGCAGGTCGACGCCGAGATCGGCGTGCAGCGCGCGCCAGCGGCGGGGATCGACCTGCGGCAGTGAAGGCACGAGCACGGCGAGCACGCCGGCCTTCTCCGCCAACCCGCGCTCGATGAGGCGAGCCACCGCATGTTGCGTGGCCACGGCGCCGGGTGCGAGCTCGGGCGGAAGGTCGCGCCCGTAGAGCGCCAGCTCGAAGCGGCGCTCGCGTCGCGCCCACGGCTCAGCGAGTCCGAGCTTCTGCCGCAGCGGGCCTTCGAGCAGCGACGACTTCACCAGCCGGAACAGGTGGGAGTGGTAGTAGAGCCAGCGGCGCGCTCCGCCGTTGCCGTCGCCGGCGACGAGCTCGCCGTCGACCACGCGCGTCGGCGAGCCGGGCATGGCGTCCTGCAGATCGTTGGCGAGGAAGGGCGCGATGACCACCATGTTGGGTTTCAGCGGCACTCCCCAGCGCTCGTACCACGCCACCTCGTCGGGCACGCCGTAGCCGGGAACGCCGGCATTCCACACCACGGCGTCGAGGCCGGCCTCGCGCAGATGCGCCTGCAGCCGCGCGGGGTAGGTCTCGTCCTCGCGCGCGCCGACGCCGAAGGTGAAGGAGTCGCCCAGCGCCAGCACGCGTACGGCGGCATTCGTCGGCTCGGGTCCGCGCATGCCATGGCTGTTGACGGCGACCGCGTCGTCGAACTCGACGTGGTTGGTGATCCGGCCGCGGTATCCAGGATGGAGCCGATAGCGTCGCGGCGGATCGGGCTCGTAGAGGCCGCGGTCGACGCTCATCGCCTCCTGTGGGCGAACGGCGCGCAGCGTCAGCTCGGCGAGGAGCAGCGACAGCACCAGGCTCGCGCCGAGCACTAGGAGCTGGGCGAGCCGGCGGCGGCGCGGCGGCAGCGCCGGCGGCACGGGATCCGAGGCTGACATCGTGGCGGATCGTAGCGTGGCCTTCGCGTTCGCCTTCGAGCGCGCGGTCGCGTACAGCCCTAGCGCACGGCTGTGCTTCAATTGCGCCGCCATGGACAGTGCCGAGAGCGTTCCGGCCGCGCGGCCGCGCGTCGCCGCGATCGTCGTCAACTACGACGGCAAGGCGGTGACGCTCGACGCCGTCGCGAGCCTGCGTCGCATGCGTTACCCGCGTTTCGATTTGATCGTGCTCGACAACGGCTCGCGCGACGGATCGGTGGAAGCGCTCGCCGCCGCCTTTCCCGACTTGCGCCTGCTCCGCCTGCCCGACAACCGCGGCAGCGCCAGCGGTTACGCGGCCGGCTTCCGCTGGGCCTTCGCCAACGGCTACGACTACGCGCTGCTGCTCAACAACGACGTCGAGGTCGAGCCCGACATGCTCGACGAGCTGGTCGCGGCGGCCGAGCGAAACCCGCGCGCCGGCGCCGTCGGTCCGAAGTGCTACTTCCACGGTGAGAGCAAACGCCTGTGGTCTGCCGGCGGCGTGCTGCGCTGGCGCGAGGCGGTCACGCGCGAGCGCGGCTACGGCGAGCTCGACCGCGGCCAGTTCGACGACGAGGTGCCGGTCGACTACGTCAACGGCTGCGCCATCCTCGTCCGCCGCGCCGCCGCCGAGGCCGCCGGCGGCTGGGACCCGCTCTACTTCATCTGCGTCGACGACGCCGACTTCTGCACCCGCCTGGCCCGCGCCGGCTGGCGCTGCCTCTACGCGCCGCGCGCCGTGCTCTACCACCGCGTCGCCTGGACGACGGGCGGCTACACCCCCTTCCGCAACTTCCAGCTCGGGCGAAGCAGCGCCCTCTACGTGCGCCGCTACGCCAACGCGCTGCAGAAGGCGCGCTTCTGGGCCTTCGCGACAGCGGCCCTCGTCGTCGGCTACCTCCGCGAGCTGCCTCGCCGCAACCAGGCCGCAGCCGTCGCCAAGCTCCGCGGCGCCCTCGCCGGCTGGCGCGAGCCGCTGCCGGCGCCACCGCCGCTCCGCCCTGCGCCGCCGGAGCTCGAGACCGTGAAAGGCGGCGGCAACTCGGTGGCCGCGGCGCGCTGACTCGCTCGCGCCGCCGACAACGCCGACTCTCCAGAGCCGCGCCGCGCTGAGTCGCCGGCTGCAACGGGCGGCGGAGCGCCGGAACGCCGCTGCTATGCTGCCGCGCCGTGAGCTCGACAGCGCGGCTCGGTCTGGTCGGCGTGTCCGCGTTTCTGTTGCTGTTCCCGCTCGCGCTCGGGCGGCCCGGCGCGCCGACGCACCTCAAGGCCGACGAGGCCGCCTACTTCGGCATGGCGCTGTCGCTGGCGCACGACGGCGACCTCCACTTCACGCCGCGCGACGTCGATCGCTTCTTCACCGAGTTCCCGTTCCAGCCGGTCAACAACCTCATCCTGATGAGCGCCGACGGCTGGCGCACGGTGTCGTACGCCAAGCCGTTCGTCTACTCGCTGTTCGCGGCGCCGTTCGCGCGGCTCGCCGGTGCGCGCGGCATCCTCTTCTTCAACACCCTGCTGCTGCTGGCGATGGTGTGGATGGGTGCCGCCTACCTGCGGCGGCACAACGACGAGGGCATCGCGGTGCTCTTCGCCGCCGGCTACTTCGTGCTGTCGGTGGGCTTCGTCTACGTCTACTGGCTGCAGCCCGAGGTGTTCAACATGGCGGCGGTGTGCGCCTGCCTGTTCCTCGGCATGCGGCGCGACGGCGAGGAGGAGGGGCTGCCGCGGCCCCGGCGCGAGGCGTTGCTCGCGGCGCTCTCGGGCGCCGCGCTGGCGCTGGCGGTCTACAACAAGCCGATGCTGGCGGCGATCGGGCTGGCGCCGCTGTGGGGCTGGTGGCGCGAGCGGCGGTGGCGGCAGCTAGGCTCGTGGCTCGGCGGCGCCGGCGCGTGCCTGGTGCTGCTCGCCGCGGCGTCGTGGGGGCTGACTGGCACGCCGACCGCGTACCTCGCCGTGCAGCGCGGCGGCTTCACGCTCTGCGGACCCGGCCAGATGCCGGTCTTCCCCGCTGCGGGCACGACGGGTCCCGCAGGGAACGCCGCAAACACGCCGCGCGAAGATTCGTCGCCCACTACGACCCCAGCGCGAGCGGCGACGACACCGGGCAGCATCGGGGGCGATACGAGAGCCGCGGCCGCCGCCGCGACGGACGCAGCCACGAAGGGTTCCACCACCACTGCCACGCACGCCGGCTCCGCGACGGCCTCCGCCGCGAAGACCGTCGCGCCAGCGACCGCCCCTTCGCCGGCCACCGGCGCCGCCGCAGCGATCGCCGAGTCGCCCACGGGCAACACCTATCGCTGGCTCTTCCGCCTTCCCGACACCTCGCCGAGCGAGCTCGCCTGGAACGTCGTCTACTTCCTCTTCGGCCGCCACGCGGGCTTCGTGCCCTACATGCCCTTCGCGGCGCTCGCGATCGTGCTCTTCCTCATCCACGGCCCGCGCTCGCGGCCGCGCTGGCTGCTGCTCGCCTCGACCGCCGCGATCGCGCTCTTCTTCCTGCTGCTCATCTCCTGGAACTGGCAGGGCGGCGGCGGCTTCGTCGGCAACCGCTACTTCGTCAACGTCTACCCCGCGTTCCTGTTCCTGGTGACGCGCATCCGGCCGCGCGCGCTGGTCGCCGCCGGCTACGGCTTCGCCGGGCTCTTCCTCTCGTCGCTGGTGCTGGCGCCGTTCGGCATGCCGGGGCCCGAGCCGACGCTGCAGATGCACGTGCGCGGCGCTCCGTTCCGTTTCCTGCCGCTGGAGCTGACGCTGCGCAACGTGCCCGGCTACCTGCGCGTGCCGCTGGGCGACTTCCGCGTCGTCGGCGGGCGCGAGTCCTTCCTGCCGCAAGGCGAACGGCTGTGGGTGCACGGTGCCACGCCGGTCGAGCTCCACCTCATCGCCGACCGCCCGCTCGACGAGTTGGCCTTCGAGGTGCGCAGCCTGGCGCCCGACAACCACGTCACGGTTCGGCTCGGCGGCGAGGAACGCGAGCTCGCGCTCGGTGCCGGCGACGCCGGCCGCGCCGAGTTCCACCCTCGCCGCGCCAGCACGCGCTGGACGATCAAGACCGGCACGCTCTACGCGTACCGCATGACGGTGGAGACGACCGCCGGCGTGCCACAGATCTGGCAGCGCGAGTATCCGCCGAGCACCTGCCCCGGCTGGCCGTGGCAGGCGAAGGAGCCGGACTCCTTCTTCGCCGGCGCCGATCTCCTCTATCTTGGCGACCCGCGGGGGCTGGACGCCGACGTCTTCGCCGCGAGGTGGCACGACGTGGTCGTGCCGGCACGGGTCGCCGCGGGCGAGACCTTCACGGTGACGGCTACGGTGCGCAACACCAGCACGGCCCCATGGCGCAACCGCGGTGGCGCGCGCGTGCGGCTCGCCTACCACTGGAAGAGACTCGACACCAAGCTGGGTCTCGAGAACGCCGATTCCGGCATTCTCTGGGAAGGCCAACGCACCGAGCTCGCGCACCCGTTGGCGCCGGGCGAGGAAGCCAAGGTCGCGCTGCGGGTGATCGCCCCGGCGACCGCCGGTCGCTATGCGCTGGAGCTCGATCCCGTCTTCGAGACGGTAGCCTGGTTCTCCCAGCGTGCCTCTGCCGCCAAACCGCCGGGCTCGACCTTCCACGTGGTCGAGGTATCGCCCCGATAGGCCAGCGATGCTGGACAACCTCCGCGCCGACACCCGCCGCCTGTTGGTCATCAAGAGCAAGCCGTTCCCCTGGTACGTGCTCGAGTCGCTGCTCTTCGAGACCGGCTACCAGGCCGTCGTGCTGCACCGCATCGCGCACTGGTTCAAGCGCCACGGCGTGCCCGTCCTCGGCCCGGCGGTGGCGCGCTTCAACCAGTTCCTGACCGGCGTCGACATCGGACCGGCGGCGGCGATCGGGCCCGGCCTGCTCATCGTGCACGGCCAGGGCATCGTCGTCGGCGGCCACGCGCGCATCGGCAGCAACGCGACGCTGCTGCAGCAGGTCACCATCGGCTCGCCGAGCCCCGACCACCGCGAGCGGATGCCGGTGATCGGCGACGACGTCTTCCTCGGCGCCGGCGCCAAGCTGATCGGCGCCATCACCGTCGGCGACGGCAGCCTGATCGGCGTCAACGCGGTGGTGACGCAGGACGTGCCGGCGGGGAGCCGCGTGATCGTGCGCGGCGGCCTCGAGGTGTCGCCGCGGCGCGAAGCGGCGGGCGCCGAAGGAAGCCCCGGCCAGGCGGCCTCTAACTCGACGGACGTCCCGACGCCTTGAGGTTCCATCGCGCGCTTCGTGTGGCCGCCGCCGCGTTGCTGGCGGCGGCGGGCATCGCGCTCGCCCAGGACTACGGCGAGACGGTCGAGGTCAACGTCATCACCATCGACGTGGAAGCACGCGACGCCGACGGCCGCGCCGTGGCCGACCTCGCGCGCGGCGACTTCCACCTGTTCGAGGACGGCAAGCGCGTCAGCCTCACCAACTTCGAGCGCGTGGCGAGCCACTCGGCGTCGCCGAACGGCGCGACTCCGCCGCAGCCGCCTCCGCCCACCGCGCCCGCTGCCGATTCGTCGCCGACTCCCGCCGCGGAGCCGACGACGCACGTCGTCGTCTACGTCGACAACGTTCACCTCCACGCCGGCAACCGCGCCCGCGCCCTGCGCCAAGTCCGCGAGCTGCTCTCGACCGACGCCGCCGGCGAGCGCGTCATGGTGGCGAGTCAGAGCACCGGCGGGCTCGACGTCCGCCTCCCCTTCTCCAGCGACCGCGCCGCGATCGCCGCCGCGCTCTCCGAAGCCGAGACCGCGACGACGCAAGCGCAGGACGCCGACCACGACCGCATCAGCGCCGTGCAGGCCGTCATCGCCATCCAGAAGGAGGACCTCGCCCTCGGCATGCCCTGCGCGCCCAACATCGCCGACCCGGTGAAGGGCTACGCGGCGCAGAAACGGCAGGAGGTGCGCGCGACGCTCGGCCGCCTGGGCCTGCTCGTCAACTCGCTCGGCGGGTTGCCGGGGCGCAAGGCGCTGCTCTACGTCAGCGACGGCATCCCGCTGCAGCCGGGGGCCGAGCTGTTCGAGGTGCTCAACCAGATCTGCGGCGGCGGCGCCGCCATCTCGGGCATCGGCTTCACCTCGCAGCCGAGCCCGAGCCAGGGCCGCGCGATGGAGAAGCCGAACGACGGCGGCATCGGCATCCCGATGCTCGACGCCAGCGTGCTCGGGCCGGGCGCCTATCGCGCGCAATCGGCGGCGCTCGACGCCGCGAGCTACGACCTCACCAACGAGCTGCGCCGTCTCGCCGCGCACGCCAGCGCCAACCGCGTCAGCCTCTACACGCTGCAGGCCGCGGGGCTCACCACCCTCGCCTCCGCCGACGCCTCGCTCGGCGACGACGCGACGCTGCTGCAGGTACCCGCGGTCGCTTCGCTCGCCCACGAGAACGACAAGGCGCCGCTGGTGCTGCTGGCGCAGGAGACCGGCGGCCGCGCCATCGTCGACACCAACGACTTCGTGAGCGAGCTGCAGCGCATGCGCCAGAACCTCGCCGTCTTCTACAGCCTCGGCTACACGCCCGAGCACCACGGCGATGGCAAGGAGCACCGCATCGAGGTGCGCGTCGATCGCCCGGGCGTGCGGCTCTCCTACCGCCGCAACTACCGCGACAAGCCGCCGCTCGAGCAGGCCGTCGACCGCATGCTCGCGGCGCTCCTGCACGGTGTCGAGGACAACCCGCTCGAAGTCGCGATCGAGCTGCAACCTCCGCAGCCGATGGCAAACGGCCACTACCAGGTGACGGCGCGGCTGCTGGTGCCGCTCTTCCGCCTCGCCACCATCACCCGCGACGACTTCTACGAGGGCAAGCTGCGCGTGATGGTGATCTCCGGCGAGCGCGGCGGCAACAGCTCGGGCGTGCGGCAGGTCGAGGTGCCGCTGCGCGTGCCGCACATGCAAGCGCTCACCGCCTTCGGGCAGAAGTACGCCTACGAGGTGGGCCTCGAGCTCACCGCCGGCGAGCACCTGGTGGCGTTCGCGGTGCGCGATGAGCTGGGCGGCGGGGCGTCGTTCCTGCGGCGGAAGGTCGACGTGACGCCGCCGGCGACGGCGAGCGTCGTCCGCTAGTCGAGGGGCGAGAGCAGCTTCGCGGCGACCAGCGCGTCGGCCGCGGCGGTGATCGACTCGAGCGGCATCCCGGCGCGCTCGGCGATCGCCTGCAGATCCTGACGGCCGTCGGACTGGTTGAGCACCCAGAGCAGTGCCAGCTCGCGCTCGCGGCCGGCGGTGGTGCCGCCGAGGCTGCCGTAGAGGCCGCGGCGGCCGAGCTGCGGCTCGCCCTTCGGCGCCAGGTTGCGGAAGCGGCGGTAGGCGCCGAGCGCGGCGTTGCTCTCGAGCAGCGCCGCCACCGCGAGATAAGCGCGCAGGGAGCCCGCGAGCGCCGCGGGTTTGATGAAGCCGAGGTCGTCGGCGGAGGTGTGGTACTCCGGGTAGCGGCCCCACGGCGTGCGCGTGAGCGAGCCGACCGGCAGATCGAAGCCGGGCGAGCAGTACTGGCGCTCGTCGTAGCCGAACGGCACGAAGTCCTCGACTGCGACGGCCTCGCCGAGCGCGGCGAGCGCCTGCGGCACGGCGCGGTCGATGGCCGCATCGCCGTGGCGGCTGCGCTTGTAATGGAAGCCGCCGGTATCGCCGACGTTGGCGACGACGAGGCCGTGGTCGATGCGCGCGACGGCCGCCTCGTTGCGCGCCAGCCAGGTGATGGCGCCGATCGTCCCCGGCACGAAGAGGAAGCGGTAGCCGTAGTGCCGCGGCACCGCGGCGAGGCGCTCGGCGAGGAAGGTCGCGAGCGCCAGGCCGGAGAGGTTGTCGTTGGCGAGCGCCGGATGGCAGACGTGCGTCGAGATCAGCACCTCGCGCTCGGTCTCGCCGGGCAAGAAGCACTCGCCGTAGCTGAGCGCGCCGTCGGCGAGCGTGGCGTCGACGAGCACCTCGTACTCACCGTCGGGCAGCGCCTCGCGCTGGCGGTGCGGCAGGCAGAAGCCCCACGTCTCGCGCCAGTACGACGTGCGGTACGGCACCCAGTCCGGGTGCTCGGGCAGCGAGTGCAGGTGCTGCTGCAGCTCGACGAGCGGCAGCCGCAGGTGAACCGGCACGCTGTAACCGACCACGTGGAGCGGCGAGCCGCCGACGTCGACGACCGTCTCGCCGCTCGGGCCCTTGATCCACGCCGCCCGCAAGTTCCACTCGCGCGGCACCGTCCAGTCGAGCACCGGCGTGCCGGTGGGCACCTCGTGCACGACGAGCGGAATGCGCTCGGCGATGCCAGCGAGTGTCGCCCGCACGCCGTCGCCGGTCAGGCTGCGCGGCAGCGGCTGCAGCTTGGCGGCGAAGGCGTGCATGGCCTCACCGGTTGAAGCACGGTCCAGGTCGCGCACGAGCGCTTGGAGCGGCGACGGCGACGACGGCGGCATCGCGGCTACTTCACCGGAAACGGCGGCAGCGCGCGGTCGCGCTCCGAGATCACCGTCACCGGCTCCGGCCACGGAATCGCGAGCGTCGGATCGTCGAAGCGAAAGCCGCGCGCGTGCTCCGGCGAGTAGCGGGCGGAGATGAGGTAGCTCAGCTCGGTGGCGTCGGCGAGGGTCTGGAAGCCGTGCGCGCAACCGGGCGGGATGTAAATCTGGTTCCCCTCCTCGGCGCTGAGCGTCATCGCCACATGCTTCCCGCGCGTCGGCGAGCCCGGACGCGCGTCGACGACGACGTCGAAGACCGCGCCGCGCGTCACTCGCACCAGCTTCGCCTCCTCGAATGGCGCCGCTTGATAGTGCAGCCCGCGCAGCGTTCCCCGGCGGCGGTTGAACGACACGCTCGCCTGCGCGATCGTCGCATCGAGCCCATGCGCCCGTAGCTCGTCGGGGTCCCAGGTGCGGCCGAAGAAGCCACGCTCGTCCTCGTGGCGCTCGAGCTCGAGCACGAAGACGCCGGCAAGCGTGGTGGCCTTGAAGATCACGCCCGCCGCGCCGGCGCCGTTTTGCCGCGCCTCACCACACCCTCCACGGCGGCCGCTCCTGCTTCCACAGGGCGTTCAGGTGGAGATAGTCGCGGTAGGTGTCCATCGGGTGCCAGAACCCCTCGTGCACGTAGACCGAGAGCTGCCCGTCGCGCGCCAGGCCGCGCAGCGGCTTCTGCTCGAGGAAGAGCTGCGGATCGTCGTCGAGGTAATCGAGCGCCTCGCGCTGGAAGACGAAGAAGCCTCCCGAGACGAGCCCCTGCGCGACGGGCTTCTCGGCGAACTCGACGACGCGCGAGCCATCCACCTCGATCTCGCCGTAGCGAGACGTCGGATGCACCCCGGTCACGGTGGCGAGCCGCCCCTGCGCGTGATGGAAGTCGAGCAGCGCGCCGATGTCGACGTCGGACACCGCGTCGCCGTAGGTGAGGCAGAACGTCGGCGAGTCGGCGAGGTAGCGGCGCACGAGCTGCAGCCGCGCGCCGGTCGCCGTGTCGGCGCCCGTCTCGGCGCAGGTGACGCGCCAGCTCTCGTGGCCGTCCTCGTACTGGAAACCTGCGTGGAACTCCGGCGGCCGGCTGCCGTCCATCGACACCGTGAAGTCGCCGAGCATCTCCTTATAGCGCAGGAAGTACTGCTTGATCTCCCACCCCTTGTAGCCCAGGCAGAGCACGAAGCGGTCGAGCCCGTGCGCGCCGTAGAGCTTCATGATGTGCCAGAGGATCGGCCGCGGCCCCACCTCCACCATCGGCTTCGGACGGTGCTCGGTCTCCTCGCGCAGACGAGTGCCCTGGCCGCCGCACAGGATGACCACCGGGACCTCCCGGCGCGAGGAGATGTCGGAGCTCGATGCCATGCGGTCGCGATTCTATCGAGACGGTACGATGCGGCGGCGAGCGCGCCGAACGGGCGCGCCACGGACCACGGAAGGAGACGCCGATGCGAGTGATGGTGACGGGCGGAACGGGGACGGTGGGCTCGCAGGTGGCGCAGCGCCTGATCGCGCGCGGCGACGAGGTGGCGGTGCTGACGCGCAGCGCCGAGAAGCCGCTGCCGCAGGGCGCCAAAGGCGTGATGGGTAACCTGGCCGAGCCGGCGACGGTGCGCAACATGTTCAAGGGCTACGACGCGCTGTTCCTCCTCAACGTGGTGAGCCCCGCCGAGACGCACGAGGGCTTGCTGGGCTTCAACGGCGCCCGCGACTGCGGCGTGCGCCGCATCGTCTACCTCTCGGTGCAGAACGCCGACGGGGCGCCCCACCTCCCCCACTTCGGCGGCAAGCTGCCGGTCGAGCTGGCGCTCGCCAAGTCGGGCCTCGAATACACCGTGCTGCGGCCCAACAACTTCTACCAGAACGACTACTGGTACAAGGACGCGATGCTGCAGTACGGCGTCTACCCGCAGCCACTCGGCGGCAAAGGCCTCTCGCGCGTCGACGTGCGCGACATCGCCGACGCGGCGGTGGCGGCGCTGACCGGTGGCGGGCACTCCGGCGAGACCTACGACCTCGTGGGGCCGGATGCGTGGACCGGCGAGAGCACGGCGAAGGCGTGGGGCGAGGCGCTCGGGCGCGAGCTGCGCTACGCCGGCGACGACCTCGACGCGTGGGAGGAACAGAACCTGCGCTACCTGCCGGCGGCGCTCGCCTACGACTTCCGCATGATGTACCAGTTCTTCCAGGAGCACGGGCTGGAGGCGACCGGCGAGGCGCTGGCGCGAGTGGAGCGGCTGCTCGGCCGCCCGCCGCGGCGGTTCGAGGACTTCGTCGCCGAGACAGCGGCGGCGTGGAAGGAGGGCGGCGGCTAGCACGAGACGGCACGGTCGCACTTCGTCGCGGCGCCGGGAACTTCGCGCTCTCCTGTGCGTATCTCAGGAGTCATCCAGGAGGCGCCATGAAATTAGCTCGATCGGTGGCATTGGCCGTTCTGTTGCTGGTAACCCTGCTGTCGGCAGCCAGCGCCGCACCTCCCGCTGGGCCGCTCGCCCCCGGGATCCAAGCCTTCGAGGCGCGCCGCTTCGAGGAGGCGCGGAAGTTCTTCGCGCCCTACGCGGCCGCGCATCCGAAGGACGCGGAAGCCGCCGATTACCTCGGGCGCACGCTGCTCTCCCTGCACCAGCCCGACGACGCCGTCGACTGGCTCGAGAAGGCCACGCAGCTCGCACCACGGCGCAGCGACTACCTCGTCCACCTGGCGCAGGCATACGGCCGCGCCGCGCAAGAGGCGAGCATGCTGCGCAAGCCGGGGCTCGCGAAAAGCGCGCAGCAAGCCTGCCTCAAGGCCATCGAGATCGATCCCGGCAACCTCGACGCGCGCGAGTTCCTGGTCACCTTCTACCTGGTCGCGCCTGGCATCATGGGCGGCGACGACGACAAGGCTCGCGAGCAGGCCGACGAGATCGCCAAGCGCGACCCGGTGCGCGGCGCCCTCGCCCACGCCAACGTCGCAGTCGACGCCAAGGACTTCGCGGGCGCCGAGAAGATCCTGAAAGAGGCGCTCGCGAAGCACCCCAACGAGCCGCGCCTTCAGCTGGCGCTGGGGACCTTCTATCAATCGCAGCAAAGATGGGACGCCGCCTTCGAGCTCTACGAGACGGTGCTCGCCGCCGACCCGAATGCGTGGAACGCCGTCTACCAGATCGGCCGCACCGCGGCGCTCTCCGGCAAGCGCCTCGACCGCGGCGTCGAGACGCTCAAGCGCTACGTCGGCCACACGCCCGACGCCGAATCGCCGCCGCTCGCCAACGCACACTATCGGCTCGGCATGGTCTACGAGAAGCAGGGCAACAAGCCCGCGGCACGCGCCGAGTACCAGGCCGCGCTCAAGCTCGATCCGAAGCTCGACGATGCGAAAGAGGCGCTGAAGAAGCTAGGGTAAGGCGGTCACATGACCGCCGACGAGTTCCGAGCGCTCGCGCTCTCGCTTCCCGAAGCGAGCGAACAGTCGCACATGGGCCATCCGGACTTTCGCGTCCGCGGCAAGATCTTCGCGACGCTGGGCCACCCGGACGAGTCGCACGCCATGGTCAAGCTCCTCCACGATCAGCAGGATGCGCTGACTCGCGCGCGGCCCGACCTCTTCGCGCCGGTGCCGGGAGGCTGGGGCCGGCGCGGCGCCACTCACGTCCTGCTCGCCCGGGCCGACGAGACCACCGCGCTCGACGCTCTCGAGATGGCCTGGCGAAACACGGCTCCGAAGTCGCTGCGGAAGCTTCATCCTCCGCGGAACGTGGAACCCTGAGCGCGGCGGCGTGCCGATCACTCGGGCAGCGCGTCGATCGGCGTCGCAGGCCGCCCGGCCGCGACCTGCAGCGCGGCGTGGGCGACGTTCCAACTGTCGAGCGCGATGCGCTCGAGCGACAGGTCGCCGGTGTTCCAGGCGATGGCGCTCTCGTCGTAGGGGTAGCTCATCACTACGCCGTCGGCGTCGCTGCCGATGAGCACCTCGGGGTGGTAGGCGAAGAGGATCACCGTACCCTTGCCGTAGCCGAAGCGCACGATCGTGGGCTTGCCGTCTCCCACCCGCGACGCAGCTCCCTGCGGCGCTACGGCTCGCGCCCACACTTCCCAGCCCGGAAGCGGCTTGGTGGGTTCAAACCATGGGCCGCCGCCGTATAGGAAGCGCGTGCGCTCAGTCAGGCCGATCGCGCGCATCGTCGGGTTGTTGGTGTCGACCGCCACCTCGACGAGATTGGCGTAGAGACCGTCGTTCCACGGCGTCCAGCCGAAGGGGCCGACGCCCGAGCCGTCGAAGAGGCGCAGGTTGTACGGGTAGCTCTGGTACCAACCGTAGCCGTAGTAGTCCCAGCGCGCCGTCGAGACGGCGGCCCAGGCACCGGCGCAGAAGCCGACGTAGGCGCCGCCGCTGGCGATGAAGGAGCGCACCTTCGCCACGCCGGCGACGCCGAGGCTCGTGTCGCGCGTGTAGGCCCAGCCGCCGGGCTCGACGAGCGCACGGAAGCGGCGGTTCTTGCCGCTGCCGAGCGCGCCGCGCGCCAGCGCCGCCGCGTCGACCTTGCGCCAGGTGAAGCCGTAGGCGCGGAAGATCGACTCCAGTGCAGTGACGTCCTCCTCCCACACGCCATCGTCTTCGTAGGCGGGGTCGTAGAGCGCGAAGTCGGCGACACATTTCGGGCAAGTGTCCGCCGCGGCGGCCGCGGGCTCCGACGCGGTGATGGCTGCCGGACCGGCGAGAACCCACAGCGCGAGCGAGAGGCCAACCACGGTGTCTCCACTCTACGCCCGTCAGCCGGCAACGGCAGCCGATCGGGCGCGCGAGCTGGCGCCCACGGTCGCCGACCTCGGGCAGAAGGCGTCGTGGGCAACGATCGTCTGCGTCGGCCTGGCGATCGGCAACACCGCCGGCAGACGGCGCTCCGATCGCATGGGTCTCCTGGTGATTTCGGCGCCCGTCGGCTTCCACGTCGCCCGCGCCGCCCAAAAAGGTCTCGGTCAGGCGCTGGGACTCGTCGCCGGCGCCGCCGCCGGTTCACCTTCGTGGTCGCCCTGAAGGCGCTCGAGTACGGCATCCTGGGCTCCACCGTGGGCGGGTTGGGCGGTAGCCGGACCTGCGCGTGCATCTGCTCGCCGGCGCGGTCGTCGGCGTGGTCTTCGGCAGCGTCATCGTCTTCGTGCTGACGTGCGTTGGGGCACACCCGCCGAGCGCGATCGACCTCGCCGCCAGGGGATCAACGAGCTGCTCTTCCCGATCGGCTGCTCCTTCGTGCTGTGGGCCGCCGAGGCTCGGCGGCAAGATTCGGCGACCGGACCGCAACCGAAGGGGCCTAGGTTCAGTAAAACGTCGGCCGGGTCCGTCCAATTGGACGCCAGGGCCTATCAACAGGCCAAGTGATGTGGTTGGCGATGCTCGCACAAGGAGACCCCCGATGTCCCTTCGTGACTTCCTCGACAAACACCCGCTTGCCATCCTGACCACGGTGGCCACAGCTGCAGTCTCGACCGGCGCCGGTGTCGCCGGCTACCTGACTACTCAACGTTGTGAAATCGACACGGCCACCCTTGAGTTGAAGCACTCGTCGGAAGTGGAGCTGCTTTCGGCTCAGATCCGCTCGATCGAACGTCGGGTCGGGGACGGGTCGGCATATTTCGACGTGACCAGCCTCGTCATTCCGTCCCAAAAGGTCAGCTCGCTTCCCAAGCAGTACCAGAGTCTTGAAGACGGGCGAATCTTCGTTTCGGTTCCAGACGATCCGAAGTGGACGTTCAGCGAGACTAAC
>DASYQD010000141.1:0-2328 GCA_036005845.1 Thermoanaerobaculia bacterium | reverse complement strand
GCCGTTCTTCGATACCCTGCGCGTGCGCACCTCGCCGGAGCAGGCCCGCGCCGTGCTCGCCGCTGCAGAGAAACGGCGCCTCAACCTCCGCGCCTACGACGACGGCTCCCTCGGCGTCGCGCTCGACGAGGCGGTGGAGCGCGAGGAGCTGGTGGCGCTGTGCACTGCGTTCGCGGCCGCGGTGCCCGCTGCTGGCGCCGCCGCGATCGCCGAGCTCGAGTCGAACATCGACGCCGACATCCCGGCGCCGTTTGCGCGCAGCAGCGGTTTCCTCACCCACGAGGTCTTCAACACCCACCGCGCCGAGCACGAGATGCTGCGCTACCTGCACCGCCTGCAAGCACGCGACCTCTCGCTCGTGCAGTCGATGATCCCGCTCGGCTCGTGCACCATGAAGCTCAACGCCACGGCGGAGATGATCCCGCTGTCGTGGCCCGAGCTGGCGCGCATACATCCCTTCGCGCCGCCCGAGCAGTGGCGGGGCTACCGCGAGCTGATGGACCAGCTGGCGAGCTGGCTCGCCGAGATCACCGGCTTCGCCGCCGTCTCGCTGCAGCCCAACGCCGGCAGCCAGGGCGAGTACGCCGGCCTGCTCGCCATCCGCGCCTACCACCACTCGCGCGGCGAGGCGCATCGCGACGTCTGTCTCATCCCCACCTCCGCGCACGGCACCAACCCGGCATCGGCGGTGATGGCCGGCTTTCGCGTCGTCGCCGTGAAGACCAGCGAAGGCGGCGACGTCGACCTCGCCGACCTCGCAGCGAAAGCGGCGCAACACGCCGACAAGCTGGCGGCGCTGATGATCACCTACCCGTCGACGCACGGCGTCTACGAGGAGACCATCCGCGAAGTCTGCGACACCGTGCACCGCCACGGCGGCCAGGTCTACCTCGACGGCGCCAACATGAACGCCCTCGTCGGCCTGGCGCGGCCGGCGGAGCTGGGCGCCGACGTCTGCCACTTGAACTTGCACAAGACCTTCTGCATCCCGCACGGCGGCGGCGGCCCGGGCATGGGCCCGATCGGCGTCGCGCCGCATCTCGTGCCTTACCTGCCCGGCCACCCGGTCATCGCCACCGGCGGCGAGCAGGCGATCGGTGCCGTCGCCGCGGCGCCGTTCGGCAGCCCGCTGATCCTCCCCATCTCGTGGATGTACGTCCGCATGATGGGCGGCGAAGGGCTCACCGAAGCGACGCGGATCGCCATCCTCAACGCCAACTACATGGCGAAGAAGCTGGGCAACCACTACCCGATCCTGTACACCGGCCGCAACGGCCTCGTCGCCCACGAGTTCATCGTCGACATGCGGCAGTTCAAGAACGCCGGCATCACCGTCGACGACATCGCGAAGCGGCTGATGGATTGGGGCTTCCACGCCCCGACCATGTCGTTCCCGGTGGCAAGCACGATGATGGTGGAGCCGACAGAGAGCGAGCCGAAAGGCGAGCTCGACCGCTTCTGCCAGGCGCTGATCGCCATCCGCGAGGAAGTGCGCGAAGTCGAGCAGGGCCGCGTCACCGCCGAAGCGAGCGCATTGCGCCACGCGCCGCACACGGCTGAAGCGGTGACCGCCGATCAGTGGGAGCATCCGTACTCGCGAGAGCACGCGGCGTTCCCGGCGCCCTGGCTGCGGACGCACAAGTTCTGGCCGCCGGTGGGACGCATCGACAACGTGTGGGGCGATCGCAATCTGGCTTGCACTTGCGAGGCGGTCGAGGCGTACGCAGAGAGCTGAGCACTCTCGGCGCTAGAGCGCAGCGTCGCCTTCGCGCTCTGGTGACCAACCGGCCGGCGGGCGCGGGCGGATCCGGAGGCCGCCGCTGCGGCACCGGCGCGCTCCACGTGGTAGTTGGGAGGAAGAGAGCGCGCCTCCACCTCCAGCCGCCGGTACTACCCGAACCCGCAACATCCGTATAAGCGGCTTCCGGAGGTGCCGCTGCGGCGGCCTCCGGATCCGCTGGCGCCCGCCTACATGAGTGGGTGTCGAGCGACCTGTTGGCGAGCTCGTGTGTTGCCGTGGTAGTTGGTGCGCTCTACCTTTCGCTCTCTTGTCGCCACAACGGTTGGTCTGTCGTGCCGCTAGTCATTCGTTGTCGCGCCGACCTGACAGCGTGGCTCACTCGCGGTCCAGCCGTGGTCGCCAGAACGAGCACAAGTCGGCCAAAAAGGAGGGAGTTTCAGAGTGGCCGCTCCTTTGTTGTGATCAGGCGGGGCGGGCCGGTGGGAGTGGCGGCGGCCCTGGAGCGCGGCCTGGGGACCCAACTTACTCGGCGGCGGGGTCCGCGGCGGTGAACGCGTCGGCGATTGTCTGAGGCCGCTTAAAGGCGG
>DASYQD010000140.1:0-13092 GCA_036005845.1 Thermoanaerobaculia bacterium | reverse complement strand
CCTCGCTGGGACCCGGTCCGGCCGTGGAGCTCGAAGCTCAATGGGGTGCGGGCGGGGTTCCCAGCAAGGCGGGCCACAAGACCTCTGGGGATGCGGGCTCGCTACGCTCGCCCGCATCAGAGAGAGAACCATACAGGCGGGCGCGGGCGGAGCCGAAGGCCGCCGCCGCGGGGACCGGCGCACCCTCATTTGACGACGGGACGAGGAGCGGTGCGCCTCCGCTCGGAAGACGCCGGAACGACCACGACCACGCACCATTCGCGAAGCGCCTTCCGAGAGGTCCCCGCCGCGGCGGCCTCCGGCTCCGCGGGCGCCCGCCTTCGTTGTGCACTGCGCGCGACCTGTTGCTGGGCTCGTTCATCGCGCTGCGCTATCGGCGAGCGAAGCGAATCGCGCTTCTGGCGACCGGAGTGGAGCGCGAGTTGCGCCGGCAAGTCGGCGGCGCGTATCTCGGCACCCGAGCGGCACGACGGACTCACTCATGTTTCGACAAGAAAGCGCAAGTTAGCGAGCCGCATCGACCACGGCAGCGCTTGAGCTCGCCAACAGGAAGCTGGACGACCACTCATGTAGGCGTTCGCGTCCACGGATCCGGAGGGCGCGGCGGTGGGGCCTCCGCAGGGCGCACTCGTAAGGCGGCAAAAGGAAACGTCCGCACGACGCGCCCTGCGGCGAGCGAGCCATCCTCGCCTGCATAGCTCGTATGGCGAGCGTGCCCCACCGCGGCGCCCTCCGGATCCGTAGCGAGCGCCGGCCGGGTCGTCACCGTCTCCCGCACCTAGACGACCCCGCGTATAGCGCCGCGCCAGGGAACCTTTGGTCGGGTCGTCCGTTAGTTGGGTTGAATGCAGGCAGCGACGGCGTTCCCGACGAGCGGGATCGAGAGCAGCGACGGCGAGCTGATGGGCCGCGTGGCGCTCGGCGACCGGCAGGCCTTCGCCGCCGTCGTCGAGCGCCACCAACGGGCGCTGCTCGCCTATCTCGGGCGGCTCTGCGGCAGCGGCGACCGCGCCGAGGAGCTGGCGCAGGAGTCGTTCGTGCGCCTCTTCCAGGCGGCCGGCGGCTACCGCGACGAGGGGCGGCTGCTGCCTTACCTCTTCCGCATCGGCACCAACCTCCTGCGCAGCGAAGAGCGGCGGCGTCGCCGCTGGCGCGTCATGCTGCCGCTCGTCGGCACCAGCAACGGCCACCACGCGCCGGCGTTGGGAGAGCTCGCCGTGCTGCGCGACGAGCTGCAGCGGCGCGTGCGCCGCGAGCTGCAGCGGCTGCCGTTCCGCTATCGCGTGCCGCTGGTGCTGTTCGAGATCGAGGACTGGAGCTACGCCGACATCGCGGCCGTGCTCGGCTGCCGCCAGGGCACCGTCAAGTCGCGCATCCATCGCGGGCGGGAGCGGCTGCGCCAGGCGCTTCGGCCCTACTGGCAAAGGGGAGCGGATGACTGATCGCTTCGAACGACGCGACGATCGCCTGCGCGCGGCGCTGCGCGCCCTGCCGGCGGCGACGCCCGGGCCCGGCTTCACTACGCGCGTGCTGGCCCGTCTCGACCGTTCTGAAGGTCCCGCGCGGCCGCGGCGTGTATCGATCCCTGCCTGGGTCACCGCCGCGGCGACGATGGTGGTGATCGTTGGCGGTGTCTGGGGCGCCGCGGTGGGCCGGCAGGCGTGGCAGCACGAGAAACGCCGCGCGGCGCTGCGCGCGGAGTCGGCGGCCATCGCCCGCGAGCTGGCCGAGCTGCACGAGCAGGTCGCGGCGCCGGCGCCGGTGCTCTATCTCGGCGGCAACGAGCAGGTCGACGTGGTGCTCGACGTCTCGTCGCTGCCCATCGCGGCAGCCGGGCCGGGAGTGGGTGCCGCGCTAGGCGCTGGCAAACGCTGAACGCAGTGCAGACACCGAGGACATGACGAGCTCGCACTTCGATAGACACGGCAAGGAGACGACCATGAACGATCGCCCGACCTCCTCGACCTCCACCCGGCGCGCGCGCTGCCGCGTGCTTCCCATGTTGCTCCTGCTGGCCGCCGCGCTGCCCGCGACGGCCATCGCATCCTCGACGAGCGGCACCGTCAACCGCTCCGTCGACAACCGCATCCGCGAGCGCGCCGTCGTGCGCGCGCGTGTACCGCGGCCGCTCCTCGTCCACGGCAAGCGCGGCTTCCTCGGCGTCGACCTTCTCGAGCTGACGCCGGAGCTGCGCCGTCACTTCAACGCCGGCGACGACGCCGGCGTGCTCGTCGCCCACGTCGAGACCGACAGCCCGGCCGCGAACGCCGGCGTCGAAGTCGGCGACGTGCTCGTCGCGATCGACGGCAAGCCGGTGCAGAGCTCGTGGAGCCTGCGCGAGCTGATCGCGCCGAAGAAGGCCGACGACAAGGTGAGCCTCGAAGTGGTGCGCGACGGCTCGCGACGCACGCTGCAGGCGACGCTCGTCGAGCGCGAAGGGCGGGTGCTCGAGCTGGGCAAGCTCATGCAGGGCCACCTGCTGCGCGACGAGGACGGCGACGGCACCGTCGTCGTCATCCCCAACGCCAAGGAGTGGGAGAAGTTCGGCGAGGAGATGGGGCGCTGGGGCGAGCAGTTCGGCGCCGAGATGGCGGACGCCTTCGCCGACCCGCAGGTGCGGCACCGCATCGAGTGGGAGGTGGAGGACCGCGCCAGCATGCAGAAGAAGGTCGAGGCGCTCGAACGGCGCTTGCGCGACCTCGAGAAGCGGCTGGCCGACCAGCAGCGGTAGCGCACAATGTACGCGTGCATCGTTGGTGGCTGCAGGCGCTCGCGGCGCTGCTCGTCGCGGCACTGACGGTCGCGGCGCTGGCGGTCGGCGTCGAGGCGTGGGCCGGTCTCTACCCGCACTCGCCGAGCCTGCAGCGCGCCGCGGCGTGGCCGCTCCTCGGCGGCTGGATCGCCGCGGCGCGCGAGCGGCACCTCGGCCCGCCGGCGCCGCGCGAGCCGGTGCCGCCGCCGCTCGTCATCGTGGTGCCGCGGCCGACACTCGAGGCGGAGCCGCGCGGCCCCGCCGACCTGCCGCCGGGCGTGTGGCCGGAGGTCTGGTTGCGGCCCGGCGACGCGTTGCGGGCGCGGCCGGCGCCGCACGCGCCGGTCGTCGTCGCCGCGACCGCCATCGCCAACGTCTCGGTGCTCGAAGCGCGCGGCGACTGGCGCCGCGTGCGCTGGCACGGCCGCGAAGGCTGGGTGCGCGTGCGCCCGGGCTCGGGAGATTCAGGCCCGCCGCTCGGCAGCGCCGTCGAGCCGGTGCGGCCGGTGGGCGGCCGCGCCGCGGCGCCCGAGTTGCTCGCCGCCGCGCGCGAGGTGCTCGCCGAAACGGGCCCGAGCACGGATGCCGGCGAGCCCGCGGGCGGCCAGCGCACTGACGGCGCGAGCGGCGCGGGCGAAGTCGTGGCTCGCAAGCTCGGTCCCTACGCGTTGCTCACCGACGTCGACGAGCCGGCGCTCCTGCTCCTTCTCGACCGCGCCGCCGGCGCCGTCGACGCCGCCTATCGCGCTCGCTACGGCCTCGAGCTGGCCGGCGAGCCGGCGGAGACGGTGGTGCTGTTCCGCCGCCGCGCGAGCTACGACGAGTTCCTGCGCCGCACCGGCGGCCCCGCCGCCGAGACCGGCCACTACGCGCACGGCCTCGTCGCCCTCTACCGCGAAGGCCGCCTGCTCGACGACGTGCGCACGACGCTGGTGCACGAGCTGGTGCACGCGCTCGGCCGCCGCGGTCTCGGGCCGGCGCTGCCGCCCTGGCTCGACGAGGGGATGGCCGACGACCTTGCCGAGTCGCGCATCGGCGGCGCGGCGGGCGTCGAGACCGGCACGGTGAGCGGCACCACGCTGCGCTTCGGCAGCTTCTTCGAGATGCACGGCGGCGAGGCGTCGCGCGAGCTCCTGCGGCGACAGCTCGCGCGTGGCGCGCTGGTGCCGCTCGCACGGCTCGTCGCGATGGACGACGCCGAGTTCCACGCCGTGCGGCCGCCCGGGTTCGCCTACGCCGAGGCGAGCTTCTTCATCCGCTTCCTGCTCGCCGGCGAGCTGCAGGCACCGTTCCGCCGTTACCTGCGTGACGTGGCGTCGGGCGTGCCGCCGACGCCGGAGGCGCTGCAGGCGGCCCTGGGACGGTCGTGGGAGGAGCTGGATGCCGGCCTCGCAGCGTGGATCCGGGGCGGGCCACCGTCGCCGCCGGGTGCGCCGTGGCCCGCGGCCGAGGCGTCTCCGGCGCCGTAGCCGCAGCCGCTGCCGGCACTTGGCCTCACGTCCAGCCGCCGAGCGGCCGTTATCCCGTTTGTGACACGGGCCCTCTTGCGCTCGCAACGCAATCGAGTATGATCAGCGCCTCACCCTTTTCTCCATGGGCGCTCCCCAAGCGCCCACTTTTTTTTTCTGGCGGGTTACATCTGCCACCCCTCATCCCCTGCCCCTTCTCCCCTCGCCGGGGAGAAGGGGTCCAGAGACAGCGAAAGACCGTGGCGGATGGGGCCGCGCGCCGCGGCCGACTAGTTGTCCTGGTCGAGGGTGAACTGGTCGGTCTTGCCGCCGGCTTCGACGGTGTAGGTGCCGCTGGGGAGGCCGGTGATGCTCACCGGCACCGCGCGCTCGAAGGGCACCAGCGCCTCGGTGCACATCCTGCCCTTCTCGCGCGTCGCCGGGAGCGCGATGTGGAAGGCGCGCCGCTGCCGCGTGACCTGGGGCTCCTGGAGCTTCGTGCAGCCGTCGGCGAGGTTGCCGCGGATGGTGACGCGCAGCTTCGCGGGTAGGGACTTCTCGAGCAGCGCTCGTACCTCGTCCACGTAGACCTTGCCGTCCGCCATGTCGTCGGCCGGCGCGGCGCCGTTCGAGGCCGCGGGTGCGGCCGGAGCGGGCTGCGGCATCGCCGCCGGTGGCGCGGCGGGCGCCTGCGTCGCTGGCGCCATCGGCGCCGCGCTCGGTTTCCACGAGCCGTAGAGCGGGTTGGGGATGATGATGAAGCGGTCGCCGAACGCCGCCAGCGCCTCGGCCGGCGCCCGGCGCAGCGACTGGTCGCCGCCGGGGAAGTCCTTGATGTTGTCGCCCACCCACATGACGATCTCGAGCGGCGGCACGCCCGGCGCGGCGGTGCCCTGCTCGACGGCGTCCCAGCGCGGCTGCTTGGCGCCCTTGTCGGGGCTCGGGCGCAGCAGCAGCAGGTCGAAGGGCACGCCCTCGGAGCGCAGGTTGGCCTCGGTGTCGGCGCGCATGAACTCGTCGCGGTTGGTCACCAGCGCGATCTTGCCGCCCATGCGGTGCACGCGCTCGAGAAACGGCACGGCGCCCGGCAGCACCGGCGCGCTGCGACGCGCCACCCAGCGCTGCCAGCCGGCCTCGTCGAAGACGCCGTTGTTGGCCTCGAGCTCGATCTCGTGGTCGAGGTTGGAGAGCACCGTCTCGTCGACGTCGAGCGCCACCGCCCAGGTGCCCGGTTGCCGGCCGGCGGCCAGCTCCTCGAGGCGGCGGCCGGCGAGCGAGTAGGCCTGCACCGAGAGAGCGCGGTACTCGGCGGAGTCGCGGACCCAGAGGATGTCGTCCGGAAGAGCCGGAAGTGTCGCCGCGGCCGCGGGAGCCGCCGGCGCTGCGTTGGCCGAAGGTGCCGGCGCCGCGACGATCGGCGGCGGCGGCGCGACCGTCGCCTGCTGCGTCGACGCGCAGGCGGCGAGGAGTGCGAAGAGAAGGGCGGCGAAGAAGGGCAGCGGCTGGCGGTGGCGCGTCATGGGCCGATGCTAACAGCGGCCTCGCTGGGCTTCATGAGGGGCTCGTCCTCGCGCCAGCGCGCGCTGCCATCGGCGTAGTGCTCGCGCTTCCACACCGGTATCTCGCGCTTGAGGCGCTCGAGGCACTCGCGCGTTGCCACGAACGCCGCGTCGCGATGCGGCGCCGCGGCCACGATCGCCACGCTCGCCTCGCCCGGCAGCAGCGTGCCCAGCCGGTGCACGACGGCGAGCCGCACGCCGTGGCGCTCCTCCAACTCCGCGGCGAGCGCGGCGAGCCGCCGCTCCGCCATCGGCCGGTACGCCGAATAGGTGAGGCGCTCGACCGGACGTCCGCCGTGCGCGTCGCGCACCGTGCCGACGAAGCTCACCACCGCTCCGCAGTCCGGGCTCGCGACAGCGGCGGCGATCGCCGCGACGTCGAGCGGTTCCTCGGTGAGCCGCACCAGCGGACCGCGCCCACCCGACACCGGCGGCAACAGCGCCACCTCGACGCCGTCGCGCAGCGGCGCTTCGTCACCCACTACCTCCCCGTCGACGGCGATGGCGAGCCGCGACAGCAACGGCCGCAGCGCGGGGTGCCGGGCGCCCAGCAGGTCGCGCAGCATGGCGACGTTGCTCGCGTCCGGCACGTCGAAGTCTTGCTCGGCACCGCCGACGGCGTCGGCGGCGGAAGCGAAGGCGAGCAGGCGCACACGCACGGAAGGATTCTAGAATCGCGGCGGATCGGAGGACACCCCACTGGCAATCCTGCAAAGCCGTCTCGCGCGCAACGAGGCCTTCGCTCGCCGCGACGCCCACTGGCGCGCCCGGCTCGCCGAGCTGTCCGCTGAGGAGGATCGCCTCCAGCTCGGCGGCGGCGCCCAGGCACAGAAGAAGCAGCGCGAGCGCGGCAAGCTCTCCGCGCGTGAGCGCGTGGCGGCGCTCCTCGACCCCGGCACCACCCCGCTCGAGATCGGCCTCTGGGCGGCGTGGGGGATGTACGAAGACCACGGCGGCGCGCCCGGCGGCGGTCTCCTCGCCACGGTCGGCCAGGTGCACGGCCGGCCGACGGTGATCGTCGCCGACGATGCGACCGTGAAGGCGGGCGCTAAGTTCCCGCTCGGCATCAAGAAGCTGCTGCGCGCGCAGGAGGTGGCGCTCGAGAACCGCCTGCCGGTCGTCTACCTGGTCGACTCGGCCGGCGTCTTCCTGCCCATGCAGGACGAGATCTTCCCCGACCGCGAGCACTACGGCCGCATCTTCTTCAACAACGCGCGGCTGTCGGCCCTCGGCGTCTTCCAGATGGCGGCGATCATGGGGCCGTGCGTGGCGGGCGGCGCCTACCTGCCGATCATGAGCGACGAGGCGCACATCGTCGAAGGCACCGGCTCGATCTTCCTCGCCGGCCCACACCTGGTGAAGGCCGCGATCGGCGAGAGCGTCGAGGTCGAGGACCTCGGCGGCGCGCTGGTGCAGTGCGACGTCTCGGGCGTCGTCGACCATCGCCACCCCGACGACGCGACCTGCCTGGCGATGATGCGCCGCCAGCTCGCACAGCTCAAAGCCGCTGACCGCGCGCCGTTCGCGCGCCGCGAGAGCCGGCCACCGCTGCACTCGCCCGAAGAGCTCTACGGCGTGCTGCCGGTCGACCGCTCGCGGCCGTACGACACCTACGAGCTGCTGGCGCGCCTGCTCGACGGCAGCGAGCTCGAGGAGTTCAAGCCGACCTACGGCCAGACGATCGTCTGCGGCACCGGCTGGCTCGACGGCTGGGCGGTGGGCGTCGTCGCCAACCAGCGCTCGATCGTGCACAAGAAACTGGGCACCAAGGGCGAGAAGGAGCTGCAGATCGGCGGCGTCATCTACTCCGACTCTGCCGACAAGGGCGCCCGTTTCGTCGAGCTCTGCAACCAGAAGGGCATCCCGCTGCTCTTCCTGCAGGACGTCACCGGCTTCATGGTCGGCACCCGCGCCGAGCACGGCGGCATCATCAAGGACGGCGCCAAGATGGTGAACGCCGTCGCCAACTCGGTGGTGCCGAAGATCACCGTCTTCGTCGGCAACTCCTACGGCGCCGGCAACTACGCGATGTGCGGCAAGGCCTACGCGCCGCGCTTCGCCTGGGCCTGGCCGTCGGCGTCGATCGCCGTCATGGGGGGCGAGCAGGCGAGCAAGACCCTCTTATCGATCCAGCTCGGCCGGCGCGACGACGTGAGCGAAGAGGAGAGGGCCGAGCTGCTGTCGCGCATCCAGGACCACTACACCCGCACCATGGACCCGCGCTACGCCGCGGCGCGCCTCTGGGTCGACGGCATCATCGACCCCGCGAAGACGCGCGAGGTCGTCTCGGCGAGCCTGGCGGCAGCCGCCTGCAACCCCGAGCTGCCGGAGTTCAGGACCGGCGTGCTGCAGACGTAGGCGCCGCTGCCGAAAAAAAGGCTCCCGTGCTACACTGAATCCGTGGAGCACGGACCGTGTCCAACCTGACCATCACAGTCGACGAAGAGGTGCTGAAGCGCGCCCGCATGCGGGCGCTCGATCAGGGTACGTCGGTGAATGCGCTGCTCCGCGACTACCTCACTGCCTACGCCGGCGGGGAGGCGCGGGCGCAGGCGACGACGGAGCTGTTGGCGTCGTCGCGCCGCGCGCGCAGCCGCCGCGGAAGCGCCCGCTGGATTCGCGATGACCTGCATGAGCGTTAGGTCCTTCGTCGATACCAACGTCCTCGTCTACCTGTTCGACGCCGACGCTCCTGAAAAGCAGGCGCGCGCCCGCGAGTTGCTCGCCGCCCGCGGGCCGGCGGGCGAGCTCGTGATCAGCACGCAAGTTTTGCAGGAGTTCTTCGTGACGGTCACGCGCAAGCTGGAGCACCCGCTCTCCACTGAAAGCGCCGAGCAGGCGGTACGACGCCTAGCCGCGTACCCGGTTGTGACCATCACCGTCGGACTGGTGTTGGCGGCCATCGCCGTGCTGCGTGCACACCAGATCTCGTTCTGGGATGCGCTCATCGTCGCTGCCGCGCGCGAAGCTGGATGTAGCGAGCTTTTGAGCGAGGATCTCGGCGACGGTGCGAATCTCGCCGGTCTGCGCGTGAGCAACCCATTTCGAGAGAACCCGGCGTCGTGACGCGGCCTGCGGAGCTTCGCGTGCGCACCGCAACTCTCGACGATGCACCGGCTCTGTCGCGCCTGCGCTACGACTTCCGCAGCGAGCATCGCGCGCCGGCCGAGGAGCAAGAGGCCTTCGTCGCGCGCTGCGCGGTTTGGATGAGCGCTCGCATCGAGAGCGATCCGCGCTGGCAGTGTTGGGTGGCTGAAAAGGACGGCGAGATCGTCGGCAACCTCTGGCTCCAGCGCATCGAGAAGCTGCCCAACCCCGTCGCCGAGCCGGAGCAGCATGCGTACGTGACCAACGTCTACGTCGTGCCCGAGCTGCGCAATGCCGGCGTCGGCGCGCGGCTGCTCGAGGCGGCGCTCGATTGGTGCCGGCGCGAGGACGTGGACGCCGTGCTGTTGTGGCCCAGCGAGCGCAGCCGCTCCTTCTACGGCCGCTACGGCTTCGGCGTGCGCGACGACCTCTTCGCCCTGCGGCCGAGCGGCAGCTGACTCAGCCGGCGCCCTTCCAGCGCACCTTCTGGCCGCGGGTGTCGGTGTGCACCATGGGTCCGAAGCGCGGGTTGGGCGGGTAGAGCCCGAGCCCGCCCTCGAACTGGTGGTACCAGGCGTCGGCGGAGAAGCCGTCGAGCATGCCGTAGATGACCAGCGAGTCGGCGAGGTCGCTCTTGCCGTCGCCGTTGATGTCGTCCATGCGGCGGTTGCCGTCGCGGTCGACGAAGATGTCGGCGGCGTCGCCGTAGGAGTGGCGGCTGTACTTGGTGGTGTTGCCGATGGAGGCGTTGTAGTACGGCGTGCGGTAGCCGCTCATCACGTAGAGCGCGTCGGTGTCGATGCCGCGCTCGCGCAGGCGCTCGAGCACCATTTCGAGCTTGAGCAGCAGCCGGCTGCGCAGCACGACGTACTTGGGGAAGCCGCTCGCCTGCTTGCCGACGAACTGCGAGAGCTGGAAGTGCGGCGAGACCCAGGTGCCGAGGTTCTTCTCGGTCACCTCGACGAGGCCGAGCGGCACGTTGTACGCCGCAAGCCCCTTGAGCGGCTCTGTCTGGTAGTGGCCGATGCGGTAGCCGTTGACGGTGTCCTCGCCGTGGTAGGGCACCATGACGAAGACATTGAGGCACGTGGAGGTGCCCTTGGCCTCGTCGGCGATGCGGACGCAGTGGACGCCCGGCTCGTTCGGCGCCGTCCACCGCCACTTCTGCGGGCCGACGAGGGTGACGTCGCCCACTTCCGAGCTGGCGCGCAGCTCGGCGGGCTGCTCGGTGAAGACCGCCTCGATCTCGAGCTGCTCGCCGGGCAGCACGAAGGCCGACATCAGGCTGTAGGGGCTCACCTCGTCCTTGAACTTCACCGAGAAGTTGCTGCGCGGATTCTCGATCGGGCTCTTGCCGTGCGGCAGGCCGGTGAGGCGGCCGTCGCTCGGCTGCACGACGTCGCGGTCGCAGCGCTCCTCGTCGACGCCGACGGCGGTGGCGATCTCCTGCAGCGGCGATTGCGCCACCGCTTCCGCCTCGGGCCGCTCGCCGACCACGGACTTCTGCTCGCCGGCGACGCGCAACCAGAAGATCCCGCCGGCGGCGAGGGCGATCACGGCCAGCGCGATGGCGATCGTCCACAGCGCGCGGTTGCGGGAACGCTGGCGGCTCGCTACGTTGCTCATCCGGCAACCCTAACCGATCCGCGAAAGGTGGTAGCCTGCGGCCCCGCCAGCGAGCGCCCTCCTGGGCGATCATGAAGACGATCCCGCCATCATGAAGACGATCCGGATCGGCAACGGCCAGGGCTTCTGGGGCGACAACGTCGACGCCCCGGTCGAGCTGCTGCGCCGCGGACCGATCGACTACATCGGCATGGACTACCTCGCCGAGGTGACGCTGTCGATCATGATGCGGCAGAAGCTCAAGGACCCGACGAAGGGGTACGCCACCGACTTCGTCGGCTTCATCCGCCGCGTGCTGCCGGAGCTTGCCGCGCGCGGCGTGCGCGTCGTCACCAACGCCGGCGGCTTGAACCCGGCCGCCTGCCGCGAGGCGATCTTCGCGGTGGCGCGCGAGCTCGGCGTCGCCGGCCTGCGCGTCGGCGTCGTCGAAGGCGACGACGTGCTGCCACGCCTTGCCGAGCTCGTCGCCGCCGGCCACGAGCTGCGCCACATGGACAACGGAGAGCCGTTGGCGCCGCACCTCGACAAGATGACCAGCGCCAACGCCTACCTCGGCGCCTGGCCGGTGGTGGAGGCGCTGCGGCAGGGCGCGCAGATCGTGCTCTGCGGCCGCGTCACCGACACCGCGCTGGCGCTGGCGCCGATGGCCTTCGAGCACGGCTGGGGCCGCGAGGACTGGGACCTCCTCGCGGCAGGCACCGTCGCCGGCCACATCATCGAGTGCGGCCCGCAGTGCACCGGCGGCAACTTCTCGCGCTGGTGGGAGGTGCCCGAGCTGTGGGACGTCGGCGCGCCGATCGTCGAGTCGCACGGCGACGGCAGCTTCACCGTCACCAAGCACGAGGGCAGCGGCGGCATGGTCACCGTCGAGACCGTCGCCGAGCAGCTCTGCTACGAGATGGGCGACCCGACGTCGTACATCACGCCCGACGTCGTCGCCGACTTCACCAGCATCGAGCTCGAGCAGGAGGGCCCCGATCGCGTGCGCGTATCCGGCATCCGCGGCAAGCCGAGCACGCCGTTTCTCAAGATCTCCGCTTCGCACCTCGGCGGCTGGAAAGCGAGCGGCCAGCTCACCGTGTCGGGTCCGCGTGCCGTCGACAAGGCGCGCCTCTGCGCCGAGGTGGTGTGGAAGCGGCTCGAGCGCGCCGGCGTGGTCTTCGCCGAGGAGCAGCGCGAGGCGGAGCTGGTCGGCGTGTCGGCCTGCCTGCCCGGCATCCTGACGGCGCCCGAGGACCCTCCCGAGGTGGTGTTGCGCATGGGCGTGCGCGACGGCGACCGCGCCAAGGTCGAGCGCTTCGGCATGGAGCTGGCGCCGCTCGTCACCGCCGGACCGCCGGGCGTCACCGGCTTCGCCGGCGGCCGGCCGAAGCCGCAGGAGGTGGTCGCCTACTGGCCGGCGCTGGTGGCGCGCGAAGCGGTGGAGCCGGGGATTCGCGTCACGGTGGCGGAGTCATGACGGCCGTCGTGCAGAGTGTTGATTCACGGCTCGGCGATTCGCGCAGCGATGACGTTGCCGTCGCGCCACCGGTCGCGCCGCTCGGCTTCGCCAGTCCGCGTTGGACGACTGCGCCGCGTGCCTGGTACGCGGCCATGTTGGCCGCCACGCTGCCTCTCTTCGCGCTCGGCTTGCTGGCGAGCGCCCTCGCCGACCGGCTCGTCTTCGCCGGCTGGGCGCTCGTCGCCGGCGCCGGTTCCGCGCTCCTGCTGCGCGCCGCGTGGGTGCGCGGCTGGAGCGCGCCGGCGCGCGCAGCGCTGGTGCTCGGCTGGGCGGCGTTGGCGTTGCTCGCCTTCTCCGCGCTCGTCACGCGGCACGGCGAGGTGCTCGACCTCGGCTTCCGCGCGCTGCTCTTCCCGATCTACTCGCCGCTGCTGACGAAACCGCTTGCCGCGCGCGTGGGCGCCGGCGCGCTCGCGCTCGCGGCGGTGGCGTCGCTGGTCTTCGCGCGCGCGCGGCGCCGGCCCGAGGCTGCTTCATGAGAGTGGCGCTTCACACCATCGCCCACGCCCGCTCCGGCGACAAGGGCGACGCCAGCAACGTCGGCCTCATCGCCGACTCGCCGGCGCTCTACGAGGTGATCCGCCGCGAGGTGACGGCCGAGCGCGTCAAGGCCCACTTCCGCGAGGTCTGCCGCGGCGAGGTGGAGCGCTTCGAGGTGCCGAACCTGCTGGCGCTGAACTTCCTGCTCCACGACTCGCTCGGCGGCGGCGGCACGCTGTCGCTCAAGACCGACGCGCAGGGGAAGACGCACGGCCAAGGCCTCCTGATGATGGAGATCGAGGTGCCCGCCGAGCTCATCCCCACCGAGCACGGCGTGCGCGTGCCGCGCACCGGCATGTTCGGCCGCGGTGCTGGAAGCACCCGAAGCCGCCCCGAGGGCGGCGGCCAGGAACCGTGAGCGACCGGCCGCCGCTGACGCTGCGCCGCGAGGGCGATCAGCTCTGGGCCACGCTCGACGAGCCCGAGCGCGCCAACGCGCTGTCGCCGGCGCTGATCGCGGCGCTGACCGAGCTCTACGCGCGGCCGCTGCTCGAGGAGGGCGTTCGCGCGGTCGTGCTCACCGCCGCGGGGCGCCACTTCTCGGCGGGCGCCGACCTCGCCCACCTGCAGTCGCTGCAG
>DASYQD010000139.1:0-1950 GCA_036005845.1 Thermoanaerobaculia bacterium | reverse complement strand
TGCGCTGCGTACGCGTGCGCGAGGTGCCAGCGGAGGTAAGCCTGCCACTCGGCGATCGGGCGCTCCTGCAGCGACTTGCCCGCCTGCACGAAGAACTCGGGCTGGCCGACGACGACGGTCTCGAGCGGCGGTAGCCCGCCGGCGGCGAAGTAGTCGCGCCACGCGATCGCCGGCGCAAGATCGCCGAGCTTGCCGACCGCGAACACGTTGTAGTTGGCCTCGGGGTCGCGCAGCGCTTCGAGCTTGCGCGAGGCGCGGGCGAGCTCGGTTTCGATCGCCATCACGCGCTCGGCATCGCGCCGCGCGACCGCTCGAGCCGCGCCGAGCAGCTCGAGGATCCTGGCGACGTGCTCGACGTAGGCCTCGCGCAGCGCCGTCGCGCGCGCGTCGTCGTCGAGGTAGTGGTCGCGGTTGGGGAGACCCAGCCCGCCCTGGTACAGGTGCAGCGAAGTGCGGTCGCTGTGCTTCTCGTCCTGGAAGACGTAGAGGTTGCAGAGCGCGTTGGCGCCCATCCGCTGCAGCCGCGCGATCTCCGCCATCAGCTGGTCGCGCGACGCCACCGCGTCGATCCGCGCGAACTCGTCGTCGAGCGGGTGGAGCGCCTGCGCAGCCACCGCGTCGGCGTCCATCGCGGCGCGCCAGAAGTCGCCGATCTTTTGTGCGTTGCTGCCGTCCGCGGCACGCTGCGCCGCCGCCTCCTCGTTGATCCTGCGCAGCCGCGCGTACGTGTCGTCCTGCACTGCCTGGGCGATCCCCCATCTCCGCTCGGTCGGCGGGATGGGGTGGTCGTTCAGCCACTTGCCGACGGCGAAGCGGAAAAAGTCGGCGCGCGGGTCGGCGCTGCGGTCGACGAACGCGTCGAGATAGTGCTCGGCGTCGTTCGTGGCCGCCGCCGCGCGGTCGGACGTGGGCACGAGCAGGAGCAGGGCGAGGGCAAGGGCAGCCTTCATGCGCGGGGCGGGCGAGTCGCGGCTGGCGGATTGTGGCCTTGCCGATCGGCCGCGTGACGCGCGCGGCGTCGCCGCTACGATCGTTCCTCCGCACGTTCGTGGAGGAGACCCATGCGACATCTGCTTCGCGCGCTGGCCGCCGCCGGCGCCTTCGCGGCCCTGACATCGTCCGCGCAACCCGCAGCGGAGGTGACGCTCGCGCGCCTCGACTGCGGCAGCGGCTTCAACGACCAGCGCCGCTTCAGCGACACCTTCGCGTACAGTGACCCGAAGATCCCGTTCACGTTCAGCTGCTACGTCATTCGCCACGGCGACGACGTCATGGTCTGGGATACCGGCTACCTGCCGGGATCCAACCCGAGCGCGCCGAAGGTCTCGCTGGTCGAGCAGCTGGCGCAGCTCAAGATCCAGCCCGAGCAGGTGAAGTACGTCGGCATCAGCCACTTCCACGCCGACCACACCGGCCAGCTCGGCGCGCTGACGAACGCGACGCTCCTGATCGGCGAGCGCGAGTGGGCGGCGATCACGGCGCCCAAGCCGATGGCCGGCGCCAACGTCGCCGCCTTCACGCCGTGGGTCAGCGGCGGCCGCAAGGTCGAGCCGCAGCCGGGCGACAAGGACGTCTTCGGCGACGGCACCGTGATGGTCCTGCGCACGCCGGGCCACACGCCGGGGCACCAGGCGCTGCTCGTGCGGCTGAAGGAGAAGGGTGCGGTGCTGCTCAGCGGTGATGCCGCCCACTTCCACGAGAACTACCAGAGCAACGGCGTGCCGAGCTTCAACTACGACCGCGCCGAGACGATCGCGTCGCTCGAGCGGCTCAAGCAGATCGAGAAGAACCTGAAGGCGATGGTGATCATCCAGCACGACCCGCGCGACATCGACAAGCTGCCGGCGTTCCCGGCGGTGGCGCGCTAGCGGTCAGCGGAGGGCGGGCGGCGCGGCGACGCGCTCAGCTCGGCAGCCAGGTGCTGTCGCCGTTGTTGACCGTCTGCAGGAA
>DASYQD010000138.1:0-14945 GCA_036005845.1 Thermoanaerobaculia bacterium | reverse complement strand
GGATCGACCTTCGGGGAGGGATCGACCTGGCGCGAAGGGTCGTTGGGATCTGCGCTCATCGCACCTCGAGGGATCGCAAGGATTATAGGCCGCGGTCACCGGGCGAGCCGGTGCTTGCTATGCTGACCGCGCCCCGTTTGCCGCGCATCCGGCCACACCCTCACTTGGAGACTCCGATGCCGAGATCGTTCGCTCGCGCCTCGCTCGCGTGCTGCCTGCTGGTCACGCTCGCCGCCCTCGCGCCGGCGACGTCGGCGGCGAAGAAGCCCGAGCCGCCGCCGCCGGCTGCGGCGCCCACTCCATCTCCAGAAGGCCCGCCGAAGATCGCCGACAAGGTCAAGGGCCTGACCGCGCGGCCCGGCCTGCTCGTCACCTACCTCGATCGCGACCGCGGCAAGCTGTGGGCCGAGCTGCCGCCGCCGGGTGCCGAGGGCGTCGTCGGCGAATACCTCTACGTCGAAGGCCTGCTCACCGGCGTCGGCAGCAACCCCATCGGCCTCGACCGCGGCCAGATCGGCGCCACCCGCGTCGTGCGGCTTCGCCGCCTTGGTCCGCGCGTGCTGCTCGAAGAGCCCAACCAGCGCTACCGCGCGCAATCGCCCGATCCCGCCGAGCGCCGCGCCGTCGCCGAGTCGTTCGCCACCTCGGTGCTGTGGGGGGCCGAGATCGCCGCCCTCGACCCCGACGGCCGCGCCCTCGTCGACCTGACGCCGTTCGTCGTCCGCGACGCGCACGGCGTGTCGCGCACCATCCAGCAGGCGAAGGAAGGCAGCTTCGACCTCGACGCCAATCGCAGCGCCCTCGACCCCGACAACTGCCTCTCCTTCCCCGACAACCTCGAGCTCGAGGCGATCCTCACCTTCGGCGGCAAGGAGCCGGGTCCGGAGCTGCAGGCGACGGCGCCGCAGCCGCAGTCGGTGACCGTGGTGCAGCACCACTCGCTCATCCGCCTGCCGGACGCCGGCTACCAGCCGCGCGCCTTCGACCCGCGCGCCGGCAGCTTCGGCATCACCTTCGCGGATTACGCGGCGCCGCTCGGCCAGCCGATCGAGACGCGATGGATCTCGCGGCACCGGCTGCAACACGCAGCGGGCACGACCGGCCCCGCGAAGAAGCCGATCGTCTTCTACGTCGACCCCGCGGCGCCCGAGCCCATCCGCAGCGCGCTGCTCGCCGGCGCCGGCTGGTGGAAGGACGCCTTCGCGCAGGCCGGCTTCCCGGACGGCTATCGCGTCGAGCTGCTGCCGCCGGGCGCGCACCCGCTCGACGTGCGCTACAACGTCGTGCAGTGGGTACACCGCGCGACGCGCGGCTGGTCGTACGGCGGCGGCGTCATCGATCCGCGCACCGGCGAGTTGGTGAAGGGGCACGTGACGCTCGGCTCGCTGCGCGTGCGGCAGGACATCCTTATCTTCGAGGGCCTGCTGGGCGCCGAGAAGACCGGCAGCGGCGCGCCCGACGACCCGGTGCAGCTCGCGCTCTGGCGCATCCGCCAGCTCGCCGCGCACGAGGTGGGGCACGCACTAGGGCTGGCGCACAACTTCGCGGCATCCACGTACGGCGGGCGCGCCTCGGTGATGGACTACCCGTCGCCGCTGGTGCGTCTCGGCAAGGACGGCAAGCTCGACGTCTCGCAGGTCTACACCACCGGAGTCGGCGCCTGGGACGTGCAGGCCATTCGCTACGCCTACACCGAGCTCCCTGCCGGCAGCGACGAGAAGCGGGAGCTCGACGCGTTGCTCGTCGAGGGCGGCAAGCACGGCCTGCGCTTCCTCACCGACGAGGACGCGCGGCCCGCCGGCGCGGCGCAGCCGTGGGCCAACCTGTGGGACAACGGCAGTGACCCGGCGGCCGAGCTCGAAGAGGTGCTGCGCGTGCGCCGGGCCGCGCTCGCCGCCTTCGGCGAGCACAACATCGCCGCCGGCCGCCCGCTCGCCAAGCTGCAGGAGGTGCTGGCGCCGATCTACCTCTGGCACCGCTACCAGGTCGACGCGGCGGCGAAGACGATCGGCGGCCTCGACTACGACTACGGCCTGCGCGGCGAGGGCGCCCCGGCGCGCTTCGTCGATCCGGCGGTGCAACGCCGCGCGCTCCAGGCGCTGCTGTCGGCGATCGAGCCGAAGGCGCTCGACCTGCCGGAACCGGTGCTGAAGCTCCTGCTGCCGCGGCCGGCCGGCTTCGATCCCAACCGCGAGATGTTCAAGGGACAGACCGGGCTCGTCTTCGATTCGTTGGGCGCCGCGGCCACTGCCGCCGACCTGGTGCTGCAAGCCGTGCTGCAGCCGGAACGCCTCGGCCGCGTCGCCGATTTCCACCGCCGCGACGCGCAGCAGCCGTCGCTCGAGGAGGTCCTAGGCGCCGTCGTCGACACCGCGTTCCCGGCCAAGCCGGCCGCCGACGCGCGCCTCGCCGAGATCGCGCGCGTCGTGCAGCGCGTCACCGCCGATCGGCTCGTGGCGCTCGCCGCGGGCGACGATACGCCTTACCCGGTGAAGGTGCGCGCCGAGGCGCAGATCCGCGACCTCGCCCGCAAGCTCGCGACGCCGGTCGCCGATCGCGCCGAAGCCGCTCACCGCAAGCTGCTGGCGCGCGACCTCGAGCGCTACCTCGAGCGCCGCGAGTGGCAGCCGCAGCAACTGGTGAAGGCGCCCGAGGCGCCGCCGGGGATGCCCATCGGCGACGACTCGCTCTTCGACGAGTGACTCGCGTCTTCGTGCTCGGCGTGGTCTCGTTGACCGCGGCGCTCGCCGCCTGCCGGGGAGACGCGGCGCGCGTCGAAGCCGCTGCTGCCGTGACCACGCCGACTCCGCCCGCCACAAGCGTCGAGCGCCTGACCGTGCGTGTCGTCGCGCGCTACCCGCACGACCACGAAGCGTTCACGCAGGGGCTGCTGTGGCACGACGGCAAGCTCTACGAGAGCACCGGCCTCTACAGCCAGTCTTCGATCCGCCGCGTCGACCTGAAGACCGGCAACGTGGAGGCGACGGCGCCACTGCAGCCGAAGCTGTTCGGCGAAGGCCTCGCACTCGTCGGCGACGAGCTGATCCAGATCACTTGGCGCGAAGGCCGCGCGCTACGCTGGTCGCGCGCGGCGCTCGCGCTCACCGGCGAGTCGCGCTACGACGGCGAAGGTTGGGGCCTCACCTTCGACGGCCGCCACCTCGTGCAGAGCGACGGCAGCGCGCGGCTGACGTTCCGCGACCCGGCGACCTTCGCCATTACCTCGACCCTCGACGTCAGCGACCAAGGCCACCCGGTGTCGCTGCTCAACGAGCTCGAGATCGTCGACGGCGCGCTCTACGCCAACATCTGGACGACCGACGAGATCGTCCGCATCGACCCCGCCACGGGCCGCGTCACCGCGCGCATCGACGCCTCGCCGCTGCGCGAGGAGCTGATGGGCCACGGCATCGCCGACGACGCCGTGCTCAACGGCATCGCCTGGCGGCCAGAGACGAAGACGTTCCTCTTGACCGGCAAGCTCTGGCCGACGCTGTTCGAAGTGCAGCTCGTCCCAGCCGGCGGCTGAGCGGCTCGATCGCCGCCGCGCGGCCTAGACGCCGACCGGCACGCCCTGCGGCCGCACGCGGTCGAGGATCTCGCGCGCCCGCGCTTCGATGCGGTCGAAGCGGCCGAGCCGCATGTCGTCGGCTTGGAAGAGCGACGCCACGAAGCCGAGCGCCCAGGCGCCGGCGGCGAGCCAGTCGGCGGCGTTGTCGAGGTCGACGCCGTTGGTGGGCACGACCTTCAGGAACGGCAGCGGCGCCAGCAACGAGCGCAGCCACGCCGGCCCGCCGGCGGGAGCGGGAAAGAGTTTCACCAGCGGCGCGCCGGCGCGGTGGGCGGCGAGCAACTCGGTAGGCGTGTGGCCGCCGGGGATCGACGCCACTCCCAGCTCGGTGGCGCGGCGGATCACGAGCTCGTCGGTGACCGGAGAAACCAGGAAGCGTGCGCCGTGGGCAACCGCGGCTTCGGCTTCTTGGACGGTGAGCACGGTACCGGCGCCGGCGACGACGCCCGGCTGACTCGCTGCGTGCGCGATGAGTTCCAGCGCGCGCGGCGTGGTCAGCGTCACCTCGACGACGCGAAAACCGCCGGTGATGGCCGCGTCGAGGGCGCGCCGCGCCACGTCGGCGTCGTTGCTGCGCAAGATGGCCGAAGCGCGCTCGCTGCCGAGAAGATCGACGAATTCCTGGACGTTCACGTGGGTCTCCTATCGCCGCAGCATGGTCGCGGCGGGAGGAGTATGTCGCACCCGCGGGGTTGAGTTCGTGGTGCGCGAGTGGTCGCTGGTTGCGGGCCGGCGTTCGCTGCCGGATGCGGAGGGCGCCGCTGTGGGGCACGCTCGCCTTACGAGGTATGCAGGTGAGGAAGGCTCGCTCATCGCAGGGCGCGTCGCACGCACGTTACCTTCGACCGTCTTACAAGTGCGCCCTGCGGAGCCCCACCGCGACGCCCTCCGAACCCGGCTGGCGCGAACACCTTCATTTGTGGCGGTCGAGGTTTCTGTTGGCAAGCTCGCGTGTTGCCGTGGTTACCTCGACTCCCTGCCTCGCGCTCCTTTGTCGCAGCAACGGTGAGTCCGTCGTGCCGCTCGGGTGACGGGATGCGCGCGCTCACTCTCCTGTCGCAACTCGCGGCCCATTGCGGTCGCCGGAGGTCGAAGAATGGCGATGATTAGGCGCGTCTACAGCGGTGACCGAGATCGCATCGCTTCGCTCGCGATGATCGTCGAGGAGTTCCACTATCGTGATTGTGAGAAGCGAAGCGACAAGCAATCTCGAAAGTGGCCGGTCCGGCGATATAAATGGGCCGCGAGTTGCGATGGGAGAACGGCGGAGCGCATCCCAACACCCGAGCGGCACGACAGACTCAACGCCATCGCGACAAGGGAGCGCGAGGTAAGTCGCGGCAGTAACCACGGCAGCGCCCGAGCTCGCCAACAGGTCGCCTGACGACCACGCATGTAGGCGAGTGCCAGCGGATCCGGAGGCCGCCGCGGCGGGGCCTCCCGGAGGGCGCTGCAAGTGATGCTCCGTCACAGCGGTGCGCTGCGCGCCCTCCGGGCGAGGCGAGCGCTCCCGCCCGACTACTTCGGAAGCGAGCCGTGCCCCGCGGCGGCGGCCTCCGGATCCGCCCGCACTCGCCGGCCGGAAGGTCAAGAGCACACAGCGACCACGACCGCGCCTCTCCCAAAGACGACGCGGCTGCACGATTGCCGTTGCCGAGAGCCTCCTAGATGACGCCCTGCTTCGGCGTCGCTGTCGGCTTCGGCTTCGGCGTCGGCTTCCCGGCCGCGCCCGGCTTTGCGGCCGGCGGAGTAGCAGTCGGCGTCGGTGAAGGCGTCGGCAGCTCGAGCGTCGGGGTCGCCTCGGGGAACAGTCCGGGCGCCAACGACGGCAGCGGAGTCGCCGCCGGCTCCGCGGGCTCGCTCAATCCCGGCAGCTCGCCCGGCCCGGCGGTCGACGCCAGGATGGCGAACGCCCGCTGGTCGAGATCCACCAGATACTGCCGCGCCATTGGGTTCGTGCTCCGCAACGCGCCCTTCGCCTGCTCGAGCAGCGGCAGCAACTCCGGCGAGCGCTGCTTGAACAAGTCACCGTACTCGCCGCCCTTCAAGCGCGTCTCGATCCGGTCGACCGCCTGAATGGCGTTGCCGAAGTTGAGCTGATTGATGATCGCGTGCACGCCGTTCACGTCGCGTTGCAGCTCCAGCAACTCGCCCCACACCCGCAAACGCTCCAGCCGCTGCTCCGAAGCCGCGTTCTGCGCCTCCGCTGCGCGCTGCTTCTGCTGCGCGTCGGCGAGCAGCCGCTGAGTTCCCACGGCCTCCTGGCGGCAGCGCCAAGTGGCGTATCCGAACGTGCCGAGGGTGGTGATGATCAGCACCCCGAGCCCGAGCAAAGCCTTGCCGACGTTCGACATGTCACTCCCTCCCTGCGGCCGGTGGAAAGTGGCCGCGCAAACCGGGCGCCCCGCCATGCGGACGTGCACGAGTGGGTGCCGTGGTTATGCAAGCTTCGTGCTGGAAGGGGAGTCTTGGCAAGGGTATGCTGGCGGCCGGCGCGATTCCCACCGCGCGCCGCAGATCTCCCCGATCCAGGAGGACCATCGGCGATGAACGGACAGCAGTGGTACGTGGCCGTGGCCGGGCAGCAGCAGGGACCGATGAGCACCGCGGACGTCGTCGCCCGCGTGCGCGCGGGCCAGCTCGACCGCTCGGCGCACGTCTTCACCCAGGGGATGACTAACTGGGAGACGATCGGCAGCCGGCCCGAATTCGCCGAGGCGTTCGCCGCGCCGGCCGGCGGCGGCCACGCGGCGGCGGGCGGTTACGCAGTGGGTGGCGGCGGCGCCGCGGCGACCGCCGCCGCACCGCGCGCGACCTCGACGGCGCACGAGATCGACTACGAGATCTTCGGCCAGGAGATGCAGTTCGTCGAGATCACCCTCGACCCCGGCGAGGCGTGCGTCGCCGAGGCGGGCTCGTTCATGTACATGGACCCCGGCATCCAGATGGAGACGATCTTCGGCGACGGCTCGGCGCAGAGCGGCGGCGGCGGCTTCATGGGCAAGCTGATGCAGGCCGGCAAGCGCGTGCTCACCGGCGAGTCGCTGTTCATGACCGTCTTCGGCAACACCGGCGGTGGGCGCCAGAAGGTCGCCTTCGCCTCGCCCTACCCGGGCAGCATCATCCCGCTCGACCTGCGCAAGCTCGGCGGCACGATGCTGTGCCAGAAGGACGCCTTCCTCTGCGCCGCGAAGGGCATCTCGGTCGGCATCGCCTTCCAGAAGAAGCTCGGCGTCGGGCTCTTCGGCGGCGAGGGGTTCATCCTCGAGAAGCTCGAAGGCGACGGCCTCGCGTTCGTCCACGCCGGCGGCTGTGTCGTCGAGCGCGAGCTGCGCGCCGGCGAGACGATGCGGCTCGACACCGGCTGCCTGGTGGCGTTCCAGCCGTCGGTGAATTACGACATCCAGACGGTGCCGGGCATCAAGACGGCGCTCTTCGGCGGCGAAGGGCTGTTCTTCGCCGCCCTCACCGGCCCGGGCAAGGTGTGGGTGCAGTCGCTGCCGTTCAGCCGCCTCGCCAGCCGCGTCTGGGCGGCGGCTCCGAAGGGCGGCGGCAAGAGCACCGACCAGGGCTCGGTGCTCGGCGGGCTCGGCAACCTGATGATGGGGGGCGATTGAGCGGGCCGCGCGCCTTCGCAGATCGCGGCGGCGCCCGCCGCCGGTCCTTTCTCGCACCGCTCGCACCGTTGCTGCTGCTCGTCGCCGTCGCGGCCGGCGCCGCGTCGCCGCCCGAGACCGTGGCGCGGGTGCGCGACCAGGTCTACCCGGCGCTCGTCAACATCACCGTCGTCTACCAGCACTTCAGCGAGGGGCGCGCCGAGCGCTACCCGGGCGCCGGCAGCGGCGTCATCGTCACGCCGCAGGGGCACGTGCTCACCAACTTCCACGTCGCCGGCAACACGACGCGCATCGACTGCACGTTGACCGACGGCCGCGTGGTGAGCGCCGGGGTGGTGGCGCACGACCCGCTCACCGACATCTCGGTGCTCAAGCTCGCCGGCAAGAACGGCGAGACCTTCCCGCACGCCGATTTCGGCGACTCCGACGCGCTGCGCGTCGGCGACACCGTGTTCGCCATGGGCAACCCGCTGGCGCTCTCCTCGTCGATGACGGAAGGGATCGTCTCCAACCCGGCGCGCGTCTTCACCGACTTCACCGGCAGCGAGATCGAGCAGCTCGACGTCGCCGAGGGCGAGCCGTCGGGCCTGTTCACGCGCTGGATCCAGCACGACGCGCTGATCCTGCCCGGCAACTCTGGCGGCCCGCTGGTCGACGTCGACGGCCGTGTCGTCGGCATCAACGAGCTGGGCGGCGAGGGCTTCGGCTTCGCCATCCCGTCGGCGATCGCCAAGGACGTGCTCGAGCAGGTGCTGGCGCACGGCGAGGCGAAGCGCGGCACGCTCGGCTTCACCGTGCTGCCGGTGGCGAAGATCGGCCGCGACAAGGGTGCGCTCGTCGCCTCGGTGCTGCCCGACAGCCCGGCGGAGAAGGCGGGGATCGTGCCCGGCGACGTGGTGCTGTCGCTCGCCGGCGAGCCGGTGACGGTGCGCTTCCTCGAGCAGGTGCCGCTGCTCTACCAGCGCGTGGCGCGTTTGCCGGTGGGTTCCGCCGTCGACGTCGAGCTCGAGCGCGGCGGCGCGAAGAAGACCGTGAAAGCCACCGTCGAGCTGCTCGGTCCCTACCACGGCGACGAAGGCGAAGTGCGCGAGCTGGGCGCCACGCTGCAGGAGGTGACGCCGCTGCTCGCCTCGTCGCGGCAGCTTCCTGGCGACGAGGGGCTGCTGGTCACCGGCGTGCACGCGGGAGGCGCCGCCGATGCCGCCAAGCCGCGGCTCCAGCCGGGCGATCTGTTGACGGCGCTCGGCGGCGAACCGGTGAGCAGGCTCGATGCCGTTCGCGCGCGCATCCGCACCTGGCCCGGCGACAAGCCGCTGCCGGCCAGCCTCTGGCGCGCCGGCGAGGAGCTGCTGGCGCTGCTGCCGCCGCCGCGCTCCGCTCCCGAGCACTGGGGCGGCGAGCTGCCCAAGGCGTGGCTCGGCGTGCGCACCCAGGTGCTGACGCCGGAGCTCGCGGCGGCGCTCGGCACGCCGAACGTGAAGGGTTTCCGCGTCACCCAGGTGCTGCCCGGCACCGCCGCGGCCAAGGCCGGCCTGCAGGTGGGCGACGTGATCACCGGGCTGAACGGCGAGCCGCTGGCGCCGGTCCGGCTGCAAGAGGCCGAGGACCTGCGGCGTACGGTGGAGGAGCTCACCCTCGGAACCTCGGCAAAGCTCGCAGTGCATCGCGGCAAGGAGGACAAGGAGCTCACCGTGGCGCTCGAGCCGCGTCCGCGCCAGGCCGACGAGGTACCGCACGCCAAGCAGGAGACGCTGGAGTTCGCCGTGCGTGAGCTGACGCTCGAGGATCGGGTGCGCTATCGCTGGAGCAGCAGCGTCGAGGGCGTGCTCGTCGCCGAGGCGGAGCGCGGCGGCTGGGCGCAGATGGCCGGCCTGCACCTCGACGATCTGCTGCTCACCATCAACGACCAGCCGGTGAAGACGGTGGCCGACTTCGAGCGGGTGATGAAGAAGCTCGAGGCCGAGCGGCCGCCGGTGGTGCGGCTCTTCGTGCGCCGCGGCGGCGCGACGCATTTCGTCATCGTCGAGCCGACCTGGCGCGACGTCGATACCAAGGCGGGTGCACGATGAGCGCGATCTGGCTACGGCGGACGATGCGCGGCGCCGCCATCGCACTCTGCCTCGCTGCTGCGATGGCCGCGCCGCGCGGCGCAACGGCAGCGCCCGCCGCTGCCCCGGCAGCCGACGCCGCCGCCGACGTCCTCGCCCGCTACGCGCCCGCCATCGTCCGCGTCGAGGCGGTGCTCGAGACCCGCCTCAACCTCGGCGGCCAGGGCGAGGCCGAGGACTCGCGCCTCGACGTGCTCGGCGCCGTCGTCTCGCCCGACGGCTTGGTGATGATCTGGAACTCGCACATCTCCTCGGCGCGCATGACCGAGATGATGGAGAGCGCCGGCCGCAGCGAGGGCATGGGCATCCAGGTGGTGCCGCGCTCGTTCACCGTCATGCTGCCCGAGGGTGAGGTGCCGGCGCTGCTCGCCGCCACCGACTCGGCGCTCGACCTGGCGTTCCTGCAGCTCGAGCGGCCGCCGGCGCAGCCGCTGCCGTTCGTCGACTTCGCTCACGCGGCGCGGCCGGACGTGGGCGACCCGCTGCTCGCCGTGTCACGGCTCGGCCGCGGCTTCGATCACGCGCCGCGGCTGCAGACGGCACGCGTCGGCGGGCTGCTCAAGAAGCCGCGCGAGGCGTTCATCGTCGACGGCGACCTCTCCGCCTTCGGCCTGCCGGTGTTCGACAAGACGGGGACCCCGGTCGGTGCGCTGACCACCGTGGTGACGCGCGGTTCGGAGACCGACAGCGCCGCCGGCAGCCCGACCGTGGGGCAGATGATCGGCGGCGCCTTCGGCGCCACCGGCGAAGGGCCGCTGGGCGTCTTCGTGCTCCCGGGCGAGCGCGTCGCCTCGCTCGTCAAGCTCGCCGGCGATCGCGCGAAAGAGCTGCTGCAGCAGCGCGCCGCAGCGAAACCGTAGCGGTTGCCGCGGGCGAGGTGCGGGTGGGGGCGCCCCCTGCACCCGCAGGGCAGGGGGCCGGGGGGTCAGGGGTGAAATAGACCTAGCCGACGGGCGCCTCGACCTTCAACATCCGTCCCCACGCCGCGCGCAGGTTCGGCGTCAGGTCGAGCTCGGCGAAGCAGTCGCGAACTTCCTCGCGCGTGACGTAGGTCCAGATGTCGTTCCACTGCGCGTAGCGCAGCAGGCACGAGATCACCCACAGGCGTTTCTGCGGCGGGCCTTCGCGCAGCCAACGGCGCGCCTGCTCGTCGCTCACCTTGTCGGTGGGGAAGAAGTAGAGCGACCCCGCACCGCCTTCGTACATGATGCCGCCAGTATACCTGCGCCGCGGGGCACCGAAGCCATTCGTCACCGCCTTGACCCCTTCGACGGGCATCGGCTACATTGCGGCGCGGCGTACGGTACGACGTGTCATCAGTGCGGGCGGGCATAGCTCAGTTGGTAGAGCGTCAGCTTCCCAAGCTGAATGTCGCCGGTTCGAGTCCGGTTGCCCGCTCCATTCCATCTGCCGAGCCACCTTTCCTGAACGGAGCAGCGCATGTCCATCTTCCGCCGCGAGACCGACGACCCGCGGCCGGCCGGCGCCGGCCCTGCCACCACGCACACGCCGCCTTCGCCCGCGCCTGAGCGCCGGCCCAACCCGGCGAGCGCCGCCGCGGCCGGCACCACGCACATCGCGCCGGGCGCCAAGATCACCGGCCAGGTCAACGGCAACAGCGACCTCGTCGTCGACGGCGAGCTCGAAGGCCAGGTGCATCTCGACAGCAACGTCACCATCGGCGCCGAGGGCAAGGTGCAGGGCGACATCGTCGCCAAGAGCGTGCGCATCGGCGGCCGCGTCGTCGGCAACGTGCAGGGGCTCGAGAAGGTGGAGATCCTGCCCACCGGCCGGCTCGAAGGCGACGTGGCGGCGCCGCGCGTGGTGCTCGCCGAGGGCGCCTTCTTCAAGGGCAAGGTGGAGATGACGGGCAAGCCGGCGGCCGCCAAGGCGGGCGGCGTCGCGCCCGTCGGCGCGGCGCCGAAGCAGGAGGGCCCCGCGTGAAGGTCGGCGTCCCCAAGGAGATCAAGAACCACGAGTACCGCGTCGGGCTGATCCCCGCGGTGGTGCACGAGCTGGTCAAGCGCGGCCACTCGGTGGTGGTGGAGCAGGGCGCCGGGCTCGGCAGCGGCATCCAGGACGACGAGTACACCGAGGCCGGCGCCACGCTGCTGCCCACCGCCGACGAGGTGTGGCAGACGGCCGAGATGATCGTCAAGGTCAAGGAGCCGCTGCCCGTCGAGTACGACCGCATGCAGCCCGGCCAGGTGCTCTACACCTACCTGCACCTGGCGCCGCTCCCCGAGCTCACCGACGCGCTGTTGCGGCGCAACGTCGCCGGCGTCGCCTACGAGACGATCACCGACCGCCGCGGCGGACTGCCGCTGCTCACCCCGATGTCCGAAGTGGCGGGGCGGATGGCGCCGCTCGTCGGCGCCTACTACCTGCAGCGGCCGTACGGCGGGCGCGGCACGCTGCTCTCCGGCGTCCCGGGCGTGCCGCCGGGCGACGTGGTGATCATCGGCGGCGGCATCGTCGGCCTCAACTCGGCGAAGGTGGCGCTCGGCATGGGCGCGCGGGTGACGATCCTCGAGACCAACGGCGACCGCATGCGGTTCCTCGACGACATCTTCCACGGCAGCATCACGACGCTGGCGTCCAACGCCTACAACCTGCAGGCGGCGTGCTCGCGCGCCGACATCGTCATCGGCGCGGTGCTCATCCCCGGCGCTTCGGCGCCGAAGCTGGTGACGCGCGAGATGATCGGGCAGATGAAGGCGGGCGCGGTGGCGGTGGACGTCGCCGTCGACCAGGGCGGCTGCTTCGAGACGACGCACGCGACGACGCACTCGGATCCGGTGTACACGGTCGACGGCGTCGTGCACTACTGCGTAGCGAACATGCCGGGCGCCGTGCCGCGCACTTCGACGTTTGCGTTGAACAACGCGACGGTGCGCTACACGTTGCAGCTCGCCGACAAGGGCGTCGAGCGGGCGGTGCGCGAGGACGCGGACCTCGCCAACGGCGTGAACACTTACAAGGGGCACATCGTCTGCGCGCCGGTCGCGGAATCGCAATCGCGGCCGTTCACGCCGCTCGAGCAAGTGCTCGGTCGCTGAGCGGGGAGCCGGAGAAGAGAGGTTCGCTGGTCGGCGAGGGAGGCCCGACGTGGGGCCCCGCCTGCCGGTGGGTATCCCATCCGTGCTCGCTTCGCTGCGCGCGGCTGGGAGCCCTCCCCCCGGCGCGCCCCACGTCGTGGCTTCTGCCAGCGAACGTTGCTACGGATTCGAAGGCAAGAGCGAATCGAGCTCTTGATTTGCCACCGCTCGCCAGAGCTCGCGGAGGTCGGTGGGTGGCGAAGATTCGAGCTTGACTCGGCGATCGTCGGTGGGGTGCGTGAAGGAAAGGCGCCAAGCGTGGAGCGCCGGGCGTGGGAAGTCGCGTAAGGCGGCGCGAGCGGAGCCGGTGGCGGCCTTCCAACGCGCTTCGCCGTAGACGGGGTCGCCGACGAGTGGGTGGTTGAGACTCTTGAGGTGGACGCGCACCTGGTGGGTGCGGCCGGTGAGGAGCTCGACTTCGACGAGTGAGGCAGGCGGTGTGGTGGCCAGTGGCCGCACGCGTGAGCGCGCGGGCCGGCCGCCGGCGCGGACGGTCATCTCCTGGCGACGCGTGGGGTGGCGGGCGATGGCGGCGTCGATCTCGCGGGGCGCGCGCAAGATGCCGTGGCAGATGGCGAGGTAGCGCTTGTCGACCTGGCGAGCGGCGAAGGCGCGGGCGAGGTGGTGGTAGGCGGTGGACGTGCGGGCGATCACCATGACGCCGCTGGTGCCGCGGTCGAGGCGGTGGACGATTCCCGGGCGGCCGGGACCGCCGACGCCGGCGATCTCGGGGTAGCGCGCGACGAGGCGATGAACGAGCGTGCCGGTGGCGCGACCGGCGCCGGGGTGCACGGTGAGGCCGGCGGGCTTGTCGACGGCGATGAGGGCGTCGTCTTCGTAGAGCACCGCGAGCTCGCCTTCTTCCGGGGCGACGCGATCGTCGGCGGGCGGCGGCGGCGCGTCCCAGGCGACTTCGGCCCCGACGAGTAGCCGGTGAGCTGGCTTCGCCGGGACGCCGTCGATACGCACGCGGCCGGCGTCGATCCAGCGTTGGAGCTGGTTGCGCGGAACGTCCAGGTGTTGCGACAGGAAGCGGTCGAGGCGCTCGCCGGCCGCTTCGGGCGGCACGAGGAGGTGCTCAGTCATCGCTCGAGCCGGCTCGTGGCGGCACGCGCAGGCGCTCAGTGATGGGAGCGTTCGCGCGCGGCGGCGCGATCGACAGTGACGCGCCGGCGGCGCGACGCATCAGCCCGCTTCGGCGACCGGCTGCTGCCGCCGCGAGGCGCGTGGACGCAGCGCGTCCCAGGCCATGAGCAGCAGGCCGATGGTGATGGCGCTGTCGGCGACGTTGAACGTGTGCCAGTGGTAGCTGCCCACGTAGACGTCGATGAAGTCGGTGACGGCGCCGCCGGCGACGCGGTCGGTGAGGTTGCCGATGGCGCCGCCGAGCACCAGCGCCAGCGCCACCAGCAGCAGCTGGTCGCGCGCCGGAGTGCGCCAGAAGTAGACGAGCACGACGGCGAGCGCCAGCGCGCCGACGAGCGACAGCGCCAGCGCGTGCACGTCGCCGCCGCGGCCGGCGGCGAAGAGCCCGAACGCCACGCCGGTGTTGCGCACGTGGGTGAAGTTGAGGAAGCCGGGGATCACCCGCACGCTCGACAGGTGCGGCAGGTGCACCTCCACCAGCCACTTCGTCCACTGGTCGAACGCCAGCACCGCCAGGGCGACGAGGAGGAACCCGGCCTTCTGCCGCCAATCGGCGCCCACCTCGCCGCCCGGCACGACCGCGGGCGCTGCCTGCACCTCGTCCATGGCGAGCGGAATCTTACAGGACCGCTCGGCGCTTCGCGGGACTCCTAGCGCTCGTCGCCGCCGCCGCTTTCGAGGACGGCGACGGCGGCGGCGTGGCCGCCGTCGTGGGTGATGGAGAGGTGGATGCGGGTGACGCCGAGGGCGGCGGCGCGCGCGGCGGCGACGTCGTGGAGGCGCACGCTCGGTGCGCCGCCGGCGCCGCGCACGACTTCGACCTGGCGGAAGGCGGTGCCTTGCGCCCAGCCGGTGCCGAGGGCTTTGAGCACCGCCTCCTTGGCGGCGAAGAGGCCGGCGAGGTGCTGGTCGAGGACGGCGCGACCGAGGTCGGCCTCGCCCTCGTTGCAGATGCGGTGGACGGCGCGCTCGCCGTGGCGTTCGAGGAGGCGCGAGATGCGCGCTACTTCGACGAGGTCGATGCCGATGCCGACGACGCTCATGCGGGCACCGGCAAGCCGAACGCTTCGTGTGCGGCGGCCAACACCCCCGGCAGCCGCGCGAGGTCCTGGAAGATGCGGATGCCGGCCGCGCCCGCGGCGCCGGCCGCGGCCACTCGCGGCAGCTCGGCGATGCCGATGCCGCCGAGCGCGAGCACGGGTATGCCCTGTCGCGCCGCCGCGGCGAGCGCGTCGAGCCCGACCGGCTCACCCTTGCCGGGCGAGGCGAACACCGGACCGAAGGTGACGTAGTCGGCGCCGCTCTGCGCTTCGCGCGCCACCTCGTCGATGGTGTGCGTCGAGCGGCCGATGAGCAACGCGTCGCCGAAACACCGCCGCAGCGCCGCGGTGGGCACGCCGTCGGC
>DASYQD010000137.1:0-9265 GCA_036005845.1 Thermoanaerobaculia bacterium | reverse complement strand
GGAGGGCTCCCACCGCGCGCAGCGAAGCGAGCACGGTGGGATACCGACCGGCAGGCGGGGACCACGGAGGCGGCGCCGCCGAAGTGCGCCACCGCCCTTCGCGCGACGCCGCCCGAATCCGCTCTTCGCCGCCGCCGAACTGCGCAACCGCCCTTGCGATGCGCCGCCTGACTTCGCTCCGATTCTTTCCGCTCTACTTGGCGACGGGCGGCAACGATAGATCCCGCCGCACGGTGTAGCGCTTGCTGTCGAAGCCGCGGCAGATCGCCATCGTCTTCGCCACCTGCGCCCGCCAAGCATCGACACCGATCGCCTTCACCGCGGCGGCGTTGATCTCCGCCAGGTTCGCCGCGTCCTTCGCCGGCGTGCTCACCACCCACAACGGCCCGTCGGCGCCCATCGCCAGCCGGAAGACGCTGTAACCGTACGGCACCTTGGCGCTCTCGAACAGCTTCCGCCACGACGCGGCGATCTCCTCCGCTTCGCGGTCCATACCCGGCGTCAGGCGATAGAAGTCGAGCTGGTAGTAACCGGCGGTCATCGGCGTCACCGGCGCGCCCGCCGGCCAGTACGACGCCTGGGGCACATTCATGAACACGTTCTCGTCGGTGCTGGTGAAGGTCGCGCCGCTGCGGCGCATGAGGTCGTCCCACTTGCCGCCCGCCGCTTTCCCGAGAGCTTCGAACGACGCGAAGATCGCGTCGGCGTCGGCGAGATTGCGGATCGGCGTGATGAACGAGTACGAGAGATCCTCGCCCTGCAGCGCGGTGAACGAGAAGAGCGGGGCCGCGCTGCGGTTGGCCTGCACCAGCGCGGCGAACTCCTTGGTGGTCGCCTCGTAGTCGGCGATCTTGCTGGGCACGGCGCGCTCGGTGTGGACGATGAACATCTCCGGCGTGCCGTCTTGCGCCAGCGCGGTGGCGCTGGTGAGCACGACGGCGGCGAGGGCGAACGAGAACGAACGAAGACGGTGGGTCATGAGCTCCTCCTCGGCAAAAGGGATTGGTAGTCGAGACGTCGATTCTACGGAGCAGGCTGGCGATCGGATGGCGCGCGGCACTCGCGGGGACGAGAGGACAGGGGTGAGATGGTCACAGCAGCTGTAGCTGCGCCGGCCGCAGCACGTCCCACGCCGCCGCCTCGACCGCATCGAGCCAACCTTCGCGCGCCTCGGGCTGCAACCGCAGCGGCGCGAGCCCGCGCCGCTCGAGCTCGCGGTCGAGCCGTTCGTCGACGAGCTCCTGAAACGCCGGATCGGCGGCGCGGATGCCGTCGGGCAGCAGCCGGCCGACGATGGGCACGTGCACGAGCAGCTGGTAGGTCGACATCCAGGTCGCGACGACGCTGCACAGCGGCTCGCGGTCGCCGGCGGCGAGCAGCAGGTAGACGTAGTTGTCGAGCACCGAGCGGTCGCAGAGCACGACCGGGTAGCGCGCCGCCGCCACCAGCTCCTCGGCCACCTGCGTGTGCAGGATCCACGACTGCGCGGCGACGCTGGTCTCCTCGTTGATCGGCAGCGGGCAGCGGCGGGCCACCTCGTGCACCACTTCGAGCGAAATGTCGCGCGCCTTGAGCCGCGCGGCGAGGCCGAAGGCGAGGGTCGTCTTGCCGACGCCGTGGCTGCCGATGAAGGCGATCTTGCAGCGCGGGTCGGTGGGCACGCGCACATCCTAAGGCGGAGCGGCGATCGGCCGCGCGCCGCCTCGCGGCGAGACCGCTTCCATTCGTCGCGCCGCGCTTGTCAGCGTCCGCGGGGCCCGACATACTCCGCCGCGGTGCGGATCCCCCTCCACACGCGGATGCTGATCGGCGGCGTCGCCGGTGCGGGCGGCGGCGTGCTCGCGTACTTCCTGGCCGGCGACTCGCCCGTGCTCGCCGGGTTCGTGAAGTACGTGACGCAACCGGTTGGGCAGGTGTTTCTGCGCCTGCTGTTCATGCTCGTGCTGCCACTGATCTTCGCGGCGCTGGCGCTCGGTGTCGCCGGGTTGGGTGACATCCGCGGCCTCGGCCGCGTCGGCGCGAAGACGCTCGCCTACACGGTGGTCGTCTCGTTGATCGCCGTGGTGCTCGGGCTCGTGCTCGTCAACGTGCTGCGGCCGGGCGAAGGGATGTCGCCCGAGATGCGGGCGCGGCTCACCGCCGGCGCTGCCGAGCGGGCGGCGACGTTTTCGAGCACCGCGGCGGCGCCAAAGACGGGCCTCGACCTGCTCATCCAGATCATCCCCGACAACCCGATCAAGGCCGCCGCCGGCGGCGAGATGCTGGCCTGGATGTTCTTCTCGCTGATGGTGGGCATCGGCCTCATCCTCACGCCGACCGCCGCGGCGCGCCGCTTCCAGGACGCGCTCGAAGGGCTCTACGACGTCACCATGACGCTGATCAAGCTGGTGATCTCGTTCGCGCCGATCGGCGTCGCGGCGCTGCTCTTCACGCTCACCGCGCAGCTCGGCTGGGAGGTGCTCTTCCAGCTGGCGCGCTACGTCGCGGTGGTGGTGCTGGCCCTCGCCATCCACCAGTTCGTCGTCTACTCGCTGGCGGTGAAGTTCCTCGGCGGCATGAGCCCGCGCTTCTTCTTCAAGGGCGTGCAGGAGGCGATGGTGACGGCGTTCTCGACCGCGTCGTCCAACGCCACGCTGCCGACGGCGCTCGAGGTGGCGGAGAAGAACCTCAAGCTGCCGCCGCAGGTGTCGCGCTTCGTGCTCACCATCGGCGCCACCGCCAACCAGAACGGCACGGCGCTCTTCGAAGGCGTCACCGTGCTCTTCCTGGCGCAGTTCTACGGCGTGCACCTGGCGCTGCCGCAGCAGGCGCTGGTGCTCCTCATCTGCGTCCTTGGCGGCATCGGCACCGCCGGCGTCCCCGCCGGCTCGATCCCGGTGGTGGCGATGATCCTCGGCATGGTCGGCGTCCCCGTCGAAGGCATCGGCCTCATCCTCGGCGTCGACCGCTTCCTCGACATGTGCCGTACGACGCTCAACGTCACCGGCGACCTCGCCGCCGCCGTCGTCGTGTCACGCGGCGAGCCGCAAGTGCCCGCGGCGGCCGAGCCGATCATCGAGCTCACCTCCTAGAGCTACCATCGAGTGATCGGAGGCCTGCCATGAAGCTCAAGATCGTGCTCGAACCCAGCGAGGAAGGCGGCTACACCGCGTACGTGCCGTCGCTGCCCGGCTGCATCAGCGAAGGGGATTCAGCGGAGGAGGCAACGGCAAACCTTCGCGAGGCGATCGACTTGTACCTCGAGCCGGTCGAGGACGCCTCTCTCTAAGCGCTCGGCGCCGCGGCTGGTGTAGCGTGCCGCGCGGCGATGGAGCTGACTTTTCTCGGCACCGGGTCGGCGATGCCGACGCGGCAGCGCAGCATGTCGGCGGTGGCGCTGCGGCTTCCGGAACGGCGCGAGGTGTGGCTGTTCGATTGCGGCGAGGGGACGCAGCACCAACTCCTGCGCACGCCGCTGCGGCCGCCGCAGATCCGGCGCATCTTTCTCACCCACCTTCACGGCGATCACCTCTACGGGCTGCCGGGGCTGCTCACCACCTTGAGCATGCTCGGCGTCGAGACGGCAGTCGATCTCTACGGCCCCGTGGGCCTCGCCGAGGTCGTCGAGGTGACGCTGCGCGCGGCGCACGCCGGCTGCACGTACGCGCTGAACGTGCACGAGCTCGCGCCCGGCCTCGTGCTCGACGAGGGTGAAGCGGAAGGCGCGCTGCGCGTGCGCTGCCTGTCTCTCGCGCACGGCGTGCCCTGCTTCGGTTTCCGCATCGAGGAGGCGCCGCGCGCCGGCCGTCTCGACGCCGCGCGCGCGGCCGAGCTGGGCGTCGTCTCCGGGCCCGACCTCGGCACCTTGAAGCGCGGCGGCAGCGTGGTCGTCGAAGGCCGCGAGGTGAAGAGCGCGGACGTCGTCGCGCCCGCCGTTGCGGGGCGCGTGCTGGCGATCTGCGGCGACACGCTGCCGTGCGACGCCGCCGTCGAGCTGGCACGCGGCGCCGACCTCCTGGTGCACGAGGCGACCTTCGGCCAATCGCGCCAGGCGATGGCCGCCGAGCGCCGCCACTCGACCGCCGCGCAGGCCGCCGACGTCGCGCGCCGCGCCGGCGTCGCCCGCCTCGTCATCACCCACTTCAGCGCCCGCTACCAGCAGAGCAGCGGCGAGACCGTCGACGACCTCCTCCTCGAAGCGCGCGCCGTCTTCCCAACCACCGATGCCGCGCACGACCTGATGACCGTCGCGATACCGCGGCGCGCGCCGACCGAGTGATCGCCTTGCGCGCAAGGCGCACCATCTGCCTCGCCGCCGCGCTCGCAGTGGCGGCGCTGGCGATCGCCTTCCGCTGCTGGCGCCTCTTCACCGTGCCGCCGGGCCTCTACGTCGACGAAGTGCTCACCGCGCGCAACGCCCTGTCGTGGCGGCTCGACCTCCATGCCAGCCTCTTCGGCTCGCGCCCGCTGCTGACGCCGGGCTGGGTCGAGACCTGGAACCTCTACCTCGCCTTCGCCTCCGCGCTCATGTGGCTGGGCGGCGACGGCCTCCTCGGCATCCGGCTCGTCTCCGTGCTGCCGAGCCTCGCCGCCGTGCCGCTCCTCTACTGGCTCGGCGCCCAGCTCGCCGGCCGCCGCACCGGCCTCCTCGCCGCGTTTCTCCTCGCCTGCTCCCACTGGGCCGCGCGCAGCGGCCGCACCGGTTGGGACGCGGTCCTCATGGTGACGCTGCAACTCGCCGCGCTCGGTTGTCTCGTCTACGCCCGACGCCGCGACCGCGTCGCTCCTGCGCTCGTCGCCGGCACCCTTGTCGGCCTATCGCTCTACACCTACGTTGCGTCGCGGCTCGTGCTCGTCCACGCCGTGCTGTGGCTCGCGTGGGAAGCATTCGCCGCTCGACACGGCGACGACTCCACGAGCCGTGAGCCGGACCGACGCGCGCCCTGGCGCTTCCTCGCGTGCGTCGCCGTGGCACTCGTGATCGCGATGCCGTCACGGCGGCTGCTCGAGCGCGCCACCGGCTCGGTCCGCGTGATGCAGCTCTCCGTGTTCGCGCATGACCATCCCTGGAGCGCCATCGCCGACAACGTCGTCGGCCACGTCTTGATGTTCAACCTGCATGGCGGCACCTACGCCCGCGACGCGTTGCCCGGCTTTCCGATGCTCGACCCGATCACCGGCGTCCTCTTCCTGTTCGGTCTGTTCGCGGTGGCGCTCCCTCTCATCGCTCGATGGCTCCGGCGGTTGCCTCGGCGGCGCCGCCAACGGGGCGCGCCGGGCGGAGGGCTCCCACCGCGCGCAGCGAAGCGAGCACGGTGGGATACCGACCGGCAGGCGGGGACCACGCAGGCGGCGCCGCCGAGCTGGCAACCGCCGTCCAGGCACACAAGCGCCAATGAAACGCCTAGCTACGTGGCAACGGCACAGCACGTTTGTGCCGCCGATGGCCTCCGCTTCCGCCTCCTGATCTCCTGGCCCGCGATCATGGTCCTCGCCGGCGTGCTCTCGACGTCCGGCGAAGGTCCGCCCTATCCCTATCGAGTCCTCGCGCTGGCACCCTGGGCCTGCCTGGTCGCCGCCATCGGCGGCGTCAAGCTCTGGGACGCCACGCCCTCGCGTTTCCCCGTCGCGGCGCGGGCCACTTTCGCGACTCTGGCCCTGCTCGCCGTCGTCGCGATCAACGCCTGGATCATCTTCCTCGCCGGCCCGAGAGACCCCGGCACCCGCCACATCTACGGCACCGCCCCCACCCAACTCGGCCTCTGGCTGGCCGATCACGCCCAAGGCCGCCCGGTCGTGATTCTCCCCGGCGCCCTCACCTCGCCACCCCTGCCGCGCGGCTACGAGCACGCCACCGCGAACCCCACCAACTTCTTCCGCCCCCTCGACGACCTCGCCGCCGTCCACCTGGCCGCCGGCCTCTACAGCCGAAACCCCGAACGCGCCCTCGACCCCCTGCGCCCGGCCGGCGACATCGACCTCCTCCCCGCCCTCCCAACACACCTCGCTCGCCCGACGATCCTCATCCTCCCTTCCGCCCTCATCCCCGCCGCCGCCCGCCGCTTCCACATCGACCGCCGCACCGACCTCCGCGACCTCTCCGGCGCCCGCCTCGCAACCCTGATCGAGGCGCGTCCGTAACACCCCGTAGAAGCCTCGCCGCGCCGGCCAATCTGGCACAACACCCGTTTGCTCCTTCCACGACAGACGCTCCAAATCCCCGCTCTCCAAGCCTTTCCGCCCCGAGCCGCCAGTAGGTCTACGTCTTGCAAACCGCCGCTCGCGATGCCGACACACGTTCACACAAGGGAGATACGACGCATGCCTCGGAACCTCGGGAGACGGGCTCTCGCCACCGTTGCCTTCCTCGTGCTCGCCGCATGCAACGGCGATCGCGGCGCGGCTCAAGCACAGCGGAGCGACGCGCCGCCCGCCATTCGTGAGCAGATCCGCGACACCGCCACCCCTGGCCAGCAGAGCCAGGCCCAGGCGCTCTCCGCCACCTTCCGCAGCGCCTCGAGCCACGTGCTGCCCGCGGTGGTCTACATCCAGGTCGAGAAGAAGGCCTCCTCGGAAGCGCAGCAGCAGCAGATCCCCGAGCAGTTCCGCCGCTTCTTCGGCCTGCCGCCCGGCGGCGGCGACGACGGCGAGGGCGCGCCGGTGGGCGGCGCCGGCTCCGGCTTCATCTTCGACCGCGAAGGCCACATCGTCACCAACAACCACGTCGTCGCCGACACCGACCAGGTGCTGGTGCGCATGGTCGACGGCCGCGAGTACACCGCCAAGGTCGTCGGCACCGACGAGATGACCGACGTCGCGGTGCTCAAGATCGACCCCAAGAACGGTGAGCAGCTCCCCACCACCGAGCTCGGCAACTCCGACAGCCTGCAGGTGGGCGACTGGGTGCTGGCGCTGGGCTCGCCGCTCGAGCTGCAGTTCACCGTCACCGCCGGCATCGTCAGCGCCAAGGGCCGCCAGCTCACCGGCAACCCGAGCAACCTCGAAGCCTTCATCCAGACCGATGCAGCGATCAACCCCGGCAACTCGGGCGGTCCGCTGGTCGACCTCGACGGCAAGGTGGTGGGCATCAACACCGCCATCTACGGCAGTGACCGCTTCGTCGGCTACGGCTTCGCCATCCCGGTCAACATCGTGCGCAAGACGGTCGGGGACATCCTGCAGTACGGCCACGTGCGCCGGCCGCAGCTCGGCGTGCAGATCCAGAGCGTCAGCGAGGCCGACGCCGAGGTCTACAAGCTGCCGTCCATCGCCGGTGCCGAGGTGGTGGTGGTGCAGAAGGATTCTCCCGCCGAGAAGGCCGGCATCAAGCTCGGCGACGTGGTGGTGGCCGTCGACGGCGATCCGATCAAGGACGGCACCGACCTGACGACGACGCTCGCCCGCCACCAGCCCGGCGAGCGGGTGACGCTCACCCTCTACCGCAAGGGGCAGAAGCAGGACGTCGCGGTGACGCTCGGCGAGTTCGAGCATGGCGAGGAGGCCACCAAGCGGCAGCCCGTGCGCAAGGCGGCCGAGGAGACACTGGGCTTCCGCGTCGAGCCGCTGACGGCGGACCTGGCGCGCGAGCTCGAGATCGACCGCACGAGCGGCGTCGTGATCTCCAACGTCACGCCGCTCTCGGGCGCCTTCGCCGGCGGCGTGCAGCCGCGCATGGTGCTGCTCGAGATCAACGGCCAGCCGGTCAAGACCGTGGCCGACGTCGACCGCATCGCGGGGACGATCCAGCTCGGGCAGGTGGTGTCGCTGCGCGTGCTCTCGCCGCAGAGCGGCGACGAGCTGATCATCAACTACCGCGCGCGGCGGTAGTCCTCGACTACGGCGGGAGGTCGAGCTGGCTTCAGGCTCGGCCTCCCGATCGTGCCCTGCGATAGGCTGCGCGGTAGATGACCGCAGCCGCAACCGCCGTCGGAAGTGCCGGCGCCCTGCGCGCGCCCGAGCCCGAGAGCGCCATCCCGCCCAGCTCGCGCGCGGCGATCGACGCGGCGGTCGAGACGCTGCGCGCACGCAAGGTGGCGTGGGCGTCGCTGCCGCTGCTCGAGAAGATCGACCTGATGCGCCGGCTGCGCAGGAGCTTCGCCGCCGTCGCCGACGAGTGGGTGGCGGCCTGCCAGCGCGCCGAGGACATCCCGGGCGACTCGCCGCGCGGCAGCGAGGAGTGGATCGCCGGTCCCTACTTCGTGGTGCGCAACCTGCGCCTCCTGCAGGAGTCGCTCATCGGCATCTCGGTGCACGGCGCGCCGCGCATCCCCGGCCCGCTGCGGCGCAGCGCCGCCGGCCGCACCGTGGCGCAGGTCTTCCCGTTCGACCTCTACGACCGCCTCTTTTACCCCGGCGTCACCGGCGAGGTGTGGATGCAGCCGGGCGTGACGCCGGAGAACGTCGCCGAGCACCAGGCGGTGGCGTACCGCGAGAAGCTGCCGCGCGGCAAGGTGGCGCTGGTGCTGTCGGCCGGCAACGTCTCCTCGATCGGGCCGATGGACGCGCTCTACAAGCTGTTCGTCGACAACGAGGTGGTGGTCTTCAAGACCCACCGCGTCAACGACTACCTGGGGCCGCTGCTCGAGCGCGGCCTGCGGCCGCTCGTCGAAGCGGGCTACCTGCGCATCGTCTACGGCGGCGTCGAGGAGGGCGCCTACCTCTGCTCGCACCCGCTCGTCGACAGCATCCACATCACCGGCTCGGACAAGACCTACGATGCCATCGTCTTCGGCACCGGACCCGAAGGCGCGCGGCGCAAGGCCGAGAACCGGCCGCGCCTCGACAAGCCGTTAAGCGCCGAGCTCGGCAACGTCAGCCCGGTGATCGTCGTGCCCGGTTCGTGGAGCGACGGCGACGTCGCCTACCAGGCCGAGAACGTCGCCACCATGCTGGCCAACAACGCCGGCTTCAACTGCAATGCCGCGCGCGTGCTGGTGCTGCACCGCGGCTGGAGTCAGCGCGAGGCGTTCCTCGCCGCCGTGCGCGACGTGCTGCGGCAGGTGCCGCCGCGGAAGGCCTACTACCCCGGGGCCGCCGACCGTTTCGCATCGTTCCTCGCCGCGCATCCGGACGCGGCGCTCATCGGCGAAGCGGGCGCAGGCGAGCTGCCGTGGGCAATGGCGACGGCGCTCGATCCCGAGAAGCGCGACGACATCGCCTTCAACACCGAGGCGTTCTGCAGCTTCTTCGGCGCCGTCGCGCTGCCGGCTTCCGGCGCCGTGGACTTCGTGCGCAAGGCGGTCGAGTTCTGCAACGAACGGCTGTGGGGCACGCTCAACGTGACGAT
>DASYQD010000136.1:0-19207 GCA_036005845.1 Thermoanaerobaculia bacterium | reverse complement strand
CCACAGCAGCCCCATCCCGCGCGGCAGCAACTGTTGGATCTGCCGCTCGCGCGAGCTCACCGGGCTCACCGGGCTGCCGTCGGGCGGCCATTACGTGGCGGCGCCTTTCGTCACCGGCCGCCGGGTCGACGAGGTCGAGGGCGACCTCGGCAGCCCGCTGGGCAACACCACCAACGACTACGACGTCGGCGGCGACTTCAAGTGGACGCCGTCGGGGAGCAACGCGCTCGACGCCACCGTCAACCCCGACTTCTCGCAGGTCGAGTCCGACGTCGGGCAGATCCCCACCAACAGCCAGTTCGCGCTGTTCTTCCCCGAGAAGCGGCCGTTCTTCCTCGAGGGCGTCGACCTCTTCGACTCGCCCATCCAGGCCGTCTACACGCGCAACATCAACGACCCGCGCTGGGGCGTGCGCGACACCGGCAAATTCGGCGGCACGTCGTTCACGGCGCTGCTGACGGACGACAAGGGCGGCGGCGGCGTCATCCTGCCGGGGCCCACCGGCTCGGGGCTGGCGTTCCAGGACTTCGCGTCGCGCAACTTCATCGGCCGCGCGCGGCACGACATCGGCTCCTCGTTCGCCGGCTTCCTGGTGACGGCGCGACAGAACGACGAAGGCGACGGCGGCGGCTACAACCGCGTCTTCGGGCCCGACTTCAACTGGCGATGGAGCGGCAAAGACCAGCTCACCGGCCAGCTCCTCTTCAGCCAGACGGAGACGCCGCACCGCCTCGACCTCGCCTCGTCGTGGGACGGCCGCAAGCTCGACGACCACGCCGGCATGCTCGAGTGGCTGCACACGGGCGAGGCGTGGATCTGGCGCGCCACCGCGCGCGACTACGGCGACGACTTCCGAGCCGACCTGGGCTTCCTGCCGCAGGTGGGGATCCGGCTCGGGCGCTTCGCCATCTTCCACAACACGTACACGAAGAAGCCGTACCTGCGCCGCTTCGCGCCGTACTTCGTGACGCGCCACATCGAGAACCAGCAGGGCGACGAGGTGGAGCGCTTGACGGTCCCCGGCTTCGAGGTGCAGGGCGCGCACAACCTCTACAGCAACGTCGAGCTGAGCTTGGACGAGCACCGCCGCGTGCGCGGCCGGCTGCTCGACTACACGCACATCTCGACGTTCTTGCAGATCGATCCGTCGCGGCGCATCTCGCGCGTCGGCTACTTCGTCAACTACGGAGACGCCATCGACTTCCGCGGCGCCCGCAAGGGCAAGGGCGGCGAGGTGCAGCTCTTCGGCACCATCAAGCCCACCGACCACCTGGCGCTCGACTTCAACTACGACCGCCAGTGGGTCGACCTCGACGACGGCGGGCTCAGCGCCAACCTCAGCGGGCGCCTGTTCACGGCGCAGATCGAGCGGCTCAAGGCCACCTACAACTTCAACGCCCGCTCGTTCGTGCGGCTGATCGGCGAGTACTTCGATCAGAACAGCAATGTCGGCCTCTACGCTCCGGTGCCGGCAAGCCCGCACGCCGGCGACTTCACCGGCTCGGCGCTCTTCGCCTACCGGCTCAACTGGCAGACGGTGTTCTTCCTCGGCTACGGCGACGACCGCACGCAGGACTTCGCGGGCGACCTGCAGAAGCTCGACCGCGCGGTGTTCGTGAAGATCTCCTACGCCTTCCAGGGCTGAGCGGCGAGCAGGCGACGGCGGCCCCGCGGGATCGAGATCGCTTCGCTGCGCTCGCGATGACGTTCGAGTCGTCATCGCGAGGAGCGTAGCGACGAGGCGATCTCGATCTTCGCTACCATAGCGGTCCACCAACCCGGAGGACTGCCATGCGCCGCACTTCCATAGCCGCCTTCGCGCTCGCCCTGCTCGCCGCCGCCGGCCTCGCGGGCGCCGCCCGCGCCGAGGACGAGGGCAGCCTGCGCTTCGAGAAGACGGTGCCCTTCCAGCGCGACCACCTGATCAACCTCGGCGCCAAGGTGGGTCCGGTGAAGATCTCGCAGGTGACTTTCGCCACCGGCGGCAGCGGCGGCGGCGGCGGCATCGGCGACACCATCCGGGCGCGCGTCCACGGCGGCGACACCGACACGCTCACCAACCTGACCGCCGCCTTCGACAGCGAGAACCCGAAGGACCAGGAGTGGGTGGTGACCTACACGATCGAGCTGCTCGACGCTGACGGCAAGCTGATCGATCGCTTCTCGCGCAAGGAGAGCTTCGAGGGCGAGGCCGACGTGGTCAAGGCGGAGCGCTCGATCCTCACCTACGTGGTGCCGATGATCGCGAAGGTGAGGATCAAGCTCGAAGCCGCGTTGGACTAGCGGGCATCGAGATCGCTTCGTCGCTACGCTCCTCGCGATGACGTTCGGTTGTCATCGCGAGGGCGCGTAGCGCCCTGGATTAATCAAAATCGGGCGCGTAGCGCCCGTGGCGATCTCGATGCTCAGCTACGACGCCCGCCGAGCAGGCCCGACCGCATCAAGAAGTACAGCAGCGTCATCAGGCTCGAGATCGCCGCCGCGACGTAGGTGAGCGCCGCGGCGTCGAGCACCTTGGCCATGCCGACGCGCTCCTGGTCGAAGACGATGCCGTGCTCGAAGGCGAGCCGCTTGGCGCGCGCGGAGGCGTCGTACTCGACGGGCAGGGTGACGAGCTGGAAGACCACCACCAGCGAGAAGAGCAGCGCGCCGAGCAGGAAGAGCCCCTGCAAGTGCAGGATGAAGCCGAAGACCATGCCCAGGTAGCCGAACTTCGAGCCGATGTTGGCGGTCGGCACCAGCGCCGAGCGCAGCCACAGCGGCCGGTAGTGCGCCGCGTGCTGCAGTGCGTGGCCGGCCTCGTGGCAGGCGACGCCCACCGCCGCCACCGACGCCGAGGCGTAGACCGGCTGCGACAGCGCCAGCTTCTTGGTCAGCGGGTTGTAGTGGTCGGAGAGGAAGCCCTGCGCCGGCTCGATCGCCACGTCGTTCAGCCCCGCGGAGTCGAGCAGGATGCGCGCCGCCTGCGCGCCGGTGAGCCCGCGGGCGCTGGGCACGCGGGAGTATTTGTTGAACGCCGAGCGCATGCGCCAGCTCGCCCACAGCGAGAGCAGGAGCGCCGGGCCGATGAAGAGCAAGTAGCGGGGGTCGAAGAACATCGTTGGTGAAACCTCCAGTGGTGAAAACGAGAGTACGCGCCGGGGTTATTTCCCATTCCGGCTCGCGCCGGGCCCGGCCGACTCGCGCGGTGCATCCTCTCACGCGATAGGCTGGCTTCATGGCGAACGAACCGCAGCGCGTTGCTCTGGTCACCGGCGGCAGCCGCGGCATCGGCCGCGCGGTGGTGGAGGCGCTCCTCGCCGAGGGTTACGCGGTCGCCTTCTGCAGCCGCAACCCCGACGGCGTGGCCGACGCGCAGGCGGCGCTGCTGGCGCGCTGGCCGGGCAAAGTCGCCGGCGAGGCAGTCGACGTGCGGCAGCAGCCGCAGGTGGCGTCGTGGATCGCCGCCGCCGCCGACCGCTTCGGCCGCATCGACTGCCTGGTCAACAACGCCGGGCTGGGCACCTTCGGCACGGTGGACGAGATCGCGCCCGAGTCGTTCCGCGAGGTGCTGGAGACGAATCTCTTCGGGCCGTTCTACGCCATGGCGGCGGCGGCTCCGGTCCTGCGCAAGCAGGGCGGCGGCTTCATCTTCAACGTCGGCTCGCTGGCGGCGAAGAACCCGTTCGCCGGCGGCGCCGCCTACAACGCCAGCAAATTCGGGCTGCTCGGGCTCTCCGAAGCGTCGATGCTCGACCTGCGGCACGCGGGGATCCGCGTCATCTCCATCCTTCCCGGCAGCGTCGACACCGACTTCCACGCCGGCCGCCGCCCCGAGCGCGAGTGGATGCTGGCGCCCGAGGACGTGGCACGGACGATCGTCGACTGCATGCGCTACCCCGACCGCGCGCTGCCGAGCCTCATCGAGCTGCGGCCGAGCCGGCCGCCGAAGAAGAGCTAAACGAGCGGTTTGATGTCGCGCCCGTAGAGGACGACAGGGCCGCTCGGCCGCGCGCCCGGCTCACCGGCCGGCTCAATCGTGATGAGCGCGGCCGAAGTGCCCTTGGGCATGGTCGGTGAACTCATCACCGCCTCGCTGCCTTCCATGGTGAAGGCGCCGGCATGCACCGGGGCGTCGCCGACGAGGAACCACAGCCGGTAGGCACGCCCTTCGCCCGGCGGCGGCAGGTTCTGGGCGCGCAGGTACCAGTGCTGATGGTCGTCGGCGACGTAGAGCACGCCGGCCGCGCCGCGCGCGGGCGTGCCGGGCGACGGCCGCAGCGCACACACCAGCGAGCCCGAGGAGGTGACAAGGGCGAGCTGCGATTGCATGTCGCGCATCTTCGCCGCCATCGCCGGAACCGCATCGCCGCCCGGCGACTGCAGCTTTGCCGCGAGCTGCTCGCTCTCGTGCCGCACGGCGGCGAGCTGCAGGCGCGTCTCGCCGAGCTGGCGGCTGAGGCGCCAGTCGTGCAGCCCGACGCCGATCGTGGCCAGCGCGAAGACGGCGGCGAGCGGCAGTGCCCAGCCGTAAGAGCGCTGCGGGGCCGCGAACGGAACGACCGGCGCCGTGGGACGCCGTCCACCGCCGGCGGCCCCGGCGCCGGACGCGCCGGCGCCGGCGCGGGCGGCGGCGCCGAGCCGGCTGCCCGCAGCGGGAGCCGGCGGCGCCGGTGGATCGAGCACGCCCAGCGGTCCCGGCGCCGGCCCACCCGGCCCTGCGAGCAGTACCGGCCGCGCGACCCGCACCGTCTCGTCGCCCTGCAGCGCGGCGAGCAGCCGCTCCCGCCCCGCGGCCGATGCGGGCGCGGCCGGCAGCGCCCAGGCGAGCTGCGCGAAGGCCTCGACGTGCTGCCGCCTCAGCGCCGCCGTCGCGTCATCGCCGGCGGCGAGGCGCGCCTCGAGCTCGGCGAGCGGCGACTCGAGCACCTCGAGCGCGGCGTCGAGGCCGATCTCGTCGGGGGACTTCGCTTCGCTCATGTCGGCTCGCTCACAACAGCTCTCGTCTCTCCTCGCGCAACGACTCGCGCAGCTTGCGCATCGCCAAGAGCGTGCGCGTCTTCACCGTGCCCAGCGGAATCCGGCTCGCCTCGGCGATCTCGCGCTGCGACATGCCGAGGAAGAACGCCTGCTCGACGACCTGCCGCTGCTCGGTGGGCAAACCCTCCAGCGCAGTGGCGAGACGCGCACGGCGTTCTTCGTACCATACGGACTCGGGGCCCCTCGGGGATTCGTCGCCGGGCATTTCGGCGGTGGCGGCGGTGACGGCGCGCTCGCGGACGCCGCGGCTGCGCAGCAGGTCGATGGCGCGGCTCCTCGCGATCAGCACCAGCCAGGTCGGCACCGAAGACCGCTTGGAATCGTAGCGGCCCGCCTGCGCCCACACCTGGAGGAAGGTCTCCTGCACCACCTCCTCGGCGTCGGAGCCGTTGCCGAGGATGCGCCGCGTCACCGCCAGCAGGAGCGGCGAGAAGCGGTCGTAGAGGGCGGACAGCGCTTCCTGCCGGTGGTCGGCGATACGCCGCAGCAGCTCGGCGTCCGAGAGCTCGCGCATGGCCGGCGAAACCACGCGGCGGACAGTAACACGCGATGGCTCCGTGGTTTCCCTGACGAATCCGACCGCAGCGACATGCTAGATTGACCGCGCACCACGACAAGCCGAGCGAGAGGAGAAGGTTCGATGAGCCGTCCGCGCCTACTGCACCGAGCGCGACTGTTGCCGCTCCTGTTGGCGGCCGCGATTGCCGTCGTCCTGCCGCTCGCCGCGCACGCCGCCAAGAAGCGGACGGCCGACGTCAAGATCATCAACCAGACCGACTGGGAGATCCACGAGCTCTACCTCTCGGCGACCGGCGAGAAGACCTGGGGACCCGACCAGCTCGGCGACGACGTCATCGGCAAGGGCGAGTCGTTCACCCTCGCGGACATCCCCTGCGACCACTACGACGTCAAGATCGTCGACGGGGATGGCGACGAGTGCATCGTCGCGGCGGTCGACATCTGCGGCAAGAACGAGGAGTGGCCGATCACCAGCGCCGACCTGCTCGAGTGCCAGGCGGGCACGGCGGCGGAGAAAACCGCGCGCTAGCGGAGAATCAACGCCTCGCCGCTACGTCTCGGCGGGCAGCGGCATTGGCCGGTTGCCTTCGCCGACGTGGACGTAGACGACCTCGGCCTCGGTGACTTTGACCCGCGTGCCGCGCGTGCGGGCGCGTTCCGCTTCGACGGTGACCTTCACCGTCACCGAGGTGTTGCCGCGCCGCAGCGTCTCGGTGTAGAAGCTCACCAGGTCGCCGACGAAGACCGGCTGGTGGAACTCCACCTCGCGCATGGCGACGGTGACGAACTTGCCGGCGGCCGAGTGGCGGTGCGCCTCCACCGCGCCCGCCTGGTCGATGTAGGAGAGGATGATGCCGCCGAAGATGGTGCCCAGGGCGTTGGTGTCCTTGGGCATCAGGATGACGCGGATCGCCGGCTGCGGCGCGACGACGACGTGGCCTTCCGGCGCTTTGGGTTCACTCACTCGCTCGCTCCTCGCCTCTCCGGCGCTCAATGGATGTGCACGCGCCCGGCGAACCCTTCCTCGTAGCCGTGGACGTGGGAGATCGTCTCCTCGGGGTAGCGCCAGCAGAAGTAGCCGTCGCCGTTGTCCCAGTCGACGAGCCACAGGCCCTTGACCTCGCAGCCGAGCGCGACGACGCGCTCGCTCCACTGCTCGGCGATCCGTTGCGCGGCGGCCTCGATCTCGGCCTGCCGCGCCTCGGCGTCGGCCTGCCCGCGCACGCCCTGGTAGAGCGCCTCCACCTGCCGCACGGCGCCGACGGTGAGCTGGCGCACGCGCGGGAACGAGGCGAGCGCCTCGGCGTAGGTGAAGATTCGCTTGCCCAAAACCGCGGCACTCTAACAGGCGAGGTGCGGGCGGGGGCGCCCCCTGCACCTTGAGGGGCAGGGGGTCGGGGGGTCAGGGGCGGGGTTATCCCGGCGCGAAGGGAACGTAGCAGCGGCGGCAGCGCGGCTCGTACGACTCGCCGTCGCCGACCTGCACCTGTTCGGCGCCGCCGGCAAAACGCTGGCTGTAGTGCGCCGGCGCGCCGCACTGCACGCAGACGGCGTGCATCTTGTCGACCTCTTCGGCGAGAGCGAGGATGCCGGGCATCGGCCCGAACGGGCGGCGCAGATAGTCCTGATCGAGGCCGGCGACGACGACGCGGATGCCGCGGTCGGCGAGCCGGGTGACGAGGCCGACGAGCTCGGCGTCGAAGAACTGCGCCTCGTCGACGCCGACCACCTGGACGTCCTGCTCGAGCCTCGCTTCGAGCTCGGCGGCGCTCGTCACCGTGCACGCCGCCAGCTCGCGCAGGTCGCGGGTGACCACCTTGTCGGGCGCGTGGCGGTGGTCGACGACGGGCTTGAAGACCTGCACGCGCTGCTTGGCGATGAGCGCGCGGCGCAGGCGGCGCACCAGCTCCTCGCTCTTGCCGGAGAACATGCCGCCGGTGATGACCTCGATCTGGCCCGTGGCCCCGTCGTGGCTGCGCATTGTGGGCGGTGATTGTAGCGGGCGGTGCGCGACGCCCGGTCAGGCGCGGCTGGCTTCCGCGTAGAGGGCTTGCAGCCGGTCGAGACCGAGCCCATCGAGGCGTTCCGCCAGCGCGTCGGCGTGCGCCGCCCGCAGCGCCGCCGCGTCGTGCGAGTGGGCGATGGCGAGCGACACCAGCCCGGCGCCGCGTGCGGCGGCGATGCCCGGCGGCGTGTCCTCGACGGCCAGCGCCTCGTGCGGATGGACGAGGCGGGCGGGCAGCGGCGGCTGGGCGTTGAGGAGCTGCAGCGCCAGCGCGTAGCCCTGCGGGTTGGGCTTGCCCTCGTCGACGTCCTCCGCGGAGACCAGCACCTTGAACAGCTCGCGCACGCCGGCCTGGCGCAGGGCGCCTTCGATCTCCTCGCGCAGCGCGCCGCTGACGACGCCCATCACCAGGCCGGCGCCCGCCGCCTCACGCACCAGCTCGAGCGCGCCGGGGAAGAAGACGTAGCCGTGGCGCCGCACGTGCTCCTGGTAGTAGCTGCCCTTGCGCGCCACCAGGCGGGCGATGCGGTGCGCCGGCGCGGATTGACCGGCCGCCGTGAGCGCCTGCACGAACGACTCGCGGTCGCCGAGGCCGAGGAAGCGCGGCCACGTCTCCTCGCGCGCCAGCTCGACGCCCTCCTCGCCGAGCACGCGCAGCAGCAGCTCGAGGTGCAGCGGCTCGTCGTCGACCAGCACGCCGTTGAAGTCGAGCAGCAGGGCGCGCAGCATCCGTAGTAACCAGGGGGATGATAGCCGTGCTAACTTAAACCACACGCAGGAGTGAGTGCCCAGCCGGAATGCGGCCGCCCTGCCGGCGCGTTTTATCGCATGGCGCCACCCCGACGCGACAGCTTCCAGGAGTCTCACCATGGCCCAGGTCGAAGATAGCCAGCAGCAGCAGCAGCAGCAGCAGCAGCCACCCGTCGCCCCGCCGGTGGTTCAGCCGTTTCACCCCGTGGAGCTGACGCCGAAGGCGGTGCAGATGGTCCGCCTCACCCGCCAGGAGGAGGGCCTCGACGCGGCGCACGGCCTGCGCGTCGCCGTCGTCGGCGGCGGCTGCAGCGGCTTCCAGTACGCCCTCGACTTCACCAACGAGGCGCGCTCCAACGACTTCGTCTACCAGGTCGAGGACCTGACCGTCTACGTCGACGCTGTCTCCGCGCGCTACCTCGACGGCACGAAGATCGACTACGTGATGGGCACTGCCGGCGCGGGGTTCAAGTTCCACAACCCCAAGGCGGTGGGCTCCTGCGGTTGCGGTTCCTCCTTTGCGGTCTGAGCTGCATCGGCCTCGCGAGATCGAGATCGCTTCGTCGCTTCGCTCCTCGCGATGACAGCAACGTCATTGCGAGCGCCAGCGAAGCAATCTCGATCTGTCGCGCGTCAATGGCCTCTGCGCGGCTTGTTCCTCAGGAAGTAGCGCCACAGCGCCGCCGCCGCGACCGCGCCTAGCGCCGGCCCGGCGAAGTAGACCCAGAGGTCGTCGTAGATGTCGGCGGCGATCGCCGGCCCCAGCGTGCGCGCCGGGTTGAGGCTCGCGCCGGTGAGCGGCCCGCCCATGAGGATGCAGAACACCAGGGTGAAGCCGACCGCGAGGCCGTCGAGCGCGTTGGTCTTGTTGGGCTCGCCGGCGTTGAGGACAGTGTTGACGAGGAAGAAGGTGAGCACCGCCTCGACGATGAGGCCGACGGTGGGAGTGATCGCCACCGTCGTCTGCCCCACCGACACGGCATCGGCGAGCGTCGTGGCGCCGAGGCCGCTCTCCGCCCCGCCGAGCACGAACCGCAGCGCCAGCGCGCCGAGGATGCCGCCGGCGAGCTGGAAGACGATGTAGGAGACGGCGCGGCCGGCGTCCATCAGGCCCGCCGCCCAGACGCCGAGCGTCACCGCCGGGTTGATGTGGGTGCCGGAGATGTGGCCGTAGGCGTAGGCGAAGGCGACGATGACGAAGCCGTGCGCGAGCGCCACGCCGACCAGCCCGCCGGCGCCGATCGCGCCGGTGCCGGCGCCGATGAAGACGAGCGCGAAGGTGCCCACGAGCTCAGCCGTGAGCGCTTTCCATAGATTCGTTTCCACGTTGCCCTCCAGTCGGCGCGTCAGCAAGAGCCGGCCGCCGCGCGCGCCGTCGCGGCCACCGGAACGAGAAGCATTCTCGCCGAAACCCGGCTAGGCGTGCGCTGCGAACGGCAGCGTCGACACATCGGCTTCGCCGGCGCCCTCGACATCGACGCGCGTGCCGGGCTCCGCGCCGCGACGGTGCACGATGGCCAGCGCGATGGGCGCGCCGAGCGACGGCGAACGAACCGCGCTCGACAGCGCGCCGAGGGCGCGGCCTTCCAACCGCACCTCGGTGCCATCGCGCAACGCCGCTGCGTCGACGTCGTTGGCCAGCCGCAGCCCGCGCAGCACGCGGTTGACCTGGCCGCGGTAGTGGATGCGGGCGATCACTTCCTGCCCGAGGTAGCAGCCCTTGGTGTAGCTCACCGCCTGCTCGTCGAGCCCGGTCTCCTGTGGGAAGTGGTCCGGTCCGAAGTCGCGGCCGAAGCGCGGCACGCCGAGCTCGACGCGCCGCGTTTCGAGCGCCTGCAGCCCCACCGGCCGCAGGCCGACGCAGCGCCCGGCTTCGAGCAGCCGCTGGAAGAAGGCCGCCGCCTCGGCGGGCGCCACCCACAGCGTCAGCGCCGCCATCCCCCACACCGGCCGGCGGTCGGCGAGCACGGGGATCTCGAACAGCGTTGCCGGCGCCACGGTCCACGCGCCCGGCGCCAGCTCGGCGGCGCCCAGCTCGAGCTCGGCCTCGGAGCCGAAGAGCGTCACCGCCTGCAGGTCGGGGCGCGGCTCGATGATCACGTCGTCGGCGATCAGGTACTTGCCGAGGTGCTGCGCCACCGCCGCGCCAGCGCCGCCCGGCAGCTCGAGGAGCAGGCTCTGCTCGCGCGCCAGCACCACCACCTCGGCGAGGATGCGGCCCTGGACGGTGGTGACGAAGCCGTAGGCGCTGGCACCTGCCTCGAGCCCCTTGACGTCGCAGCTCACGAGGCCGTGCAGGAAGCGCCGCCGATCGGCGCCGCGCAGCTCGAGCAGGTCGAGCCACGCGCGGTCGGCGAAGGCGCGCCCCTCGACGATGGCGCGGTGCTCCGCGGCGACGTCGCCCATCGGGGTCGTCGAAGAACGGTAGCGCGCCGCCACCGGGCGCCCGCCCTCCTCCGTCCACACGACGCCGAGGTCGGCGTGGACGGAGTCGAGGGCGTGGGCGGCGGGCGCGGGCTCGGCCATCGCCGCCGAGTCTAGACCGCGGCCGGGCTACAACGCTGACGTCACCTTGAGGGCCTCGTTCGGCGGCACGACGACGCCGCCGCGCAAGAACTCGACGCGCCCCGACAGCACCAGCCGGATGCGCTCGGCGAGCGGCAGCCGCTCGTACTGCGGGCGGCTGAGCGAGCGCCGGCTGCCGTCGGCCTCGACGATGGCGGCGGCGTCGTAGCCGGTGCCGGCGGGCGGTGGTGGTCGCAAGCTCATGACGGAGCTCGTCATGTCGTCCCGCTCACGCCATCGCCGGCATCGTCACCGGCATCGGCGCCGCCGTCAACGCTTCGCGTTCGGCAAAGGCCTCGACCTGCGCCACGTTCTCGGCGATGCGGCGCAGCTCGTTGAGGCTCAGCCAGATGCCGTAGGCGAGCACGGCGACCTCGAACACCACCCAGCCGGCGTGCTCGGCGAAGCGCCAGATCGAGGCGTCGGCGACGCCGTAGACCGACTCGGGGATGAAGAGGCCGCGCAGGAAGTGGTCGGCGGCGACGGTGACGGTGGCGGTGACGAGCACCTTCCAGTCGCGGTAGAAGGCGAGGAACGCCAGCGAACCGAAGACGTGGAAATGCGTCTCGATGCGGCCGCCGGTCAGGTGGATGAGAAGCGCGCTCCACATCACCTGCGAGAAGGCGATGACGTGCCGCGTGCCCACCCAGCCCGGACGCAGGATGATCAGCGCGATGGGCAGGGCGCTGAGCAGGCCGCCGAGCACCACGGCCGCCCAGACGTGGTTGGAGACGTGGCGGGTCTTACCTTCCCAGGCGTACGGGGAGACGGTGACGGCGATGAAGATGCCGAACAGCCATTGCGCCACCATCAGCCAGAGGAACATGCGCTCGGCCCGCAGCACCCAGCGCTGGACGAAGTCGGCGTACGTGGACTCGGTCTTCTGCACGATGCGGTCGGCGAGCGCCGACAGCGAGGCGGGGTCGAGATTCATGGAGCCCTCCTGAGCAGAACATCAGAAGTGACTCACCCTCGAACCGCAGGAGATCGCAAGCCGCAACCGAAGACCGGTGTCGTGCCGGTGGATGGTTTGGCGCCGTAGAGCGCGCGCACGATGGCGTTCTGGCCGATGCTGTCGCCCTCGTGCGCGCGCGCCGAAGTGATGCCGCCGGAGAAGAGCAGCGCGCCGTTAGCACCGTAGACGAGCACGTGGCCGCTGGTGGTGGCGCCGAGGCGCGCCGCGAAGCTGCCGCCGGGGTCGACGAACACGTGCACGCCGCGGATCGACGAGGCGTTGCGCAGCACCGGACCGTCGATCCAGTTGGCGCCGGCGCCTGGCGGCACGATGAGCGAGACGTAGAGGTCGGGCTGCACCGGCAAGGCCTCGAAGCGGGCGATCAGGCGGCGCAGCTCGTTCAAGCTGGCGCGGGTGCAGGCGCACTGCGGGTGCGTCACCATGATGAGGAGCGGCTTGCCGGGATGCGCCGGCACCGCGGCGTCCCTGGGCCAGGTGCGCGGCGCGGCGGCGGGCGCGGCGCCGGGCGTGAGCTGGTAGCGCCACATCCACGCCTCGCCACCGACCACCGCCACCGCCCAGAGGGCGATGACGGCGATCAGCGTGGCGTTGCCGCGAGCCTTCCCGCGGCCGCCGCCGCGCCAGGCGGCAAGAGATCGACGCAGCATGCTGTTTGGGCTACGGCGGCATTCTCCTACGGTTGGGCCCGCCTGCCAAGCCCTTCCCTCCGCTCCCGCGTCCCGCGGCGCCTCTACGGGGTGGCGCCGCCCGTCCAGGCGCTCGGGTCGCCGCTCTCGAAGCCGTCGGCGAAGAAGAAGGCGCAATTGGTGCACACGAGCGCGAAGTCCTGATCGGTCGGGTCGCCGTTGTAGGGCACGCCGTCGCCGTTGAGCGCCGTGGCGGTGATGGTGACCTGGATGCTGCCGCTCGACGGCGTCTGGATGAAGACGTTCTCGAGGTTGTTGAGCGCGTCGTAGCTCCCGCCGGTCGCCGACCAGCCGCCGGCGAAGCGGTTGCCCTTGTAGGTGTGGGCGCCGTCGACGACGGTGAGGTCGAGGTTGTTGACCAGCGCCGGGTTGGCGCCCACGGCACCGGCGGCGTCGGTCCACGCCAGCGTCACCTTGACCGGCTGGCCCGGGTTGGGGACGCCGAGGTTGGCGACGAAGCTGTTGCCGGTCTGCGCCAGCGGCGTCGTCGTCAGCTCCCAGTAGCTGGCTGGCGCCGGCGGGTCGATGACCTTGGTGACGTCGATGCGGCCCCAGCCCTCGTTGGCGTTGGGGATGTCGGAGGCGCCCATGTCGACGGCGCCGTTGACGAGCAGCGCCTTCGCCATCGCCGGGCTGGGCACGGCGCCCGCGTGGTTGGCCTTCCACCACTGGGTGAGCAGCACGATGGCGCCCGAGACGTGCGGCGCCGCCATGCTGGTGCCCGAGCAGAACGAGTAGCGGTTGCCGGTGCCGGCGATCGGCGTCACGCACACGGCCGAGCCGTCGTTGGCGTCGCTCATCGTCGAGGCGATCTGCTCGCCGGGAGCCGCGATGGTGGGCACGATGCGGCCGTCGACGGCGGGCCCGCGGCTGCTGAAGCTGGCGATCGTGTCGATGCTGCCGACGCGGAAGTTGCGCGACGCCGCGGTGACGATGAGGTTCTTCGCCTCGTGCGGCGCGGTGAGCGTCCTGGCGCCGGGACCGGAGTTGCCGGCAGAGAACACCTCGATGAAGGGCTCGGCGACGCCCGGGGTGTCGAAGTTGCCGTCGCGCACCATGAGGTCGTGGGTGCGCTCCGAGGCCTGGTAGCCGTGCGCGACTCCCTCGTCGGTCGTCCACGAGTTGTTGCCGCCGATGGCATTGCCGAGCAGGGCGCGCTTGCTGTGCTCCTGCCAGCCGCCGGCAGGAGGCCAGACCGCGGAGGAGAGCGAGTTCATGGCGAAGATGCCGTATTCGGGGGCCATGCCGAGGCCGTAGAGGAAGCCGTTGCCGTCGGTCGAACCGAGCGAGGCGTCGCCGCCGACGATGCCCGCGACGTGGGTGCCATGGCCGCCGTTGGCGCAGTCGTGCCCGGGCTGGCTGCCGTTGTCGCAGGCGGCCGGGATGGCGGGGAAGCTGTAGCCCCCGACGATGCGGGTGTTGAGATCGGGGTGGTCGTAGTCGACGCCGGTGTCGACGATCGCCCAGGTCACGCCGGTGCCGTCGACGCCGAGCGAAGAGAGGTGGGAGTTGTAGCCGACGACGGGAGTGCCGCCGGGGTGGTTGCCGGCGACGATCTGGTCGGACATCTCGTCGTCGAGCGTCGGCCGCGAGCTCTCGTAGCCCAGCGACAACACCTCGGGAAGGGCTGCGACCGCGTCGAGGGCCGTCGCGGGCAGGCGCACGATGGCGTCGGCGAAGGCACCGTCGGGCTGCGCGGCGTGCACGTCGAGCAGCTCGGCGCCGAGCTCGGCGAGCGCCTCGAGCGTCGCCTTCTCGTCGTCGGTGTAGAAGGTCACGTCGACGTCGGCGATGGTGCCACTGCGGCCGAGGAGGTCGGCGTTGACCTTGTACGCCGGGTGGAAGGCGCCCTGCCAGCGCACGAAGGCGAGCGCCCGCACCGCCTCGTCCGCCGCCGGCGGCGACCAGACGAGGTAGGTGTCGTGCGGGTAATACTGCAGCACGCGCGCGCCGGCGCGGCCGATCGCAGTGAGCCATTTGTCCCTGGCCGGTCCGACGAGCTGGACGAGGCGGAAGCCCGCACGCGAGAGGTCGGTGCCGGTGTTCACCCGGAGGGCCACCGGCACGGGCGGCTCGCCGTCGGCAAGCGGGTCGAAGCGGTAGCCGGGCACGCGCACCAGCCGAGCGTCGGGCACCGGCTCGTACGCCACGCCGCGGGCGTCGAGGGCACGCAGGTCGGTGGCGCTCAGCTCGAGCCAGCGGAAAGAGCCGTAGTCGAGCGCCAGCGTCGGCCGCACGGCGGCGGCGACGGCCGGCGTCCAGGCGTTCGCCGCGACGCGGACGATCCTGGAGTCGGCGGCGTGAGCGGCGAGCGGCATCGCAAGCACGAGCAGCGCCGGCAGCACGCATGCGGCGCGGATGATGGGAGAGGTCGTGGTGGTCGCTTGCCGACGTGGCATCTCGGTCTCTCGCGGACGTGGTGGAGCGCCGCGCGGTTCAATCGCTCCAGTGTTGGGAATCGCAGTCACCTTACTCCGTGAAACGGCCGATTCCATGCTCCGTGACAACCGGGCGGCCGCGGAGATGGCCGGAGGGTGATGGCCGGAGCGCGCCCATATACTCCCGCGACCGTGGCGCCGACACCGTTCCAGCTCCCCGGCGCACGACCGCTGGTGGGCTATCTCGACCTTCCCGAGGACCCGTCACCGGCGCCGGTCGTGGTGCTCTGCTGCGGCTTCAAGGGCTTCGCGGAGTGGGGGTTCTTTCCGCCGCTCGCGGCGCTTCTCGCCGAGCGCGGGCTCGCCGCGGTGCGCTTCCACTACCGCGACACTGGCATGCAGCTTGGCGACGCCATGGTCACCGACCTCGAGGCGTTCCGCCGCCAGACGATCAGCGCGGAGCTCGAGGACACGCGGGCGGTGCTCGCGGCGCTGCCGGAGCTTGCAGCGAGACGGCTCGACATGTCGCGCGTGGCGCTCTACGGCCACAGCCGCGGCGGCGCCGTTGCCCTGCTCGCCGCGGCGGAGGTGGAGGACGGCGGCGGCGGCGAGGCGAGGTCGCTACGTGCGCTCGTCACCTGGTCCGCCATCTCGCACTTCGACCGCGTCTCGGCCGAGGAGCTGCGGCAGTGGCGCGAGACCGGCACCTGGACGGCGGTCAACGCGCGTACCGGCCAACGGCTGCCGATCGGGCTCGATCTCGTCCACGACGTCGAGACCAACCGCGAGCGGCTCGACCCGCTGCGGGCGGCGGCGCGGCGCCGCGTGCCCTGGCTGATCGTGCACGGCGACCGCGACGAGACGGTGCCCATCGCCGAAGGTGAGGCGCTCGCCGCCGCGGCCGCGCCGCCCGCGGAGCTGCGGCGCGTCGCCCAAGCCGACCACGCCTTCGGCGTCAAGACGCCGTTCGCCGGCCCCAACCCGCAGCTCATCGAAGCGCTCAACGCCACGCAGACGTGGCTGCTGCGCTGGCTTCGGGCGTGACCGCGCTCGCCAGCTACGCGCGGTCTGCGCGCGTGAGCCGCGTCAGCGTGTCCGCGGCGCTTGCGGCCGCCGGCGCGGCCTCACTCCCCGACCGCTTCGAGGTCGAGGCCGCGGACGGCGAAGACCTCCATGCCGCCGCCGTCGACCGGCCGCAGGTAGACCTCGAGGCGCCGCATCTCGGCGGTCTCGGGGTCCATCGGCCGCGGCACCGCCAGCGTCGGCCAGGCGCGGAAACAGCCGGGCGGGTTCGACACCGGCTCGGGCTCGGCCTGGCTCAGGACGCCGCGCAGGTCGTCGGTGTCGACGAGCGCCAGCCGCAGCTGGTGCTCCACCTTGGTGGCGAAATGGATAGCAGCGGGTCGCATCGAAATCCGGCGCGCCGGGACGTGAGGGCGATTCTACGCTGATCCTGCGGCTGCTCGCGGTGATGGCGGTGCTGCAGGTGCCGCTGCTGCTCCTCGCGCGCTGGCTCGGGCAGCGGCTACGCGTCGAAGCGGTGGCGCTCGGCTGGGCGCTGCCGCTGCTCCTGCTGCTCCCCTGGCTGGACGGCAGGCACGTGCTGGCGCCGTCGCAGCAGCTGCTCACGGCGCTCCCCGGCACCGCGCCGGTGGCGGCGCGCGATCCGCACGCCGAGCTCAACGACGTCGTCTTCTGTCTCATCCCGTGGGAGCTCGAGGTGCGGCACGCGCTCGCTGCCGGGCGGCTGCCCTTCTGGTCAGACCTCGTCGACGGCGGCAACTCGCCGTGGAGCAACCCGCAGGCGCAGCCGCTGTCGCCGGTGGCGATGCTGGCGCGGGCGCTGCCCATCCAGCACTCGCTGCTCGCCTGCCTGGCGCTCAAGCTGCTGGTGGCGTTTCAGGGAGCGTGGGTGCTCTGCCGGCTGCTGGGCGCCGGACGCGGCGCGGCGGCGCTGGGCGGCGGCTCGTTCGCGCTCGGCGGCGGCATCCTCGGCTGGTCGCTCTTCCCGCACAGCACGGCGGCGGCGTGGGCGCCGTGGGTGGTGGCCGGCGTCGTCGTGGCGATGCGGCGGCCGCGGCGGCAGGCGCTGGTGGCGCTGGCGCTGGCGACGGCGGCGCTGCTGCTCTCCGGGCAGCCGGAGATGGCGGCGTTCGCGATCGCGCTGGCGGCGTTCGCCGGGCTGTGGCTGGCGAAGAAGAAGCGGCTCGTGCGCGGCGTGGTGGCGGCGGCGCTCGCGGGCGCGCTGGGCGCCGCGCTGGCGGCGCCGCACCTCGTGCCGTTCGCGGCGGCGGCGCGGCACAGCTTGCGCGCCGGCGAGCGGCTGGCGGCCGGACCGCCCCACGTCGAGAGCAACCGCGGCGCGCACGGCTGGTTCGTCGAGGAGGGGTGGCAGATCTTCCCCGGGCCCTTCTCGCCGCTCGTCTACGGCAAGCCGTACGGGCCGACGTTCGGCGGTCCGTGGGCGTGGCCGATCGGGCTCTCGGCGTACACCGGGCTCGTGGCGCTGGCGTGCGCCGCGGCGGCGCTGGGAGGGCGGAGAGGGCGCGTGGCGGCGCCGTTCCTGATCGCCTGGCTCGCGGCGCTCGTGCTCACCAGCCGCTTCGTGCCGCTCGAGCAGCTCATCTTCCGCATCCCGCCGCTGCGCGTGCCCGAGCTGTCGCGGCTGCTGGCGTTCGGCTCGCTCGGGCTGGCGGTGGCGGCGGCGCTCGGCGTCGAGCAGCTGGGCCGTGCGCGGCGCCGCGTGCCGCTCGCGCTGCTCGCGTGTGCGGCGCTGCTGCCCGCGTTGATCCTCACGCCGCGCTGGGAGATCGTGCTGCTGGTCGTGGGCACGGCGGCGGGCGTGTCGCTCGTGGCGGCGCACCGCGCCCGCGCCGGCGTCGCGCTGCTCGCCGGCGTGCTGCTCCTCGACCTGGTGCCCTGGGGGCGGCCGCAGCTTCCGCTCGACGACGCGGCGAGCTTCTATCCCAAGACCGGCACCATCCGCGCCCTCAAGCATGAGCTGCACGGCGGGCCATGGCGCGCCGTTGCGGAGGACCTGCTCGTCTACCCGTCGCTCCTGACCGTCTACGACGTCGCCGAGCTGCGCACGCACAATCCGCTGGCGCCGCGCGAGCAGCTGGCGGTGCTGCGGCGCGCCTTCGGCTTCGCGCCGGGCAGCGCGCACGAGATCTATTTCTCGCGCTTCGGAAACGTCGAGCACCCGCTGCTCGACTTCCTCAACACGCGCGTCGTGCTGTCGAATCCGTACCTGAGCGCGAAGCACCGGCTGCGCCCCGTCTACGGGCCCGACGCCCGCGCCTTCCTGGTGCTGCGCAATCCCGACGCGCTGCCGCGCTGGTTCCTGCCCACCGCAGCCGAGGTGATGCCGCGAGAGAAGGTGCTCGACTGGATCGCCGGCATGCGTGACGCGAAGCGCGTCGCCCTCGTCGCCGAGGAGACGCGCGGCTGGCTGCCGGCGCCGCGGCCCTGGCAAGCCGACGCCGTGAAGCCGCTCCGCGGGCTCATGGGCGACTTCGAGCTGCACGTCGGCGGCGCCGGCGAACGCCTGCTCGCCACCTCGCTGCCGGGGCCGCGCGGCTGGAGCGCGCGCGGCGGCGACGGCGCCGCGCTGCGGACGCTCACCGTCGACGGCGCCTTCGTCGGCGTCCGCGTGCCGCCGGGCATCGACCGCGTGCGGCTGCGCTACCTGCCGCCGGGACTGTGGCCGGGCGTCGCCGCGGCGGCGCTGGGCGCGCTCGGCCTGCTTTTGGTCGCTACCAGCTCGGCGCCTGCTTGGTGGCGAGGAAGTGCGCGATCCCGCGCTGGCAGTCGGCGTTGAGCCGCGCCTGCGCGTTCTGCTCGGCGGCCAGGTCCATCGCCTCGTCGAGCGGCCGGCCGACGAGGTCGAGCAGCAGCCGCTTGGTGCGCGCGATCGACTGCGAGCTGGCGTTGGCGAGCACGTCGTTCACCAGCGCCAGCCCCGACTGCTCGAGGTCGCCGCGCGGCACGACGCGGTTGACGAGACCGAGGCCGAGCGCGTCGCGCGCGTCGAGCAGCCGCGGGAAGAGCAGCAGCTCGCGCAGGTCGCTCCCCTTCACGCGCAGCGGGAGGAAGGTGGCGACGAGCGCGGCGACGAAGCCGATCTTCACCTCCGAGTACATGAAGCGCGCGTCATCGGCCGCGACGACGAAGTCGTGAGCGGTGGCGAGACCGCAGCCGCCGGCGATGCAGGCGCCCTGCACCAGCGCCACGGTGAGCGCCTCCTGCCGGAGCACCGCGGCGAAGAGGTCGCGCAGCCGCCGCGAGTCGGCGCGGTTGTCCTCGAGCG
>DASYQD010000135.1:0-6374 GCA_036005845.1 Thermoanaerobaculia bacterium | reverse complement strand
TGCGTGTGCTGATGGCCATGCTGCGCGACCAGAAGACTTACGACACACAACGAGCTCATCCCGCCACCCCAACCATCGCGCCTGAGCGAGACGGCCTGTGAAGCCGCGATCGACTTGACAAGCCGTGGGAAGTCCGGCCGGATGGTCACGACCACCCGCATACCCCCCCGGTCCTCCCCTCGCGCACTGCCATCACTCGGCCCACGCTCCGCCGCAAGCGCCGCCACCCCGCCCGCTAACATGCCCACGATGCGCCGCCGCCTCTCGCCCCTCGCGTGGACGCTGCTCGCCCTCGCCTGGGCCCTCGTCATCTGGTGGCTGATGACCCTCGACCGCCTCCCGGCCGCTCCGCTCGCCGCGCGCTGGCTGCCCGCGATCCTCGACCTCGGCTCCGACAAACTGGCGCACGCGGGCCTCTTCCTCGTCCAGGCGTTCCTCCTCGCCCGCGCTACCGAGTCGCGCCTAGGCTCGCGGCGCGCGCTCCTCCTTGCGGTCGTTCTCTGCGTGGTCTTCGGCGCCGCCACCGAGCTGCGCCAGCGCACCATCCCCACCCGCGACGCCGATCCCGCCGATCTCGCCGCCGACGGCATCGGTGCCGCGGCCGCGGCGGCCGCCCTGCCGCTCAGCCGCCGGTGGTCGCGGGCTCGCGCTCCGGTTCGGGCTTGACCGGTTCCGAAGCCGTCGCCGCCGGCGCGACAATCTCGTGCGGCTCGTACGCCGCCAGCACTTCCGCCGGCGGTCCGTCGCCCACCAGCTTCCCCTCCGCGAGCCACAAACAACGGCTGCACTCCTGGATCAGCAACTGCCCGACGTGCGACACCATCAGCACCGTGGCGCCGCTCGCCAGCACCTCCCGTACGCGCACGTGGCACTTCTGCTGAAACGCCGCGTCGCCCACCACCAGCACCTCGTCGAGGATCAAGATCTCGGGATCCCACGCGGTGGCGATGGCGAACCCCAGCCGCGCCACCATCCCTGACGAGTAATTGCGCAACGGCACGTCGATGAACTCGCCCAGCTCGGCGAAGTCGACGATGGCGTCGAACCGCTCGCGCACCTCGCGCTTGCTGCGCCCGAGCAACAGCGCGTTGAGCACCACGTTCTCGCGCCCGGTGAGCTCGACGTCGAAGCCGGTGCCCAGCTCGAGCAGCGGCGACACGCGGCCGTTCACCTGCGCCCGCCCGCGCGTCGGCTTCAAGATCCCCGAGATCACCTTGAGCAGGGTGCTCTTGCCGGCGCCGTTGCGGCCGACGATCCCCACCACCTCGCCGCGGTCGATCGAGAAGCTCACGCCGTCGAGCGCCCACAGCTCCTGATAGACGAGCGCGCCGCGCAGCATGTGGATGGCGTACTCCTTGAGCGACGGGATGCGCTGCTTGGCGAGCCGGTAGCGCAGCGAGACGTCGTCGAGGCGGATGACGGGCATGGCGTCGTTCGATGGCAGCGCGCGGCTCAGACGTAGAAGGGGATGCGGTCCGCCGACCGCCGGAAGCTCCAGCAGCCGAGCACGAAGGCGAGCACCGCCACCGAGGTGGCGACGGTGAGGTGCGAGAGCGGCGGCACCTTGCTGTAGAAGATGGGGTCGCGGAAGACCTCGAGGATCGAGCGCACCGGGTTGAAGCGCACCATCCAGCGGAAGCGCTCGGGCACGATGGTCATCGGATAGAAGATCGGCGTCGCGTACATGGCGAGCATCATCAGCACGCCCACCACCTCGACGACGTCGTAGAAGAAGACCGCCAGCGGCGACAGCAGCAGCCCGGCGCCGAGGGTGAACACGGTAGCGATGGCGATCGACACCGGCAGGAAGAGCAGCGAGGGCGCCAGCGGATGGCCGGTGACGACCAGCACGACGAAGAGCGGGATGAGCGCCAGGAGCAGGTTGATGACGCCGGCGATCACCGTCGCCAGCGGGAAGACGGCGTGCGGCACCGGCAGCTTCTTGAGCAGGCCGGCGTTGCCGCGCAGGCTGTTCATCGAGCTGATGATGCTCTGCGAGAAGAAGTTCCAGAACAGCACGCCGGCGAGCACGTAGACCGGGTAGTTGGCGACTTGGAAGCGGAACATGGTCGAGAAGACGATGTGCAGCACGATCATGGTCAGCATCGGCTGAAGCATCGTCCAGACGAAGCCGATGGTGGAGCGCTTGTAGCGCACCGTCAGCTCGCGCACGACGAGGGTGCCGACGAGGTCGCGGTAGCTGAGGAGGCGGCGCATTGGTGCGAAGGAGCCGGGCCGGAAGTGATGGCCGAGCAGCGGGTTGTACTACGTTCGGCCCTCGCCGGGCAAGCCGGCGGCGGCCGGCGCGGGAGGCGCCGCGGGAGCCGCCGCGGCTTCGCGGGCCGCCTGCGCGGCGACGCGCAACACACGACGCAGGGCGCGCGCGCGCTGGCGCGCCGCGTCTCCGCGCAGCGCGTCGCACGCCAGCAGGCCGCGTTGCACGGCGCCGCCGAGGCGCAACCAGCGCGCGGCGCGGCGCCCGGCTGCCGGCCCACGCCGCTTCGCGGCCCAGCGCACGAGGTCCGCCCACAGCCGCGGCGCGTCGGCGCGCGCCGTGAGCGCCTTTCCACCTTCGCCGGCAGCCAAATCGCGCGACGCTTGGCCGATCGTCGCCCCGTGGTGGTGCACGACGCGGCTGGCCGCTACGACGGCGACGCGCCAGCCGCGCTCGCGGGCGCGCACGCAGAGGTCGAGGTCCTGCGCGTAGAGCTCGAAGCGCGGGTCGAAGCCGCCGAGCTCGTGCCAGAGGGAGCGGCGGATCGCCAGCGCGGCGCCGGTGACCCACTCGACCTCGCCGCCGCCGTGGCCCGAGACCGGTCGGCGCCGCCGCCATGGTGCAAAGCCGCCGAGCCGCTGCGCGATGCCGCTGCCGAGCGCGAAGAGCCAGCGCGCGTCCGGCGCGCGGCCGCCGCTCCATTGCGGTGTGCCGTCAGGGTAGGTGAGGGCGGCGCCCGCGACGCCGAGCCGCGGGTCGTCAGAAAACGCGGCAAGCAGCGCCCCGAGCGCCTCCGGCGCCGGCTCGGTGTCGCTGTTGAGCAGCAGCAGCAGATCGCCGGTGGCGAGCGCCGCGCCGGCGTTGGCGGCCGCGGTGAAGCCCAGCGGCCGCTCGTGCCGCAGCAGCCGGACGGCGGGGTACGATGCCGCCACCGCGGCGGCGGTGCCGTCGCCGCTGCCGTCGTCGACGAGGATGATCTCGTCCGGGGGCGGTACGGCGGCGGCGAGCGCGGCGAGGCAGGCGAGGACGAGCTCGCGGGTGTCGTGGGTGGGGATGACGACGGAGAGCGTCGCCGGCGCGCTGTTCGGCGCCCCTCCCGGCGCCGTCGGGGACTGCAGCGAGGTCTCGCCAGGCATCCTCGAAGGACCGTATCACCGGCCTCCCTCCCACACGGTTCGCGACCCGACACGCAGACGAGACGATGAAACGCGGCGGTAAGTCGAAAGGCGGCAGAGGCGCGGGCCGGCGCGCTGGCGATGACGCGCAACCGGACGCGAAGACCGTAGGCAAGCGCAGCGGTGCCCGCGCCGGAGGTGCGTCCCGCGCCACGGGCGGGCCCGCGCGTGCCCGTGCGCGAGCAAGCCGAGTCGATGCGCAGCGCTGGGCAGAGTGGTTGGCGATGGCCACGCTCGTCGTGCCGCCGTTCGTCGTCGTGCCGGTGGCGCTCGATGCCTTCCGGCTGCCGCAGCGGATGGTCGCCGAAGCGCTGGCGCTTGCCTCGCTGATCGCGCTCGCCATCGGGTCGCGTCGTCTCGAGGCGCCCGCAACCGGCGGCGCCTGGACGCTGCGCGACATCCTGCGCCTGCCCGCGCTCCGCGCCGCACTGCCGCTCCTCCTCGTCGCCGCCGCGAGCTTCGTCACCACGGCGCACCCCGCGCACGTGGCGGATGCGCTGCCCGATTTGGCGATCGGCGCGGCGGTGCTCGTCGGCTGGTCGATCGGCTTCGAGTCCACCACGCTGCGCCGCCTGCTCGACGTCGCGCTGCTCCCCGCCGCGGCGCTGGCGGCGCTCGGCATCCTGCAGCTTCACCACCTCTGGCAGCCGGTGGGTTTCGCCGAGGCGCTGGCCGGCGAGCGCCTCGCCGTCACCTCGCTGGCCGGCAACCCCGGCGACCTCGCGGCCATGCTCGTGCTGCCCTGCCTCGTCGCGCAGGCCGGTCTGCCGGGAAGCCGCGGCTGGCGCTTCTGGTGGCGTCTCACGGCGTTGGCGCTGTGCGTCTACGCGCTCGCCGGCACGCAGACGCTGACTTCGCTGATCGCGGTGGTGCTCGGCAGCCTCGTGCTCTGGGCGGTGCTGCTGCCGCGGCGTTACGTGCTGGTCGGCGCGGCGGCCACCGCTGCCGCGGTCGTGCTGCTCGTCGTCGCCGTGCGGCCGCTGCGCGTGCGAGTCGAGTCGCTGGTGCGGTCGGCGAGCGTCGGCGCCGGCCTCAATGAGGCTTTGAGCGGCCGCCTCGACGCCTGGTGGGTGGCGGAGCGGCTGCTGCGCGAGCACCCGCTCGCCGGCGTCGGCTTCGGCGCCTACCGCGCCGAGTTCGCCGCCGCCAAGCTGCGCCTGATGAGCGAGGGCGTGCCGTTCTTCGCCGGCCACTTGAACCCGAGCTTCGCCAACGCGCACAACGAGTACCTCGAGGTGGGCGCCGACCTCGGCTGGCCCGGGCTGCTGGCGCTCGCCTGGGGCGCCGCGCTGACGCTGCGCGCCGCGTGGCGCGCGCGCGATCGCCTGCCAGGCGCCGACCGCGCGCTCTGTTGGGGCGGGCTCGTCGCGCTCGCGTTGCTGGCGCTGGCGTACTTCCCGTTCCGGCTGGCGCCGGTGGCATTCCCGGCATTGGCATTCTTCGGCTGGCTGTTTGCCAACGCAGAAGGCGCGGAGAGCGAGCCGTGACGCCACGCGTGCGCCTCGCGGTCGCCGGCGTTCTCGCCTTGGCGCTCGTCGCGCACGCGGTGCGGGCGTGGCATCGCCTCGAGGCCAGTGCCCTCGTGCGCGCCGTGCAGGCCGAGATGACGGCGATCGGCAACGCGCGGGCGCCCGGCATCACGCTGCGGGTGAGCGAGCTGGCGCTCGAGCGCGCGCAGGAGCTCGACCGCGCCGCCGTCGAGCCGCTCGCCTTCGAAGGCGACCTGCTGCTCGTCACCGGCCGTCTCGCCGACGCCGACCGCGCCTACCAGCGCGCCGCGGCGCACGAGCTGCGGCCGGAGGTGCTCTTCCACTGGGGGCTGTCGCTCTGGCGCCAGGGGCGCGTCGACGAGGCGGTGGTGCAGCTGCGCCGCGGCGCCGCTCTGGCGCCGATGCGGCTGGAGGAGCAGGTGCCCGCCGGCGCGCGGCCGCTCGTCGAGCGGGCGCCGCTGCTGCCGATCCCGCCACTCGTGCCGCCGGCGGCGCCGGCCGCGGCGAAGCCCTAGACGCCGCGCGAGCTCAATACCGTGCGGATGGTGCGCACGAGGATCGACAGGTCCAGCCAGAGACTCCAGTTGGCCTGGTAGGCGAGGTCGTAGCGCAGCTTGTTCTCCGGCGTCGAGTCGTACTCGCCGTTGACCTGCGCCAGGCCGGTGAGCCCGGGCCGCAGCGAGAAGCGCTCGCCGTAGCCGGGCACGCGCTCGAGGTAGGCGCGCACGAAGCCGGGCCGCTCGGGCCGCGGACCCACCAGGCTCATCGAGCCGCCGAGCACGTTGAGGAGCTGCGGCAGCTCGTCGAGCCGCGTCCGCCGCATGAAGGCGCCCACCGGCGTCAGCCGCGGGTCGCCCGGCGTGGCGAGCACCTCCTCGCCCTGCTCGGCGCCCTCGCGCATGGTGCGGAACTTGAGCAGCGTGAACGGTGCCTGTCCGCGCCCGACCCGCGTCTGCCGGTAGAGCACCGGCCCCGGCGAGGTGAGGCGCACGACCAGCGCGCAGACGATCATCGCCGGCGACGCGACGAGCAGCCAGGCGCCGCCGGCGACGACGTCGAAGAGCCGTTTCCACGGCCGCTGGATGCGCCACTCGCTGGCGCCGATCACCTCGATGAGCGGCAGGTCGCTGACCCAGCGGTAGCGCATGCGGCCGATGAGGCTCTCGAACGGGCCGGGCAACAGCAGCAGCGCGGTGTGCGCGGGGCGCTCGTCGGCGAGCAGGTCGAGGAGCCGGCTCTGCCAGGTGTGCGTCGGCGAGACGACGACGAGATGGTCGAAGGCGTCGGCGCGCAGCAGCGCCGGCACCTCCTCGATGCTGCCCAGGCAAGTGCCGAGAGCGCCGCCGCCGTCGTCGCCCGGCGGCGGGTCGAGCGGCGTGTGCAGGTGGCCCACCACGTCGAGGCCGTGCCAATGATGGCGCGCGATCTTCGCCGCCAGCTCGACCGCCGCTTCGCCGCAGCCGACGAGCGCCACCCGCTGCCGCCGCGGCCGAT
>DASYQD010000134.1:0-8304 GCA_036005845.1 Thermoanaerobaculia bacterium | reverse complement strand
GGCGAGTGACCGACCGGTGAGGCGTCGGTGAGCGTTCCGTGGCACAGATGTCGATTCGTCGCCACGCCGTTCGACTAAGGTGAGAACAGCGGTCCAACGGACCGCACGACCAAGCGAAAGGGAGACAGACCATGGCGAGTGAGCTCGAGACGTTTCTGCGCGTGTGGGACGAAGAGGCGAAGAAGACGGCGGCGATGCTGCGCGCCCTGCCGGAAGACTCGTACGACTTCCGGCCGGACAGCAGCGGCCGGTCGATCGGCGAGATGGCGTGGCACCTGGCCGAGGGCGATGCCTACATGAGCTTCTGCATCGAGCGGCGCGACTTCAGCATGGGCGGCCCCAAGCCGTCCGGCATCGAGCGGCCGCGCACCATCGCCGAGCTGGCGCCCGGCTTCGAGCGCGTGCATGCCGATGCGGTGGCGCGCATCCAGAAGCTCAAGCCGGAGGACCTCGGCACGAAGGTGAAGTTCTTCGACGGCAGCGAGCGCCCGATCGGCGGCATCCTGTGGGAGGGGATCCTCTTCCACCTCATCCACCACCGCGGCCAGCTCTCGCTGATGTGCCGCATGTCGGGCGGCTGCAGCCCCGGCATGTACGGGCCCAACCGCGAGGAGATGGCGGCCATGCGCGCGGCGCAGGCGCCCAAGGCCGAGACCGCGGCGGCGACGTAGCGCGCATCGCGCTCGTGGCGGCGGCGGCTCGGCGTATCCTCCGGCGCATGCGCCGATCCGCCGCCTCGTTCGTCTTCCTGCCGCTCGTCGTTCTTTCTGCCGTGGCGCCGGTCTTCGCGGCCGAGGCGCCGGCGCCCGTGACATTGCCGCCGGCGTTCGACGAAGCTTTCATCCGCCAGTTCGCCGCCACCTACGGCTTCCGCCTCGGCACGCCGCAGGAGACGGCGATCGCGCCCGACGGCGACGTGCTCTTCACCCGCACCGGGCCGCGGAGCTTCGTCGGCGATCTCTACGAGCGCGACGCGCAGAGCGGGGAAGTGCGCCGCGTGCTCGATGCCGGGACGCTCCTCGGCGGCGGCGAGGAGCAGCTCTCGGCCGAGGAGAAGGCGCGCCGCGAGCGCATCCGCAAGGCGACGCGCGGCATCGGCGGCTTCGAGCTGTCGAAAGACGGTAAGCGGCTGCTGGTGCCGCTGTCGGATCGGCTCTTTCTAGTCGAGCGTGCGGCCAGCAAGATCGCCGAGCTCGACACCGGCGCCGGTTTCCCCTACGACCCGCAGCTCGCGCCGGCTGGCGACCGCGTCGCCTTCGTCATCGACGGCGATCTCTGGGTGGTCGACGCGCAGGCGGGCGCGAAGCCGCGGCGCCTGACCACGCGCCCTGGCGCCGACGTCGAGAACGCCGTCGCCGAGTTCGTCGCCCAGGAGGAGATGGACCGCACGCGCGGCTACTGGTGGTCGCCCGACGGCACGCGCATCGCCTACCAACGCAACGATCTTTCGAAAGTCGACACGCTCTACGTCGCCGACCCGGCGCACCCCGACCGCGCGCCGACACCGTTCCGCTACCCACGCGCGGGCACTCCGAACGCAGACGTGACGCTCGGCGTCATCCCGATCGCCGGCGGCGAGACGCGGTGGATCGAGTGGGACCACGCGCGCTGGCCGTATCTCGCACGCGTCCACTGGCCCGACCGCGGGCCGTTGACGCTGGTGGTGATGAACCACGCGCAGACCGAGCTGGCGATCCTCGCCGCCGACGAGGCGACGGGTGCGACGCGCACGCTGCTCACCGACACCGATCCGGCGTGGCTCGACCTGCCCGATCCCGAGCTGCCGCGCTGGCTTGCCGACGGCAGCGGCTTCCTGTGGGCGAGCGAACGCAGCGGCCAATGGCAGCTCGAGCTGCACAAGGCCGACGGCGCGCTCGATCGCGAGGTCACGCCGCCGGGCTTCGGTTATCAGCGCTTCGCCGGCTTCGACGACGCGACGAAGACAGCTTGGGTGGTCGCCTCGTCCGACCCGACGCAGTCGCAGATCTGGCGGGTGCCGCTCACCGGCGCGCCTCAGCTCGTCACGCGCGAAGACGGCGTGCACGGCGTCACCGTCGCGCGCGCCGGCGGCTGGACGGTCACCTCGTCGTCGCCCGTGGACGGCAGCCGGCGCTGGGACGTGCGGCGGCCGGACGGCACGGTGGCGGGCGAGTTGCCGGCGGTCGCCGAGGAGCCGCCCTGGCTGCCGAAGGTCGAGTGGACCCTCGCCAAGGCCGACGGCCGAGATTTCCACGCCGCCATCGTGCGGCCGCGCGCCTTCGGGAGCGGCGCCGAGAAAGGCAGGCGCTACCCGGTGCTCGTCCACGTCTACGCCGGGCCGACCTCGCAGATGGTGCGCCGCTCGCCGCGCAGCTACCTGCTCGAGCAGTGGTACGCCGATGCCGGCTTCATCGTGGTCGCCATCGACGGCCGCGGCACGCCCAGCCGCGGCCACGACTGGCTGCGCGCCGTACACAAGGACCTGATCACCGTGGCGTTGCGCGACCAGGTCGACGCGCTGCAGGCGCTCGGCGCCCGCTACCCGGAGCTCGACTTGGACCGCGTCGGCATCTACGGCTGGTCCTTCGGCGGCTACGCCAGCGCCATGGCGGTGTTGCTGCGCCCCGACGTCTACAAGGCCGCCGTGGCCGGCGCGCCGGTGACCGACTGGGGGCTCTACGACACCTTCTACACCGAGCGCTACATGCAGACCCCGCAGGAGAATCCCGAGGGCTACAAGCGGACGAGCGCCATCCAGCACGCGGCGGAGCTCACCCGTCCGCTGCTCGTCATCCACGGCACCAGCGACGACAACGTCTACTTCGCCAACAGCCTCGGCCTCGTGCAGGCCCTCTTCCGCGCCGGCAAGGACTTCGAGCTGCTGCCGGTGGCCGCGACGCACATGACGCCCGATCCCGAGGTGGCGCTGGCTCTGCACAGAAAGCAGCTCGCGTTCTTTCGCGAGCACCTGCGATAGCGAAGCGTCGCTTACGAAGGCGAAGGCGAAGGGGTCGCGGCGGGCGCGGGCGCCTTCTCGCTCGGCTCCATGGCGTCGATGAAGAGCAAACCGTCGAAGACCTGGCGCCAGCGGGCGCGCATCGGCTCGTAGTTGCTGGGGCGCGCGAGCAGAGGCGCCAGCAGCCAGCGCGGTTGTCCGCGCGTGTGCCTGAGGTCGAGGAAGGCGAGCTCGTCGCCGGTGCGGTGGAAGAGGTCCTCGAGCGAGCCCGGGCTCGCCGGTGGGATGTCTTTCGGCGGCACCTTGAGGTTGGCGAAGCGCCGCTGCCCATGGTGGGCGAGCACGCCGACGGTGTAGATCTCGTCGCCCAGCTCGGCGTGCGCCACGGCGCCGGCAGGTTGGAGGGTGCGCCAGAGGCGGTTGAGGTCCGCTCGCGACGTGGCGACGCCGTCGAGGCCGCGCGCAGCGTGGAAGGAGTGCATCCAAACCACGATCTTCTGGCGTGGGAACCGCTCGCGTGCGAGCCAGGTGAGGTGCTCGCCCATGACGCGATCGCGGACGGGATAGTTCACCGTGTCCTCGAGCAGCGGCTTGCTCCAATCGGTGGCCCAGGAGCTGGCGGTGAGCTGGCGCAGGCCGGCGAGCAGGCGGATCCAGAAGTCGCGCTCGGGCACGGCGGTGGCCGCGTCGCCGTGCAGGCGCGTTTGCACCTCGGCGAGAACGGCGAGGAGCTCCTCGCGCGCTGCGGGCTCCGGCTTCTCGCCCTCCTCGTAGCGCCCGTCGACGAGGTTGGCGAGCGAGGCGGCGAAGCGTTCCGTGAAGCGCTCGCGCGGCACGCCGGCGGCCGCGGCCGTGCGCTTTAGGTCGTCGAGAAAGAGCGCCGAGTTGGCGCCGGTGAACTGCGGGTCGAAACCGGCGAGCACGAGCGGCCGCGGCGAGCGTGCGGCCCTGGCGAAGTCGTCGATCAGCGGCTGTACCTGTCGGCTCACGGTCCAGACGCGGAACACCGAATCGCGGAAGGCGGCGGCGGGGTCCTTGCCGGCTTCGATCTGCTGCCACGCCTTCCAGCACTCGTAGAAGCCGCTCTCGAAGGCGAGCACGTCGTAGCCGAGGCGCTGGTGGAGGAAGCGCACCAGGCGCGTCTTGACGACGAAGGTGGTGCCGTCGCCGTGGTCCGCCTCGCCGAGGACGACGACGCGGGCGCGGCCGAGCGTCTCGCGCAGCGGCTCGAGGTCGGCGAAGTCGTCGTCGCGCTCGACCGTGGTGCGCAGCGGCAACGCGTGCGCGCGGAGCCAGGCGACCTCGCGGTCGGTCTCGGGTTGCGAGACGTTCGCGGCCGGCTGGGTGGTGCCGCCGTGCCGCGTTGCGCACGCGAACGCCACCGCCCCGAGCGCGAGCATCGCCGCTAGGCCGCAGGCACCGGCACGAGGCGGCATGGCGCGATGCTACTTCTGCAGCCGCTGCAGCTCGCGCCCCAGCTCGGCGGCGCGGCCGACGATGGCGGTGAGACGGGCTCAGGCTCCATCTGCGGCACGGCAGGGGTGCGAGGAGCGTAACGCAGACGCGGTGTCGGTCTTCACGGCGCCGGCCGACGGCCGCGTCGATAATGGGGACCGAGCGCGGAGGTACCGCCATCGCACCCGAGTACTTCGACGTTGCCGCGGCATTCAAGCAGGGCATCGCCGCCTTCCGCGACGAGCGCTGGCGCGAGGGCTACGAGCTGCTCACGAAGGTGGCGCAACACGCCGAGAAGCACGCCAACATGCCGGGCGTCTTCTACTCCTATCTCGGGCTCGGCATCGCCCACTGCGAGGGGCGGCGGCGCGACGGCATGGAGCTGTGCCGTTACGCGCTGCAGCTCGACCCCAACAACCACGAGAGCTACCTCAACATCGCCTCGGTCTACCTGATGCTCGGACGGCGCGCGGCGGCGTGGCGGGCGGTTGGGCACGGCCTCGAGCTGCGGCCGGGCCATCCGCGGCTCCTCGAGTTGCAGAAGAAGGTCGGCGTGCGGCGGCAATTGACGTTCCGGGGCCTGTCGCGCGAGAACCCGCTCAACTCGCTCACCGGCCGCTTGCGCGCCGCCGTCGACCGGATGCGCTCTCGACGGCGGGAGCGCGCCGCCGAGATCGCGCAGTTCGGCCGCTGACGCCGGAGGGAACTGGAGTTGACCGATCGCCGCGGCCCTGGGCGGACAGCGGCAGATGTGCGAGCATTCCGCCCCATGCGCAAAAGACTCGGTCGGTTCCGCCTTGGCCTCGGCTTCGTCATTCTCCTGCCCGCGGCGGCCGCGCGCGCCCAGAACGTGCCCGTCGACCACGCGCTGCGCGACTTCGAGAGCAGCGGCAGCTACGTGCTCACTGTCGACGGCAAGGTCACCGACGCCGAGATCTACGAGAGCAACACGCCGGCCGTGCTGGTGATCTCGCCGGTGCTGCCGACTCCCGTGCTGCTGCGGCCGGGCAAGCTCACTGTGGAGACGGTGCCGCTCGCCAAGGTGGCTCGCCAGGACGACGGCAGCGTCGGGCTGCTCGCCGACGCCGAGATCTCGCCGCTCGGCAAGTACAAGCCGAACGGCCCCAGCGTCGCCTTCACCTACGGCGCCCAGCACGTGAGCCTCGATCCAAGGCCGCCGCTGGTCGGTCGCCACACGGCGGCCGAGCTCCTCGCGCACGACCCCGCCTACGCCCGCAACGCCGCCGAGTACCGGCCCGGTCCGACGGCGATCGCGACGCTGCGCGCGGCGACCGTGCCGGTCACTGTGCGCGTGTTCTTCGGCTCCTGGTGCCCCTACTGCAAGCTCCACGTGCCCAACCTGTTGCGCGCCGAGCAGGAGCTCGCCGGCTCCAACGTCACCATCGAGTACTACGGCCTGCCCAGCCCGCCCGCGGCCTGGAAGGACCCCGAGGCCGAGCGGCTGAGCGTCAAGTCGACGCCCACCGCCATCGTCTCCATCGGCGGCAAGGCCGTCGGCCGTCTCGTCGGCGACGACTGGCGGGCCCCGGAGGTCGAGCTGGCGCGCCTCGTCGCCGCGCACCGGTAGGCCGAGTCCACCGGTACTCGGCCGTGCCGCATCGCGCGGCCGCACGCAGTCGAGTCGAATCCTGATCCGCACCGATAGCATGTCCTCCGCTGCCGCCTCTCCGCCCGGACCTCGCGGCTCGCTGCTGCTCGGCAACTTGCGCGAGTTCGCGCGCGACAACCTGCGCTACTTCCAGCGCCAGATCGGTGCGCACGGCGACGTCGTCGGCGGGCGGTTCTTCAACCGGCGCTTCGTCGTCCTCGGCCACCCCGACCTCGTCGAGCAGGTGCTGCTGGTGCAGCACAGGAACTTCAAGAAGCACAGCTTCTTCTGGCGCCACGTGACGGCGCTCTTCGGGCGCGGGCTGCTGGTGAGCGAAGGCGATTTCTGGCTGCGGCAGCGCCGGCTCGCGGCGCCTGCCTTCCACGGCCGCCGCATCGCCGCCTACGCCGGCGACATGGTCGCTTTCGCCGAGCGCATGCTCGACGATTGGCGCGACGGCGAGGCGCGCGATGCGCACCAGGAGATGATGCGGTTGACGATGCAGATCGTCGCCAAGACGCTCTTCGACGCCGAGGTGAGCGAGGACTACGCCGAGATCTCGCGCGCCTTCGACGACGTGGTCGAAGAGATCGCGCTGCGCTTTCGCCAGCCGCTGCCGATCCCCGACTGGGTGCCGATGGCGCGCAACCGCCGCTACCTCGCCGCGGTGCGGCAGCTCGACTCTCTCGTCTACCGCTTCATCGCCGAGCGCCGCGCCGACCCGCGCGACCGCGGCGATCTCTTGTCGATGCTGCTCGCCGCGCGCGACGACGACGGTGCCGGCATGAGCGACGTGCAGGTGCGCGACGAGGTGATCACGCTCTTCCTCGCCGGCCACGAGACGACGGCCATCGCGCTGTCGTGGACCTGGTACCTGCTGGCGCGTCATCCCGAGGCGGAGGCGCGGCTTGGTGCCGAGCTCGACGCCGTGCTGGCCGGCCGCGCACCGGCGCTCGAGGACCTGCCGCGGCTCGTCTACGCCGAGCAGGTGGTGAAGGAGTCGATGCGGCTCTTCCCGCCGGCCTATGCCTTCGGCCGCGAGGCGCTCGCCGACTGCGAGATCGGCGGCTACCGCGTGCCGGCGAAGACGACGGTCTTCATCAGCCAGTGGGCCACGCACCGCGACGGCCGCTTCTTCCCCGACCCGGAGACCTTCCGCCCCGAACGCTGGACGGCGGACTTCGAGGCGGCACTGCCGCGCTACGCCTACCTGCCGTTCGGCGGCGGACCGCGCATCTGCATCGGCAACCGCTTCGCGATGATGGAAGCGGTGCTGCTGCTGGCCACGGTGGCGCGGCGCTACCGGTTGCGCCTCGCGAGCGAGGCGGAGATCGAGCCCTTCGCGTCGATCACGCTGCGCCCGGTCGGCGGTGTGCCGGTGCGGCTCGAGGCGCGGCAGCGCGCCGCTTCCGCGGCGTAGCGCGCGCGCCGCTTCGCTGGCCGCCGGACCGCCACGGCCTCGCCACGATTCACCGGGCGCCATCCGCTATCTTGGCGCCTCGCATGTCCCGCTTCCGCACCTCGCGCGAACGTCTGCTATGGATGATCTGCGCCGGCGTCGTGCTCGCCATCTACGCCTCCGCCTACTTCGTGCAGCTCCTGCTCCAACCGCTGCGCGACCGTGGGCTGCTCGGCGCCGCGATCTGGGGCACCGTCATCGTGGCGAGCTCCGCCGGCATTGCCTTCCTGGTCCGCCAGCGCCCGCGCCGCTGGGAGGTGGCGCTGCTCTTCGCCGCCGCCGGCGCCTACCTGCTCTTCCTGCGCCACCTCGACATCATCCAGGAGCGCCTCCACCTGGTCGAGTACGGCGTCGTCGGCGGGCTCGCCTACGCCGCGCTGTGCGAGCGCTGGGCGGTCGACCGTGCCGCGGGCGTTGCCGGCGAGCGCCCGCGATGGCAGCGCTGGCCCGCGGCCTGGGCGATCCTCATCGCCACCGCCGCCGGCTGGGGCGACGAGCTCGTGCAAGCGCTGTTGCCCAACCGCTACTACGACCTCCGCGACGTCGCCACCAACGCCGAAGCCGCGGCGCTCCTCGTCGCCGTGCTCGCCGCCCGCCGCAAGCTACGCGCGAAGCCGATCTTTCCGCCCGATCAAGCGAGTACGTAGGCCCGCTGGCGCGCGGCCTCGCGGGACATCAAGAGCAGGACGTGGAGCAGCTCGCGATGCCGCTCGGGAGCGGGTCGGCCACCCAAGTAGAGCTCCGCGATCCCGTCGCGCCAACGCAGCAGCTCGCGGCGAAACGTCGCCTGCTCCGTGGCGTCGATCGTCAGGTCCGTCAGGCGCAGCACCCGCTCGTACGTCCGCT
>DASYQD010000133.1:0-1629 GCA_036005845.1 Thermoanaerobaculia bacterium | reverse complement strand
CGAATGCCCTACCGGGGATGCGGCTCCCACGCGGCTTCGACGACGTAGCCATCGGGGTCAAGGCACTTCACGCTCACGTACTCCGGCTCATCCCACTCCTCGACGATCCTGACGCCAGCGTCGGCGAGGCGGTCTCGGAATTCCTGGACAGCCTCACGACTTGGAAGACTGATCCCGAAGTGGAGGAACGTCGGCAGCCGGATCTCCTCCTCGGTCGGCCCCAGCGCGAGAGCGAACCCATCAGCGTCATACAGCATCAAGACGCCGTCGTCGTACCAGCGCCCTGGCTCCGCATCGAATCCGAAGTAGGACTCGTAGAAGCGACGTGATCGTTGCTGGTCCGAGACCGGAAGAGCCAAGTGCTTCATCTCGCTCGCGAACGTAGCCGTTCAGTGACTCATCGATCAACTGGATAGTCGCGCAGGCCATCGTGCTGTTCTGGCCATTTGATCCACCCTACTCAGGTGATAGCGGTCGCGTCTGGGGCCAGCGTTGCTCCTATGTCAATGTCGGGCTCGCTCGAAGTGTGTTGAAGACGACCCGAGCCAGCTGGCGTTTGAGGCAACGGATCGCCTCGCGGCGGCTCTTGCCTTCGCTCTGCTTGCGCTCGAGATAGGCCCGTGCCGGCGGGTGCATGCGCGCCTGCGTGACGGCGATCCGGTGCAGGGCGCAGTTGAGCTGGCGGTTGCCGCCGCGGTCGAGCCGATGGCGCCGGCGTCGGCCTGAGCTCGCCTCCAGCGGGGCAACCCCGCCGTGGCGTGCCAGCTGGGCGTCGGTACGGAAGCGCTCGATCGGACCGATCTCGCAGAGCAGCTTGGCCGCGCAGAGCACCCCGCAGCCGGGCAGCTCGAGTAGCGAGGGCGCCGTCCGCGCCGTCAGCAGCGCGAGTTCCTGCTCGAGCTCGCGGATCGAGCGGCCGAGCGCGCGGCAGCGGGCGACCAGCTCGCGCCCGATCCGCACCTGCACCGTCGGCTCGCGGCGGGCGAGGAAGCGCCCGACCCGCTCGAGCTGCACCGCCCGGTCGAGCGCTCGCGCCGGGACGGCGAGGGCCGGGTCGAGCTGGGTGGAGGTGCCAGCGCAGCCGTTGCTGGCAGCGGCGGCGCTCGTCGACCAGGTCGTCGCGGTGCACCACCAGCAGCTTCAGTTCGCGCAGGCGCTCCTCGCCTGGCCGCGGCCGATCCAGCTCCGGCTCTCGCAACGCCGCTCTCGCGGCTGCGAGTGCGTCGAGCGCGTCCGACTTGCCGCGTCTCCGGCCGGCCCGCCGCTCGGGCGCGGTCAGCCTCGGCGGCACCCGCACCAGCCGCTCGCCGGCGGCGACCAACTGCCGCTCGAGCGCCCCGCTCAGGTGGCGGCAGTCCTCGACCGCCCACAGGCGCTCACCCTCGAGCGCCGCCGCCCAGGCGAGCAATCCATCCTCGCCGGCGGCCAACGTCCGCTCGGCCCGCAGCCGCCCGGCCTCATCGACGGCGGCCGCGGTGAGCGAATGCTTGTGCACGTCCACTCCGATCACGATCATGGGATCGCCTCCTACCGTTGGGGGCGACCGGCGAGCGGACAGGCCTCACTCGAGGCAGCTGCCAAGCTCCTATCAGGTCACGCTCGACGGTCTCGGGAAGGCGGCGGCGACAC
>DASYQD010000132.1:0-5751 GCA_036005845.1 Thermoanaerobaculia bacterium | reverse complement strand
GATGCACAGCTCCGGCAGGCAGAGGACGCCGACCCGCTCGGCCCGCGCCTGGGCGATCGCGGCCAGAATGTTGTCGCGGTTGCTGTCCCAGGCGAGCGGCGTCTGGTTGAGGGCGCCGGCGGCGACTTTGAGCAGCCTCATGATGCGAAGTCATCATACGCCGCCCTCCAGAGGGCCTTCGCTTACTCGATGCGGAAGCGGCGCATCAACACTCCTTCGCCGTCGCGATGCCAGGTGACGACCAGCGTGCCGTCGTTGGTGAGCGCCGCCGACGGCCGCTCCTCGCTGGCGGAGCTGCCGGCGGTGATCGTGAAGCGCTCGACGCGCTTGGTGCCCTCGCGGCCGTAGAGCTCGCCGTAGAGGCTGTAGACACCGTTCTCGTGGTGCTCCCAGACGAAGACGAAGCGGCCGCGGCGGTCGCCGGCGACGGTCTTGACGCGGTCGCAGTTGGAACCGGTGCAGGGGAACTCGGCGACGTTGGTGCGCGGGCCGACGCGGGTGCCGTCGGCGGGCGAGAAGCGCTGGATCGAGTAGCGGCGGCCGACGAAGATGCCGAGCGGCCCGAAGTCGCTGTTGGGCAGCGCCAGCACCTGCGGGCCGTCGACGCAGGGGTTGTCGTTGGCGAGGCGGTCGACCTCGCGCAGCGGGGTGAGCGCCCAGTTGAAGGTGGCGACGGCGCTCACCGGATCGATGGGGTTCGACTGGCAGGGAGTGAACTCGGTCCAGCCGACAGCCACGCTCGCCGGGCTGGCGCTCACCGCGCCGACGAGGTTGGCCAGGGTGCCGATGGCGGGCATGGTCAGGGTGCTGCGGCTCAAGCGGCCACCGCGGTTGTTGAAGGTGGCGAGGCGCACGGTGCGCATCGGGTCCCACGTCGACTGCTCCCAGCCGAGGACGAAGCGGCCGTCGGGCGCCATCGCCACCTCGGGGTGGGAGCCGCCGACGTTGCGCGTGCTGAGCAGCAGCTGGGCGCCGCGCGCGCGGCCGTCGTTGCGGTAGAGCTGCCCGTGCACCTCGTTGGCGGACCAGACGACGACGAAGTTGCCCTGCGGGTCCATCGCCACGCGCGGGTCGCCGGCGGGCACCGAGGACGGCGCGCTCACCTGGAACGGAGCGCCCAGGGTGATGCCGGAGAGGCGGCTGGCGCGGATCGATTGCGCGGCGGCCGACGAGCCCGCCTCGACCCAGGCGATGACACCGCGGCCTTGGTTGTCGTAGACGATCGACGGCCAGTCGCCGGTCGAGGCGACGAGTTGCTCGTTACCGACCTCGGTGACGAGCTCCTGCGCGCGCACGGCGGTGGCGAGCGGCAAGGCGGCGACGGCGACGAGGACTCCGGCGCGAAACGCGGACGATGGCCTGCGACCTCTCATGGCTCCCTCCGAATGCCGGCGGGTTGCCGGCGGATTGGGCGAACGGGATCGCTCGCCACCTTGCGACGCGCGGAGGGGTGGCGAGATCGATCAGCGCTGGGAGGAGATCGTGGGTGAAGGGGCCGGAAGCGCCGCCGGGCTGCACGGGTCCCCGCCAGCCGATCGGTATCCCACCGTGCTCGCTTCGCTGCGCGCGGTGGGAGCCCTCCGCTCGGCGCGCCCGCTCCGCCCGCCGGCGCTACCGGCCCGGCTTCTCGCTAGAACTCGGCGCGCTTCCGATCTCGGCCAGAAAGGAATTGATGGCGTGCCAAGCTTCGGGGCGGGCCAGCAGATCGTTGTGGCCGGCGCCGCGGATTTCGATCCATTGCTTTTCGGCGGGGAGTGCGGCGTAGAGGCTGCGGCCGAGGGCGATGGGGATGATGGTGTCGTGGTCGCCGTGGATGAGGAGCACGGGCGCGGTGATCGTTTTGGCGGCTTCGGCTGAGTCGTAGCGTTCGCTGAGGAGCGCGCCGACCATCCAGCCGGGGAAGTGAAGGCGGGCGACGGCGTCGAGGCGGTCCCAGGAGGAGAGGAGCATGACGCCCGCGGGCTCGTCCTGGTGGCGGGCGGCGAGCTGCGCGGCGACGGCGGCGCCGAGGGACCAGCCGGCGAGGACGGGCGGGTGGCCGTTGGCGTTGCGCAGCAGCCAGCTCCACGCGGCTTCGGCGGCGGCGAGGTTGGCCGATTCGGAAGGCGTGCCGGGGCTGCGGCCGTAGCCCGGGTAGTCGATGGCGAGCACGCCGGCGCCGGCGGCGGCGAAGTCGGCGAAGAGGCCCGATTGCCGCATCGTTTCGAGGTTCTCGCCGTTGCCGTGGAGCATCAGCACGACGGGAGCGGTGGCGCTCTCGCCGGTCGGCGGCCGATACCAGGCGGAGACAGCGCGGCCGTTCGCTTCGAGCGGGACTTCGACGAGCGGCGCCGGCGGCGGCGAGGCCACGCGCACCGGCGGGGCCGGGTAGAGCATCTGGCGGACGACGCTGTCCATCATCAGCAGGGCTCCTGCGCCGAGGACCGCAACGATCGCGACGGCGATGAGCGCGTACAATCCGCGCGCCGTCGAGAATAGCGTTGAAGCCTTCATGAAGCCGTCACTCTCCTGGCTGCTCGTCTTCGTGCCGGTCGCGGTGGGGCTGCACTATGCGGCACCGGCGCAGCACCTGTGGATCTTCCTCGCCGCCTGCGCGGCGATCGTGCCGCTCGCCGGCTGGATGGGGCGCGCCACCGAGCACCTAGCCGAGCACACCGGCGAAGGCGTGGGCGGCCTCCTCAACGCCACCTTCGGCAACGCCGCCGAGCTGATCATCGCGCTCGCCGCGCTGCGCGAAGGGCTGCTGTCCGTCGTCAAGGCTTCGCTCACCGGCTCGATCCTTGGCAACCTGCTGCTGGTGCTCGGCGCGTCGTTCCTCGGCGGCGGCTTGAAGCGCAACATCCAGCGCTTCAACGCCACCGCGGCGCGCATGCAGTCGACGATGCTCTTCCTCGCCGCGGTGTCGCTCATCCTGCCCGCGAGCTTCCACTACCTCGGCGGCCAGGGCGTGCTGGTGGCGGAGAAGAACCTGAGCCTCTGGTTCGCGCTGGTGCTGCTCGGCACCTACGGGCTCGGCCTGCTCTTCTCGCTGCGCACGCACGTGGCGCTCTTCTCCGGCACGCACGGCGAGGCCGAGGAGCTCGAGGGCGAAGTGCACGCGGCGTGGAGCGCGAAGAAGGCGCTCTTGATCCTCGCCGCCGCCACCGCCTTGGTCGCGTGGATGAGCGAGATCCTCGTCGGCTCGGTCGAGCAGGCGGCGCACGCGATGGGGATGACCGACCTCTTCGTCGGCGTGGTCGTGGTGGCGATCATCGGCAACGCCGCCGAGCACAGCACCGCGGTGCTGGTGGCGACGCGCAACCGCATGGACCTCGCGGTGTCGATCGCCATCGGCTCGAGCATCCAGATCGCCCTCTTCGTGGCGCCGGTGCTGGTGCTGCTCTCCTACCTCCTGTCGCCGCAGCCGATGGACCTCGTCTTCTCGCCGGCCGAGGTGCTGGCGGTGCTCGTCGCCGTCGTCCTCTGCTCGCAGGTGGCGAGCGACGGCGAGTCGCACTGGCTCGAAGGCGCGCAGCTGCTGGCGGTGTACGTGCTGCTCGGACTGCTCTTCTACTTCCTGCCGGCGAGCGCCGGCCACGTGCCGCCGCCGCCGGCGCTGTCGCCGCAGCCCACCTACGTGCCGGTCGGTCGGTGACCGCCGAGCGCGACCCGCTGCTGGCGGCACGGCTGCGGCTGCTCGCTGCGGCGGCGCTCTTCTCCACCGGCCCGACGGCGATCAAGGCCTGCGGCATGGGGCCGTGGCAGGTGGCGGGCTTTCGCTCGGGCACCGCGGCGCTGTTCCTCTTCGTGCTGCTGCGCGATCGGCGCAAGCTGCTGCGGCCGCGGCTCTGGCTGATCGCCACCTGCTACGCCGGCACGCTCGTCAGCTACGCCGTGGCGACGAAGCTGACGACCGCGGCGAACGCGATCTTCCTGCAGTCCACCTTCCCCATCTACCTGCTGCTGCTCTCGCCGCTGCTGCTGCGCGAGAAGCCGCGCCGCAGCGACCTCGTATTCCTGCTCGCCGTGATGGGCGGCATGGCGCTGCTGCTGCTCGGCGACGTCGAGACGACCGCGGTTGCCACCGATCCGGCGCGAGGCAACTGGTTGTCGCTACTCTCCGGCCTCTTCTGGGCGCTGACTCTGCTCGGCCTGCGCTGGCTCGAGCGCGACACGGCAACTGGCGACGAGGGCTTGGGCCACGCCTCGGTCGTCGCCGGCAACGCTCTCGCCTTCCTCGTCTGCCTTCCGTTCGCGCTACCGCTCGGCCCCAGCCGCCCTGTCGACTGGATGCTGATCGCCTATCTCGGCGTCATCCAGATCGGCATCGCCTACCTCCTGCTCACGCGCGCGATGAGCCGCGTCTCGGCGCTCGAAGCCGGCCTGCTGCTGATGTTCGAGCCGGTCCTGACGCCACTGTGGGCCTGGACCGTCCACGGCGAACGCCCCGGCGCCTGGGCCCTCGCCGGCGGCGCGGTGATCCTGGCTGCGATGGTCTGGCGCACCATTCATGACGCCACCCGCGCGCGGCCGGCGGAAATGGCGCCACCGGCGTAGCGAATCGCGGCGTTAGTCGGCTTGCTGGCCGCGCTTGCGGCGCCAGAGCATCCCTTCTCCGTCGTGTGCGATCAGCCGATAGGCGGCGCGCAGCCTCGGCCGCAGGGCTGAATCCGCAGGCATGGCCCAAGTGTAGACGTAGTCCACCGCGTCCGCATGCCCAAAGACGTCGTAGCTGGCGAAGTTCGTTTCGAGCCGGTCGACGGGCTGCACGCCGGCCCGGAACCGGATCGGGAAGTAGTCGGTCACCGCTTGGTAGTTGTCCCAGTCCACCAACCCTTTTTCAATCGCGACGTAACCGGTTGCGTGGCCGAGCATCTCCATGTCGGTGTTGTCGTGCCGCGTGAAAATCAGCGCCGCCAACCGGCGCTTCGGCTGCATCGGTTGGAGCCCGGCGAGGAAGGCGTCCACGCGATGGGCGTTGCTGCGGTGCCAACGCATGACCGACAGCGATTCCCAGGTCACCAGCAGAGCCAGCCCGATCACCAGCGCAGCACGGAGGTGAGCGCCGAGCCGCGAGGAGAGCCAAGGCAGCACGAGTAGGAACGGCAGCAGGCACAGCCGCGGCGTCAGGATCGTCCCCGGTCCGACGCCGCCGGGACCGACGAAGTAGAGCGCCAGCGCCACCAAGGCGGAGACGAGGAAAGCGTGCCGCGCCGGCGAGCCTCGCCACCGCTCGCGGACGAGCGTCCAGACCAGCAGCAGCGCGAAGAGCGTCGCCAGCGCCAGGCCGACGCGATGGCGCGCGGGAAAGAGGAACAGGACCAGCAGCTCCTTGAGATAGATCCAGCGAAACGCCGGCGTCCATTCGTTGGGGACGAGGTCGCTGCGATGGCTGGACACGTACCAGAGCGGCAACGGCACTTGCGGCAGCAGCAGCAACGGCGCGAGCAGCCAGCGGCGCCAGCGCGTGCGGTCGAAGTCGAGCAGCCAGATGAGGCCGATCGTGAGCAGCGCCATGACCAAGGCCACCAGGTGAGCGAAGAAGCAGAGGAACAGCAAGAGGTTGATGCGTAGCGCGAACCAGGCATCGGTCCGGCCGCGCCCGCGCCACCAGTAGCCGATGGCAAGCAGCATCAGCGGCAGCGAGTAGACGAAGTTGTAGAAGCCGTAGTGCAGCGTGTAGTTGTACGCAAAGGGCAAGGCGAGAAAGGCGTAGATGCGCCGCCGCGGCTCGACGCTGCCGGCGAAGTACCAGGCCGCTCCAGCGAACAA
>DASYQD010000131.1:0-21160 GCA_036005845.1 Thermoanaerobaculia bacterium | reverse complement strand
TCGCCGCCGTCACCAAGAAGGCGCTGCCCGACGCCATCCGCGAGCACTTCGGCTTCGGTGCCTGGGTCGTGCCGTTCGTCGTGCTCACGCTCGTGCACCTGCTGGTGCTGGCCAGCGAGATCGGCGGCATCTGCTTCGCGCTGCATCTGGTGAGCGGGCTGCCGACGCCGGTGTGGGCGCTGCCGGTGGGCGCGGCGGTGTGGCTGTTCCTCTGGCGCGCCAAGTTCAACACCATCGAGAACAGCACCTCGCTGCTCGGCCTGCTCACGCTCTGCTTCGTCGTCGCCGCCGTGCTGCACCACCCGCCGACGGGCGAGCTGCTCGCCGGCGCGCTGCCCTCGCTGCCGGCCCACGATGCGGCGAAGTACTGGTTCATCGCCGTCAGCATCGTCGGCGCGGTGCTGGCGCCCTACCTCTTCTACTTCTATTCGTCGGGCGCGGTGGAGGACGAGTGGGACGCCACCTACGTGCCGGTCAACCGCGGCATCGCGGTGATCGGCATGGGCTTCGGCAGCCTGATCGCGCTCGGTGCCCTCGTGGTCTCCGCGATGGTCCTCGCGCCGCGCGGCATCGCGGTCGACGACTACCACCAGGCGGCGCTGATGCTCACCGACGCCTTTCCGTTCTGGGGCTTCGCGCTGTTCGCGGCGGCGATGGCCATCGCCTGCCTGGGCGCCGCGCTCGAGGTGTCGCTGTCGATGGCCTACACGACGGCGCAGACTTTTGGCTGGAATTGGGGCGAGGACCTCGACCCCAAGTCGGATGCCCGCTTCAGCCTCGTCTACACGGCGGCCATCGCGCTCGGCTCGCTCGTCATCCTGCTCGGCGTCGACCCGCTCAAGCTGACGCTGCTCACCATGGCGATCAACGCCGCGGTGCTGCCCTTCGTCGTCATCCCCTTCCTGCTGCTGATGAACGACCGCCGGCTGCTGCGCGAGCACTGCAACGGCGTGCTGTCGAATCTCGTCACCGCCTTCATCGTCGTGCTCGCCTGCGTGCTGGCGGTGGTGTCGATTCCGCTGGCGGTGCTGGGAGGCAGCTGAGAGGAAGCAACGAGAGTGCAGCAGCTCGACCTGATCCGTGACGTGCTCGACAAGCAGGTCGTCGACCGCGAGGGGACGAAGATGGGGCGCGTCGACGGCGTCGTGCTCGAGCTGCGCGACGGCGAGCCGCCGCGGGTGGCGGCGCTGGAGATGGGCTTCGTCACTCTCGCGCGTCGTCTTCATCCGCGCGCCGAGCGCTGGCTCGAGGCGTTGCGCGAGCGTTGGAGCGTGCGCCGCACGGCGCGGTTCCGGCCGGGGTGGGAGAAGGTGATCGACGTGACGACCCACCACGTGCAGCTCGACGTCGAGGACCAGGAGACGCCCGCCTTCGACTGGGAGCGCTGGCTGCGCTTCCACGTCGTCGCCAAGATCCCGGGCGAGAAGGAGAAGGACAAGTAGTGACGGCGCCGCGTCTCCTCCATCTGGAGCAGCTGCACGGCCGCAAAGTGATCGACTCGGAAGGCGCCGTCGCCGGCTGCATCCACTCGGTGAAGGCCGAGCGGGTGGGGAAGGAGTGCCTCGTTCGGGAGTTCCTGCTCGGCCCGGCGGCGCTCTGGTACCGCCTGGGCCTCTCAGCGGCGGGGCTCGTCGGCCTGGCGATGGGCAGCGGGGCGCTGCGCGTGCCGTGGGAGCAGCTCGACCTCGCCGATCCCGAGCACCCGCGGCTGCGCTGCACGATCGCCGAGCTGAAGCGGCTGACGCGTTAACCCGCGCCTCGCCACGCGCTGGCGCGCCCAACGGCGGCCGCCGGCCGCCCGACGGTGGTGCGGCCGCGTCCGCGACGAGCTAGGCTTGCGCCGTCGTGGCCAGCCAAGTCGCCGTCCGCAGCCTGCGCAAGCAGTTCCCCAAGGTGCTCGCCGTCGCCGGCGTCGATTTCGAGGTGGCGGCGGGCGAAGTGTTCGGCCTCCTCGGCCCCAACGGCGCCGGCAAGACGACGACGCTGGAGATGATCGAGGGCCTCACCGAGCCCGACGGCGGCGACATCGAGGTCTGCGGCCTGCGCTGGCGCGACGAGGCGCCCGAGATCCGCGCCCGCATCGGCGTGCAGCTGCAGGCGACGAGCCTCTACAACAAGATCACGCCGCGCGAGGCGCTCGACCTGTTCGGCAGCTACTACCCGCGGCGGCGCGCCACCGACGAGCTGCTCGAGCTGGTGCAGCTGCAAGACAAGGCCGACGCGTACCACATCACGCTGTCGGGAGGGCAGGCGCAGCGGCTGGCGCTGGCGCTGGCGCTGGTCAACGACCCGGAAGTGGTGTTCCTCGACGAGCCCACTGCCGGCCTCGACCCGCAGGGGCGCCGTTCGCTGTGGGAGGTGGTGCGCGGCATGAAGGCGGCCGGGCGCACGGTGATGCTCACCACCCACTACATGGACGAGGCGGAGACCCTGTGCGACCGGCTCGCCATCCTCGACCACGGCAAGGTGCTGCAGACCGGCACGCCGCGCGAGCTCATCGCCAGCCTCGGCATCCCCAGCGTCGTCGAGCTCACCTTCGACGGCACGCCGCCCGACCCCGCCCCTCTGCGCGCGCGGCTCGACGTGCCGGTCGAGGCGCGCGGCGCGTTGTGGGAGATCCCCACCTCGGATCCCAAGACGATGCTGCCGCGCCTCCTCGCCGCGGCGGAGAGCGAAGGGATCGACTACGCGCAGGTGCACGTGCGGCGGGCGACGCTCGAGGACGTCTTCCTGCACATGACCGGCCGCAGCCTGCGCGACTGAGAGTCGAGATGGACGCCACGCCCGCTTCCACCGCTCCGCTGATCGGCGCCGACCGCGCGCCGCGCGCCGCCGGGCGACACCCGCATCCGCTCAAGCTGCTGGGGCAGCAGTTCCGCATCGAGTGGCGGCTCTACCTGCGCGACCGCGGCGCCATGTTCTGGACCTTCCTCTTCCCGCTGCTGATGCTCTTCGGCATGGGGATGATCTTCCGCTCCGGCGGCGGACCCTCGATCTCGCTCGTCCGTGTCCAGCCGGCGCAGGAGTCGCCGCGCGATGCCGCGTTCCTGCGCGCGCTCAACGAGGCGCACCTCAAGGTGACGACGCTCGACCCGGCGGCCGCCGAAGCGCGCTGGCGCAAGGGCGAGACCTCGGCGCAGCTCGAGAGCGTCGGCGACGGCTACCGGCTGCGGCTCAACAGTTACCTGATCGCGCAAGGGTCGGCGGCGGCGGCGGCGGCGAGCCAGGCGTTCCTGGTGGCGCAGGCGCGGCTGCACGGCTCGCCCGAGCCCGAGCGCATCCCGATGGTCGTCGAGAGCCCGGGCCACGCGCACTCCAACACCTACGCCGCGTTCCTGGTGCCCGGCCTCATCGGCCTGAACCTGCTCACCATGGGCCTGTTCGCCGTCGGCATGGTCACCGTGTCGTACCGCGAGAAGGGGAAATACCGGCGCCTGGCGGTGACGCCGCTGCCGAAGTGGGTGTTCCTCATGGGGCAGATCCTGCAGCGGGTCACCGTCGTCGTGCTGCAGACGGCGGTGCTTCTGCTCGCCGCGTGGCTCGGCTTCGGCATCCGCAACGAAGGGTCGTACCTGGTCTTCGCGGCGCTCGTCGTCGCCGGCACCGCGACCTTCATCGCCATGGGCTTCGCGCTGGCGAGCCTGGCGTCGACGGTCGAGACCTACGGCGCCATCGCCAACCTGGCGTTCTTCCCGATGATGATCTTCTCCGGCGTCTACTTCCGCCTCGACAGCGCGCCCAAGTGGCTGCAGAACCTGACCCTGCTGCTGCCGCTCTCACCCTTCCTGCGCGTGCTGCGCGCCGTCTTCAACGACGGCGCCTCGCTCGCCGGCCACGGCCTGGGGTTGGCACTCCTCGCCGGCTGGGCCGTGCTGGCCTTCGCGGTCGCGGTGAAGCGCTTCCGCTGGGTGTGAGCATCGACTAGACTCGCACCCCGTTGGATCCAGTGGTCGGGGGAGTCGGCGCGCGGTGGGTGACCGCGCCCCATCGTTGTCCGCACCGTGTGATGCGGACGGGCATCCGTGTCCGGCTGTACCTCACCCGCCTGCTCGCCGTCGCGGTGCTGGCGACCGTGCTAATGAGCGCCAGCCACTGGACGCTCTACGGTCCCGAGCCGGTCGGCGATTGGCTGTTCGCTGCAGGGGCGCTGCTCGCCGTGGTCGGCTTCGGCGGCCGCACCTGGGCGCACCGGCACATCGGCGGCCGCAAGAAGCGGCAGCTCGTGCGCACCGGGCCGTACGCCGTCTGCCGCCATCCGCTCTACCTGGGCTCCCTGGTCGGTGGGCTCGGCCTGGTGCTCTCCACGCAGCGGCTTAGCCTCGTCGCCGTCTACCTCGCCGGTTGTGTCCTCCTGGTGCCGCCGACGATCCGTACCGAGGAGGCCTTCCTCGCGCACCAATTCGACGATTACGCGGACTATCGGGCGAGCGTTCCGGCGCTCTTCCCGCGCTGGCCGTGGGTGCCTGGCGGAGCGGGCGCCGTCGACTTTCGCGCCCTCGGCCGCGGTGTCCTCGAGACGGCCGTGTTCCTCAGTCCTCTGCTGCTGCTGCCGCTCGTCGCCGAGCTGCAGCGAGCCGGCACGATGCCGTTCTTCGTCGTGCTGCCGTAGCGCGGCGCAGACCGGCTAGCCGGCGGCGGCCGGGGTCATGCGCTCGTGAGCGGCGAGGAAGGTGGCGGGGTCGCTGAAGACCTTCGCCATGTTCATGCCCTTCTTGACCGCCGACATGGTGACCTTGCCGGTGGCGAGGGCGGCGCCGAGCTGGACGAAGGTCTTGACCTTGCCCTTGGTGCGGTAGCGCAGGTCGAGGACGTGGCGCCAGAGCGCCGAGTACTCGCCGTAGAACTCGTCGAGCGGCAGCTTGGTGGGCAGCACGGCGTGGACGATGTCGTACATCTCCCAGTCGTGCGTCGTCACCTGGCGGCTGGCGGCGTCCCACAGGTCCGTGCCCGGCAGCGGCGTCAGGATCGAGAAGCCGCTGTTGTAGGCGCCCATCATCTCGATCCATTCCTTGAGGCGCTCGAAGTCGTCGCGGTCCCACGCCGGGTCGACGATGAAGTTGGGCGTGAAGCCGACGCCGAGGTCCTTCAGGATCTCGATGGCGCGCACGTTGTTGCTGGCGGTGTTCTTCTTGTTGACCGCCTTCAGGCCTTCGTCGGTCACCGACTCGAGGCCGAGGAAGATGGCCAGCGACCCGCAGTCCTTCCACATCTCGATGAGGTGCGGGAACTTGCAGATGATGTCGGTGCGCGTCTGCACCGTGAAGTACTTCTTGATGCCGGCGGCCTTGATGGCCTGCGCCATCTCCTCGCCGCGGCGCACGTTCATCCAGAAGATGTCGTCGGTGATGAAGACGTTGGGCGCCTCGACGGCGCGCAGCTCCTCGACGACGCGGGCGGGCGACTTCTCGCGGAAGGTGCTCTCGTGGAACTTCCACACCGAGCAGAAGTTGCACTTGAACGGGCAGCCGCGCGCCGTCTCGAGCAGCGCCAGCGGCTTCCTGAAGTTGATGTAGTAGTGCGGTGCGTAGCGCGAGATCAGGTGGCGCGCCGGCATCGGCAGCGTGTCGAGCTCGCGGCGGGCCGGGGCGTGGCCGGTGGGAAGCTGGCCGCCGTCGCGGTTGAGGACCAGGCCGGCCACGTCGCGCAAGTCGCGGTCGTGAGCGAGCGCCTCGACGAGCTGCGGCATGATCTCCTCACCGTCGCCGACCGCGATGACGTCGAAGAGCGGCTGCTCGAACCAGTGCGGCTCGCGCGAGGCGTCGTGGCCGCCGACCACCACGAAGGCGCGCGGCATCTCGCGCTGCACGCGCTCGGCGAGGCGCAGGGTGCGCTTGCGTTCGGTGGTGAAGTTGCACTGCAGGCCGACGACGTCGGGGTCGAAGCGGCGGCAGGCCTCCATGCCCTCGTCTTCGCCATCGATGCGGAGGTCGAAGATCGCGCACTCGTGCCCCAGCTCCTCGAGCGCGCCGGCGACGCAGATCAGGCCGAGCGGCTCGACGAAGGTCAGCATCTCGAGGCCGAGGATGCCGCCGATGGGGGGCTTGAGGAAGGCGATCTTCAATTGGCTGAGTCCCTGGAAGTCGTAGCGGTCGCTCGTCTTAGGCCGATCCTGGATGCCAAGCATACCAGGGCGGCATCCCAGGGCAGCTATCGACGGCTCAGCTCGGGCTCGTCGGGGTCAGGTAGGTGGTGGCGGACTCGATGAGCTCGTCGAGCGAGTCGATGCGGACCACGTCGTCCTCGGTGTCGCAGTCGGTCGGAGGCGGCCCCTCGACCGGCTGGCAGATCTGGTCGATGGCGTACTCGCCTAGCCGGCGGTAGCTCTCGAACTGCGACTCGCTGAACCACTGGTCGGAGGTGGGCTCGTGCGGGAAGGCGGTGGATACGCGCGAGTAGTTGAAGACGTCGCGCGGCAGGTTGACGTCTTCCTGGTAGACCACGGGCTTGACGTAGAGGAACCTGCCCTGCACCGCCTCGTCGCCGTCGACGGCGCGGTAGTCGATGCAGCCCACGGCGCAGTACTTGCCAGGCTTCTTCTCGCTCGGCGGGATGATCCCGATGTGGGTGATCTGGACGGGGATACCGAGGTCGACGCGGATCTTGCGCACGGCGTTGCCGAGGTCGTCGTAGGCGAACTCGGGGTCGGCACCGGCGTCGCTGACGAAGATGCGGTGGCAGCGGCGCTGCACCAGCTCGTAGAGGCCGAGGTTCTCGAAGTGCCCGCCGTCGGAGAGGTAGACGTAGGGGTAGGCGTCGTCGGTGTTGCCGGTGGCCTCCCGCAGCAGTGGCAGCAGCGAGAAGAGCGGATTGCGGGCGCGGTAGGTGCGTTGGCCGGCGATTCCAGGGTTGCCCAGCCACCACCCGAGGCGAACGTTGAAGAGCGTCATCAGGAAGGCGAGCGCCGGCGAGGAGTGGTACCCCATGTTGGGGCTGGCGGCGGCGCCGGAGATGGTCACCGCCGTGCCGAGCGAGACGTCGCCGTACCAGCGCGTGTCGCGGTAGCCCAGCTGGGGGTTGCCGGCGGCGAGCGGTGAGATGCTGAACGACTCGGCCTGGCGTTGCTGCCAGGCGAGCTGGTCCCCGCTCGTGAGGTTGAGGCAGATGTCGACGAGGTGCAGGGCCTTGGCCGGCTGCAGCGGCGCGACGAGGCCGGCGAGCGCCGCGTCGAGGCGAAGGCGGTCGAGGATCAGCCGCGGGACGCCTACGGGATTGCCGTGCTCGTCGTTGCCGACCTCGAACGGCGCCGCCGCCGCCCCCGCCCCGGGCAGCGCGTCGTCGGCGATGCCATGGAGGAGGACGCCATTGAGGCGGCCGATCAGCGTCGAGGCCGGCTCGTCCGCCACCCTCGCCAGCCCGGACGCCGCGGCAGCCGGCGACGCGAAGAAGCCCGCCACGAAGTCCTCGGCGCGATTGACGTCTTGGATGCAGAACAGTGGCCGCGGCGCCGGATAGAGGACGTCGCCGAGGGCGAGCTCGATGAAGCGGCGATTGCGCAGCGGCTTGATGGCCTCGTACCCCTCCGTTCCGGCGGCTGCAGGGATCAGGTCGCAGGTCGCAATGACGGTGTTGAGCGCTTCGACCAGCGTCCTGTCGACATTCCCCGCGGGCGCCGTGGCCAGCATCGAGTCCAGCTCGCTGCCGAGGATCTTCTGCAGCTCGTCGTAGACGATTCCCAGCCCCATGCGAGGTCCGCCGCCGGCCCTCGGGCCCGCGTCGCGCAGCCGGTCCAGGGCCTCATTGGGGTCGCGGAAGCTGTGCCACCACACGTACTCCGGCCGCAGCTCGTGCATGTCGAGGTTGTCGCGCGGGTCGAAGCCGGTGAAACGGTTGGGCTCGCGCACCCAGCGCGAGGCGCCGAGGTAGGCGCGCACCAGGCGGTTGCGATACATGGCGTGCATCGAAAAGACGTTGACGCCGATGCAGAAGGAAGCGAGTACGCCGACGACGATGGCGGCGAGGAAGACGGCGAACGCCATCCACGCCGCCGTCTGCTCGAGGATCCGCAGGTGCTGCTGCGCGCGCAGGCGGGGCACGTCGGCGATCACGGTGTCGCGGACGGTGGCGTCGCGGCCGGCAATCTTCGCCGGCGACTTGCTCTCGGCGTGGCCGACGAACCGCAGCTCGCGGGCGACCTCTGTACGGTCCGGAAGATCGGGGACGACGAGCGTCCCATATTGCAGCCTCTGCAGCTGATCGATCCTGAACAACCAGCTGGTGCCCAGCGACACGGCGGCGATCAGGAAGAGGCAGAAGAGCGGAACGGCGAGGCCCAGGGCGGCCGACACCGCTTTGGTGGTCAGCGACTCCTGGTCGGGTGCGGAGGCCTTGGGCTTGGTCTTGGCGCTCCACCCGGCGAGCAGCGAGAACAGCCCGGCGCCGCCGCCGATCGTGGTGAGCAGCTTGGGGAAGTAGAAGATGCCGACCGGCCCGTAGATCGACACCGCGCAGAGGACGATCCACGCCAGTGCCGCGATCAGTACCCAACCCGAGGCGCGCGCCCACCACTCGCGGTCGAAATCGTGGTTGTACTTGCTGGCAATACCGATCAGCAGCGTCGCCTGCAGGAAGAGAAGGCCGAGGATGAGCGGGGGCATCAGCGTCACGTAAGCGGCGGTGTCAGCGCTGAGCGCGCCAAGGTCCGCCACCGCCCAGCGCACCGCCGATCCCACGGGCGACGTCTCCAAAGGGACGAAGGCGTCGCCGAAGGCCTTGGTTGCCGCCAGCCAGAGCAGCGCGCCACCCATCGCGCCCGCGATCGCCGATCCCACGATCTCCCCGATGATGCGAGCGCGGCGGCGGGCGTCGACGTCCTTGCCCACCTGGCCTGTCGGCGCCCGCCGGTTGCGAAGTTGGAAGCCGAAGAAACCCGCTCCGAAGATGCCGATCGACACTGCGACCAAGGTGGTCCATCCCAGCGGCAGTGGATAGGGTCGCTCGCACTGTTGGTTCCAGGCCCAGGCCAAGGCGAGCAGCAGTGCGGAGACGAACAGGGGCGCCACGCAAACGGCGATGAACTTGCCGTCCGTGAGCCGCGGCCGCCGGCGGTCCTCGATGATGGGCCGCTGGCGGAGGAGCGAGATCAAGCTTCCTCCCAGCGTGAGGAGGCCCGCCAGGCCGGCGGCTAACACAAAACCGCGTGGATACCTGGCCACCATGGCGCCGAGCGCGATGCGGGGTATCGTCACCAGCGCCACCAGCAGCGGCACCAGCACCAGCCAGTTGAGCAGCAGGTTGCGCAGATACGTGGCGATGAGCGCCCAGGTGTCCGCCGACAGGGCGCCGAGACGCGGCGTCAGGTAGTTGCTGTAGGCGCGCAGGTGCTGGATCGGCGGCGGCTCGGGGTCGAGGCGCGCCGTGGGGCGCGCGGTGAGCATCGCCGCGACGCCGCGGATCCCCCAGGGATCGCGACGGGCCCACGACGACAGCCAGCTGCCCACGTAGCCGCCGCCGGACACGGTGGAGACGAAGTCGAACTTCTCCAGGATGTGCCGCCGTGCGAGTCCCTGCAGGATGCCCAGCGCGAAGGTGGCGCTGCGGATGCCGCCGCCGGAAATCGCCAGGCCCCGGCGCGGCGCTCCCGCCTTCGCCCGCGCGTGGATGTCGTCCACCACCTTGCCGAGCCGCGTCTCCGCCGCCGGCCGCAGCTCGTGCGGGAAGAGCGCCTCGAGCATCTGGCGATTGAGGTTCGCCACCCCGTCCGGCGCAGCTGCCAGGAGATTCTCCTCACCGGCGGGCAGAAATTCCTCGACCGCGGGCAGCTTGTCGAAGGGTGGCAGCCTCTTCAGGTCGCCGAAGCCCGGTTCGTCGCGCAGCCAGCGGCGCGCCCCCAGCAGCTCGTTGAGCGCGTCTTTGAGCTTGGTCCGGTCGGGAGCATTGCCGGATGCCCACCCCGTCAACAGCTGGCGGATGGCGGCCGCGCGATCTGCTTCGTACGCCTGCCCGCGCTCGCCGCGCCGGCGCCAACGCGGCGGCCGCGGCAGCCTCCGTGCCACCAGCCGAGCAGCCAGCCGGTGTGCCATCTGGCCGGCGTCGAGGATCTCGTCCTCGGTGACTGACCACCGGCTCGGCAGCGGAAGTTGACTGGGGCCGTGCAGGCGAACGGACTCGCGTTCGAGCACGTCGGCGAACGCTAGCGGCGGCGTCTCCACGATCCTCCCTCCGCGGCGATCGTCGACACGCCGCTGGGTCCCTGGCCGGAGCTCTTGACTGCTGTGTTCTGCCATCCTACTCCTGGGAGACGGACGGCAGATGAGGATTTCGCGGCCGCGGCTCGACCGCTGCGGCCTATACGGCGGGGCTCTGCTTCCGACAAGGCCTGAATCTATCGCCGCTCGCGGGCCGCCCAGCGATACGCTCTGCGGCGGGAGGCGCAGATGACCCTCGACGCCATCGATCCGACCACCGGCGAGCTCATCGCCAGCCACGAGGAGCACGACGACAACGAGGTGGGCCGGCGCGTAAAGGCCGCGGCGGCGGCGCAGCGCGAGTGGGCGCGGCGTTCGTTTGCCGAGCGCGCCGTGCCCGTGCGCCGCGCCGCCGAGTTGCTCGAGGGGCGTGCGCGCGAATACGGGACGTTGATGGCGCGCGAGATGGGCAAGCCGCTCGCCGACGGCGAAGGCGAGGCGAAGAAGTGCGCCGCCGGCTGCCGCTACTACGCCGAGCACGCGGCGGCCTTCCTCGGCGACGAGGAGGTGCCCACCGAGGCGCGCAAGAGCTTCGTCGCCTATCAGCCGCTCGGCGTGCTGCTGGCGGTGATGCCGTGGAACTTCCCGTTCTGGCAGGTCTTCCGTGCGGCCGCGCCGGCGCTGATGGCGGGCAACGCGGTGGCGCTCAAGCACGCCGCGAACGTGCCGGGCTGCGCGATGGCGATCGAACAACTGTGGGCGGACGCCGGGCTGCCGGCGGGGCTCTTCACCAACCTGCTGATCACCAGCTCGCGCGTGGCGGCGGTGATCGAGATGCGCGAGATCGCGGCGGTGACCCTCACTGGCAGCGTCGGCGCCGGCAAGGCGGTGGCGGCGAAGGCGGGCAGCCTCGTCAAGAAGACCGTGCTCGAGCTCGGCGGCAGCGACGCTTACGTGGTGCTCGACGACGCTGATCTCGACCAAGCGGTGGAGGTGTGCACGAAGAGCCGCCTCATCAACTCGGGCCAGAGCTGCATCGCCGCCAAGCGGTTCGTCGTCGTCGAGCCGTTGCGCGAGGCCTTCGAGCGCGGCATGGTCGAGCGCATGCGCGCTGCCCGCATGGGCAATCCGCTCGAGCCCGGCATCGAGGTGGGCCCGCAGGCGCGCGTCGACCTGCGCGACTCGCTGCACGAACAAGTGGAGAAGAGCGTCGCCGCCGGCGCGCGACTGCTGCTCGGCGGCGAGGTGCCGCCGGGCCCCGGCGCCTTCTATCCGCCGACCGTGCTCGCCGACGTGCGACCGGGGATGCCGGCGTACGACGAGGAGCTGTTCGGACCGGTAGCGGCGATCCTGCCGGCGAAGGACGAGGCCGACGCGGTGCGCATCGCCAACGACAGCGTGTTCGGCCTCGGCGGCGCGGTGTTCACCCGTGACGTCGCGCGCGGCGAGCGGGTGGCGCGCGAGCTCGCCGCCGGCTGCTGCTTCGTCAACGACTTCGTGCGCTCCGATCCGCGGCTGCCGTTCGGCGGCGTCAAGGAGAGCGGCTACGGCCGCGAGCTGGGCTCGGTCGGCATGCGCGAGTTCGTCAACGTGAAGACGGTGTGGGTGGGCGGCGCGAAGTGAGCGCGTCGACGTGAGCTCGAGCAGCGAGCGCGGCCACTCGAGCGCTTTCCAGTGAGCGACGCCGCGCCCGTGGCCGGTGCTCGTCTCGGCCGCCGCGCCGCGCTGCTGACATTCCTGCTCGCCTTCGCGGCGTTCGCGGCGACGACGCACCGCGTCGTCTTCAGCAGCGGCAACGACGCCTCGCGGTGGGCGCAGATGGAGGCGCTCGTCGATCACCACCGCTCGTCGATCGAAGGAACGCGGTTCGCGGGCGTCGTCGACCAGGTGGTGATCGACGGTCGGCCCTACTCGAACAAGCCGCCGCTCCTGTCGATCGCCGGCGCCGGCATCTATTTCGTGCTGCAGCGCTGCTTCGGCTGGAGCTTCGCCGCCGGCGTCGGCATGCGGCAGATCGTGTACTGGGTGACGCTGGCGCTAGTCGGCTTGCCCACGGCGGCTCTGCTCGCCCTGTTCGTCCACGAGCTGCGCGCCGCCGGGCTGGCCGACCTGCGCACCGCGGCGTGGACGACGGCGGCTCTCGGCGCGGGCACGCTGCTGTTCTCGTTCGGCGGCACGCTGAACAACCACGCTCCGGCCGCGGCGCTGCTCTTCGCGGCGTGGATGGCGGCGCGGCGCGGCTGGGGCTTCGCGGCTGGTCTGCTGGGTGGGCTCGCCACGGCCGTCGACCTCTTGCCCGGCGCCGGGTTCGTCGCGGTGCTGGCGGCGATCGTGTGGAGCTGCGGCGGCGCACGGCAGCTGCTGCGCTACGGCGCCGGCGTGGCGGCGGCGGCCGCGATCTTCGTCGGTGCCGACCTCTTCACGTCGGGCACGCTCCTGCCGCCGATGCTGTCGCCGCGGGCGCAACTGCCGTGGCGAACCAGCGCGCGCCACGCGGGCTGGGTCTACCTGCCCGAGGATTGGCTCTACCCGCTGCGCTGCCTCTTCGGCGGACGCGGCTTTTTCGTCGTCTCGCCGGTCCTGTTGTTCGGCGGCGCCGGAATGATCGCCGCGTTGCGTGGCCGCGGACCGCTGCCGGCGCGGGTCGTCGTACCGCTCGCCGCCGGCACGCTCCTGCAGGTGCTCGGCATGAGCCTGGTGGCTGGCTCGTATGGCGGCTGGTCGTATGGCTTTCGCTACCTGATCCCGATGGCGCCGATGTTGATGTTCTTCGCGCCCCTCGCGCTCGACGGCTGGCGCCGCGTCGCGTTCCTCGCCGTGCTGCCGGTGTCGGTGCTGCTGGCGGCGCTCGGCGCCTATCACCCGTGGCCGCCCGCCTACGAGCAGGAAGCCGACCGCATTCCGATCGCCTCGCTGGTGACCAACCCCGCCGGCGGCAACGCCGCGTGCTGGGTGGAGCAGCGCTGGCCGGGCTCGGCGGTGGCGCGCGCGCTGGGCGCGCGGTTCATCAGCGCCGACGAGGGCGAGCGTCGCGCCTACTACGCCATCTTCTTTCGCAGCAAGGCCGACTTCCGCACGGCGATGCGGTACCCGCTGTCGTCGGCGCCGCCGCCACGCTGAGGCGCGCGGGACGCCAGTTACCCTAGTGCGGGGGAGGATACTGATGACCTTCGACCGACTCCTACCGACGACGGGCGTTCTCGTCCGGCATCGGTTCACCTACAGCCGCCGCGTCGCCGAGCTAGCTGCCGTGTGCGCGGCGTTCGCGGTCGCCCTGCCATTGGCCGCTCGTGCCGAGACCCTCGCCGAACGCGCGATCTCGATCGACCTGCCCCGCCGCGGCGCCGAGGTCCACCTCGACGGTCCATTGAAGCTCGGTCGTGCCGAGGTCCGTCCGCTCGCCGGCGCGCACGTCTACGCGCTGCTCGCCCGCGACGGTGCGTGCGGATTGCTCGTCGACGGCACCGCGAAGCTCACCTACCGCGTCGACGATCCCTATTCGGCACCGGTGGCGCTGCGCAACCTGCGCCGCAGCCGCAGCTCGGGGCTCGAGCCCAAGGAGAGCAAGGGCACCGTCGAAGTGGAGGACATGCTCGACGGCGCCGTCGTGTGGGGGTGGGGCTTGGCGCCACCGCCGGTGGAGGGGACGCCCTCGCCCTGGGCGCAGCCGGGCGCCGCGACCGATGCCGCGCTCCGCCGCGCCTCGGCGCTGCCGGCGTGGGCGGACAGCGCGCTCGCCGACCGCCGCTTCACGTCGCCCTCGCACGACCTGCTCGCCGCCGACGCCAACCACGTCGACGGCCTGCGCTACGCGCTGCTGCACGGCCGCGAGACGCTGCTGCTGTCCGTCGACACCGATCGCGGCGAGGAGAACCTGCTCGCCCTCGCGCGCACGACGGATCCGGGGAGCACCTTCGTCCAAGGCACCGGTCTCGTCGTCCTCACGTCGCAGCCGATCGGTCATCCCTGGTGGGAGCCGCGGGAGCGGGCGCTCCTGGCCGAGCAGGAGTCGTTACGGGTCGAGAACACCAGCGGCGCGACCGTGCGCTTCACCAGCCGCTCGCGGTTGCGGGCGCGGCGCGCGGCGGCCGTCTGGCAGCCGCAGCTCGTCGACCGCGTCTGGGACGACAACGGCCACATGAAGCGGGTAAAGGTCGAGTCGGTGCGCGTCGACGGCAAGCCCGCCGACTTTCTGCACGAGAACGACGAGTTGCTCGTCGCCTTCGGCCGCACGCTCCAGGCCGGCGCGACGGCGGAGGTCGAGGTCGTCTACCAGGGCGATCTGGCGCTGCGGCCCGCGGGCAACTCGTACTGGACGCTCGGCACCTATCCCTGGTACCCACGCCAGGAGCTCGACGGCGAGCTGGCGACCATCGACATCGAGGTCGACGTGCCGGAGGCGCTGCAGCCCTTCGCCTCCGGTGCCGAGGTCAGCCGCACCGTCGCCAACGGAAGGCGCCGGCTGGTCACCCGGCTCGACAAGCCGATGCAGTTCGCGGTCGTCGTCGCCGGCAAGTTCAAGGTCGTCGAGGAGACGCGAGACGGCGTTACCTGCCGGGTTGCGACGTACGCGCTGCTCAACGAGCAGGCGGCGAAGAACCTCATCGATAAGTTCTTCCAGGGCAAGCAGGTGTTCGAGGCGGTGCTCGACGAGCCGTACCCCTTTCACGAGCTCAGCATCCTCGAGGTGCCGGACTGGGGCTTCGGCCAGGCGCCGCCGGGGATCATCTTCTTCACCCGCGAGTTCTTCACCGCGCCGCTCGAGCGGCGGCGGCGCGTCTTCTTCAGCAACCGCAACGCGCGCTTCCTGCACGAGGTGGCCCACGGCTGGTGGGGGCATGTGGCGAAGATGCGCAGCGAGGAGGAGAGCTGGCTGTGCGAGGCGTTCGCCGACTACACCGCGGCGCTGGCGGTGTGGCGGCTGTCCGGACCACGGGAGGTCGGCGACCACTCGTTCGACGAGATCGTCAGCGAGTGGGCGCGCAGCGCCGCCGACATCGCACCGGGCGCGGCGCTGTACCTGACGCCGAGGCTCGCTTTCGACGACGACCGCAACGTCGAGGACATCTGGCGACTGCGCTACGCCAAGGGACCGCTGGTCGTGCACGCCATCCGTCTCGAGCTGCAGCGGCAGAAGGGGAGCGTCGACGAGGGCGACCGCTACTTCATCGCCTTCCTGCGCGCCGCCCTGAATCGCGCCAGCTACGGCTGGGGCACGACGCCGGGGCTGGTGGCGACGCTCGACGAGCTGACGAAAACCGACTGGCAGCCGTGGTTCGAGAAGTACGTCTACGGCACCGAGACGCCGGTGGTGCCCCACTGAGATCTCTGTCGCCCCTCGCCCCCTGCCCCCTCTCCCCTCGCCGGGGAGAGGGGGTCCCGAGACAGCGGCGATTCATTCACGTGCAGATCAGTCGGTCGCCGCAGGCAATTGGCTGCCGTAGAGCGTCTCGCGTGCCGGCGTCCACGGCTCGCCGCGCAGCAGCGCCGCGGCGCCTTCGACCGCTTCGAGGATCTTGATGTAGCCCGTGCAACGGCAGAGGTTGCCGGCGAGCGCCGCGGAGACCTCGTCGCGCGTCGGGCTGGCGTTCTTCGCCAGCAGCGCCTTGGCGGCCATCAGGATGCCGGGCGTGCAGTAGCCGCACTGCGCGGCGCCGAGGTCGGCGAAGGTCGCCTGCAGCGGGTGGAGCGCGTTGCCCTGCTGCAGCCCCTCGACCGTCTCGATGCGCTTGCCGCCCATCGCCGCCGCCAGCGCCAGGCAGGAGAGCACCGGCTGGCCGTCGACGAGCACGGTGCAGGTGCCGCACTCGCCCAGCTCGCAGCCGTGCTTGGTGCCGGTGAGCCCCAGCTCCTCGCGCAGCACTTCGAGCAGCGTGTGGTGGGTCGGGAAGGCGACGGCGCGTGGCTCGCCGTTGACGTCGAGGGTGGCGAAGGTGGTCTCGGGCAGATTGGTGCTCACGACGCCGCGCCTCCGTTCTCGATCGGCACGAGGTCGTCCGGGAATGGCGGCCGGCGCAACCGCTTGCCATCGGCGAGGAGCCCGCGCACCAGCAGGTCGGCCATCTCCTCGCCCAGCTGGCGCGCCGTCCTGCCGCCGCCCGGCCGATACCACTGCGCGGTCCAGTTGAGCGCGCCGAGCATCGTCAGCGCGGCGAGCTTGGGATCGACGCGGCGGAAAAGCCCTTCGCTCGCGCCCTGGCGCACTACCTCACGGAACGACTCCTCGTAGGCGTCACGTTGCGCCAATACGGCGTCGCGCGCCGCCGTTGCGAGCCCGTCGACGTCGAGGTGCGCAATGGCGCCCGGCGTCGCGTCGTGCAGACGCAACATGTGGCCGACGACCAGCAGCCACAGGCGTTGATCGGCTGGCAGCGCCTCGCCGCCCACTCGGGCCGCGAGGTCGAGCAACCCGGCGAGCGCGTCCTCCTGGCAAAAGGCGAGCAACGCCTGTTTGTCGGCGAAGTAGTAGTAGAGGTTGCCCACCGCCATTCCGGCCGCCGCCGCGATGTCGCGCATGCCGGTGGCATGCAGCCCCTGGCGGCGAAACACCTCCGCCGCGGCGCGCAGGATCTCGCGCTTCTTCGCCAGCACGCGCGGCGATTCGGACGAGTGTTCTGAGTCGCTCCGGACGGCGGTTTGAACCATCGTTCGAATCTTCCACCGCCCGCGATTCGGGTGTCAAGACGGCGACGAGAAAACCGCAACCGCGTCCGTCTACTCAAGTGAGAAACCCGCGCACGCCGTGGTCGGGTCTCATCGCGCCTGGAAACGACCAAGGGAGAACGTTCATGGCTACGACCGCGGAAGACCGCGCCAAGCGGGCTCGATTCGTCTTCAAGGGGACGGTGGTGAAGCTCAAGAGCTCCACCATGCCGGGGTTGGCGACCACGGAGCGGACGGCAATCGTTCGGGTGGACGAAATCCAGCAGGCGCCGGAAGCTCTGGCCGACACCGCCGGGATGGAGATCACGCTGCAGCTGGGCGGCCAGAAGAAGGCCGCTCCGGGCCAGCAGTACGTGTTCTACGCCAACGGTTGGCTGTTCGGCGAGGGGATCGCCTGTCAGTCGATCGATCATCAACCTGCTGCCGCCGCGCCTCTCGCTCTGGCGGCAGCGGCGGGTGGCGATCCGGTCGAGGCGCTGGCGCAACGGGACGCACACCAGCGCGTCGAAAGCGCGGACGTGGTCGTCTCGGGCCGAGTCCGCAGCGTCAGCCTTCCGCCGGCGCCTGCCGCCGCGCAGGCGGCGGCGTTGAGCGGGTCGACCACCAGCACGGCCGTCAGCGAGCACGATCCTTTCGTCCAGGAGGCCGAGGTCGAGGTCGACGCCGTTCACAAGGGCAGTCACTCCGGCAACACCCTGCGGGTGCGTTTCCCCAATAGCCGCGACGTGAAGTGGTACAAGGCCCCCAAGTTCCGCGCCGGCCAGGAGGGTCTCTTCATCCTGCACAAGGATGAGGCCAAGAAGGCGCCGCAGAAGGCTGCCGCCGGAATGGTGAGCGCCGCGGCGGTGGGGGAGGAAGTCGAAGACGGCGTCTACACCGCCCTCCATCCCGCGGACTTCCAACCTGCCGAACAGTCCGGCGCGGTAATGAGCGCCGTCGCCGCCGCCACCGGCGCGGTCGTCAACCCGAAGTAGCGGAGAGATTCCAATGGCAGCCAAGAAGAAGACGAAGACGGTGACGAAGAAGTCGGCCGCAAAGGCGGCAACACGGCGGACCGGGGCCAAGAAGCGGCGCAAGCGCGCCGCCGCCAAGGGGGCGGCGGGCGCAGTCGCCGCTCCGACCGGGATCCTGCTCGTCAACATGATCCCCAAGGCGCTCAGCTCGGAGACCGGGCAGGACAGCGAGCCCCACCTGACCGTCAATCCGGCGAACCCGCTGCAGATCGTCGGCACGGCTTTCACCCCCGACCCGGGCGGCGGCGTGCTCGCGCCGGTCTTCCTGTCCGCCGACGGCGGGAACAGCTGGACGCTGAACGCGATCGTGCCCAGCGCCGCCGGCAGCGCCACGCACGACATCACCACCGGCTTTTCCGGTACCAGCAAGAAGCTCTACGGCAGCATCCTGCGGGCGCCGACGAGCAATCTCGAGTTCCTGCGCACGAGCGATCCCGCGTCCGCGGCGCCGATGAGCGTGTTGGCGTCGCGGCCCGACGCCGATCAGCCGTTCGCGCACGCGACGACGGTGAAGACCGGCATCGATGCGGGCAAGGAGCGGGTCTACATCGGCAACAACGACTTCGCAGGATCGGGCGGGCACACCGCCACCATCGATCAATCGCTCAACGCCGGCATCGCCGCTCCAACGTTCAGCACGGTGCGGATCGAGAAGCGCCCCACGGCCGGGCAGGACGGCCCTCAGATCCGGCCCGTGTCCCACCCCGACGGCACCGTCTACGCGGTGTTCTACCGCTGGCGCTCGCTGACCGGCAGCTTCGCCGCCAACACCCTCGTCATCACCTCCGCCGACGTGGTCGTGGTGCGCGACGACAAGTGGGGCACGGGAGGCTACACCGCGCTGAAGGACCCCGGCGACGGGCTGGCCGGACGGCGGGTCGCGCAGGGCGTGTCCTTCCCGTTCATGAGGAACGGGACGGCCGCCACCGGCCAGCAGCGGCTCGGCGGCTCGGTGTCCATCGCCGTCGATCCGACCAACAGCTCGACCGTGTACATGGCCTGGTGCGACCAGCAACCCGGCTCCATCTTGACGCTGCACGTCCGCCGCTCGACAGACCGCGGCATAACTTGGTCGTCGGCCGACCTGTTGACGATCGCCAGTGCCACCAACGCGGCGCTGGCGATCAACAACGCCGGCAAAGTCGCGCTGCTGTTCCAGCAATTTCGCGGCGTGCAAGGTAACATGCGGTGGGTGACCCGCTTGCGCCGCACCACCGACGGCATCAACTGGGACGATCTCATCCTGGCCAACGTGCCTGCCGCCACGCCGATCAGGGTTTTCGACCCGTACATCGGCGACTACGACCACCTGGTGGCGCAAGGAAAGGATTTCTATGGGATCTTTTCGGCGAACAACACCCCGGACATGGCGAATTTCCCCAATGGCGTCAAGTACCAGCGCGTCGCCAACTTCACCTCGCACCGGTTGTTGCGGACCGACGGCATTACCGTTGTCGAGCCTTCGATCGATCCGTTCTTCTTCAAGGTCACCGAGTAGCCGGGAGAACCGGCGCCCATGACCCCAGGCTCGGGGAGGCAGACCGAGCCGCGACCCACGCTCGTCTTCAAGGGGAGGGTCGAGCAGCTCGGGCGAGCCACCATGGCTGGAGTGCCGGTCGACGAGCGCACGGCGATCGTCACGGTCGAAGAGGTCGTCGAGGCCCCGGACTCATTCACCGACTACTTGGGCGCGCAGATCACGGTGCTGCTGGCCGGCCGCCAGCGTATCGAGCCCGGACAAGAGCTCGTCTTTCACGCCGTTCCCTGGATGTATGGCGACAGCCTTGCCGTGCGTTCGCTGCGCCAAGAGGCGACGTCCGCGGCTCGCGCCGCTGCCATCGGCCAGGCGTCGCCCGCTGCGGCGCACCCGGTGGATCGCCATCTGCAGTCCCGCCTGGCGCAGGCCGACCTGGTGGTCGCCGGCAAAGTGAAGGAAGTCAGGATGCCACCGGCCGCGGCTGCCAAGGACGGGGTCGCGCCGATCAGCGAACATGGCGCGGACTGGCGCGAGGCGGTGATCGAGGTGGCCAACGTGCTCAAGGGCCGGCATACCAGGAAGAGCGTCGTCGTCCGCTTTCCAGCCAGCACGGACGTTCGGTGGCACCAAGTGCCGAAGCTCGAACCGGGGCAGGAGGGCTACTTCCTGCTCCACAGGACCGAGGCTGAGCCAGCGGGCCCGCGACGCCGTGCTCGAGAGAAGCGTGCGGGCGCATCGGCAGCCGCCGTGGCGGGCTACGCCGTGCTCGATCCGGACGACTTCCAGGTTCGTGGCGCCGGTATCGAAGCGCTCGTCAAGTAGCGCCGCCGCTCTACCAGCTGGCAGCCAGCTTGAGGAGCGAGAGCGTGGCGAGAAGGCAGCAGCAGGCTGCCGCGACGATCCGGAGCGCACCGACGGGTAAGAGCGAGCGAGCTCGGACTCCCACCCCGACCGCCAGCGCCGCCTTGGCGCAGAGCGCTACGGTGGCGCCCAGCCACACGGCCAGAGGCGAAGCGACCTGCACCGCCAGGGCGGCGGCGGCGAGCTGACCCGCGTCACCCCACTCGGTCAGGAACAGCGACGCGAAGGACACCGCGCCGGCGCGATGCCAGCCGCCGGTGCTCAGCGTCTCGGCGGTTCGCGACTCCCGCCGCCACAACAGGGCTCCGGAGCCCAGGAAGCCACAGGCACTCGCCAGCGCCACCGCCGGCGGCGGGATGCGCGCCAACTGGTGGCCGAGGGCAACCGCGATTCCCATCTTGCCCATGAAGGCGGTGGCGACCCCGGCGAGCACGACCCGCCCGTCATGACGGCTCGCCAGCGAGCTGATCGCATAGAGCGACTTGTCGCCCACCAACTCGGCCACGAAGACGGTGAGGAACGATGCGGTGGCGATCGTCCAGAAGCCATTCGGGGACATTCACAGCCTCACGCGACGGTCGGGTCGTGCCATCTGATGAGACGGACGCGGTGGACCGATTCCCTTGCTCGGCGCCGTGGGAGAGTTTGACACCTGCTCCGCGGCGCCTTGAGCGGCCGTCCGAAAGCTGGCAAGCTCATCGGCGCCGCGCCATCCGGGTAAACCACCCCGACAGGAAGCGACGACCGCCATCTCGACCCTCCACGGCAACACTCGCGGCCTCAAGCCTTCCGACGAGCGCGCCCTCGAACGCACCTACCGGCGCCGCGTGCCGCCGAGCGAGGTGGTGTCGCCCGAGCTCGCCCGGCACCTCGCCGAAGTGTCGCGCTCGATCGGCCGCCAGGTGGGCGTCTTCATCGGCCGCGAGGGCAACATCCGCAACGTCATCGTCGGCGACGCCACCAAGCTCGACCTGCCCGACGTCGGCCGCTTGCGCGGCGGGCCGTCGCGCTTCCGCGGTCTG
>DASYQD010000130.1:0-1529 GCA_036005845.1 Thermoanaerobaculia bacterium | reverse complement strand
TGCTTGTGCACGTCCACCCCGATCACGATCATGGGATCGCCTCCTTCTAGCGTTGGGGCGACCGGCGAGCGGACAGGCCTCAATCGAGGCAGCTGCCAAGCTCCTATCAGGTCACGCTCGGCGGTCTCGGGTAGGCGGCGGCGACACAACGCTGGCAAGTCAGCTCTCGGGCGACATGCGGGAATCGGGTCAGCCGCCGCCGCCCGAGTCTGCGCCGCTCAACGGACGCCACCACCCGCCGAGGATGACATTGAGTGCGGGAATGAAGCTCCTATGACCTGTCAAGCCATCAGCGGCTCCTGGTTCTGCAGTAGCCGGTAGAGAGAGCGAGCCAGGTAGCGCTTGAGCAGGCGGGTGGCGTCGCGGTGGCTCTTGCCCTCGGCGATCCGTTTGGCGATGTAGTCCTTGGTCGCCGGGTCGTGCTGGCGCCGGTGGAGGACGACGGTGTGGAGGGCGCGGTTCAGTTGGCGGTCGCCGCCGCGGCTCAGTCGGTGCCGTCTCGTCTGGCCGCTGGAGGCGGGGAGCGGGGCGACGCCGGCGAGGCGGGCAAAGGCGGCCTCGGAGTGGACACGACCCCGGTGCGACCAGGCGACGAGCAGCTGGGCGGCGACGATCGGGCCGACTCCCGGCTCCTCGAGCAACGGCGGCGCGAGCGCGCGCACGTGCGCGAGGATCTCGCCTTCGAGCTCGTCGGCCTCGACCGTCGCAGCTTCGATCCGGCGTGCGAGCGTGCGCAGGACGAGCCGCGCGGCGAGCTCGTCCGGAGCCGCGCCGCTCGAGCGACGCAGGCGGCTGCAGCGCTCGAGCAGCCCTTGTAGCGGCAGCCGGCGCAGCTCGTCCCGGAGCCCGTCGGGCGCGGTCACGATGACGCTGCGCAGCTGCACGAGCGCCTCGCGGCGGACGTCGACGGCGCTGCGGCGGGCGAGCAGCAGCAGGCGCAGCGCCTCTCGGTGCGCGCCCGAGCGTGGCCGCGGCAGCGGCTCACTTGTGAGTGCGGCCCTGGCGGCCCGGACCGCGTCGAGCTGGTCGTCCTTGCCGCGTAGCCGTCGCTCGCCCCGCGGCGAGCGGCTTACCTCGAGCACCGTCTCGCCGCGCTCGCTTAGGTAGCGGGCAAGGCCCGCACCGTAGTGACCGGCTCCCTCAAGCGCCCAGAGCCGGGCGCCGTCTGCCTGCTGCTGCGCGAAGCGAAGCGCCTGCGCGTAGCCGCGGCCGTTGCTGGCCACCGCCCGTTGCGCCAGCACCGCCCCGCTCGCCGCCTCGATGAGAGCGAGCGTGTGCTCGTCCCGATGCGTGTCGACGCCGACGACGTAGTCCACCACCTCTGTAACCATCCCGATCGATCCTCCGGCTTCGTTCGTAGGGTCCGGTGACGCCGGTCTGAGTGCGGAGAAACCGCGGCGGCAGGACTGTGATGAGTCACGCCGAGCAGGCGGACAAGCTCCTGATCAAGCCAGCAGCGGGCGCCAGACCGGCGCCGCCGTGCCGCCCGGACGGATCATTCCCAAGGCACGCGAGGCGGCCAGTCACCC
>DASYQD010000129.1:0-48781 GCA_036005845.1 Thermoanaerobaculia bacterium | reverse complement strand
ACCCCAAGGAAGGCGGCGGGTGGGCGGGGGCGCCCCCTGCCCCTGGAGGGGCAGGGGGTCGGGGGGTCAGGGGTGGAACGAAACCCAGGGGAGGGGGTTGGGCGGGGGGCGGCAGCGCGCTTCGCGCGCGGGGGGGACACTTCTCCGCTCACCCTCAATCGCCTCTCGCTCTACCTGCGCTGCCTGCAGCAGCTCCACGCCGAGGGCGTCGAGCGCGTGTCGTCGAAGGAGCTCGCCGAGCGCTACCAGCTTTCGGCGTCGCAGATCCGCAAGGACCTGGCGCAGTTCGGCGAGTTCGGCATCCGCGGCGTCGGCTACGAGATCGAGCACCTGCGCGACCGCCTGCGCGCGCTGCTCGGCCTCGACAAGCTGCAGGGCCTGGTTATTTTCGGCGTCGGCAGCGTCGGTACCGCGCTGGCGCGCTTCGCGGGCTTCAACCAGGACGGCTACCGCGTCGTCGGGTTGGTCGATGCGGATCCAGCGAAGGTCGGGAGGCGCCTCGGCGAGCTGCGCGTCGAGCCGCCGGCGCGGCTCGCGGCGCTGGTGCGCGAGACCGGCGCCAGCATTGGCGTGTTGGCAGTACCGGCGGCGGCGGCACAGGCGGGCTATGACGCGCTGGCCGGCGCCGGCGTGCGTGCCGTGCTCAACTTCGCGCCGACGCAGATCCGCACCAGCCGCAGCGTGCGGGTGAAGACCGTTGACCTGCGCGTCGACCTCGAGGAGCTGGGCTACTTCCTCGCCCGCGCCCGTTAGTGGCGCGTTACAGATCGAGATCGCTTCGCTGCGCTCGCCATGACTTTGGGTTGTCATTGCGAGGAGCGCAGCGACGAAGCAATCTCGATCTCACGCGCGTCGATAGAACGAGAGGCAGCTCCCGCCGTAGCAGCGGGTCTCCTCGAAGACGAGTTCGGATGGCGCGGCCGGAGGAGCATCGCGATCGGCGTGCTCGTAGGCGACGGCACCGCCTGGTAGTAGCAGCGGCGGCAGCGTAGCGAGCAGCTTGTTCCCCTCGCCGAATGCGTAGGGCGGATCCACGAAGACGAGCCCGAACGGCGTCTCGCGTTCGCGTAGGACGGCTAGGCCCGCAGGGAGCCGCAGCCGGTAGAGCCTCGTCGCCTTCTCGGCGTCGAGGGCGGCAACGTTCTCCTCGAGCGTGCGCATGGTGCGCGGGTCGCCCTCGACGAGCACGGCGCGCTCGACACCGCGGCCCACCGCTTCGAGGCCAACCCCGCCGGCGCCGGCGAACAGATCCAGGAAGCGGGCGCCGTCGATCTCGCTCTGCCAGATCGAGAACAGCGCCTCGCGCAGCCGCCCTTCGGTGGGCCGCACGCCGGCGGGGACGCGCAGCTTCCGCCCGCGGTACTCGCCACCTGAGAGCCGCAGCTCGCTCAAGCCCGGCCGCTCAAGGCATCTGGCGCGAGACCAGCGCCTCGAACTGCGACGGCACGTCCTCGGGCCGCACGTAGACGACGAGCGGCTGCTCGACGCCCTCCAGCTCGATGCCCACTCCGTCGGAGGTGAAGCCCATGACGGCGAACAGCACGCCGTCGGCGCGCCGCAGCACGTCGCCGACGCGCGCGTGGTAGCCCGCCGGCAGCTCGGTGGTCGCACGCGTCTTCGCCGCCACCTCGTCGGCGACACGCACCACCGCCGCGAGCTGCAACGGCAGGCTGTCGTAGCGGCTGAAGGAGAGCAGCCGCTCCGGCGCGCCGTCGAGCGTCAGGTGGAACGTGCAGTGCTCGACCCATTCGCCTTCGGTGCTCTCCTGGCGATCGTGCACCTCGGAGAGGTCCTCGGCGGCGAGCCGGCGCAGGTAGCCTGCGAGCTCCACCGGTCCGATCTCGCCGAGCAGCATCTTCGGCTCCTTGCCGAGCCCCTCGCGCAGTCGCACCGTGCCGTTGGCGAACAGGGTCACCTGCCGCACGCCGAGGCTGTTGGCGCACCGGTAGTCCAGCAGCTCGCGCGAGCGGTCGGCGAGCGGCTTCGGCGCCAGCGCTGACGCCGAAGCCGGCGTCGTGGCCAGACCGATCGCCGGCATGGTCACGAGCGCCAGCACGGCCGCCGCGCTCGAGGCCCACGCGATGGGCAGCGTAGCCGCGCTCCACTCGAATCGACTCACGCGGCAAATCTTAGCGCCGTGAGCCGGCGGCTCCGAATCGAGACGCTACGCGGGCGCTTCCACCGGCCGCCGCGCCAGCCACTGCAGCGCGTGCTCGAGCTCCTGCTCCGCCGCGATGGCGCCGTCGAGCCGCGCGTCGAGCGCTGCCCGCAACGCCTCGCCGATGGCCGGACCGGGAGCGTGCCCGCGCTCGACGAGATCGGCGCCGCGCACGGCGAGCCGCAGCCGGCGCAGCTCGGTGAGCTCGCGCCGCACCCAGGTGCGCACCGTCTCGTCGTCGCCGGCGAGGAGGAGCAACAGCTCCTCGCCGCCGAGCCCGGCAAGCTCCGCGTGCGCAGCGTGCGGTAGCAGACCCGGCGCGGCAAGCTCGCGCGCCGCGCGGTCGAGCCGCCACGGAAAGCGCTCCAGCAGCTCTCGCTCGGCGGCGACGAGCTGCAGTCTCGCACCCACCGCCCGGCGCTGTTCCAGGGAGGCACCGCGCAGCAACGCCATCAGCAGCAACAGCGGCACCCGCACCGCCGGCTCCGCCAGCGCCTCGAGGTGATACCAGTCGAACGCCGAGCGCGCCTCGCGCAACGACTGCCGCCGCGCCGCGTCGAGGCGCAGCGCGGGATGGATCGCCGCCAGCACGCCCAGCTCGTCGAGCCGTTCGAGGCCGGGCAGCGCCAGCTCGGGGTCGGCGAGCAGCAGCTCCAGCTCCTCGCGCAGCCGGCCGCCGGAGAGCTGCTCGAAGATCCCCTCCCCCACCGCCACTGCGATGAGCCGCAGCGTCTCGGGCGAGATCTCGAAGCCGAGCCGCAAGGACAGCCGCACGGCGCGCAGCACCCGCGTCGGGTCGTCGATGAACGACAGGCTGTGGAGGACGCGCAGCACGCCTTCCTTCAAGTCGCGCTGGCCACCGAAATAATCGATCAGCTCGACCGGGGCGCCGGGGCCGAGGCGCAGCGCCATGGTGTTGATGGTGAAGTCGCGGCGGTAAAGGTCCTGGCGCAGCGCCGAGCTCTCCACCTCGGGCAGCACCGCCGGAGCGCGGTAGAACTCGCTGCGCGCGCTCGCTACGTCGATCGTCGTGCCGTCGGGCTCCCGGACGACGGCGGTCAAGAAGGCGTCGTGCACGCGCACGTGGGCGTCGAGCGCCGCGCCGAGAGCGCGCGCGAACGCCGGGCCGTCGCCCTCCACGACGATGTCGAGGTCGCGGTTCTCGCGGCCCAGCAGCAGGTCGCGCACGAATCCGCCGACGAGGTAGGCGGGCACGCCGAGCTGTCGCGACACTTCCTCGATCGCCTCGATGCGTCGTTGCACCGGCGCGGGCACGCGCTCGGCGAGCAGACCGCCGATGCCCTGGCGGCGTTCGCGCAGCTCGCGGGCGCGGCGCTCCAGCGGCTCCGCCGCCTCCTCGAGCCGGCCGTGGAGGTGGCGCAGCACACTCATCCGGGTCACGACGCCGAGCGGACGGCGCTCGGCGGCATCACCCACCAGCACGAAGCGCGGGTGCTGTCCCACCATGCGGCGAGCCAGCTCCTCGGCCGGTGCGTCGGGCGGTACCCATTCGAGCTCCTGCCGCATCACGGTGGTCACCGGCCGCTCGCCGAGGTCGTGCTGCAGGGCGGCGTCGAGGAGCTGCCGCGTCACCGCGCCGACCGCCGCGCCCTCGTCCACCACCGGCGCCGCGTTGATGCGCGCGCGCACCAGCCGCTCCTTCGCCTGGGCCACCGTCGCGCCCTCATCGACGGCGACGAACGGCGCGATCATCAGGTCGCGCGCCCGCGCCACCGGCGGCAGCGCGTCGTCGAGATAGGCGAGCAGCCGCTCGCGGACCTCGAGCGCGGTGGCCCCCTTGACGCTGCCGGCCGCGGCGGTCTCGTGCCCACCGCCGCTCGCTACCACCGCCAGCGCCTGGCCGAGGTGGAAACCCTGCAGCTGCCCGCGCGCGATCACCGTGGCGCGATCTCCCTCACCGAAGATCGCGAAGAGCAAGGGCAGGTCGAACAGCTCGACACAGCGCGACACGAGAGGCGCCAGCTCGTCCACGAAGCTCCCCAGCTCGCAGACCACGACGCCGACCCGGTGGCCGTGGAGGCGCAGCACCTCCAACTCCTCGGTCATGCGGTGCAGCAGCTCGAGGTGGTGCCGATCGAGCGAGTGCACCGCGAAGCGGCGCACGGCATCGAGATCGCCGCCGCGCTCGAGCAGCCAAGCCGCCGCGGCGAGGTCACGCGCACTGGTCGTCGCGTAGGTCAGCGACCCGGTGTCCTCGTAGATCCCCATCATCAACAGCGTCGCCTCTTCCGCGGTAGGAGCGAGGCCGCGCTCGCGCAGCAACTCGGCGATCAGCGTCGAGGTGGCGCCGACCGCCGGATCGACGCGGCCGCCGCCAATGGTCACGTCGGTCGGCGAGTCCGGGTGGTGGTCGTAGGCCAGCACCTCGATCTGCGGCCGCGCCTCCAGCCACTGCGCCACGATGCCGAGCCGCTCGCGCTGCCGCGTGTCACAAAGGACGATGCGCTCGACAGCGCCGGGGTCGACGTCGCGGTGCCGCAGCTCGTCGAGCTCCACACCGCGCGCCTGCAACATCCGGCGCAGCGACCCCTCGCGCGAGCCGGGAAAGAAGAGCCGCGCCTCGGGATGAAGTCGCCGCGCCACCACGACAGCGGCGAAGGCGTCGAAATCCGCGCCGAGGTGCGTGACCAGCAGCTCCACGCGCGGAGCTTAGCTGCGGTCGTTCGTCGCTTGCAGCGCCTATCCAAGAAGGAGTACCGCATACCGTGTATGGTGTCCACGTGCGAGTCACCATCTTTCTGGATGACCGCCTGGGCAAAGCCGTCCGTCGCCGGGCGGAAGAAGAGGGCACCAGCGTCAGCGCGTTCATCTCTCGCGTCCTCGATGACGCCCTCAAGCCCAGCAAGCCATCGCGGAAGAGGCAGTTTCGGTTGGTGACGGTCGGAGAGCCTGGGGTTCGTAAGGGCATCGATCTCGATCGGACACGCCAGCTCGAGGTGGCCGAGGACGCTGCTCTCGCGCAGCAGCGCTGATCGGTCAAGTACCGCAGCCGGTCAGCTGACCAGCGCTTCGGCTTCGATCTCGCCGACGCCCATCTCCAGCTCGTCGGCGGCGGGCAGCAGGTCGTCGGGCTCCTCGACGAAGCTCGCCGGCTCCTGCAGCACGGGCACCACCGAGTGCGCGCCGAGGATCGCCTCCACCGCGGCGACGAGCGGCGGCGCGTAGCGCACCTTGAAGCGGCCCGCCGGCGCGACGCAGACGCGCTCGCCGTTGCGGCAGACGGTGAGGCGCACCGGCAGCTCGCCGGCGTGCTCCGCCAGCGCGTCGCGCAGTCGTAGCAAATCGGCCTCGCCCACCCTTTCGCCGATCACCAGGTCGAGGCGCTCGACCTGCTCGAGCTCGAGCGCCGACAGCGGCACCACTTCTTGCGCCGTCAGCTCGACCTCGGTGCGCATGCGCACGTTGCCGCGCACCAGCACCACCGCGTCTTCCTGCAGCAGGTGGTCGTACTTCTGCAGCATGTCCGCGAAGAGCGAAACCGCCACCGAGCCGTGCTCGTCTTCGAGCGAGAAGAGCGCGCGCAGGCGACCGGCGTTGGCGCCGCTCTTGATCTTGATGCGACGCACACGGGCGACGACGCCGGCGACGGCGACGACCCCTTCCTGCTCCGCCGCTTCGATCAGCTCGGAGGTGTTGTGCGTGACCTTGCCGGCGAGCAGCGCCTCGTGCTGCGACAGCGGGCTGCCGGTGAGGTAGAAGCCGAGCGTCTCCTTCTCGTTGCGCAGCCGCTCGGACTCGCTCCACTCGGGCAGGTTGGGGTCGGGCGCGGGCTCGATCACCGCCGCGGCGGCGAAGAGCGAGCCCTGCCCCGAGGCGATCTCGTCGCGCCGCCGCTGCGCCCAGGCGAGGATGCCGTCGAGCGCCTGCAGCGCCGCGGCGCGCGTGAAGCCCGGCTCATCCGGACGCCCGTCGAAGGCGCCGGCCTTGATCAGACACTCGAACACCTTGCGGTTGAGCGCCCCTTCGTCGACCTCGACCGCGAGATGGGCGACGCCGCGGAAGCGGCCGACGCGCTTGCGCGCGGCGAGGATCGCCTCCACCGCGCCCTCGCCCAAGCCCTTCACCGCGCCGAGCCCGAAGCGGATGGTGTCGCCGAGCACGGTGAACGTCCAGTTGCTCTCGTTGACCGCCGGCGGCAGCACCGCGATGCCCATGCCGCGGCACTCCTGCATGTACTTGGCGACGTTGTCCTTCGACGCCATCTCGGAGGTGAGCATGGCGGCCATGAAGGCCACCGGGTGGTGCGCCTTGAGGTACGCCGTCTGGTAGGCGAGCAACGCGTAAGCGACGCTGTGGCTCTTGTTGAAGCCGTAGCCGGCGAAGGGCTCGATGTAGTCCCAGAGCTGCTCCGCCTTGCGCCCGTCCTTGCCGCGCGCCTTGGCGCCGGCGACGAACTTCGCCTTCTGCTCGAGCATCACCTCGAGCTTCTTCTTGCCCATCGCCTTGCGCAGCACGTCGGCCTCGGCCATGGTGAAGCCGGCCACCTCAACGGCGACGCGCATCACCTGCTCCTGGTAGGCGATGACGCCGTAGGTCTCCTCGAGGATGGGCTTGGTCTCGGGCAGGATGTACTGCACCTTCTTCTCGCCGCGCTTCCTCTTGATGAACTCCTCGACCATGCCGACGGACAGCGCGCCCGGCCGGTAGAGCGCGTTGAAGGCCGAGAGGTCCATGAAGCGCGTCGGACCCGCCCGCCGCAGCATGTCCTTCATGCCCGACGACTCGAACTGGAAGATGCCGTTGGTGCGCCCTTCCTGGAACAGGCGGTAGACCTCGGGGTCGTCGAGCGGGATCTCGGCGAGGTCGATGTCGATGCCCTGCAGCCGCAGGAACTGCAGCGTGTCGTCGATGACGGTGAGCGTGCGCAGGCCGAGGAAGTCCATCTTGAGGAGACCGAGCTCCTCGATGACGTCCTTGTCCCACTGGGTGATGACCTCGTCGCGGTTGGTCTTGCAAAGCGGCACGAGGTCCTGGATGGGGCGCGGCGCGATGACGACGCCGGCGGCGTGCATGCCGGCGTGGCGGCTCAGGCCCTCGAGCCGCAGACCGACGTCGATCACCTGCTTGACCTCGGGGTCGCTGCGCAGCTCGGCCTGCAGGGCGTCGACGGTCTTCAGCGCGTCGGGGAGGGAGGTCATCTCGGGGACCATCTTGGCGACGCGGTCGACCTTGCCGTAGGGCAGGCCCATGACGCGGCCGACGTCGCGGATGACGGCGCGCGCGGCGAGGGTCCCGAAGGTGATGATCTGCGCCACCTTGTCGCGGCCGTACTTGTCGCTGACGTAGTTGATGACCTCGCCGCGCCGGCGCATGCAGAAGTCGATGTCGATGTCGGGCATGCTGATGCGGTCGGGGTTCAGGAAGCGCTCGAAGAGCAGGCCGTACTGCAGCGGATCGACGTCGGTGATGCGCAGCGAGTAGGAGACCAGCGAGCCGGCGGCCGAGCCGCGGCCCGGCCCCACCGGGATGCCGTTGTCACGCGCGTGGCGGCAGAAGTCCCAGACCACCAGGAAGTAGCCGGGAAAGCCCATGCGGACGATGACTTCGAGCTCGCGCTCGAGGCGTTCGCGGTAGATCTCCTCGGCCGGTGCGTCGGTGGCGACGCCGCGCGCCTGGCGGCGGCGCAGCTCAGCGAGGCGCTCGTCGAGCCCCTGGCGCGCCACCGTCGCGAGGTAGGCGTCGAGTGATTCGCCCTCGGGCACCGGGAAGCGCGGCAGATGGAACTCGCCCATCGGGATGCTGAGCTGGCAGCGCTCGGCGACGAGGACGGTGTTCTCCACCGCCGCGCCGTCGTCGGGGAAGAGCGCGTGCATCTCCGCCGCCGTCTTGACGTAGAACTGGTTGCTGGCGTACTTCAGGCGGTCGGGGTCGGCGAAGGTCTTCTGCGTGCCGATGCAGAGCAGCACGTCGTGCGCGAAGGCGTCGTCCTGCCGCAGGTAGTGGGCGTCGTTGGTCACCACCATCGGCAGCGACAGCCGTGTCGCGAGCCGCCGCAGCACGTCGTTGGCGAGGCGCTGCTCGGGGATGCCGTGGTCCTGCAGCTCGAGGAAGAAGTCGTCGCCGAAGAGCTCCTTGTAGGTGCGGGCGATCGCCTCCGCCTCGCGCTCCTTCTTGCCGAGGATCTGCTCGTTGATCTCGCCGTTGAGGCAGGCGGAGAGGCAGATCAGCCCTTCGGCATGGCGCGCGAGGATGTCGCGGTCGATGCGCGGCTTGTAGTAGTAGCCCTCGAGAAAGGAGCTCGTCGTCAGCTTGAGGAGGTTGCGGTAGCCGGTCTCGTTCTTCGCCAGCAGCACCAAGTGGTTGCTCGAGCGGCGCTCGGCGCTCTTGTCGAGGCGGCTCCCTTGAGCCATGTACGCCTCGATGCCGATGATCGGCTTGACCTTCGCCTTCTTCGCCGCCTTGTAGAACTCGACGGCCCCGAACATGTTGCCGTGGTCGGTGAGCGCCATCGCCGGCTGCCCGGCGGTGGCCGCCGCCGCGAGCACGTCGTCGAGCCGGTTGGCGCCGTCGAGGAGGCTGTACTGGGAGTGGAGATGGAGGTGAACGAACTGGCTCATCGAGCTCGCTCATTCTACCCTCCGCTCTCCCCGTCCGACGGCGGCTCTCCGGACACCGGATGCTCCACCTGCACCGCCCGTTCGTGAAGGTAGGAGACCCCCGAAGCGACGGTGGACGCGGCGACGGCGTACGGCAGCCATGACACCAGCGGGATGAGCCGCAGCCAGACGCCGGAGGCGAGCACCGCGATGGCGGTGACGATCTGCACAGTGGTGTTGACCTTGCTCAGCAGGTTGGGCTGGAACCGCCGCGTGCCGAGCGCGAGGTAGGAGACGAGCGCAACGGTCAGGATGATGAGGTCGCGCGCGATCACCAGCACCGTCACCCACGCCGGGATGAGCGCGCCGCGGTGGAGGCCCGGCACCGCGAGCACCACGTAGGCCGACATCAAGAGCATCTTGTCGGCGATGGGGTCGAGGTAGGCGCCGAGCTTCGACTGCTGCCCGTAGCTGCGCGCGATGTAGCCGTCGAGCGCGTCGGTGATGCCGGCGGCGGCGAAGGCGGCGAGGGCCGCCACCGCCTGGCCGTTGACCACCGAGATGATGAACAGGGGCGTGAGCCCCATGCGAAGGAGCGAGAGCAGGTTGGGGATGGTGATCGGAGAGCGGCGCACGGTCATGGCAGCAGCGAGCCCGTGCGGCGGATCCAATCCGCGGCTTCGGCACCCGACATGCCCGCCTCCGGCAGGCAGTCCGCCGCCTCGGGGATGAAGCCGCAGGCCGCCGCAACGGAGCACGTCGCCTCGCGCGACGGCGACGGATTGCCGGCGATGGGCCCGACGCACGAGGGCTGCGGCTGCGCCCGCTGCAGCACGCGCTCGAGGGCACGCAGCACCTGCGCGCGGTGCACGCGGCCCCCGGGATTGAAGCGGCGCAGCGTCTCGTCGACGTCCATGAGCTGGAGGTTGACGACGCGCATGATCTCCTGGCGGCGCGGATGGTCGAGGATGTCGGTGGCGATGTGCGCTTCGCTGACCACGGAGGCGCGCACGCCGGGCACCAGCCAGTAGAGGAGGACCGCGAGGTCGGCGCGCGTCAGCTCCGGCGCGTCGACGATGCGGCGCACGTCGCCCGGCAGGTTGGAGACGCGCCAGCGAAACTTGGCGAGCTCCACCTGCTCGGCACGTCGCGGCTCGTCGGGATGGCGGCGCGCCAGGGTTTCGAAAACCTCGATTGCCGCCGACGGCTGGCCGACCTCGAGCTCCAGCTCGCCGCGGCGTTCGAGCAGCGCTTCGTCGTCTGAGCGGACGGAGGCGAGAAGGCCGCGCACCGCCTGCAGCTCGGCGCGCGTGTCACCACCCGCATGGGCGACGGCCATCGACGCTTCGAGTGTCGCCTGGTCCTGCGGCGCCCACTCGACGAGCGTCGCCAGCCGCTCGCGGGCCTCGTCGAGGCGCGAACGCGCGAGCGCCTCGTTCAGGCTGGCGGCGACCGCCGCCACCGCCGGTGCGCGCAGCTCGCCGGTCTTCTCGAGCGCCAGCGGCAGCGCGTTCTGGATGCGGCGATAGCTCGCATATGCGGCCACCACGTCGCCAGCCAGCTCGGCGGCGTGCGCGGCGACGAGCTCGGCGGCCGAATAGCCGGGGTAGCGAGCGATCACCGGGGCGACGGCCTCGCGCGCGGCGGGCACGTCGCCGGCGACCAGCCGCGCCTGCGCGCGCAGCACGTCGGCCGGCGCGAAGCTCCGGTCCACCGCGAGCGCCGCGTCTGCCGCGGCCACGGCGCTCGCGAGGTCGCCGTCCAGCAGCTCCGCCTGGAAGGCGGCGTCGACGCGCCGCAGCAGCTCGGCGTCCGCGGTCGCCGGGAAGCCGCTGCTCGGCGGTAGCAGGTATGGCAACAGCTCGCGGTCGACGCCTGGCCCGCGGGCTGGCGCCGGCCCAGTCGACGCACAGCCCGCGAACGCCAAGGCGGCCGCGATCGCGGCCGCGGCCAGCAGCCCACCACCCGGTTTTCCCGGCCGCAGCTCGCCCCCTGGCCGCAGCGCGCAGCGGCCGTCCGCTCGCGCCCGCTTACGTTGCCGCGGCGGCGGCGGCGGCGCCGATGGTCGCGATGGCATGCTTGTAGACGAGGAGCTCCTGCCCTTCCTTTTCGAGGACGATGGCAAAGCGGTCGAAGCGCTTCAGCCGCCCACCGAGCTGCGCCCCGGTGACCAGCGAGACACGCATCTCACGCGCCTCCTTGAGGCTCTGGAAGAGGAAACCGTCCTGGATGTTGATCGCATGCTTCGCCATGTGGAAACCATCCTATTCCCGGGGATCCCCGGAGCGTCGGTTCTTCAAAAAATCGAGAACACGGCTCACGGTCGCATCGGGGTCATCGGCCTCGAACCAGACGACGTCCGGCTCGCGGCGGAACCATGTGGCTTGGCGTTTGGCGAAACGGCGAGTCGCCCGGATCGTCTCCTCGACCGCCTGGTCGAGGCCGATCTCACCGCGTACGTGCTCGGCGAGCTGCCGGTAGCCGATTGCCTGGAACGCCGGAGAACCCGGGTCCCAACCCGCCTGAAGGAGCCCTTCGACCTCTCTCACCCACCCCACCGCGACCATCGCGGAGACGCGCTCCGCGATCCGATGGTACAGGACGGTTCTCGGGAGCGTCAATCCGATGTGGACCGCGGGAAGCGCGTCCTTCGCGAAGGGCGATTGGGCGATCCACCAGGACTGCGGACGGCCGCTGGAGAGCGCCAGCTCGAGGGCGCGGAGGGTGCGCTGGGTGTCGCCTTCGGTGGTGCGGGCGGCGGTCGGCGGGTCGAGGACGCGGAGCCAGCGGCGTAGTGGAGGAAGACCGTGGCGCGCGTGGGATTTGGTCAGCCAGGCGCGGAGGCGCGGCTCGATCTTCGGCATCGGGCTGATGCCGGAGAAGAGCGCGCGGACGTAGAGGCCGCTGCCGCCGACGACCAGCGGCAGCTTGCCGCGCGATTGGATGCCGGCGATGGCGGCGCGGGCGTGGCGGGCGAGCTCGCCGGCGCTGAGGGGTTGGTCGGGGTCGAGGATGTCGAGGAGGTGGTGCGGCACCCGGGCGCGGTCGGCGGCAGTGGGTTTGCCGGTGCCGATGTCGAGGCCGCGGTAGACCTGCAGCGCGTCGGCGTTGACGATCTCGCCGTCGAGGTGCTCGGCTAGGCGAAGCGCCAGCGCGGATTTGCCGGTCGCTGTGGCGCCGAGGATCGCGACGGTTGAGCGCACTCGGAGGAGTCTAGTGAAGGGGCCGCGTGTCGGATCGGGGTGCTGAAGCCGGAGTGGGCGCCGCGCTCCACGGGTCCCCGCCAGCCGATCGGTATCCCGTTCGTGCTCGCCGAAGACGGCTGCGCGCGACCGGGAGCCCTCCGCTCGGCGCGCCCGCTCCGCGCGGCGCCCACTCCGGGCTCGGTGGTCACGGCGCGGTCGTTTGCAGGCGCCAGCGGTGTCCCAATTGGACTCGTACCATGCCGTCTCGGTCGGTGCGGAGAATGGGAATCCGATCGCGGTCGAGGAGGACTAGTACCTTCGGCGAAGGATGTCCGTATGCGTTGCCGGCGCCGACTGAGATGAGGGCGAGACGTGGGGCGGCGGCGCGCAGAAAGGGTGGGATGGATGAGCTCGGGCTGCCGTGGTGAGCGACTTTGAGGAGGTCGCATTTCAGCGTCTCGGCGCCCCAGCGGCGTAGGAGAGCGGCCTCGCCGGCGGCGTCGAGGTCGCCGGTTAGGAGGGCGCGGCGACCGACGGCTTCGGCGAGGAGGACTAGCGAGCGGTGGTTGTCGGCACCTTGGCCGTTGCGCTCGGGGTTGAGAACGCGAAGGCGCCAGCGGGCGAGGCGCGCGACGTCGCCGGCGGCCAGCTCGCGATAGGGCGTGTTGCGAACGTGCAGGCTCGTGCCGCAGGGAGTGTCGGCGATGCCGGGCGGCGCCCAGACCTGGCCGACGGGAAGCTCGCGGAGGAGATCGGCGGCGCCGCCGCAGTGGTCGCTGTCGGGGTGGGTGACGGCGAGGACGTCGAGCTGGCGCACGCCAAGGGCGGTCAGCGCGGGAAAGAGCACGCGACCGCCGAAGCCGGGTCGGCGCCAGCCTCCGCCGTCGATCAAGAGCGTCGCATTCCCGTCGCGCAGGAGGATGGCGTCGCCCTGCCCCACGTCGATCATCACCAGCTCGGGTGCTGCCGGCGCAGCCCGGGGCCAGGCGCCGATGACGATCGCGATGACGATGCCGAGACGCGCGACGACGCTCCAGCGCGGGCGGGGGAGGAGGATGCACGTCATCAAGAGCACGGTCATCGCCCACGCGCACCACCACGGCGCTTGCTGCGGCCAGGTGATCCAGCGGCTGGCGGGCAGGCGTTCGAGCCACGCGAGCGGCGCGGCCAGCAGGTCGAGGAGCGGCAGGATGACGTCCGCGGCCGCTCCAATGGTGAGACGCAGCGATGCCCACGCCAGCGCGACCACCAGCGCCACGCCCGACCACGGGATGGCTATCAAGTTGGCGAGCGGCGAGACCGGGCTCAGGCGCCCGAACGCCGCGAGCGACCAGGGCAGCGTCGCGAGCTGCGCGGCGAGCGTGACGGCGAGCGGCGTGGCGAGGGGGCCGAGGGATCGCAAGCACCGACGCAGCGGCGCTGAGAGCGCGAGTAGGCCACCAGTGGCGGCGACGCTGAGTTGGAAGCCGAGATCCTCCACCCACGATGGGTCGAGCAGCACGAGCAGCAGGCAGGAGACGGCGAGGCCATTGAGCGCCGCCGGCAGGCGCCGGAGCATGAGCGCACCGAGGACGACGGCGGCCATCAGCAGCGCCCGCAGCAGCGACGGCAGTGGACCGACGAGCAGCGCGTAAGCGAGCACTCCCGCCATGGTGCCGGCGAGTCGCAGGCCGCGCGGTGCGCGAAGCAAGAGGGCGAAGAAGACCGTCGCCACCATGCCGACGTTGAGCCCGGACACCGCGACGAGGTGCGCCAAGCCGACGCGCCGCATCGCCTCGCGCTGCAGCGGCGGCAGCGCGTTGCCGTCGCCGAGCAGCAACGCGCGAGCGAGCCGCAGCCCCGGCCGCTCCGCGTCGTCGCTCGCGAAGGGGAACAAGCGACTGCGCGCCGCGCCGGCAGCGCGCGACAGCAGGTCGGGCGGTGCCATCGACTCGGCGAGGCCGGCGCCCTTCACCCACAGGCTCCAGCCGCCGACCTCGGTCACCACAGCGTTGCGGTAGGTCTTGGGAGGGCGCAGGTAGCCGCGCACCGAGAGCCGTCCGCCGCAGGCTCCCGCGCTCGGCCGCCGCGGCAAATGCACGCGTACCCGCGCTGCCGTCCGACGCAGGGCCCCGCCCTGCGCCACCTGATCGACGGCAAGCCAGGCGCTCTCGCCGCCCTCGTCGGCGGCCCAGCACCCCGCCACGTCACCCGACAGCGTCACCGGCCTTCCCGGCTGCAACACCAGAAACGACTCGCGTGGTCCCGCCCAACGTACCTGCGCCCACAATAGCCCCAGCGCCGCCCAGACGATCAGCGAGCCAAGGCGCCTGCCCAGCGCCAGGCCGGCGGCGCCGAGCGCCACGACGAGCGGCACCGGCAGCCACGGCATCCGCACCGCCAGCCACGCCGCCGCGACGACGAGCATCGCCGGCACCAAGAGCGGTGCACGCACCGACAACGGCGGCGTGGGCAGCGTTGCCTCCACGCCGAATCAGACGGATTTCTCGCACCGAACCTTGCAGGCAATGCTCGACGATGACGTCAGCGATCCCGAAGCGGGCGACGCGCGGCAGCGCGTCCGCGTTACGTGGGCGTGAGACTCTTCACCACTTCGCGGAAAGGCTTCGGTGCGGTCGGGTCCGCGACCACTTGCTTGAAGACGACTTCCTGCCTGCTGATGCTGACGACGTCGCCGTCGTAGAGCTGGTCGCCCTCCTTGAGGAGATACGACTTGCGAGGACTGAGTGCTGAAACCTGCGCCACGAAGCCCTTGGATGTCCTGAAGATTCCTGCCAGCTCGATCTCGTCGATGAGCAGCCCCGGCACGCCTTCCGGTCGCGGAGCGGCAGCTTGAAGGCCTCGTTCTTTCACGTCCTTCTCCTCTCGCAGTGCAGTGGCTAGAACAGCGTAAGGACCGGCAACCTCATCAAGCGCCGCAGCCGCTGCCGTCGAAGCTGCGCGCGCAACGCCTCGAGCTCGCTTTCGGGAAAGCGGTCGCGGAGGCCGTCGAGGATCGCCTCGACCTCGCCATCGAGGCGCTCGCGCTCAGTCGCGACGAGGCTCGCATCGGCCGCCTTCAGAAGCTCGTCGTCGAGGGCCCGCAGGGCCTGCTCCACCGCTTCTGCCGGCCCCGACAACGCCAGCACGCGGCGTCTCCAATCCTCACGCCGCCCGATCTCCGTTGGCAACCTCTCCGCCAGCGCCGCCAGTCGCTCCGCCACCGGCGTCTCGACCACCACTTTCCTCCGCTCCGGTCCCTGCAGCTCGCGCACCTCGGCCCAGGCCGCATCGACCGCCTGCGCGCAGTAGCGCAGGCTGTTGATTCGCCCCTTCGCTTCACGCTCGCGCCGCTTCGCGAAGACCTCCTCGAGTGTCGCGACGACCAACGACAGCGGCACACCCTCGCGCCGCCAGCGCGCCGCAACCAGAAAGTCGGCAGGCGACAGCAGCAGCGGCGCACCGCGCAATCTCACGAAGGCGTCCTCGACGGCGCGGAAGTACGCGACTTCCTCGTCGCTGGGCGCTGCCGCGGCGGCGTGAGCGACCGGGGCCTTCGGCGCGCCGCCGCCGTCAGCGGTTGCGCTCATGGACGAGCTTCAGACCGATGAGCGTGAGCTGCGGCTCGACGTGGGTGATGCGCTCCGAGCCCTCCGCGATCAGCTCAGCCAAACCGCCGGTGGCGATCACCGCGCGCAGGTCGGGCAGCTCGGCGGCGAGGCGCGCCAGGATGCCGTCGACGAGGCCGACGTAGCCGAAGTAGAGGCCGGACTGCATGGCGCCGGCGGTGTTCTTGCCGACGAGGCGCGACGGCCTCCGGATGTCGACGCGATAGAGCCGTGACGCGTGCGCGAAGAGCGCCTCGGCCGAGATGCCGATGCCGGGGCAGATGATGCCGCCTGCATACTCGCCCGCCGCGTTGACGACGTCGAAGGTGGTGGCGGTGCCGAAGTCGACCACCACCACCGGCGCGCCGAACAGCTCGCGCGCGGCGACGGCGTTGACGATGCGGTCGGCGCCCACCTCGGCCGGGTTGTCGTAACGGATCGGCATGCCGGTCTTGACGCCGGGCTCCACGAAGAGCGGCTCGCGGCGGAAGAAGCGGAGCGCCAGGCGCTCGAAGACGGCATTGAGCGGCGGCACGACCGACGACACCACGACTGCCTCGGCGGCTTCGGGCTCGAGCTCCGCGCGCGTGAAGAGCGGCAGCAGCAGCGCGCCGTACTCGTCGGCCGTGCGCTCGGGATCGGTCGACAGGCGGAAGCTCTCCACCAGCTCGTCGCCGCGATAGACGCCGAGCACGGTGTTGGTGTTGCCGACGTCGATGAGCACGAGCAGCGAGTTGCGCGTGTACACCTTCTCCCTCACAACTCCTCCACCTCGGCAGTCACCATCACCTCTTCGCGTCCGTCGACCACCAGCCGCAGCAGCCCATCCGGCGTCAAGCCGAGGAAGGTGCCCACGACCTCCTCGCCATCCGCCAACCGGCAGCGCAGCGGCTCGCCCGTCAGGTGCAACGAGCGCGCGCTCCAGCGCGCCACCGTCGTTTCGCGTCTCTCCTTCGAGCGCAGCTCGCGCGCCACCGCCTCGGCGAGGTCCCACGCCAGCGCCGGCAAGGGCGGCGGCTCGCGCATCTCCACCGACAGCGAGGTAGCGGCAGGAGTCGGCAGCTCGCGCGCTCCGTAGCCGTAATTGACGCCGAAGCCGACGATCGCCTGCGGCCGCGCGCCCTCGCGCACCGCCGCCTCGACGAGGATGCCGGCAAGCTTGCGGCCTTTGACCATGACGTCGTTGGGCCACTTGAGCCGGCAGGGCACCGGCAGCGCACGGTCGAGCACCTCGGCGATCGCTACCGCCGCCGCGAGCGGCAACACCGGCAGCCGCCGCGGCTCGGCCAACGCGCCGCACACGCTGGCGTAGATGCCCATTCCCGCCGCGCTCGACCAGCTCCGCCCCTGCCGCCCGCGCCCCGCGGTCTGCTCGTGCGCCAGCAGCGCCGCCTCCACGTCGATGTCGTCCTCCGCCAGCTCCTTGCGGATGCGCCAAGCGAGGCGGTTCGTGGAGTCGACGCGGCGCAGCACGGCGACGTCGAACGAGATGCCATCCGGATGACCCGCCCGCCGCAGCCGCCGGCGGCTGCTCTCGGCGACCAGGTCGGCGAAGCTCGTCGCGCCGCTCACTCCTGCCTCATGACGATCCGGAGGCGTCAGCTCTCCAGTCCCTGGCGAAGCTGCTCGCGCCGCGCCCGCATCTCGCCGAGGCGCGCGCGTTGCTGCTCCACCACCTGCGCCGGCGCCTTGCCGAGGAAGCCGTCGTCGCCGAGCCGCGTCTCGGCGGCCTGGATCGCGCCGTCGAGCTTGGCGAGCTCGCCCTGGAGACGCTGGCGCTCCTTGTCGTCGAGCGCCGCCGCCTGCGCCTGGATGCCGAGGCGGACACTGGCGACGAGGTCCTGCGGCACGCCTTCCGGCGGTGCACCGTAGACGATCTCCTGGGGCCGCAGCAGGAAACGCAGCAGCGGCTCGTACTCGCGCAGGAGCGCCTCGCCCTCCGGCGGCGCCGCGAAGTGGAGCGTTACCGCCGCCTTGGGCGCGATCTGCAGCTCGGCGCGCATCGCCCGCACGCGAGTGATGAGCGCCATCAGCGTCTCCATGCGCTCCTCGAGCGCCGGGTCCTCCCACGCCAGCACCGCCGTCGGATATGGCGCCAGCGAGATCGTCTCCGGGTGCACCGCCTCGTGTCCGGGGAGCCGGTGCCACAGCTCTTCGGACAGGTGCGGCATCACGGGATGAAGCAGCCGCAAGCTGCGCTCGAGCACGGTCAAGAGCACCTCTGCCGCCTGCGGCCGCGGCGCGTCTCCTCCCAGCGCCGGCTTCGACAGCTCGATGTACCAATCGCACAGCTCGCCCCAGAAGAAGTGGTAGAGCCGCGAGCACGCCTCGTCGAAGCGGAAGCTCTCCAGGTGCCGGTTCACCTCGCCCGCGGTGCGCGACAGGCGCGACAGGATCCAGCGCTCCGGCGCCGCCAGCCCATCGACCACGATCTCCGGCTGCACGCGCGCCTCGCCCGTCTTCGACAGGCTGAACCGTGTCGCGTTCCAGATCTTGTTGCCGAAGGCACGGTAGCCGGCCATGCGCCCGCGGTCCACCGGAATGTCGCGCCCCGGGCTGTCGAGCGCCGCCAGCGTGAAGCGCAGCGCGTCGGCGCCGTACTCGTGGACCAGCTCCTCGGGGTCGAGGATGTTGCCCTTCGTCTTCGACATCTTCTGCCCTTCGGCGTCGCGCACGAGGCCGGTGAGGTGCACGACGGAGAAGGGCTCGGTGCCGGTGAAGTGGAGGCCGAACATCGCCATCCGCGCCACCCAGAAGAAGAGGATGTCGAAGCCGGTGATCAGCACGTCGGTCGGATAGAAGGTGCGGCGGTCGACGGTGTCCTCCGGCCAGCCGAGCGTGGAGAACGGCCAAAGGCCCGACGAGAACCAGGTGTCGAGCACGTCGGGGTCCTGCGTCAGCTCGTCGGTGCCGGCGAGCCGTGCCGCCTCGTTGACGTCGTGGGCGACGATGGTGCGGCCGTCGGCGGTGTACCAAGCGGGCACCTGGTGCCCCCACCAGAGCTGGCGCGAGATGCACCAGGGCTTGATGTTCTCGAGCCAGTGCTCCCAGGTCTTCACCCAGCTCTCGGGCACGAGGCGCAGCCGTCCGTCGCGCACCGCTTCGAGCGCCTGCTTCGCCATCCCTTCGACGTTGCAGAACCACTGCGTCGACAGCAGCGGTTCGATCGGCTCGCCGCCGCGCTGGCTGTGGCCGACGTTGTGCTCGTGGTCTTCGACCTTGACCAGCGCGCTGTCGGCTTGCAGACGCTCGACCACCTTGGCGCGCGCTTCGAAGCGGTCGAGTCCCGCGAGGTCGTCGCCGGCGGCCGCCGTCATCTTCGCCTGCTTGTCGATCACCTGGATCGACGGCAGCCCGTGCCGCTGCCCGATCAGGAAATCGTGCGGATCGTGAAACGGCGTGATCTTCAGCACGCCGGTGCCGAAGGCGGGATCCACCGCCTCGTCGCCGATGACGGGCAGCTCGCGGCCGAGGATGGGCAGGACCACCGTGCGGCCGACGAGGTGCCGGTAGCGCTCGTCTTCAGGGTGGACCGCGAGCGCGACGTCGCCGAGCATCGTCTCCGGCCGCGTCGTCGCCACCACCAGGCCTTCCGGATCGCCTTCGCCGCGCTCCTTCAGGGCGTAGGCGACGTGGTAGAGCTTTCCCTTCACGGTCCGCATCTCGACCTCGAGATCGGACACTGCGGTCTCCAGCGCCGGCGACCAGTTCACCATGTACTCGCCGCGTTGGATCAGCCCTTCGCGGTAGAGCTGCACGAAGGCGACGCGCACCGCGCGCGACAGCCCCTCGTCGAGGGTGAAGCGCTCGCGGCTCCAGTCGCAGCTCGCGCCTAGCATCTCCAGCTGCTGGCGGATGTTGTCGTGGTAATGCTCCTTCCACTCCCACATGCGGGCGAGGAAGCGCTCGCGGCCGAGCTCCTGGCGCGACGTGCCCTCCTCGCGAAGCTGCCGCTCCACCATGAGCTGGGTGGCGATGCCGGCGTGGTCGGTCCCCGGCAGCCAGAGCGCGTTGAAGCCCTGCATGCGCTTCCACCGCGTCAGCAGGTCCTGCAGCGCCGACTGCAGCGCGTGCCCCATGTGCAGCCGCCCGGTGACGTTGGGCGGCGGGATCATGATGCAGAAGCTGGGGCGCTCCGCCGGCGCCTCGGCGCGGTAGAAGCCGCGCTCGCGCCAGAAGCGTTGCCACTTCGCCTCGTAGGCGCTGGGCGCGAAGACCTTCTCCATCTGCGCGTCGTCGAACAGGGCGCCCGCGTCGCCGCGGGCTAGGGAACTTCCAACTGGCGCTCGAGCTCGCGCAGGCGGTCCTTGATGACCAGCTCCGCCATGTCGGGGACCACCTCCCAAGCCACCTCGCGCACCAGCTGGTCGCCGAGCAGCTCGACGACGCGGCGGGCGATGCGGTCGACGTCCGCGTCGGAGAGACTGCCGTTGGCGGCGACTGAGGCCGGAGCGGTGGCGGCCGGGCCGGATGCGGGAGAGGCGGGCGGCGGCGGAGCGGCAGCAGACGCGGCTGCCGCCGTGCCGCCGGCGGCGAAGGTGGCGCCGAAGGACGATGCGGCGGGCGCCGGTTGCGGCGCGGGAGCCGGCTGCGCTGCCGGCGCGGCCGAGGGGTGCGAGGCGCCGGGGCCTTCCTCGGCCTCCGTCCACGGCGACGCCTCCAGCACCATCTCGTCGGGCACCTCGTGCCCGAGCGGCCCGACCGGCTCGTCTTCCGCCGCACCGCGAGCGCCTGCAGCGTACACGTCACCCGTCTCGTCGAGGCCGGCGTCCTGCGGCTGCCAGAGCTCCATCTCGTCGGCGGGAGTCGTGGCGATCGATCCCGCCGGCCCCTGCCCCGCCGCGATGAGGTCGTGCGCGCGCTGCAGCAGCTCCTGCGAGTCGAAGGGCTTCTTCAAGTAGCTGTCGGCGCCGGCGCGGTTGGCTTCGTTGGCGTCGAAGGGCTCGAAGGTGCCGACCAGCAGCAGCACCGGCGTGCGCGGCCGCTGCTGCTTGACGCGGCGGCAGACCTCGTAGCCGTTGGCGCCCGGCATGTGGACGTCGGCGATCACGAGATCGGGCTGCACCTGGTCGAGGGCAGCCACCGCGTCGTCGCCGTTGCTCACCGCGCGCACCTCGAAGTCCTCGTCCATGAAGGTCAGCTCGACGACCTTCTGGATGGTGACGCTGTCGTCGGCGAGCAAGATGCGCTTGGACATAGGGCTTCCTCCGGTGGCGCCAAGCATACCTGTCGCCGATGTCAGTGATTCGCGAACCAGCCAATGAGATCGGTAGAAGGCGCCGGGTGCCCGAGCTGGCGCAGCATGGTGGTGAGCTGGCCGCGGTGGTAGCCCGAGTGGTGGCTCATGTGGACGAGCGCCTCCCACAGCGGCCGGCGGTAGCTGTTGCCGCCGCGCGAGATCCACGACAGCTCGGTCGCCAGCTGTTCCTCGCTCAGCGAGGCGAGGAGGAACTCCATGCCCGGCCACAGCTCCTCGAAGCCGGCGCGCACTGACGCCAGATCGGGCCAGTCGGCGACCTCCGGATAGCGCTCGAGCGGCGCGCCGACGAAGCGGCCGAGCCAGACCTGCTCGGAGCCGAGGATGTGCGCCATGGTGCCGAGCAGCGAGCCGAAGCTGGTGCCGGTGGCGACCGTCAGGTGCTCGGCGGGGATCGTCGCCAGCGCGTCGAGGAAATGGGTGTCCGCCCACATCGTGTAGGCGAGCAGCGAGCGCGAGAGCTGCGGCAGGTCGGGCTTCGCCATCGTCGTCGTGGACCGCGTCCGAGGCGGCCCATTATCGCGCAGTCGCGTCTACGGACAGGCGAAGGCGCCGGTGTCGGCGACGAGCCGCGGCAGCTGGCCGAGCGGGTTGCTGTAGGTGCGGGTCGCGCCGGTCACCGTGTCAGTGACGGTGAGCGTGTACTCGACCGTCGAGCTCGACGAGACGAACGTCCACCAGCGCTGCGAAATGGTGCAGGCGTCGAGCACCTTCACCGTCAGCTCGGCGTTGTCGGCGCCGAAGAACCAGAGCAGCCCCGAGCCGTCGTTGTCGACGAGCGGCGCGGCGTGCGCGGCGCCGGTGCGGCCGACGAAGTCGCGCCAAGTGGCGGTGATGCGGAAACGGCCGTCGTGCAGGCAGAGCGTCGTCGCGTCCGGCACGCAGCCCGCCGCACGCAGCACGTGGAGCTCGCCGCCGCGCACCAGCCCCGGGAACTCCGGCGAGAACCTCGGCAACAGCACTCGCAGCTCGTAGGCACCTTCCGCGAGCGGCGGCAGAGGCACATCGAGCGTCGCCAGCTGAGTGGGCGGAAAGGCCGGCGGCGACGAGACGCGAACCTCGACGACGTGGCCGTCGACTACCACCGTGGCCGCGGGCGTGCCGGCACCCGCCAGCCAGGTGAGCCGCAGCGAGCCGGGGTGATCGGCGGTCGATACCGGCGGCAGCTCGAGCACCGCGTCGGCGACCTCGTAGACCTGGAACGTCTGCTGCGCCACGGTGGCCCCGCCGGCATCGAAGACCCGCAGCGAGTAGCTGCCGGGGTAAAGCGCCGGCAGCGCCGCATGCGTGCGGAAGGGGATGGCGCCAGTGCTCAGCGGCGGGCAGGCGGCCGCGACCAGCAGGTCGATGCGGTAGCTCGCCGCACCGATCGAGACGACGTTCGGCGGCCCGACGATGGGGATGCAGTTGCCGGGCATCGTGCCGGCGACGTTCACTTCCACCAAATCGCGCCAGGTGGGAGGCGAAGGTGAGATCGACACTTCCGTCACCGTCTGCGCGGCCAGGGGCGCCGCGACGGCAACGAGCGCCAGCGCCGCGGCCGCCACGACGCGGCCGCATCGGGAGCGGCGAGTGATGACGGCGTCGGTCATGGGCAGGCGAAGGCGCCAGTGTCGGCGATCAGGTCCGGCACGTTGCCGAGCGCGTTGCGATAGATGCGTTCGGCCCCGGTCTTGGTGTCGGTGACGGTCAGTGTGTACTCCACCGTCGACGCCGAAGCGACGAAGACCCACCAGTGGCCGTCGACGCCGCAGGCGTCGAGCACCTTCACCGTCAGCTCGGCGTTGTCGGGGGCGAAGAACCAGAGCAGCCCCGTGCCATCGTTGCCGGGCAGCGGCGCCGCGTGGGCATTGCCGACGCTGCCGTCGAAGGCGCGCCAGCTCGCTCTGAGTCGAAAACGCCCGTCGTGGAGGCAAAGACTGTCGTCGGTCGGCACGCAGCCGGCGGCGTCCCAGACGTGCAGCGGCACCCGCTTCAGGGCCGGCCCCGGGTAATTGAAAGGCTCTACCAGCCGCACCTCGTAGTCGCCGGGAGGCAGGGGGCCGACGTAGACCTGATTGCGGGTGAGGAACGGCGGCGGCGGCAGGACGTAACAACCGTCGGTGTAGGTCAGCGTGATCACGTGACCATCCACCTGCGGAACGATCGACGAGCAGCCGTCGTAATAGGTGACGTCGAGCGCCACCGGGTCGTTGCTCGTCGCCGTGGACGTTTCCAGACCCAGGCGGCTCACGTCGTAGACCAGCAGGGTCTGCTGCGCCACGGCGCCGAAGGCGAGGTCGTGGACCCGCACGATCGTCGATCCCGGCAGGAGGTGGCCGAGGTCCGCCTCGGCGACGAATGGGACCGTGATCGGAGGCGTCAGCAGCGTGCAGGTGTCCTCCACCAGGTCGACCTGGACGACGAGCTGTGTGCCGAGCATCGTCGGCTTGCGCACGTTGGCGAGGTGCATGACCGAGGACCCGCAGGAGGTCGTGACTTCGCCGGCTACGCGCAGCCGCACGCTGTCGGCCCACGTCGGCAGGTCGGGTGTGAAGGTCAGCGTGAGGTCACGCGCCTGTGCCGCAGCCGAGAAGAGCGCCAGCGCGAACGCCGCAAGCGCGAGGGCTCGGCTCCGAGCGCCACGGCGATGGTTGCGATGGCTCAGCGGCCTCTGCTCGGGGCTTCCCTCGTCCATGTGATCACAGCATATCGAAGCCGCGAGTCGTCGCGCAAGCCCCTACCGCGCCTTCCGTTCAGGCAGCAGTCCGAGCCGTCGGCGACTGATCCGCCGCCAGTCGACGAGCGCGAGCGGAGATCGCCCTCAATCCAAGCCGCGCCGCTTCAGCATCGACGTCGGCGATCGCTCGTTCGGCTCTGCCGGCGTCGCCACTGCGTCGATCGAGCTCGGCGAGCACCAAACGCAGATGCAGCTCGTCGACGGTGCGCTCGGCCGCGCGTGCCGTGGCGATCGCGCTCTCGAAATCGCGGCGCGCTTCCGCAGATCGTCCCTCCGCTGCGAGCACCTCGGCACGAGCGCCGAGGAAGGCGATGCGCACGCTCACGCTCGGCGAGTGGTCGGCGCCTATAGGCAAGCTCGCCAGGCGTTGACGCGCCTCCGCCGTTCGCCCCGCCGCGGCGTCGATCGCGGCGAGCAGGCTCTGCGCCATGGCGACGGCCGCGTTCTCCCCGCGGCCGTGCCAGCTCGCCGCCGCGGCTGCCGCGAACCGCGACGCCTCTGCCGGCTTGCCTGCCTCGCGCTCGAAACGGGCGCGCAGCAGCTCGACCGTCTTCTCCACGTCGCGGTCGCCGCCGTCGGCGATCAACCGGTGGGCCTCGTCGAGGTGGCGCCGCGCCGTCGCCTCGTCCCCGCGCAGCGCCGCCAGGCGTCCGCGCAGCGTCTCGGCCAGGCCCAAGTCGAGTTGGTTGGCGGAGGCCTGCGCGGTGGCGTCGATCTCGTCGGCGATGGCGTCGATGCCCGCCAGTCGACCGGCGTCGAGCTGCGCATCGCCGCGGGCGGCGAGGGCCGGGCCGAGGACTCCCGCCTCCCCCGCTTTGCGCGCGATTGCCAGCGCCTCGTCCAGCGCGCGCCGCGCCTCGGCGGGCCGGCCGAGGTCGCGCAGCGCCAGCGACAGCGTGCCGAGCGAGCCCGCCAACCGGCCGGGCCGGTCGAGCCGCCGGAACACTTCGACGGTCTCGCGGAACCGCGGCTCGGCGAGGTCCGGGCGGCCGCGCAGCATGGCAATCAAACCGAGGTTGCGCAGGAAGGTGGCGCCGCTGTTCTTGGGCGAGACGGCTCGCGTCGCCACCAGCGCCGCCTCGAACATCCGCTCCGCCTCGTCGACCTCACCCGTCTGCAGCACCTCGATCGCGAGGTCGTTGAAAACGCGGGCGAGCGACGCCTGGTCGCCGGCCGCGGCGAAGGCGGCGCGCGCCGCCTGCATCTCGCGGCGCGCCTCGTCGCGGCGGCCGAGCGTCGACAGCACGCGGCCGCGCGCGGCGCGGATCTGCCCCACCAGCTCGCCGCGGCCCGAGGCGATCGCGCTGTGCAGCGCGCGAGTATGGAGTACGAGCGCGCGCTGCGGCTGATGGGCTTCGACAGAGAAGACGGCGTCGACGTAGTCGGTGAACGGGTCCAGCGACTTGCCGGGGATCTGGCGCAGCCGGGTGAGGACGAGCCCGGCCTCCTTCTTGCGCCCCTCGCGCTCGAGCGCCAGCGCCAGCACGGCGCCCGCCTCCACGCTCGCCGGCGCCTGGTCGAAGCGGCGCTTCAGCTCCTCGATCGGCGCCGCGGTGCCGGAGGAGAACGGGAAGGGGCGCGGCGGCGGGTCGGTGGGATGCGCCGCGCGCTCGGCGCGCTGCTGCATGGCGAGGGCAACGAGGAGCGCCGCGACGCCGAAGAGGGATGCGGCCGCGGTGCCGAGCCGCGCGCGGTGGCGGCGGACGAAGCGGGACGTCCGATAGCGCAGCCCGCCCCGCCTCGCCTCGACCGCGCCGCCTTCCAAGTAGCGGCGAAGATCGTCTGCGAATGCCGCCACGCTCGCATAGCGATCGGCAGACGCCTTGCGCAGCGCCTTGAGGCAGACGGCGTCGAGGTCACGGCCCAGGCGGCCGCGCTGGGCCTCCCCTCCGCCCGCATCGTCCGGCCGCGAGCCCGAGGCGGCGGAGGATCCGCGCCGCGCCGCGGTGCTCGGCGGCTCGGGCTCACGGTCGAGCACCGCGCGCTCGAGCTCGGCCCGCGACTCGGCGGTGCCGTACGGCCGCACGCCGGCCAGCAGCTCGTAGAGCACCACGCCGAGCGAATAGACGTCGGCGGCCGGGCTTGCCCGCTCGCCGCGGAACTGCTCGGGGCTCGCGTAGGCAGGAGTGAACGCCCGCAGCTCGGTGCGCGTCGCCGCCGCCTCGCCGTCGTCGCCGGCATCGACCAGCTTCGAGATGCCGAAGTCGAGGAGGCGCGGCCGGCCATCGGCACCGACGAGGATGTTGCCGGGCTTGAGGTCGCGATGCACGACGCCGCGCGAGTGCGCGTAGGCGACCGCCTCGAGCACGGCGAGGAAGAGCCGCACGCGCTCGTCGACGCAGAGCTCGCGGCGTCGCGCGTGCGCCAGCAGGTCCTCACCCTCGACGTACTCGACGGCGAGGAACCAGGTCCCTTCCGGCGAACGTCCGCCGTCGAGGAAACGCGCGATGCCCGGGTGCTCTAGCGCGGCGAGGATGCGCACCTCGTCGCGGAAGCGGCGAAGCGTCGGTCCGTCCAGCGGCCGGTCGATGAGCTTGAGCGCCACCGGGCGCCGGAAGTCCGCCGTGCGCTGCTCCGCGAGGTAGACGCGCCCCATGCCGCCGCGGCCGATCTGGCGGACGATCCGGTAGGGACCCACGGCGGCCGGCGCCGCGTCGACGAGCTCGTCGATATCGCCGAAGGCCCGCCAAGGCGACTCGTCGAGCAGGCCGGCCGCGCCGGCATTCGCCGCCAGCAGGCTCGCCAGCTCGTCGGCGAGCGGCGCGTCCTCGTCGCGCACGCCAGCGAGGAACGCGTCGCGGTCGGCGCCGCGGCGCGCTTCCGCCTGCGCGAAGAGCTGCGCCACGCGGTCGCCGCCGCTCATGCGCGCGCTCGCTGGAGCTCGCGCCGCAGCCACGCCCGTGCGTATGACCACTCGCGCTCGACGGTCCGCTCCGAGAGCTCGAGCACGGCGCCGATCTCGGCGTTCTCGAGGCCGCCGAAGAAGCGCATCTCGACGATGCGGGCGGTACGCGGCTGCTCGCGCGCCAGCAGGTCCAGCGCGCCGTCGAGATCGAGCAGCTCGACCTCGCGGCCGCCCGGTGCCGGCAGACCGGTGGCGACGCTCAGCGGCAGCTCGCGGTGGGCGCGCTTGCCGGCGAGCCGCGCCCGCGCGTGGTCGACGAGGATGCGCCGCATCATCGTCGAAGCAATCGCGAAAAAATGGGCGCGATCGGCCCAGGCGACGCCCTTCTGGCCGAGCAGCCGGAGGTAGGTCTCGTTCACCAGCGCCGTCGTCTGCAACGTGTGGCCCGGCGTCTCGCGGGCCAGGTGCCGGCGCGCGATCCGCTGCAGCTCGTCGTAGACGATGGCGAGCAGGCGCGATTCCGCTGCGGAGTCGCCGCCTCGCCAGGCCTGCAGGAGGCCGGTCACCTCGGCGGGAGGGATCTCGGCGCGGGCGCTCATGAGTCGGCCGAAAAAGCTGCGAAAAGTCTACTCCCGCCGGGGCGTGTCGGCTGTGACCTGATTCCCCCGCGTCCGAGAGCAAGGAGGCTCCACCATGCGACACCTTGCTCGGATGCAACAGATCGCGATGTTCGCGGCGGCTCTCTGCCTGTCCGCACTGCCGGCGGGAGCGATAGGGCTCTACTCCGTCAACGCCGGCTTCCACGTCGAGGCCACCCTCTCGGGATCGGGGCCGGCCAGCGGCGACGCCTTCGGCAGCGCCGTCGCGGCCGGCGACTTCAACGGCGACGGCGTGGCCGACCTGGCCACCGGGATCCCCGGCGACGACACGCTGGGACCGAGCGTCGGGATGGTCCTCGTGCGCCTCGGTGCCGCCGGCAGGGGCCTCACCGGCAGCGTCACCAAGATCGCCGGCCCGTCCGACTACGGCACCGGCTACGCGCTGGCCAGCGGCGACTTCAACGGTGACCACTTCGACGACCTCGCGATCAGCGGCACCGGCGGACACGGTTACGTGCGCGTCTACTTCGGTTCGTCCAGCGGTCTGGTGACGTGGGCCGCGCAGTACTTCGACGAGAGCACCCCCGGCATCGGTGGCAACTCCTGCCCACCCGTCGGCACGTGCAACGAGGAACGCAGCCTCGTGTACCGCGGCCTGGGCTCCGCCCTGGCCGCGGCGGACTTCAACGGCGACACCTTCGACGACCTGGCGATCGGCAACGGCGCCTACTCCTCCGACTTCGACCACTTCGCCGGCAGGATGATCGTCGTCTACGGCTCGCCGAGCGGGTTGGCCACCTCCAGCCTGCGCGTCTTCACCCAGGACCTCCCCGGCATGGACGGCAGCGACGAGAGCGAGGACTTCTTCGGGGCCGCGCTCGCCGCCGGCGACTTCGACGGCGACGGTCTTGCGGACCTCGTGGTCGGCGTGCCGGGCGAGAACGACGGCGGCGGCTTCCAGGTCATCTACGGCAGCTCCACGGGGCTCACCGCCTTGGGCAACCAGCTCTGGACGCAGGACGACAGCGGCGTGCCCGACGTCGACGAGACCGGCGACAACCTCGGCTACGCCCTCGCGGTCGCCGACTTCGACGGCGACGGATTCGACGACGTCGCCGTCGCCGCGCCCTACGAGGACGTCGAGCAGCCCGACGGCTCGGTCGTCACCGATGCCGGCAGGGTCCAGGTCTTCCCGGGCTCGGCGGCGGGGATCACTACCGACAACGCCTTCGCGATGGACCAGAGCAGCACCACGCTCGGCGAGAGCGAAGGCTGGGACGTCTGGGGCCAGGCGATGGCGGCGGGCGACTTCGACCGCGACGGCTTCGACGACCTCGCCATCGCGGCGCCGGGCGAGTACCTCGAGGGATTCGCCGCGGTGGGCGAGGTCACCATCCTGCACGGCTCCCCGCTCAGCCTCACCAAGGAGGCCGGCAAGGTCTTCCAGCAGAACAAGCCGGGAGTGCCCGACGCCAACGAGCAGGGCGACCTCTTCGGACGCGCGCTCGCCGCCGGCGACTTCGACGGCAACGGCTACACCGACCTCGCCGTCGGCGGCCCCGGCGAGTCCACCGGCACCTTCACCGGCAACGGCGCCGAGTGGGTGCTCTACGGCTACCTGTTCGCCGACGGCTTCGAGCTCGCCACCCTCGCAGCGTGGCAGCAGGCCACCTCCAACCCGCGCGGCGCGAACAACGTCTTCGCCTCGCCGGTGACCGGGCTCGGGCCGCCGGAGAGCGTCGAGGCGCTGCGCGTCAACCTCCTCGATCCTGCCTCGGTCGCTTCGCTGCCAGCGTGGGTGATGGCTGGCCCGACCGGCGGCTTCGTCAACGAGACGAAGCTCACCGGTTCGTTCTTCATCGACCCGCAGTCGCTGGTGATGACCAACGTCTTCCAGATGATGGCGTTCAAGGAGGGCTCCGGAGCCAGCAAGACGCGACTCGCCTTCGACCTCACGCGCGTCGCCGCCACCAACACCTGGGCGATCATCGCCAACTCCTGGAACGACAGCGTCAACGCGCTGCAGTTCGTGGGCAGCGCCAACTTCGCCACCGTCGGCGACCCCAACGGCCACAACACCCGCATCGACTACGAATGGCGGGCCGGCAATCCCGGGCACCTGACGGTGTGGAAGACCCGCTACGTCGGCGGCGTGCCGGACAGCGCCGGCCGGGTGCAGGTGATCTCGGCGGATCTGCCCGGCACCCAGAGCGGGAAGATCAACAACGTCTTCGCCGGCATGGTGAGCGGCCAGACGGCGGGCACCCACGGCGCCCTCTATCTCGACGAATTCGCGTTCAGCGACTGACGGCGGCGCTCGCGCAAGGCGGCGCCGCGCGCCGGCGCCGCCCGGCTGCCTTCAGATGTTGCGCCGGTACTCGCCGCCCACGGCGTAGAGGGCGCGCGTGATCTGCCCGAGGCTGCAGTGGCCGGCGGCGTCGAGCAACGCGGCGAAGAGATTGCCGTGCGAGGTCGCTGCCTCCTGCAACCTCGCGAGCGCCGCGGGAGCTTCCTTGGCGTGGGCCGCCTGGAACTCACGCAGCCGCGCGATGCAGGCGTCCTTCTCTTCCCGCGAGGCGCGCGACAGCTCGATCTCGCGTGCCGGGCTCGCTTCGGCATCGGTGCGCGGCGTGAAGGTGTTGACGCCGACGATGGGCAGCTCCCCCGAGTGCTTGCGCGTCTCGTACTCCAGCGAGTCGTCCTGGATCTTGCCGCGCTGGTACTGCAGCTCCATGGCGCCGAGCACGCCGCCGCGCTCAGTGAGACGGTCGAACTCCTCGAGCACCGCCTCCTCGACGAGCTCGGTGAGCTCCTCGACCACGAAGCTGCCCTGCGAAGCGTTCTCGCAGAAGGTGAGCCCGAACTCCTTGTTGATGATGAGCTGGATCGCCATCGCCCGGCGCACCGACTCCTCGGTGGGCGTGGTGATCGCCTCGTCGTAGGCGTTGGTGTGCAGGCTCTGCGCGTTGTCGAAGGTGGCGAGCAGCGCCTGCAACGTGGTGCGGATGTCGTTGAACTCGATCTCCTGAGCGTGCAGCGAGCGGCCGCTCGTCTGGATGTGGTACTTGAGCTTCTGCGAGCGGTCGTTGCCGCCGTAGAGGTCGCGCATCGCCACCGCCCAGGTGCGGCGCGCGACGCGGCCGATCACCGAGTACTCGCTGTCCATGCCGTTGCTGAAGAAGAACGACAGGTTGGGCGCGAAGTCGTCGACCGCCATGCCGCGGGCGCGGTAGAGCTCGACGTAGGTGAAGCCGTTGGCGAGGGTGAAGGCGAGCTGGTGGATGGGGTTCGCGCCCGCCTCGGCGATGTGGTACCCCGAGATCGAGACGCTGTAGAAGTTGCGGACGTCGCGCTCGATGAAGAGCTGCTGCACGTCACCCATCATGCGCAGCGCGAACTCGATCGAGAAGATGCAGGTGTTCTGCCCCTGGTCTTCCTTGAGGATGTCGGCTTGCACGGTGCCGCGGACCTGCTCGAGCGTCGCGGCGGCGACCCGCTCGTACTCCTCGTCGGAAAGCAGCGCGCGCACCTCTTCCCAGCTCGAACCGCGCAGGTGGTCGGGCTGCAGGCACTGCTCTTCCGCGATGTCGAGGCGCCCGTCGCGCCGCAGCAGCTGGCGCGCCTGCTGGCGGATCGCGGTGTTGAAGAAGAAGGCGAGGATGGTCGGCGCCGGTCCGTTGATGGTCATCGACACCGAGGTCGTCGGGTCGCAGAGGTCGAAGCCGGCGTAGAGCTGCTCGGCCTCCTCCACCGTGAACACCGAGACGCCGCTCTCGCCGATCTTGCCGTAGATGTCGGGGCGCTCGTCGGGGTCCTCGCCGTAGAGGGTGATGGAGTCGAAGGCGGTGGACAGCCGCTTCGCCGGCTGGCCGTCGGCGAGGTAGTGGAAGCGCCGGTTCGTGCGCTCGGCCGGGCCTTCGCCGGCGAACATCCGCGTCGGGTCTTCCTGCGTGCGCTTGAAGGGGAAGACGCCGCCAGCGAAGGGGAACTCGCCGGGCACGTTCTCGAGCAGGCGCCAGCGCAGGCGGTCGCCCCAACTGCGATAAAGCGGGCGCGCCACTTTCGGCACCCGCGTGCCGGAGAGCGTCTCGCGGAAGTTGTCGACCACCACCTCGCGGCCGCGCACCTCGTAGCGATAGCGGTCGGCGCGGTAGGCGGCGTCCCACTGCGGCCAGTCCTCGAGGATCTGCAGGCAGCGCGGGTCGAGGCGAGCGCGCAGAGCGTCGCGCTCTGCGACCAGGTCAGCAATTCCCGGATTGTCATCGCGAGGGCCCGCAGGGCCCGTGGCGATCTCGATATCGAGATCGCTTCGTCGCTGCGCTCCTCGCGATGACTCGGTGGAGCTGCCTCTCCGCTCGAGAATCTTGATCGTGCGCTCCACTGCCTCGAGCTCGGCGGCGATCTCCGCCTGCTCCTCCGCCCACTGCCGGTAGCCGCGCAGCCTCTCGCTGATCTCGGCCAGGTAGCGCTCGCGCTGCGCCGGGATGGCGTGGCCGCCGGCCTCGGTCGTGCGCTCGGGACCGGCGGGATAGCGGCTCTGCCACGGCAGCTCGAGGCGCTCGACGAGCTTGGCGACGAGGTGGCCGTAGAGCGCGTTGACGCCGGGGTCATGGAAGTCGGCGGCGCTGGTGCCGAAGATCGGCAGCGTTTCGGGCGGCGTCGAGAAGAGCTTGTGGTTCCTCTGGTACTGCTTGCGCACCGCGCGCAGCGCATCCTCGCTGCCGCGGCGGCTGAACTTGTTGATCGCCACCAGGTCGGCGTAGTCGAGCATGTCGATCTTCTCGAGCTGCGTCGGCGCGCCGAACTCCGCCGTCATCACGTAGAGCGCGAGGTCGCAGAGGTCGACGACGGCGCTGTCGCCCTGGCCGATGCCGGCGGTCTCGAGGAAGATCAAATCGAAGGCGCCGCTCTCCTGCACCGTGGCGAGCGCGTCGCGCAACGCCTCCGACACTTCGCCGCGCGCGCCGCGAGTGGCCAGCGAGCGCAGGTAGACGCGCGGGTGCTTGGCGGTGTTGAAGCGGATGCGGTCGCCGAGCAGCGCGCCGCCGGTGCGCCGCTTCGTCGGATCGACGCAGAGCACCGCCACCTTCTTGTCGGGAAAGTCGTGCACGAAGCGCAGGACGAGCTCGTCGGTGAGACTGCTCTTGCCGGCACCGCCGGTGCCGGTGAGGCCGACGACCGGCGCTGCATGCGTCACGCCGGCGACGCGGGCCTCGCGCCCGTTGGCCCACTGGATGGCGGGACGCCGCCGTCCCAGCTCGACGAGCGTGATCGCACGCGCGAGCTGCTGGAACGGATCGGCATCGGGGAGCAGCGGCTTCTCTGCGGGATCGAAGTCGCAGCCTTCGAGGACGACGTCGATCATCCCCTGCAGGCCCATGCGCCGGCCGTCCTCGGGCGAGAAGATGCGGTCGATGCCGCGCCGGTGCAGCTCCTCGATCTCGCTCGGCACGATGACGCCGCCGCCGCCGCCGTAGATGCGCACGTGGCGCGCGCCGCGCTCGTCGAGCAGTTGGCGCAGGTAGGTGAAGTACTCGACGTGGCCGCCCTGGTAGCTGGTGATGGCGAGGCCCTGCGCGTCCTCTTCGATCGCCGCGTCGACGATCTCGGCGACGCCGCGGTTGTGGCCGAGGTGCACGATCTCGGCGCCGGAGGCCTGCAGTAGGCGGCGCATGATGTTGATCGCCGCGTCGTGGCCGTCGAAGAGGGCGGCGGCGGTGATCAGCCGCACGGCGTGGCGCGGGCGATAGTGGTCCGCGCGCGGCTGTTTCTCGATCGCGATCGCTTGCGCCATCGGAAACCGATTATTCCACGGTAGAAGACCGCGGCGTGACCGTCAGCAGGCGAGGTGGCCTACGGGCGTGCACGGAGTCGTGAAGGGACCTTCACGCGCGACCCGGCGGTTTGCGAAAACCTTGGGCCTGCGCCCAAGACGGAACGGGGCGGCCGACTCGCGTCGACCGCCCCTGCCGGTTTCCTGCGCCCGGCGCTCACCCTCAGGCCATGGAGAAAGTGTCGCTCCCCAGGGTGACACCCGAAGCCCCAGCTGTGCCGGACGCGGGCTGCTGCTCAGGTGCCGCCTGATTAGACGGACGCGAGGTCCGAAATTCCCCCACCGCCTGCGAATTCAGTTGGTTGAAGGGCGGCGGCGCGACGGTGGCCTCACGGAGCGGGTGTCGGCTCGACGGCCGGCTCGCGTCGCGGCCGCGTCCGACGCGGCGGCCGCTGCAGCCCTTCGGCGCCGCGGAAGTTGGGTGGCAGCTGGATCCACTGCACCCGCGCCGGGTCGACGCCGCCGCTGCGCAGCCAGTCGCCGAGCGCGCCGCGGTAAGCACGCGCCGCCTCCTCGTTGCGCACGCGCGCCCACTGCAGGCCAAGCCACAGTGGCGGCTCGCTGCCGGAGGCACCGTTGACCGTCGGCACGCCGGCGCGCTGCGCCGCGAACATGGCGTCGAGGTGGACGAGCATGGCGCCGCCGCGGTCGCTGCTGCGGCTGACGACGAACGCCGCGGCGTGGCGATCGACGCGACGCGCCACTTCCGATTCCCAGCGCCGCTGCACGTCGCGGTCGTGGGTGTCGAGCCCCGCCAGCTGCTCGGCGGCGCAGACGACGAGGAGGACGAGCGCCAGCGTCCGGGCGCGGCCGCGCAGCGAGTCGGCCCAGGTGCCGAGCACGACCGCCGCGCCGATGGGTAGCAGCAGGCCCACTCGGCAGACGGCGCGCGCGGCGCCCATCGACGGCACCGCCTCGACGAGATGCCGCCAGAAGCTGTGTCCGTCCATCATGGTGGTCGCCGCGATGAGCACCGCCGTCGCACCGATGGTGACCCGCACCGCGGTCCGCCGGCTGCCCTGCCACGCGGCCGCCAGCACGGCCGCGGTGGTCAGGAAGCCGAGACCGACCGCATGCTCGAATTCCCACGGCAGCGAACGGAAGACGTCCGCGTGCCGCGTCCAGCGATAGAGCAGCGCCCGCGGCGTCATGTAGAGCCACGTCGCCGGCCGCGGCACCATGGGCACGATCGCCTCCCAGTCGCGCGGCCCCACCACCGCCTGCGCGGCGCGGTAGTGCGCCGCCCACGGCCACAGCGCCAACGCCGTCGCGCCGCCGATCGCCAGCAGCAGGAGCCAGTCCGCGCGCAGGCGGCGCAGCAGCTCGGCGCGCGGCTGCCGCATCAGCAGCGCGCACGCGACGAGCACCACGACGGCCACGGCGAGGAAAAAGCCCTGGTAGAAGCCGCCGTAGAGCTGCGCCACGAGCGCCACCGCTGCCATGACCGCCGCTCCGCGCCGCTTCGCGACGCTCTCCGCGCGCGCCCAGCCGAGGACGCCGGCGAGCCCGGCGCAGACGTAGAACACCGGCAGCAGCTGCGCATGGCTGACCTGGTGGATGCGCGACGCGGAGCACGCGATGAGCCACGCGCCCACTCCTGCCGCGGCCACGGACAGTCCGACCGCGCGTCGCAGTAACAGATAGGCGGCGGCGGCACCGACTGCGAACACCGCCATCGTCCACAGCGCGAAGCTCACGTCCGGCTGCAGCCCTATCGCCCGCCATGGCCAGTAGAGCGGCCCGAACGACGCCATGAGGTCGCTGTAGGCGAGCGCGTTGCCGCCGTGCGGAAAGAACATCGGCAGCCCCCAGAACGAGGCGTCGACCGGCCGCCGGGTCAGCCAACCCCACGAGTGCTCGAGAAAGAAGGCGTTGAGCCGCCCGTCGTACGCATCGCCGGGGATCTCGGTGAAGTCCGACAGCCAGACGGCGCGACAGGTAACGAGCGAGGCGAGCAGCGACAGCGCGGCGATGAGCAGCGCCTCGCGGCGCGGAGCCCACGTGAGAACCGCGGTCTCCGCGGCCTCCGCGCCCCCTCGCAGAGTGGGTTCGGGCTCGTTCACGGCGGCGCATTCTGTCGCGTCTACGCCATCTTCGACCGGCGAGCGGACGTCGTCGCGCATGTGAAGTGGCTCATTCCGCCGAGGTGAATCGCGTCATTGCCCCTGCTTTCCTACTCCCTTACCGTCGGGCTGCTTCCCTCAATCACGACTAGGAGGTCTCACGCCATGTGGAAGCGTCCAGACGAGGTTGCCGTCCCACCTCCCGTAGTGAGCGCGGACCTGCCGCGCCCCGTCCCCACCACCCCGCCAACCCCAGGCCGGGTTCCGGCGCCCTCCTCGCCGGCCCGCCTGGGGCCATCCCTCGCCCTCGAAGGCAAGCTCAGCGGTGAAGAGGACCTGCTCATCGACGGCCGCTTCCGCGGCGAGATCCAGGTGCCGGCGCACCAGGTGACCGTCGGCAGCGACGGCCGCGTCGAAGGCGAGGTGCGCGCCAACGCCATCGTCGTCGAAGGCGAGGTGCGCGGCAACCTCACCGCCAGCCAGCAGGTGCTGGTGCGCGCCAGCGGCCGCGTCCACGGCGACATCCGCGCCCCACGCGTGGCGCTCGATCAGGGCTGCCGCTTCAAGGGCGCCATCGACATGGAGCCCGGCGTCAAGTCGACGCCCGCCGATATGCCGGAGCGCCGCGAAGGGCGCGAGGGTCGGCGCGAGCGCGAAGCTGCGCGCGAGACCGCGCCCAGCCCGGCAACCGCGGGCTGATCGGCGGCGAGATCGCTTCGTCGCTGCGCTCCTCGCGATGACGTCTGGTCGTCATCGCGAGCGCAGCGAAGCGATCTCGATGTCGAACGGCGCCTCTAACCTGCTTTCGCCACCGCTGTCCCGCGCACGTCGCGCGTCGAGGCGGTGAGCTCGCGCCGCAAGTCGTCGAGCTCAGCCCCATGGCGGCGCTGCGTCTCGACGAGGCGGCGCAAGAGCGCTGCCTCCTCGGCCTGTCCGAGGTCCTCCATGTCCGTGACCATGCGAGGGTAGAGCACCTCGTTCTCGTACTGCTCCGTCGCGATGGCATCGCGCAGGTGGGTGACCTCGCTCTCCACCTTGCCGGCCGCGCGCAGCAGCTCGATGGCCAGCCGGTCCTTCTCCTCGGCCAGCGCACGCCAGCGGCTGCCGAGGTTCGGCTTGCCGGCTGCCTCGGCGTCCTCGGCGTAGGCGCGGAAGCTCGCCGCCGACATCGCCTCGGCGGTGAACCCCGTGCGCAGGTGCTCCAGGTGGCGCGGCAGTCGCGACATCGCTCGGTTCCTCCTTTGAGGTTTCCAGGTCCGGCGCTCAGGCGCGCCGCGGCGGCCGCGAATCGTATCGCAACCCTTGCCGCCGCTCTTCCGTAGGAGTCCCCGGGGCAGGGGCATAGGATCCTCACCCCGCCTATGCGCAAGCGCACCGCCCTGCCGCTGGCCCTGATCGGGGCGCTGCTGCTGTGCTCGCTGGCGGCCCGTCTGCTCGGCCTCCACACGCTCTACGTACTCACGCTCGCGGCGGCGGTGGTGCTGGTGGCGCTGTGGGGCGGCATCCGGCTCTTCCGCCGCTTCCTCTGGCGCGTCGGCCGCAAGCTCGCCTTCTCGTACTTCCTCATCGGCGTCCTGCCCATCCCGATGGTGGCGATCCTCGTCGGCGTGGCCCTGTGGCTCCTCGCCGGCGCGCTGGTCGGCCACCTCTTCCGCGACACTGCAGTGGCGTTCCACCGTGAGCTCGAGGAGACGACGGCCGACGCCCTCGACGCCTTCCGCGACGGCAAGCCCCGCCTGCGCGACGGCGACGTGCTGCTCGCCTATTACAAGAACGGCAAGCGCACCGCCGGCGCCAGCTTCGCTCCCGACACCTGGCCCGAGTGGCTGGTGCAGCCTGCCAACGGCGACGTTGGGCTGGCGCGGCACGTGCCGCTGGTGCTCGACCCGCGCGGGCGCCTTACCATGACCGCCGCCGTGGAAGGCGGCGACGGCACCGCCACGCTGGGCATCTACCAGGGCGACCTCGACCGCGAGCTGCGCGAGCGCAGCGGTTTGTGGGTGGAGATCGCGCCCTGGAGCGAGGCCGGCCAGCGGGTCAATGTCGAGATGTTCGGCCACCAGGTGCCGGTGTCGCTGAAGATTTCCGAGCGCAAGGAGGCGCTGCGCCGCGAGTTCTTCGGCAGCGCCAACCGCGAGCTGCCGCTCGCCGACCGCCCATTCCTCGCCTGGGTCGAGAAGCTGGGCCCGGCGCGGCCGCTGGCTGGCGGCGGCCGGCGGGATGCGCGCGAGATGGGCGCCCTCTTGAACGCCACGCCGCGCACGCTGGTGCGGCAGGTGGTGTCGAGCAGCGCCGATATCGACGCCGCCGCCTGGGCCATCCTCTTCCTCGTCGCCTTCCTCCTCTTCGACATCTACGCCGGGGCGACGCTGATGGCCCTCTTCCTCATCTACGGCCTGTCGCGCGCCGTCAACCGCCTGTCGCGCGCCACCGAGGCGGTGCGCCGCGGCGACTTCTCGCTGCGCATCGCCGTGCGCCGCAAGGACCAGCTCGGCGAGCTGCAGCGCTCCTACAACGAGATGGCAGCGAGCCTCGAAGGGCTGGTCGCCGCCGAGGCGCAGAAGGAGAGCCTGGAGAAGGAGCTGCAGGTCGCCCGCGAGCTGCAGCAGAGCCTGCTGCCGAGCTCGCTCACCACCACCGAGGCCGTCGAGATGGCGAGCTACTTCGAGCCTTCGGCCGCCATCGGCGGCGACTACTTCGACCTGCTCAAGGTCGACGACGGCACCTTCATGGTGGTGATCGCCGACGTCTCCGGCCACGGCCTCTCGGCCGGTCTGCGCATGGCGATGCTCAAGGCGGCCCTCGTCATGCTGGTCGAGCAGCGACTGCCGGCGCACGAAGTCTTCGAGCGGCTCAACCGCCTGGTGCGCGAAGGGCAGGGCAACGTCGGCGCCCGGCCGCTGGTGACGGCGACGCTGGCGGCCTTCGACCCCCGCAGCGGCCGCCTCGAGCTCACCAACGCCGGCCACGTGCCCACCTACGTGCTGCGTGACGGCAAGGTCGAGGAGATCCTGCTGCCCAGCCCGCCGCTCGGCGTGCTCGGCAACCGCTACGCGAAGGCCGAGGTCAAGCTGGCGCCCGGCGACGTCGTCGTCTGGCTCTCGGACGGGCTGGTCGAGACGACCGATCCCGACGGCGAACCTTTCGGCTATGACGCCGTCCATCGGACGCTGGCCGGCGGCGGCACCGCGTCGCAGGTGCGCGACCGGCTGCTGGCCGCCGTCGCCGCCCACTCGCAAGGCGCCCCGCCGGCCGACGACCGTACACTCGTCGTGCTGCGCTACTTGACTTCACCCCTCACCCCCCCGTCCCCTCTAGGGGCAGGGGGCGCCCCCTCCCGATCGTCGGTCTCGGGGTAGGAACAAATGGCGGCGCCCTTCGGTTACCATGGAGCCATGCTCCGCAGGCTGAGCCTCCCCCTCGCCCTGGGCGTCCTCGCCCTCTTCGCCGCCTCCTCGGCCCGCGCCGAGCTGGTGCTGCTGCAGGGTGGCGACGTGCTCAAGGTCAAGGCCTACGAGATGGGGCCCGAGCAGGCGCGCCTGACGCTGCCCTCGGGCGGCGTGCTGACGCTGTCGGTGCTGCGCATCGACCGCATCCTCGCCGACGAGATCGTCCCGGCGCCCGAGCTACCGGCGGGCGAGGCCGACGAGATCGCCGGCGTCGTCTTCGAGTTCCCCGCCGACGCCGTGGCGCCATCGACGCCTTATGGTGACCAGGTGCTCGACGCGGCCCGCAAGTTCCAGGTCAACCCGACCGTGGTGGCGGCGGTGATGCGCGTCGAGTCGGCCTTCAACCATCGCGCCGTGTCGCGCACCGGCGCCCGCGGCCTCATGCAGCTCATGCCGGGTACGGCGGCCCGCTTCGGCGTCGGCGTCGACGAGCTGTTCACCCCGGCGCGCAACATCGAGGCCGGCACCCGCTACCTGCGCTTCCTCGTCGACTACTTCAAGGGCGACGCCGTGCGCGTCATCGCCGCCTACAACGCCGGCGAGCACGCCGTCGACCGCTACGACGGCATCCCGCCCTACCGCGAGACGCAGCAGTACGTGAAGAAGGTGCTCGCGGCGCTCGGCGCGACGGTGCCCGAATCCGTCGGCGCGCCTGCGGCCACCATCGCGCGCGCATCCACTCGCTGAAGTCCGCCGAGCGGTGCGCGAGCGACGCCGCGCCGAGGCGTTCCGTATGACTTTCCGATGCCCACCACCACCGCCACGATGATCCCCGAGCTCGAAACTCCTACCGCGCCACCCGGTGAGCGCCCGCTCACCGACATCCGCCCGCGCTTCATCTTCCAGGAGCTGCGCCGCGGCGTGCTCGGCCAGGACAAGGCGCTGCGCCACGTCGCGGTGGCGATCTACAAGCACACCACCGGCAAGGTCTCAGGCAACCTGCTGCTCGTCGGCCCATCGGGCACCGGCAAGACGACGATCATGAACAACATCCAGCGCCTCTACCACGAGGTGCCGGAGTACCGCCCGTTCCGCTCGGTCACCATCATCAACGCCAACCTGCTCGTCGACTCCGACCGCATGGAGTTCCGCCCCGACCGCCTGCTCACCGCCGTCGAGCAGCGGGCGCGCGCCATCCTCGGCCCCAACCCGAGCGCCGAGGACTTGAAGGAGGCGATCGAGCGGGCGACGATCTGCGTCGATGAGATCGACAAGATGTCGTCGGTCGTCGCCGGCCGCCCGAACGCCATCGGTGTCGTGCTGCAGCAGGGCCTGCTGACGCTGATGGAGGGCGAGCTCGTCGTCCACAAGACCCACGCCTGGGTGGACGGTGAGGAGCGCTCGGTCAAGCTCGACGTCGACACCAACCGCATGATGTTCCTCTGCGGCGGCGCTTTCGAGGGGATCTACGACCAGGTCTACGAGCGCGTCACCAAGCCGGGCAGCGGCGAGCGCCTGCGCACGCACACAGTGCGCAACGCCGACGGCCAGGTGCGCATCGAGACGCGGTTTTCGCTCGCCGACTTCCTCAAGGCGCAGGACCTCTTCGAGTACGGCATGGTGCCGCAGTTCCTCGCCCGCTTCGACCAGACCGTGCTGCTCAACGACCTCGGCTCCGACGTGCTGCGCGAGATCCTCCTCCACTCCTTCGACTCGCCCTTCGTGCGCTCGCGCAACTTCTTCGACGTCATGGGCATCGAGCTCGAGATCGAGGAGCTGGCGGCGGCCCTCATCGCCGAGAAGGCGGCGCGCGACGCCCGCACCGGCGCCCGCTCGCTGCGGCCGATCTTCACCGACATCATCAACGCCTTCGAGTTCGACCCCTGGTCGCAGGAGTCGCTCGAGATGGTCGGCGACGGGCGCTACCGGCTGAAGGTGAGCGCCGAGATGGTGCGCGAGGCGTTCAACCGCTAGGGAGCGGAGCGGTCCTCGGCGGCCGCGCGCTGGCGGACCACGGACAGCAGCCGCGCGACGTCCGGGGAGTCCGGATGGCTGCGCGCGATGGCGGTGACGAAGGGCAACGCCTGTTTCGCGGCGCCGGGGCGGCCAAGAATCGAGGCGAGACCCTGCCACGCCTGCGCGTGCCTGGGCTCGAGGGTGATGACGCGCGCCAGGTGGCCGGCGGCGGGGCCGAGCGCGCCCTGCTCCTCGTAGAGGGCAGCGAGCTGCAGGTGCGCGGCCGAGAGGTCGGGCGACTGCTGGAGGGCGCGTTCGAGCGCGGCGCGCGCGCCCGCGGTGTCGCCCTGGCGGCGCAAGGCGGCACCGAGGCCCGTCCAAGCGAGGGCGACGTCCGGGCGCAGACGAATGGCTTCGCGGTACTCCCGCACAGCTTCGGGTAGGCGGCCGCTCTCGGCGAGGACGTTGGCGAGGTTGAGGTGGCCGAAGTGAGTGCCGCGCGTCACCGCCACCATGCGGCGGAAGACGGTCTCACTGTCGCGCCAGGTGAGAATCTGCGCCCGCGTCGCGGCGGTGGACGCGAGCAGCGCGAGGGCGAGCGCGCTCACCGCGGCAACGCGGCGCCAGTGCGCGCGCAATGCCCATGCGGCGACCGTCCAGACGATCGCCATGGTCAGCCCGATCGAGGCGAAGTAGGTATAGCGATCGGCCGCGGCCTGCTCGCCGGCCTGCAGCAGTCCGGAGACGGGCAGCAGGCACGCCAGCCACCAGAGCCAGCCGACGGTGATCCAGGGGAAGCGGCGAAAGGCGGCGATCGCAGCGATGGTGAGGGCGACGAGCAGCGCTGCAGCTGCGGTTACTTGCGCCGCGCTCCAGCCTGCGGCGGGAAGCGGATAGAACGCGGCGAGACGGGTGGGCCAGAACGTCATGCGCAGATACGAGGCGCTGCCGACCGCCGCCGTGGCGGCGCGCTGCGACAGCGGGACGACGTCGAGCTCCGCCATCGCCTCGCCGGCGCGGGCGCTGAGCAAGGCGCCGACGCCCGCCGCCGCGCTCATCGCCAGCCAGGGCAGCTTCTCGACCACGAGCGCGAGGACGCGGCGAGCCACGTCGCGCGCAGTATCTTGCCGGTCGCGCACGAACACTCTTTCGAGCGGCCAGAAATCGAGCAGGAGCATCAGCGCGGGCACCACGAGCGCGGTCGCCTTGCCGAGCAGCGCGGCGGCAAAGGCGAGCGTCACCGCCAGCCACCGGCGGCGCGACGGCGCCTCGCGCCAGCGCACGTAGAGCCATAACGCCAGCAAGCCGCCAGCCCCAGCGAGCAGGTCCTTGCGCCCGGTGAGCCAGAGCACGGGTTCGACGCGCAGCGGGTGTACTGCGACCAGCAGCGCCACTGCCGCCGCGCGCCACGTCTGCGCGACACCGAGGCCCACGCACGTCGCGCGGCGCCAGAGCAGGAACACCAGCGCCGCGTTGATCCCGTGCAACAGCACGCTGGTCAGGTGGTGGCCGTACGCCACTCTGCCCCACAGCTGCCAGTCGAGCATCAGCGACAGCACGGTGAGCGGCACGTAGTGGCCAAAGAACTGATCGCCGAACGCCAGTCGCACGCCGTCCCACGTCAGCCCGCGCATGACCGCGGCGTAGCGCGGCACGGTCTGCGGGTCGTCGAGGTGCACGAACCCGCAGCGCAGCGCCGGCAGGAACGCCAGGACCGTCAACGTGCCGACGGCCAACGCCACCACCGCGGGGCGAGGCTCGCCTCGGCGCCTCGCGACGCGCGCGGGCGACGCGTCTTCTGGCGCGGTGCTCGCCGGCTCGAGGGCGGAGCTCATCTGAAGTTCACCGGTGGCCGCAGTATACGGACGCTGTGACGCCCGCCGCCGCGCCCTCCGGCGAGCTGTACTAAGCTCCGCCGGCTTTGCTGATCTGACCTTCGCCGCGCCCATCGCGGCATGCCGCCGGCCCACGGCAGACCGGTTTCGGGTGGGATCCAATGCTCGACGCCATCCTCGCCGACAGCGAGACCTTCGGCGACCTCTCGCCCGAGCGCCTGCGCTCGCTGGCCGCGCACTGCGCCGAGGTGCCGGTGCCCGAAGGCCGCCTCGTCTTCGCGCACGGCGAGTCCGCGGACGCCGTCTACCTCGTCGTCGAAGGCACGGTCACCGTCTTCCGCGACAAGGTCGGCCGCGCCATGCAGCTCCTCGCCCGCATCGGCCCCGGCGACCTGCTCGGCGAGCTCTGCCTATTCGACGAGACGACGCGCACGGCCTCGGCGCGCGCCGCCACCGACTGCCGTCTATTGCGTCTGGCGCGCGAGCCGCTGCTCGAGGTGCTGCGCGCCGAGCCGCAGCTCGCGGTGCGCATCCAGAACACCGCGGCGCGGCGGCGCAGCCTCAACTCGGCGGCGGCGCTCGAGCTGGGCCAGCAGGCCGAGGTGCGCATCCGCCTGCGCTCGCCGGTGCGCATCCGCCTCGCCGATGGCCGCGTGGTGACGGCGCAGCTCGCCAACATGTCGGTGGGCGGCCTGTCGCTGGAAGGCGTGCCCGACGACTGGGCGGCGGGCACCACCGTGCGCTTCGCGCTGCTCGTCGACGGCGAGGAGCTGCAGGTCGACGGCCGCGTCGCCTGGCGGCACGACGGCGCGGTGGGCATCGCGTTCCAGAGCCAGGCCGCGGGGCACGAGCGGCTGGTCTATCGGCTCTTGCGCAAGCTCGGCGAGAACGGCTGACGCGCGCCGCGGCCGCGGCGCTATGTCTTGCCGGCGGCGGCGGCCTGGCCGCTGCGCTTGACGATGCCGTCGAGGATCATCAGGAAGGCCGCCTGCTGCTCGGCCTCGCCCTTCTCGATGACGCACAGACAGCCGCGGCCGTCGAAGCGCTCGTGCAACTCGTCGGCATGGCGGGCGGAGCGGATGATCACCCGCTTCAAGTCGACGCCGCGGCGCCGCGCCTCCTCGACCATGGCGCCGCCGTCGAGCCCCGGCATCTCCCAGTCGAGCAGCAAGAGGCCGATGTCGGGGCCGAGCCGCTCCACCGCCTGCAGCGGATCGGCGTAAGTCTCGACCCGCACCTTGTCGCCGTAGCGCGCCTCCAGCGTGCGGCGCAGCACCGTGCACTGGAAGTGCGAATCGTCGATGACCACCGCGCGGACTGGCCGCGCCTGCACCTCGCCCATCGTCCTGATGCTAGCAACCGTGCAGGAACGCGGCTCGCGCGTTAACGTTCTCCGGCGTCGCCGGTGGGCCGGCGCCGCGCCGCCCACCATGGACCCTCTCGCGCCTTTTCATCCCCTTGTCCGCGGCTGGTTCGAGCGCCGCTTCGGCTCGCCCACCGACGTGCAGCGGCAGGCGTGGCCGGCGATCGCGCGCGGCGAGCACCTGCTGGCCACCGCGCCGACCGGCAGCGGCAAGACGCTGGCCGCCTTCCTCTGGTCGCTCGACCGGCTGCTGTCGGGAAGCTGGGAAGGCGGGCGCACGCGCGTGCTCTACGTGTCGCCGCTCAAGGCGCTCAACAACGACGTCGAGCGCAACCTGCTGGCGCCGCTGTCGGAGCTGACGTCGGCGTGGTCGGCGACCGGCGCCATGCCGGCGCCGGTGCGCGTCGCGGTGCGCAGCGGCGACACGCCGCCCGCCGACCGGAGGCGGATGCTGCGTCACCCGCCCGAGGTGCTGATCACGACGCCGGAGAGCCTCAACCTCCTCATCACCACCTCGGCCGGGCGCGAGATGCTCGGCTCCGTCGCCACGGTGATCCTCGACGAGGTGCACGCGGTCGCCGGCACCAAGCGCGGCACCCACCTCATCACGGCGGTCGACCGGCTGGTGCGGTTGGCCGGCGAGTTCCAGCGCGTCGCTCTGTCGGCCACGGTGAAGCCGCTGCCGCGCATCGCCCGCTTCGTCGGCGGCTGGGTGCGCCACGGGCACGGCGAGACGGCGAATTACCGCCCGCGGCCGGTCGTCGTGCTCCAAGCGGCTTCGGCGAAGGTCTACGAGATGACCGTGGAGCTGCCGGCGGCGCTGCCGCTCGACGGTGGAATGCCGCAGGAGCCGAGCGGCACGGTGGGAGGCGGTGGTCGCTCAGGCATCGAGATCGCCACGGGCGCTGCGCGCCCTCGCGATGACAGCGATGAAGGCCGCGCCATCGTAGGAAGCTCGCCGCGAGCCGGCCGGTCTGCGTCGTCGTTGCGTGGAGCGCAGCGACGAAGCAATCTCGACGCTCCGCTACCACACCCCGTCACCGCCGTCCCCGGCTTCGCCGGGCCGCAGCGCAGCGAAGACTTCTGGCGCCCCTTCATCGCCGCGCTGCGCGAGCGCATCCACGCCAACCGCACGACGCTCATCTTCACCAACAGCCGCCGCATGGCCGAGAAGCTGACGCGCTTCCTCAACGAGGGGCAGCCGGCGGACGTCGCCTACGCGCACCACGGCTCGCTGTCGAAGGAGATCCGCCTCGCCGTCGAGCGGCGCTTCAAGGAGGGTCGCCTTCCCGCGCTCGTCGCCACCAGCTCGCTCGAGCTCGGCATCGACATCGGCGACCTCGACGAGGTGCTGCTGGTGCAGAGCCCGTTCTCGGTGGCGAGCACGGTGCAGCGCGTCGGCCGCGCCGGCCACGCGGTGGGTGCCGTCTCGCGCGGGCGCTTCTACCCGCTCTACGGCCGCGACCTGCTGCGTTCTGCGGCCGTCTCGGCGGCGGCGCTGGCGCAGGACATCGAGCCGCTCGCTCCCATCGCGGCGCCGCTCGACGTGCTCACCCAGGTGGTGCTGTCGATGGTCGCCGCCGAAGAACGCGACGCCGACGACCTCTACGACGAGTTGCGCACGAGCGACCCGTACCACGAGCTGCCGCGCCAACAGCTCGACCTGGTCCTCGAGATGCTGGCCGGCCGTTACGCCGACTCCCGCGTGCGCGAGCTGGTGCCGCGGGTCGCCATCGACCGGCTGAGCGGCTCGGTGAAGGCACGGCCGGGCGCGGCGCGCTGGCTCTACACGGCGGGCGGCACCATCCCCGACCGCGGCTACTTCCACCTGCGCCTGCAGGGCTCGCTGGCGCGCCTGGGCGAGCTCGACGAGGAGTTCGTCTGGGAGCGTGGCATCGGCGACCGCTTCGTGCTCGGCGCGCAGACCTGGCGCATCGCGCAGATCACTCACAACGACGTGCTCGTCGTACCGGCGGCGGGTGATGCGGCGATGGCCCCGTTCTGGCGCGGCGAAGACAACGACGGCTCGTTTCACCTGGCGAAGCGCGTCGGCGAGCTGCTGGCGTTCGCCGACACCTACCTCGGCGAGCACTCGGCTGAATCACTGCCCGCAGCGCTCGCCGAGCGCTGCCCGCTGGTGGCGGCGGCCGCGGAGGATCTGACGCGCTACATCGAAGGCCAGCGCACCGCCACCGGACCGGCGCTTCCCCACCGCCGGCGGGTGCTGGTCGAGCGCGTGCGCGACCCGCAGGCCGTGGATCCTCGACCGCGCGTCGTGCTGCACACGATGTGGGGCGGGCAGGTCAACCGCCCGTTGGCGATGGCGCTCGCTTCGGCTTGGGAGGAGCGCTTCGGCACCCGCCTGCAGGTGACGCACGACGACGACGCGCTTGCCTTGGAGCTGCCGCATGAGATGCCCGGCGACGACCTCTTCGCGCTGGTCGAGAGCGAACGCCTGCTGCCGTTGCTGCGCCGGCGCCTCGAGAGCTCCGGCTTCTTCGGCGCCCGCTTCCGCGAGAACGCCGGCCGCGCGCTGCTGCTGCCGCGCGGCGACCAGCGGCACCGCGTGCCGCTGTGGCTCAACCGCCAGCGCAGCAAGCGGCTGCTCGACGCCGTGCGCGGCTTCCCCGACTTCCCGCTGCTGCTCGAGACCTGGCGCACCTGCCTGCAGGACGAGATGGACCTCGGCACGCTGCGCGACCTCCTCGGCGAGGTCGAGCACGGCGCGATCGAGGTGGTCGAGGTGGTGACCAGCAAGCCATCGCCGTTCGCCGCCAACCTGGGCTGGAAGCAGACCAACAAGCTGATGTACGAGGACGACACGCCCGAGGGCGGGCCGTCGCGGCTGGGCGACGACCTGCTCGCGGAGGTGACGCTGTCGGCGGCGCTGCGCCCACGCGTGCCGCCCGCGGCCGCCGAAGAGCTGCGGCGCAAGCTGCAGCGCACCTGGCCCGGCTACGCGCCGGCGCCCGACGAGGTGGCGGACTGGGTCCGCGAGCGGCTGGCGCTTCCGCTCGGCGAGTGGCGCGAGCTGCTGGACGCGGTGGCGCGCGACGCGGGAGTCGTCGAGGGCGAGCTGGTCACGGCGCTCGAGCCGGCGCTGCCGCGGCTGATTGCACTTACTCTGCCCGGGCCCGCCGGCCTCGGGGAAGCGTCATTGCGAGGAGCGCAGCGACGAAGCAATCTCGATGCTGAAGCGACCTCGATCACTCCGGGTTCGCGCGATGACGGTCTCGTCCTCATCACGGCCGTCGAGCTGCTGCCACGGCTGCTCGCCGTGCTCGGGCTCGATGACTCGCAGGTCGCCTTGGCACGGCCGTTCGCGCTCGATGCAACGCTCGATGAGGCGGAGGCTCGCGAGCTGCTGGCGCTCGCCCGCCGCGCCTCACCCGCGGTGCTCGACGAGCCCGAGGCGGCGCTCGGTGAGTGGCTCGCGGAGTGGCTTCGCTTCTACGGGCCGCTCGAACGCGAGGTGCTCGCCGATGTCTGGCGACTGGAGCCCGAACGGCTGGTGCCGCTGCTCGACGAACTGGTCGACGCCGAGCGTGTCGTCGTCGGCGAGCTGCTCGCCGGCGCCGACGTCGTGCAGGTCTGCGACGCCGAGAACTTCGGCCGGCTGCTGCGCATGGTGCGCGCGGCGGCGCGGCCGCAGTTGGCGCCGCAACCGCTCGCGCGATTGCCGCTCTTCCTCGCCGTGCAACAGGGGCTGGCGCCGCGGCGCGACGGCATCGACGGTCTGCAGTCGGCGCTCGAGCGGCTCTTCGGCTGGGCGGCGCCGGCGGCGTCGTGGGAGACCGACCTCCTGCCGGCGCGGCTGGAGCCGTACCACACGGCCTGGCTCGACACGCTGCTCCAAGAAACGGATCTCCTGTGGCTGGGAGTCGGTAAGGAGCGGCTTACCTTCGCCTTTCCCGAAGACGTGCCGCTGCTGCGGCCCGAAGGGTGGGCAGTGGACCCAGCAACGCTCGAGGAAGAGCGCGGCGCCGAGGAGGTGGACGGCGAGGAGGGGGATGCCGGCGCGACCGGCGCGCCGGACGCGGGCGCGGCGGCTGGTGCTGACGGCGGCGACGCTGCGAGGCCCGGCGCGGCGGGCCCGCTGTTCCCCGGTCCCGGCCGCTTCACGCTGCCCGAGCTGCTGCCCTCGGCCGGCGGTAACACCGGCGCGCTGACCGCGCGCCTGTGGGGCGCGGCGTGGGCTGGCACCGTGACCAACGACACCTTCGTCGCCGTGCGGAAGGGAGTGCTCACCCGCTTCCGCCCCGCCGCCGCGGAGGCCGCGCAGCCGGCGCCCGGGCTCACCGGAGGGAGGATGCGCGGCCGCGGCTTCGCGCGCTGGCAGGCGAGCCGCGCCTTCACCGGCCGCTGGTATCCGCTTGCCTCGCCGGATCCTGACGCTGCCGCCGACCCACTCGACCGCGAGGAGCGGCAGAAGGAGCGCGCGCGGCTGCTGCTGCAGCGTTACGGCGTCGTCTTCCGCGAGCTGCTGCTGCGCGAGCTGCCCGCGCTGCAGTGGCGACAGGTGTTCCGCGCGCTGCGCTTGATGGAGCTCTCGGGCGAGGTGGCGGCGGGCGCGTTCTTCGAAGGCGTGCCCGGTCCGCAGTTCGCCTCCCCGGCCGCCGTGCGCCGGCTCCGCCGCGAGCTGCCCGAAGACGCCGTCTGGTGGGTGAGCGCTCTCGATCCCGCGGCGCCGAGCGGCCTCGGGCTCGAAGGCTTCCGCGGCCTCTTCCCGCGGCGCGCTGCCGGCTCGCACCTCGTCTTCCAGGGCAGCACGCTGGTGCTCACGTCGGAGGGCCGCGGCAGGCGGCTGCGCTTCCTGGTGGCGCCCGACCATCCGCGCATCGACGACTTCCTCGAGGTGTTTCGCGTCCAGCTCACCCGCGCCTTCGCGGCCTGGCGCTCGATCGAGGTGCAGGAGATCAACGGCGAAGCGGCGGCGGCCAGCCCGTACGCTCCGGTGCTGGCCGCTCGCTTCCAGGTGTCGTCGACGGCTGCCGGCTTGCGCCTGTGGCGCCGTTATTGAGTCGGCTCAGCCGCGGCGGTGGCGACGCGCGCCGTCGCGGAAGCCTTCCATCACGCTGCGCAGCTGCTCGAGCTTGGCCTTCTGGTTGGCGTCGAGCAGGCCGGCGAGCTGGTCGTGCATCTGCTGGCGTGCCGTCTTGAGCGATTGGCGGTTGGCGCGCAGCTGCTTGACGAGCTGGCCGATGGCGGCGTCGGAGGCGTTGGCGTCGTCGAGCATGTCGTCGAGCCGGCCGCGCAGCTCGCGCTGCTGCTCGAAGATCGGCCGCACCTTGTCGCGCTGCGCCTCGAAGAGCTTGCGGGCGCTCTCGCGCTGCGAGTCGGTGAGGTCGAGATAGTCGGCGAGGCGGCGGCCGGCGAAGGCGCCGGGGCGGCCGGGGCCGCGGAAGGTGGCGAAGCGCGCGCGGCCCGGGCCGGGG
>DASYQD010000128.1:0-10105 GCA_036005845.1 Thermoanaerobaculia bacterium | reverse complement strand
CCGGCCGGCCGCGCGCAGTGATTCGATCGCCTCCCACCCTTCGATCCGCACCCGCCGCTGCACGCCGCTCCACTCGGCGCGCAGCAGGTAGAGGCATTCGAAGAGCATGGTGCCGAAGTGCGCGAAACAGGCGCGGCCGAGCCGCTGCCGCTCGCGCTCGGGCATCTCGGGCCAGGCGATCGCCAAGTGCTCCAGCACGCGGCGCCGATCGCGCCGCGCCAGCGGCCACGCCAGTTTGCCGAGCCACGCTCCGACCCGCTGCGCGCCTCGCCAACCCAACAGCCTTACCAGGAAGAGCAGCGCCGCCGTCACCGGCGGCACCAGCCGCGAGCGCAGGCGGCGCCACAGCGCGCGCCAGCTCGACGAGCTCATTGCCGGCGGAAGGAGGCGACGATCTCCTCCCACGCCCCGCGCGCCTTGAGCACCAGCTCGATCATCTCGCGCACGGCGCGGCGGCCGCCGGCGCGCGACAGCACGCAGTCGACGGCCTCGCGCACTTCCGGCACCGCGTCGGCGGGAGCGAAAGAGAGGCCGCAGGCGGCGAGCAGCGGCAGGTCCTGCAGATCGTCGCCCGCTGCCGCCACGTGCGACGGCTCCATGCCGTGGCGCTCGCACATCTCGGCGAAGGCCGCGCCCTTGTCGTGGCGGCCGATCACCACCGCGTCGAGCTCGAGGTCCTCGGCGCGCGTGCGCAGGGCGCCGCTGCCGCGGCCGGAGAGCACGCCCACCTTGATGCCGGCGCGCTGCGCCAGCTTGATGCCGTGGCCGTCGTGGATGTCGAAGGTGAGCATCTCGCCGCCTTGCGAGAGGTAGGAGACGAGGCCGGTGGTGAGCACGCCGTCGACGTCGAGCACCAGCCAGTCGATGGCGCGCGCGCGGCGGTCGAACTCCTCGGTGGATAAACGGCAGAGCCGAGCCGGCGCGGCGGCCGCATCGCCGAATGCGCTGGCCGCTGCGCCGCGGTCGTGGTCGCTAGGCGGCACTAGAAGAGCTCCAGCCGCCAGAGGTCGTGCACGTGCACGACGCCCTCGAGCCGCCCCGCCTCGTCGCACACCATCAGCGCGGTGATGCGGTGGTCTTCCATCTTCTTGAGCGCCGCCGGCGCCAGCTCGTCGCCCGAGATCGTCTTCGGCGAGGTGCGCATGCACTCGCCGGCGCTGCGCCGCAGCAGGCCGTCGTCGTGCTCGAGGGCGCGGCGCAGGTCGCCGTCGGAGATGACGCCCAGGAGCCGCTCCTCGCCATCGACGACGGCGGTGATGCCGAGACCCTTCTTCGACATCTCGTAGATGGCATCGCGCATCGAGGTCTCGGCATGCACCTTCGGGAGCTGCTCGCCGGCGTGCATCAGCTCGCGCACGCGCAAGAGTCGCTTGCCGAGCTGGCCGCCGGGGTGCAGGCGCGCGAAGTCCTCGTCGGTGAAGCCGCGCGCCTCCATCACCGCCATCGCCAGCGCGTCGCCGACGGCGAGCGTGGCGGTGGTCGACGCGGTGGGCGCGAGGTTCAGCGGGCACGCCTCTTGGCGGATCGCCACCGACAGATGCACGTCGGCGAGCCGCGCCAGCGGGCTGCCGGGCCGGCCGGTGATGGCGACCAGCGGGATGCCGATCCGCTTCAGCGTCTCGACGAGCCGCAGGAGCTCTTCGGTGGTGCCGGAGTTCGAAGCGGCGAGCACGACGTCGCCGTCGACCAGCACGCCGAGATCGCCGTGGATCGCCTCGGCGGGATGGAGGAAGAGCGCCGGCGTACCGGTGGAGGAGAGCGTCGCCGCGATCTTCTGCAGCACGAGCCCGCTCTTGCCCATGCCGGTGCAGACGACGCGGCCGCGGCAGCTCTTCAGCAGCTCCACCGCGCGGTCGAACGCCTCGTCGAGCTGCGGCAGGAGGTCGCGGATGGCCTGCGACTCGATCTCCAGGACCTCCCGCGCCACCTCCCGAGGAGGCCTGGCCGGCATGGCGCGGGAGTATAGCGCCGTCCGGCCGAGATCTGCTTGACGACAGCGGTAAAGAGCGCCATTCTTTACCTCGTGGAGAGCACCATCTCATCCAAGGGCCAGGTGACCGTTCCGGTGGAGGTGCGCCAGCGGCTCGGCCTTCGACCAGGCACGAGAGTGGAGTTCGAGCTGCGACCCGATGGAGCCCTACTGCGTCGAGTAGTACCCGCCGAGCATCCCGTCGATCGGGTCTATGGCATCCTCGACCTCGGCAGGTCCGTAGACGAAGTCCTCACCGAGATGAGAGGGCCCGCCGAGGAACCCAGACGGAAGCGGCGTCGTTGAAGACGGCGGTCGATTCGTCGGTCCTACTCGATGTCTTCGCCGCCGACGCCGAGTTCGGCGAGGCTTCTCGGACGGCACTCCGGCGGGCTTTCGATGCCGGCGTACTGGTTTCCTGCGAGGTGGTGTGGAGCGAGGTCCGCGCGCATTTTGCCACGACCGAAGACTTCCTCGCCGCGATGGCAGCGCTGGACGTGACGTACGAGCCGATGTCGGCATCGTCCGCCGACTTTGCGGGCGTCTCTTGGCAGCAATACTGCGCCGAGAACCCCCGAACCCGGCATCGCCGTCGCATGATTGGCGACTTCTTGGTCGCCGCCCACGCGCTCAAGCAAGCCGACGCGCTGCTGACGCGTGACCGCGGTTTCTTCGGGAGCCAATTCAAGGAGCTCGAGGTAATCGAACCTTCCTTGGATTGATCGATTGGCTTCTCGCCTGCCCCGAGAAAGACTTCTTCGTGTCGCTGGACGATGAGTCCACCGGCGGGCTGTTGGGAACCAGCTCTGCCCCTAGACCAGCGGCACGGCCGCTTGCAGCGCGCGGCGGATCTCGAGTGCTGAGATCGCCAGCGCTTCGGCGCGATCGAAGGTGAGCTGGGTGGCGGCGTCGGAGAGGGCGTGGTCGGGGTCGGGGTGGACTTCCATGAAGAGCCCGTCGGCGCCGGCGGCGACGGCGGCGCGCGCCAGCGGCTCGGCGAAGCGGCGGTCGCCGCCGGTGACGCCTTCGCCCTTGCCGGGGAGTTGCAGCGAGTGGGTGACGTCGAAGACGACCGGGATGCCGAGGTCGTGGAGGATGGTGAAGGAGCGCATGTCGACGACGAGGTTGTGGTAGCCGAAGGAGACGCCGCGCTCGGTGATGAAGATGCGGTGGTTGCCCACCGCCGCTGCTTTCTCGACTGCGTGCCGCGCGTCTTCGGGGGCGAGGAACTGGCCCTTCTTGACGTTGACCGCGCGTCCGGTGCGCGCCGCGGTCAACAGCAGGTCGGTCTGACGCGATAGGAAAGCCGGGATCTGCAGCACGTCGCAGACCTCGGCCGTCGCAGCGCACTGCTCGGGCGCGTGCACGTCGGTGAGCACCGGCAGGCCGGTCTCTTCGCGCACCAGCCGCAGCACGCGCAGGCCCTCTTCGAGGCCGGGCCCGCGGAAGCTCTTCACCGACGTGCGATTCGCCTTGTCGAACGAAGCCTTGAAGATCAGCGGCAGCCCGAGGCGATGCGCCATCGCCGCCAGCCGCCGCGCCGCGTCCAGCGCGAGCTCCTCGCTCTCGATGACGCAGGGGCCGGCGATGAAGGGAAAGACATCGCCGCCGATGGTGATGCCGGGCGCGAGCTCGATCGCGCGCACAACGGTCACGGCTCGGCTCCGGCGCGCGCTCGCGACGCCGTCGCGGGTCGATCCGCGCTGAGAGCCGCGCTCAAGGGACCCGCTCGGCCGCTCGCACCGCCGCCGGCGCCGGCGCTTCGTCGGGCGCGCGCGGCGTCGCGGTCGCCGGTACCACTGTCGCCTCGCGCTCACGCTCGCTCTCGGCGCCGGCGCGATCGCGGCGCCGCTTGTGCTCCAGCGCGGCGCCGATGTACGACACGAACAGCGGGTGCGGATCGGTGGGCTTGCTCTGGTACTCGGGGTGGAACTGGCAGCCGAGGAACCACGGGTGCGCACCGGGACCAGAAACCGGCAGCTCGACCATCTCGACGAACTTGCCGTCCGGCGACAGCCCCGACACCAGCAGCCCCGCCTCCTGCAGCCGCGGCAGGTAGCGCTGGTTGACCTCGTAGCGGTGGCGGTGCCGCTCCTGCACCTCGGGGACGCCGTAGACCTGCCGCGCCAGCGTGCCTTCCTTCAACCGGCACGGGTAGGCGCCGAGCCGCATGGTACCGCCCATCGCCTCGACGCCGAGCAGGTCGCGCAGCTTGTAGATGATCGGGTCGGGCGTGTCGGCGTCGAACTCGGTGGAGTTGGCGGTCGAGATGCCGCAGACGTTGCGCGCGTACTCGATCACCATGCACTGCATGCCGAGGCAGATGCCGAAGAAGGGCACCTTGTGCTCGCGGGCGAAGCGGATGGCGCGGATCTTCCCTTCGGTGCCGCGCTTGCCGAAGCCGATGGGCACCAGCAGGGCGTCGACCTCGAAGATCTCGCGCGGCCAGTGCGGCCCCTCGATCTCCTCGGCGTTGACGTAGACGAGCTCGACCTTGGCGTCGTTGGCGATGCCGCCGTGGAGCAGCGCCTCGTTCAAGCTCTTGTAGGAGTCGGGGAACTCGACGTACTTGCCGACGATGCCGACCTTCACCGAGTCGTGCGGGTGCTTGATCCTGGAGACCAGCGCCTCCCAGCCCGAGAGGTCGGTCTCGTGCTGTGACGGCAGCTTGAGCAGGTCGAGCAGCAACTCGTCGAGGCCCTCGCGCGAGAACATCAGCGGCACTTCGTAGATCGTCGGCACGTCGCGGGCGGCGATCACCTGCTCGGCGTTGAGGTTGCAGAAGAGGCCGATCTTCTTGCGCAGGTCCTCGGCGAGCGGCCGGTCGACGCGGCAGAGCAGCACGTCGGGCGAGATGCCGATGGCGCGCAGCGTCGCCACCGAGTGCTGCGTCGGCTTGGTCTTCAGCTCGTCGGCGGCCTTGATGTACGGCACCAGCGTGAGGTGGATGTTGACGGCGTTGTTGCGCCCGAGCTCGAGCCGCATCTGCCGGATCGCTTCGAGGAAGGGGAGCGACTCGATGTCGCCGACGGTGCCGCCGATCTCGACGATGACGACGTCGTGCACCTGGCCGTTGATCTGCGCCACGCCGTGCATCGCCGCCTTGATCTCGTCGGTGATGTGCGGGATCACCTGCACCGTCTTGCCGAGATAGTCGCCGCGCCGCTCCTTCTCGATCACCGAGGAGTAGATCTGGCCGGTCGTGTAGTTGTGCTTGCGCGAGGTGACGGTGTGGGTGAAGCGCTCATAGTGGCCGAGGTCGAGGTCGGTCTCGGCGCCGTCGTGGGTGACGAAGACCTCGCCGTGCTGGTAGGGCGACATCGTCCCCGGGTCGACGTTGACGTAGGGGTCGAACTTCATCAGCGTCACCGAGAAGCCGCGCGACTCGAGGATGGCGCCCACGGATGCCGCGGCGACGCCCTTGCCGAGGGAGGAGACGACGCCGCCGGTGATGAAGATGTATTTGGTCGCCATGGATCGATCGCGCCTCCTCGGTGGTCGGTAAAAAGCGGCCGCGGCCCGGCCCGACGGCCGGTGGGGAGTCGCACGTTCTTGCGGCGGAGCCCGGCACATATCTTACCTGCCACCGGCGCTCCGTGCACGCCGCAGTCGGGTCTAGGAACCTGAGCGATTCGCTATACCGGAGGCTCGAAATCCCCGCTCTCGGCCATCTGATTCAGGGAAAGGCTGGGCACGAACGTCGGGTCGTGGCGATAGAGGTCGGCGAGCTCGGACTCTTCGAACTCTCGGATTTCTTCGGCTGGCAGCGCGCTTCCCTGACCTTCCCGCCAGGCGGACGTCCAGAGGTCGGCCAGCAGAGCCACGCTCTCGGCCAGGGACCGGATCGTCTCGACGCGGATCTTTTCGTTGTTCCAAAGCGCCTTGGCCCGCGTCTTCTCGCCCCCATTGGACGGGTCGTCGGCGTCGATGATCTCTTCCGGTGACAGCCGATTCTGCGCGGAGTGCATGAGTGCCAGCGTGCGGACAGCCGCGTCATGCCCGCTCCGGATGGTGGACGAGTGGGTCGCGATCTCTGCGAGCTCCGCGTCGACGGCGACGAGGGCGTCGAGCGGCTTGACCTCGAGCATGGTCTCTTCGTAGATGCCGTGGATCAACGCCTCGCGGGTGTCTTTGAACGCCTGGAATTCGGGGCTGCTGCGAGGCACGGGATACTCACGGCCATGCCGAGTCACCATCGGCGGTCGGCCATGGTGCATGAAGGAACAGTGGAGCGGCTGCGACGCGTCTCCCACGTAGTGCGCGAGCACTCCGGCGGCGCCCACGAAGCGCAGCACGTCGCGATCGCGGAGGTGTTCGACCATGGCGTCCCAGAGCTGCCACACTCGGAACGGAATCGCGCCTTCCTCGGGGCCCACACCGGCGGCGGCAAAACCGTCGAAGTACGCCTTCCACACGGAGGCAGCAACGCTGCTCGGGTCACTGAAGCCCCGCTCCAGCAGCGACGGTCCGCCGTCGATGTCGACGATGTCGATGTCGGCGAAGTGCTGGATCGGCTCGTTCTTGTGGGAACGCACCCAGACGTAGTCGGGCACGTCGGCCAACGGAACGAAGGCCCCCTGGCCCATGTGGAACTGCGAGCCCTTGCCCAGGTCGTCGTCGCCGAATCCGATCCGTTCTTGGTTTGCCTTCATCAGGGCGCCCAACGCACCCCCCGCCTTGGCGACGCGGTCGCAGGCCTTCCAGCCGATGGTGAAGTGGCCGATCTTTCCCCAATACTCGTCATGTCCTGTGCTCCAGTCGCGGACTACCTCGACGCGGAGCTCGCGACACGTCGTGGAGAGGAAGCTCGCGAGGGCGAACGCGCTCGAGCGGCCATCCTCGGTGCGAAAGCGCTCACCGCCCCACTGCATCGCGACCGGCCTCAAGCGGCGCGCGCGCTCCCCGCGCTCAGGTGGAGCGTGGCCCTCGCGGGTCCCCGGCATCGGCTCCTCGCCCGCCGCCGGCGGGTCGTAGAACCAGACCGTGCCCGAGTCGCCTGGACGCGTGAAAGGGGCGGACGGCTTTCTCGCGCCCGGCGTGGTCTCGCTCACCGCGCCGATCAAGACGTCGGTCGCGCGATCGATACCGCCGAGGGACTGGTAGCGGAAAAAGAGCGCGCGGATCTCCCCCTCGATGACTCCGCTGGTGCCGCCGAAGGCCCGCATCGGGCAGCCGATCAGGTCGAGCGTCACCGTGCATTCAGTGGCATCGAATGGCATTCCGATCTCGCCGATGCCGAAGGCTTGCGAGGTCCACTCGCCGATGTCGTCGATGCGGATCAAGCCTGCGTCGAGGGTCAGAAGCGTGCGTTCGCCGGGCCACGCAGGGAAGGCCTGCGGCACCGTGAGCTCGCCACTGGAGATGCCGGCGCTCGTGCCCACCTTGCGATACGCGCCGCGCGCGTAGACCCCCACCTCTTCGCCACCAGCGCCGGCCACGTGGCGATTGGTCAGCGCGAAATACGAGCCGTCGCGCGTCACCAGGCAGGCGATCGTCCCGAAGTGGTCGATGCCCTGGTGATTGCGAACGCAGGAATAGCCGCCGCCGAAAAGCTCGCTTGCCTGCGACGGACCGGGTACCGGCGGAGGCGGCGATTCATCGGGCTCCGCGAGCACGACACAGGTCGGGATCACGCGACCGTCTGGAAGGTAGAGCGAGCGCGGCACCTCTTCCGATCCCAGCTGGTCCGGCGTCTGCCACTTGCGCACGAAGACGAGCACGCAGGGCCACGACCACGGCCTGACGACCGATCTCTCGAGCGTGCGCGGGCCAGTCGGCTTGACGACGTGCGGCGGTCTGGGTTGACCGGGCGCATGGCTCGCGAACCAGTCGTCGCTGCGAATTAGGTAGCGGCCGATGGCCGTGGCGACAACGTTCTCGAGGGTGGAGAGATGGACGTGGTACGCCTCGCGAGCGTCGAGAAGGTCCCGCATCGAGAGTGAGGCGAAGTCCCTTCGTGGGGGAAACGGCCGAGTGACCTGCTTCTGCATAGGTCCTCCTCGCGCCTGACGGCGCTGGTGTCACTCGTCTGGGACGGACTCGCTTGGTGGTTTCCTCGCTGCGAGGGCGATTCACGGGCAGGTCGCGAAGGCGCTGGTGTCGGTCACCGCGTTGGCCGGGTGGCCGAGGTCGTTGAGATAGACGCGCACGACCCCGGTGTGGGTGTCGACGACGGTGGTCACGAACTGCACGTCGGTGATGCCGCCGATGAAGACCCAGAAGTGGTCGTAGGGCGCCACGCAGGCGTCGATCACCTTCAGCATCAGCTCGAGGTTGGTGGCGGAGAAGAACCACACCAGCCCCGACTCGTCGGTGAAGGGGATCATCTGGCCGGCGCCGGTGGTGCCGTCGCTGGTCGTCCACTGCACCGTGACCTCGAAGCGGTCGTGGTCGAGGCAGAGGGTGGTGGCGTTCTCGACGCACGGTACGACCGTGGCATTGGTGGCGGCGCTGGCCACGTTCGAGTACGCCGAGTCGCCGTTGGCGTTGCGCGCCTTGACGCGGAAGAGATAGCCGGTCGCCTCGCTGAGACCGCTGACGTCGGCCGCGGTGGTGTTCGCCGGCAGCTCGCCGCCGAACTGGTGGAAGACGCCGCTGCCGATCTGCGCGAACTCCAGCACGAAGCCGGTCTCATCGTTGGCGTTGTCCTGCCAGGTGAGGTGGACGGTCGAGGTCGAGGTGGCAACCGCCATGAGGTTGGTTGGCGCCGCCGGCGGGCTGCCGCTGGTGCCGCCGGCGTAGAGTGAACGGATACCGGCTTTGTCGTCGCTGGCGAGAAGCGCGCCGCGCCCGTCGTCGTGCACGAAGGCGCGCATCAGCGCGTCGTTGAACGCCGCGCTGGCCGAACAGTCGGGCGAGACGTCGTCGCCGCAGGAGTGCGCCAGCCCCAGCGTGTGGCCGAGCTCGTGCGCGAACAGCTCCTGCGCCGCCTTGGTGGCGTTGGGGCTGCTGTTGAAGAAGCAGGAGAGACCGTCGGCGACGACGATGTCGGCGCTGGTGATGGGGTGGAACTGCTCACCGTGGAAGGCCTGGGTGGCGAGCAGGTAGACCGGCCCGCCGAAGGCGAGGACACCGCCCTGCGAGCAGTCGAACGGCTCGATCAGGTTGCGCGGGTCGTTGAAGACGATGGTGTTGAGGTTGTCTTCAGGTGCATGCGGGTCGGGTCCGTAGTTGACGCTCGTCTTGCCGCTGTAGCGGTAGTCGATGGGCGTCTCTGGCTCGTCGTTCCAGGCCTTGAGCGCGGTCTGGAACTCGCTGTAGCCACCGCCCGCCAGTCCGACTTGTCCCTGTCGGTAGGCGCGAAAACCGACGTTGCCGCCGGTGTCGAAGGTGAACCAGCGCATCCGCTTGCCGTCATCCGGGTCTTCGAAATAGGTGGCCTTGCCAGCGATGCGGCGGGCCTCGGCGGCCGCTTCGCCGCTGAGCCGATAGTCGGGCGCCGTCTCGCCGCGCCGGCGCGCCGCGGCCCAGCGCGCGAAGGCGGCGAAGTCGCGCACGGGCTCGGCGTCGGCGGGACCGGCCTCCAGCTCGCCGTCGGCGAAGACCTTCACCTCGCTCACTTCCGAGAGGTCGCGTGCGGCGAGCGTGCGCTCGCCGGCTTGCGCCTGGTGGAAGGCGCCGAGGAAGAGATGGAGCACGCGCCAAGTTCCGTTCTCGCTCGGCACCAGGAAGAGCAGCACGCGCTCGCCGGGCTGGAACGACGGCGCGCCCCAGATCTTGCGCCGTGCTGGGCCGTCGCCGCCGCCGGGCACACGCACGACGAGCTCCCCGGAGCCCGCCTCGCCGGCGAGCACCTCGTCGACGCGCACTCGATAGTCGGTCGCCATCAGACCGTGCGGGGCCGTGCGGGAGACGACGGTGCCGGCGACGATGAGGCTCGCCTGGTCGACGAGCACCTCATCAGAGACGCGAACGAACGAGGTGGCGAAGGCGGAGGAGACGACGGCGAAGGCGAGAGCGATCCCGGTGCAGATCCGGATGACGAACGGCTTCATGTTGTGGGATCTCCTTGCGAGGCCCGAGGACGAATATGGCGCTGTAGCAAGACACGAAGGTAGCAACGGGCCGGCCGCGGGTCAAGCCGGGCCAATGCGGCTACGCAGCATCGAGATCGCTTCGCTGCGCTCGCGATGACGT
>DASYQD010000127.1:0-154972 GCA_036005845.1 Thermoanaerobaculia bacterium | reverse complement strand
CCGGTTGCCGCCGCTGAACTCAAGTACCGTTAGGCGTCACGGTCAACAGCCATGCCTGGAACCAATTCCGAGTCGGACGATGCACATTTCCTCCGTCACCCTGAGGTTGTCGCGCTCTTCGGGCCGACGCTGCAGGCGCTCGTAGGCGAATCTGACCGCGGTGCTGTCCTCATTGCAGCTCAGCTTGTCGACAATAGCCTCAGACGCCTCTTCGAAGAACTCGCACCACCGGACCTGAGCCGCAAGACTCTCAAGAGTCTCCTCGACTATCCCGGACCACTCTCGACCTCATCCTCGAAAGTCAATCTCGCCGTACTCGCCCGACTAGTACCTGCCGCGGTTGGGAAGGCGATCCACCGCCTGCGCGAGATTAGGAACGCCGTTGCACACTCCCCGGACTCGTTCCGTCTCCAGGATCATACAGAGTCCCTCCGCCAAGTATTCGATATCGGCCCGGGAGTGCCCGTCGGTGTCAACCGGGTTGCACTAGAGCTGTTGACTCGCAATGTGATCAATCACCTTCTGACCGTTCCACATCCACTTGAGGGCAAGCCAATTTTCACGTCGCCAGAACAGATTATCGATTACCTTCTAGAGCACCGCGATCTGCTCGATCAGCTCGGAGAGCACCAACTTCGCTGGGAGTTGGGAATCGGAGTGGCTCTACTGTGTGGCGCCATCGTTTTTCACCGGGAGCGGACGGTGAAGGCTCTCGCTGGGCACGGGCTCGTCGGCGATCTGTTTGGACAGGCCAATTCATAGCAGGTCGTGGCGTGACGCCTAACCCTTCGTTGCAGCGGACGACAACCGGGCGTTCGCCCGGGTGCGGCCGCTGAACTCCAATATCGTTAGGCGTCATGAAGACCATCTTCTACAACCGTACGCCCTATCACGCGGCGCAGCTAACGGTGCCGGACTGCTTCATCGCTCTGGATGAGATCTACGATCTGCTGGTCCCCGACATGGAGAGCATTCTCGGTGCACCGTATCTCCAGCACGCCGAGAACATCTGCCGCAGGATGGGAGACATTGATCTCTACGCGCTTTTCATACGCGACGCAGATGCACACGCTGATCCCTTCTGGGCAGCCACGATAATCAGTAGTTATTTGGTGGGGTTCTTCAGCGCCTGCAAGTCTCTCTTCGATGCCGCCTCCATCTGTCTCACCGATCTCCACAGGCTGGCCCTTACTGACCGCGAACAGGACATGAGCAGAGGGCGGTTCTGGAACACTTTGCAGGCCACGTCATCAGCCTCCTTCACGAAATTCAAGAGCTTCCGGAGCCTGTGCGACGAGGTCGTTCGTTGGCGTGACGCATCTGTTCACCGGTCGACGCCCCTTGTGTTGGTACACTCACCGGGGTATCCAGACGACGCGCCGCGGAGTGAAATCACCATTCGAATGGTTGCCACACCCGGCGCGACACCCGCGGCAGTGGTGAGCACGGGAGCCGCGGTGCCCTGGCTTGGTCCTCTGGAACTACATGATCGGTGGCGACCTCACCTCATTTCCCTTTGCGTCGAGCTTTGCTCCGAGATCCAAGGCTCACTTGGGCCCTCAACGGCATGACGCCTAACCCAGCGGACGCTGAACTCAAGTACCGTTAGGCGACAGAGGGCTACACTATCTCCCCGCGCCATCAGCACACCGGCGTCTCATCTCGCTTCACAACAGGGGAAACTAGGTATGGGAGTCATCTTCATGCTAGCCGGGCCGCCATTCGTGGTTGCTATTTTTCTGACTTGGGCGATCCCACGCTACGCGCTCCGACACTACGAAGATGGCAGCGAGCAGCTATCGGCGGGCGACTCAGCCTTCCGGCTGAAGAACGGGAAGTGGGCTGTCGTGCCGGCGGGGCTTGGTTGGTTCTCTCTTGTTCTTGCCGGCTCAGCCTGGGCGTTTCTACTCAGTCGCCCATGGTTCAAGGGCGACACGTTGTATGCCGTAGCCATCGCTACCTACGTTGTCTGCTTCGTGGCGTTCGCCGCCATGTCAAGGCGCCGCTGACCTGAATCCCTGTTCCAACAGGGAGTGACCGACTGCCCCCCTGAACTATCGCGACCTGTCGCCTAACCCGTCGTTGCAGCGGACCGCAGAACTCCATTGCCGTTAGGCGTCAGCCGGAACAGCCCCTTTGGCACAGAACAAGCTCGAAGAGGCTCTCCTGCTCCTCAGTAGTGGAAGCACCTGGCCACAGGCAAAGCAAGAGTGGAGGCTGCAAGGCATCTTCTGGCAGGATGCCCCTCAGACTTGCCCATGCGGCCACTTCCCGATCAAGGAAATCTGCGTCTTGACCAATACTCGCACGGGCCATACTGCGGAGGTCGGCAACGTCTGCGTGAAGAGGTTCCTTGGCATTCGGTCGGACCGCATCTTCCTTGGGCTGCGCAGAGCTCATCTTGACATCGAGAAGGCAATGACTTCAGAAGCGCTGGAGCATGCATACGCGCAATCATGGATCAATGATTGGGAGCACAAGTTCTACATCGGCACCATCCGCAAGCGCGGTCTAACCGACGCGCAGCTGGCGAAGCGAGTGCAGATCAACCAACGAGTCCTCGCCAAGTCGCGGCGACAACCTGTGTGATCCGACGCCTAACCCTTCGTTGCAGCGGACGCTGAACTCAAGTTCCGTTAGAGGCGGCCCTGCGACGCCTGTGGCTGGCTAGCGAGGCAGGCTCGGAGGTCACTTGATTAGCCGCAATTGCCTGCGCTGCGTGTCCTGTGGAAGCTCGATCACGACTCGCTTCGGCGTAGGCCACGGGACTAAGCAGGTTCACGCGTTCCCCTGCCCAAAGTGCGGGATACCCATTACGTGCGTCATGCGGCTCGACCAGACGGAGGCAAAGGTCGCCTTTGACGACCCGGTGAACGCGGCTTGGATCGACCCCAAGACAGAGACTCCCTACTTCGTGACCTTTCACTGCGAAGTACTCGCCTCCCGCAAGGCATTCCAGATGGACGGGATGTCCCCATTCGTGGCCTCAGTTCACTACTTCCAGGACTACCAAGTCTTTCGCCAACACGAGTTGCTCCGCCTAAAGACTCGAGGTCTCTGGTCGGCCATTGATCGAGCCGTCGTCCACTTCGAGCGCGAGCAGTGGGATCTCCTCGCGCCCGAGATCCTCGCAGTCCTCGATGAAGAGCTTGAGGCGAGCTACCTTGGTCGGGTCCGCCAGATGTTCGAGTGCTTCGAATACTCGGTTCAATGGTTCACCTTCGATCGTCGAGATATCTGGAAGGCGGCTGGCGAGCAGTTCGCCGACGCCAGACGGAATCACGCGACCGCGCTGAGCTCACTCGCGGATACTTATCGCTCGTCAGGCCGGCTCTTGAGCCTTTGGCGCCAGATTACAGGCCTTCATGATGAGCTCATCGCGAAGTACCCGACGTGGATGCCCATCCTTCAACTGCGATACTGGCGAGAACGTCCTTCCTCGCTCGGAGACCTGGTGGTAAGCGACAAGCGGTTCGACGATCTCAAGCCGCTCTACCTCGCCGCCTTCGAGCTTTTCGCTCGACTATCGGTCATCGGCCTAGCTCTGGAGCTCATCCGGACAAGCGGCACACCAGATGTGCCCACCAACAAGGGAGCGATGTCAATCTGGGACTTCGAGAAGCTGGAGAATGCTAACAAGGGCGCACACCTTGGTCGTCACACCTCCACTCAACACTTCGCGGCTCAACTCGACACGACCCTCCGCAACGGCATTGGCCACAACTCGGCACACTACGATCCGGTGACAGACGAAGTGGTATGCATCAAGACAAAAGGTGCCGCCCTCCAAGAATGGAGAATCAGCTACACCGACTTCTGCGCCTCAACCATCGAGCTGGCGTCGGCCGCATTCTTCGCGGAAGCGTATGTCCAGGAACTCCTTAAGACAGCCGGGGGCTTACGTCCATGACTGCGCAGACTTGGCCTCCGGGCCTCTGGTGTGGTGAGCAGCCTGGGACATCGGTAACAAAGTAAACCGGGGACATGGGTAACAGTCGCGCTCAGGTTTGCAGGGTGAAGCTCCGCTCGTCAAGACGAGCCAAGACCACGTCGCAGAAGTGTACCGACCAGAGGCCGTCGTCAATCTCCTCGAGGCCGATCCATTCCTGTTTGAGAGCCTGGCTGAGGAAGACGACTTGCTTTTTGAAGTGGAAGCAGCCGCCGTTACTCACCAACCGGGTTTTTGAAGTGGCAAGGGTATTGAGGACTACGGGAGTGATCGGGTCTCCGCCGCCGCGCACGTGAAGGGTGAAATGGCGGACCGGGCCATCGAAGAACGAATGGGTCGCGCTTGACACCTCGACTGCCGAGTTCATCGATCTTCAGAATCCGTCGGCCGAAGGGTGGACCGGATTTCAGGAGTTCAGAGATCAAGCTCTCTGGCCGGCCGGTTGAACGGCGCAATCCCTTCCCTTCGTTGCAGCGGACGGCAACGCTGAACTCGACGACGCCGAAGTTGTAGGCGAGAATCGGCGTCCTTCGGGCGCAAGCGCGAGGACGCGGGCGAGGGCTCGCCGGCGTCCGGGATCCACAGGAAGGGAGATCATGGCTCGACCCAAGCTGGCGCTCTTGCTGAGCTCGGTGCTCATCGTCGCGGCGGTCGCGATTGGCTGCAGGAAGGAAGAGGCGGAGGAAGAGGAAACTCCCGCAGTCGCCGTCGAAACCTCTGACGGCGTTGGGGCGTCGGCTGACCAGACGCAGACCGACATGGCCACGGACTCGACCGCCACAGCCACCGAGATGACCGCGGGTCCGACCGCCACGACCAGCGACTCGACTCCGGAAACGCCCACGCTCGTCGGCGTCGCCGCGGTGACCCCGAACGGTCGCGACCAGAACGTCGGTGGGTACAGGTCGTGGAGTTACAGCGGCACCGACGCCGTCTGGCAGCAGGAGATCTTCCACGAGAAGAAGCGGGTGGTCATTCACTGGTATTACGACGGCGTTCCGACGACCCTGACCCCCGGGCAGACCATTGCGATCAAGGTGACCGGGGAGATGCAGGCGACTCCGTCGGACGCGGGAGACGGCATCCCCTTCGCGGGCAATGTCGAGCTGTGGGGCGACGTCGACGTCAGCCCGAGCAACAAGCAGGCCGACCACGGCAATCCGGTCGGCGTCTACGAGGGCGTCGTCAGGCCCGGCGCGAAGTACGTGAAGATCACTCTCTATGCTTTCCCGTCGGGGACGTCGGCGGTGTGGGAATACAAGCCGACCCCGAGCCCGCCTCCGGCCCCCAGCTAGGATTCGATCCAGACTCGGGTGGAATCCCCTCAGTGAGCGGCGCCTGTCCGCTGGAGCTCGGCGAGGGCGGCGGCGAGGTTCTCGCGTGCCTCGACGTGGCCGGGGGCGATAGCGAGGGTCTGGCGGAATCGTGCGATGGCGCCTTCGATGTTGCCGCGCATCGCCTCGACGACGCCGAGGTTGTAGGCGAGGTCGGCGTTGCGCGGCGCGTGTTGGAGGCCGGTGGCGAAGGCGTCGCCGGCGCCGGCCAGGTCGCCGCTGTTCGCGAATAGCAGACCCAACGCAAGGTAGCTGCGCGCGTCGTCCGGCGCGGCGGCGATGGCGTTGCGGTAGGCGGCGATCGCTGCCGGCGCGGCGCCGCGGCGCTCGGCGCTGCGTCCCAGCAGGGACCATGCGGTACCGGCGTTGCCGCCCGCCGACGCGAGACCCCGCGCGCTTGCCGCGAGCGCATCCTCGTCGCCGGCGAAGTAGGCGGCCCAGGCGATGGGTAGGTCGAGCTGCGGCTGTGGCAGCGCGCCCCAGCGGCGGGCGCGGCCGAGCCAGCGCAGCGCTGCTTTGCCGGTTTCGCGTTCCACGTCGGACACCGACGGCGCACCGGCGAAAGCCGCCGCGCGGGCGCCCTCGAGCCGGGCATAGCGCCATTCGCCGATCTGCAGCGCGGTCTGCACGGCGGCGCAGTGCGTCCAGCCGGCGGCGAGCACGGCCGCGATGGCGACGAACGCGTAGCCGCCGGGCTGCAGCCTGCCGGCGCGGCGGAGCTGCAGGCCGCGCAGCGCGACGTTGGCGTCGCGCGCGAAGCGGCGCACCGTCCAGGCGACGAAGGCGAGCACCGCCGCTATCCCCAGCGAGTAGAGAAACGGGAACGCCCCGTAGAGCCCGCGCACCGCGAAGAACGCGAGCGCGAAGGTACCGGCGAGGATCAGCTCGTCGCCCCAGCCGAGCTCGCGCTTGCGCGGCGCCACCTCGGCCCGCGGTGCCGCGCCGAGTGACGGCCGCCCGAAGCCGAAGTAGAGCGCGTCGTTGGGGCAGACCGACACGCAGTCCATGCACCGCATGCAGCCGGCGTCGATCACCATGCCGTGGCTCTTCACCTCTTCGTGCACGCGCACGTTGGAGGTACAGACCGCGGTGCAGTGGCCGCAGCCGCTGCACGCGTCGGTGACGCGGATGCGGCCGGGCGCTATCCGGTCCATGGCGCCGAACACCGCGCCGTAGGGACAGGCATAGGTGCAGAACCCTTTGGCGCCGAGCAGGTAGACGCAGAAGAAGCCGCAGACGATGAAGGTGAGCCCGCCGACGATGGCGCCCGGGAAGGTCGCCCACAGGTTTGTGGTGGCGAGCTGCGTGGTGAGCTTCGGGAAGCCGAGGCCGGTGGCGATGCGATAGGTCGCCGGCCACAGGAACATGTAGAAGAAGGCCGCCGCCGGCACGAGGGCGAGCCAGCGCGAGCGCAGCGGCTTTGGGCGGATGCCGACCTTCTCGAGCGCCCAGCGCGAGAGGTCCTGCAGCGCCACGATGTGGCAGCCCCAGCCGCAGAAGAAGCGGCCGAAGAGCGCCGTCGAGAGGATGGCGAGCGCGAAGAAGACGAGGCCGGCGTTGACGATCGACTGCTGGCCGAGCTGCATCCCTTCGGAGGGCTCGACCGGTCCCAGCGTCTTGCCGTGCGTCAGCCAATGCGCGAGGTGGCCGAGGAAGAGCAGGTGCACGCCGATGAGCACCGCGGCGCGGCGCTTGCCCATCTTCGAGGCGCGGATGTGCAGTGCCTTGCCGGGAGACGAACCGCCGGCGGTCAACAGCGACGGGTGAACGCACGGCTCCGCCGGCAGGACCGGCAGCGGCGAGCGGCGTGCGGGAGCTACGAGCTTGGCGATGGCGGGGATCAGGCTAGCATCCGCGCCGCGACCACGGCTCGCGGTCAAAGACTGCATGCATGTCATCGCGAGCGAAGCGAAGCGATCTCGGTCTCGCGAGGTCGAGATTGCTTCGTCGCTGCGCTCCTCGCAATGACGAGCGGGCGCCGGTGCTCCCCATCGGTGGGCGCCGGCGCTCCCCGCCCGCGGGGGCGCCATGTCCGCCAGCGCTAGCTGGCCAGCAGCAGCGCTGCCGCGGCGATGGCGGCCGTCTCCACTCGCAGCACGCGCTCGCCGAGCCTGACGCGCGAGGCGCCGGCGGCCGCGAGCATCGTGACCTCTTGATCGCTCCAACCACCCTCGGGGCCCACGAGCACGGCCGCCGCTTCGTCGCCGCCCGCGGGCAGTGTCTCGCTGGCCATCGGATCGAGCAGGTACCACGCACCTGCGGTTGGAAGCCGCGGCAGCTCGCCGAGCGCGTGCGGCCCCGACAGCTCCGGCAGCCGCGCGCCGCCGCACTGCTCGAGGGCGGCGACGGCGATGCGCCGCAGGCGCTCGAGCGTTTTGCCGTCGACGCCGCGCACGGCCCGCTCACTCGACACGAAGCGCACCGCGTAGACGCCGAGCTCGGTCGCCTTTTCGACCAGCCACGCCGCGCGCTCGGGCCGCGGCGCCGCCACCACCAGGTCGACGCGCCTCGCCGGGTCGTTCGCCGGCGCCGCGGCGAGCAGCCGCAGCTCGGCGTGCCGCCGATCGAGTGCCGCCACTTCCGCCCAGCGCGCCCCCCCTTCGCCGTCGACGATGCGCAGGCGCTCGTCGCGCGCGAGCCGGCGGGCACGGAAGAGGTGACGGTAGCGGTCGCCCTCGACGCGCAGCGATTCGCCGGCCAGCTCCTCCGGCGTCACCAGCAGGTTGGCCGCGCTCTCACTCGTCATCGTCTTCATACTCGAGCTGCCGGTGCACCAGCTGCGCCGCCCACTCCTCCTCGACGAGCTCGACTGCGAGCCCCAAGCCGCGCTGCTCGAGCCAGCTCGCCAGCACCGCGTCGCGCTCGCCGGCAGGGATGCCGGAGACGACCAGGTCGCCGCCGGGCCTGATCGCGTCGACGATCCGCCGCTGCTCGCTGCGCAGCTCGTGCGGCAGCGCATTGGCGACGACGACGTCGAACTGCGTGCCTTTCCGCAGCGCGTCGATGCCGCCCGCCCAGCAGCAGATGCGGGCCGACATGCCGTTGAGGCGCGCGTGCTGGCCGGCGAGCAGCGCCGCCGCCAGGTCGAGGTCGCAGGCCGCGGCCCGCCGCGCCCCGAGCGCGATCGCGGCGATGGCGAGGATGCCGCTGCCCGTCCCGACGTCGAGCACCGTGGCGCCGGCGAGCGGCAGCCGTTCGAGCAGCTCCAGCGCCAGGCGCGTCGAGGCGTGGCTGCCGGTGCCGAAGGCGCTGCGCACCGGGATGCGCAGCAGTGTTCGACCTGCCGGGACACCCGCCGGATGGTCCGCGACGTGGCGCTCCATGCCGCGGAAGCGACTGGCAAACGGCGGGATCGAGGACGCCGCGGGCTGTTGGATGGCGGCTCGCGCGCGGGCAACGGCGCTCTCGGCAGCGGACGGCTCGCGCGGATCGACCCACAAGAGCTCGCCGATCGCCAGCGGCTGCGCGGCGGCGCGGTAGCTCGCCATCCAGTCCTCGGCCGGCAGCTCCGTTTCCTCGACCAACCTGGCGCCGGCGGGGAGCGCGACGTCGGACGTCTCACCCGGAAGGAAGTAGGCGACGAGGCGCTGCGTGCCGCCGGCGCCCGCCACTTCCTCGATGCCGAGCGTGCCGGCGTCGCCGAGCGCGGCGATGACTTCGTCCGCCACGTCCGCGGTCACGTCGAAGACCCGCCGCACGTAAGTTTGCACGTCGGTCGAACCTCGAGGCGCGATTCGCCGCGTCAGCCGAAGAGGTCGCGGACGCGTTCCTTGACGCCGCGCCGCTCGCGCACCGGCTTGCCCTGCAGCTCCGCCAGCCGCTTGAGCAGCTCGCGCTCCTCTTCGCCCAGCTCGCCCGGTGCCGGCACTTCCAAGCGCACGAACACGTGGTGGTCGCCCTTGCCGCGCCCGTCGAGCCGCGCCACGCCCTGGCCGGGCAGCCGGAACTGCTCGCCGGGCTGCGTCGCCGCCGGGATCTCGAGCGGCACCGGGCCGTGCACCGTCTCCACTTCGACCAGCGCGCCGAGCACGAGCTGCGGGTAGGTGACCTCGAGCTCGGAGATGACGTGCGCGCCTTCGCGGCGGAAGCGCGGGTGCTCCTCGACGTGCAGCACGACGTAGAGGTCGCCCGACGGGCCGCCGTCGAGCCCGTCCTCCCCTTCGCCGGTGAGGCGCAGCCGCGCCCCGGTCTCGACGCCGGCGGGGACGGTGACGTCGAGCGTGCGCTCCTGCTCGACGCGCCGCTGGCCCCGGCAGCGCTTGCAGGGGTCGGAGATGACCGTGCCCCGGCCGCGGCATTGCGGGCAGGTGCGGGCGACGGTGAGGAAACCCTGCGAGAAGCGCACTTGGCCGTTGCCGCCGCAGGCGTTGCAGGTCACCGGCGCTTTGCCCTCGGCGCTGCCGGTGCCCTTGCACTCCTCGCAGATCTCGAGCCGCGGCACCCGCAGCGTGTGGGTGGTGCCGAAGGCCGCCTCCTCGAACGTCAGCTCGAGGTCGTAGCGCAGGTCGGCGCCCGGGGTGCCGCGCCGGCCGGCGCGCCGGCCGCTGCCGCCGAGCAGGTCGCCGAAGCCGAAGAGGTTGCCGAGCACGTCGGCGAAGTCGCCGAAGGTCTGCGGGTCGAAGCCGGAGAAGCCGCCCTGCGCGCCGAGGCCGCTGTGGCCGAAGCGGTCGTAGCGTGCCCGCTTGTCGGCGTCGGAGAGCACGGCGTAGGCCTCGGCCGCCTCCTTGAAGCGCTCCTCGGCGGTGGCATCGCCCGGGTTCTTGTCGGGGTGGTATTGCGCCGCGAGCTTCCGGTACGCCCGCTTGATGTCGGCGGCGGCGGCGGTGCGCTCGATGGCGAGGACTTCGTAGTAATCGCGCTTGCTGGCCATGGTCGGCATCTGGGTGATCCGCTAAAGGAGGTGTTGAGCTAGAACAGAGGAAGACCGGCGTGTTCTTCCGTCGCGTTCCGGGCGCTACGCCTTCCTCTCCTTCTCCTTCTCCTTTTCCTTCTCCTTGTCCTTCTTCCCCTTGTCCTTCTCCTTGGCCTCCTTGTCCTTGGCCTTCGTCGTCTGCTCGAGCATCAGCTCGGAGAGCCGGTGGGAGATGGAGTTGAGGTCGAAGATGGCCGCCTCGATGTCGGTCTTCTGGTCCTGGGTCAGCGACATGCGCGCCTTGAGCAGGATCTGCGCGAGCTTCTTCTGCTCCTGCTGCTCCATGCCCTCGCGCAGTTGCTCGAAGACGCGGTCGCAGGTGTAGATCAGACCCTCGAGCCGGTTCTTGTGGCGGCGCAGCTCGCGGCGGTCGGCGTCGTCGGAGGCGTGCGTGCGCGCCTCGTCGACCAGCCGCTCGACCTCCTCCTTCGACAGGCCGCCGGAGGGGTTGATCTGGATGCTCTGCGACTGGTTGGTGGCCATGTCGCGCGCCGAGACGTTGACGATGCCGTTGCTGTCGATGGCGAAGGTGACCTCGACCTGCGGCACGCCGCGCGGCGCCGGCGGGATGCCGCCCATCTCGAAGCGCCCCAGCGAGCGGTTCTCGGCGGCGATCTCGCGCTCGCCCTGCAGGCAGTGGATCTCCACCGTGTCCTGGTTGTCGGCGACGGTGGTGAAGATCTGCGTCACCTTGGTGGGGATCGTGGAGTTGCGGTCGATCAAGCGGGTGAAGAGGCCGCCGTGGGTCTCGATGCCGAGCGACAGCGGCGTGACGTCGAGGAGGACGATGTCCTTGACCTCGCCCTTCAGGATGCCGCCCTGGATGCCGGCGCCGATCGCCACCACCTCGTCGGGGTTGATCTCGCGGTTGGGCTCGCGGCCGAAGAGGCGCTTCACCGTCTCGACGACGAGCGGGCTGCGCGTCTGGCCGCCGACGAGCAGCACCTCGTCGATCTGGTCCGGGCGAAGCCGCGCTTGGGAGAGCGCGTCGCGGCACGGGTCTTCCGTCTTCTTCACCAGGTCGCGCACGAGGTCCTCGAACTTCGAGCGCGTCATGGTGCGCGAGAGGTGGCGCGGCCCGCTGGCGTCGGCGGAGATGAACGGCAGGTTGATCGGCGCCTGCTCGCTCGAGGAGACCTCGCACTTGGCGCGCTCGGCCGCTTCCTTCAAGCGCTGCAAGGCCATGCGGTCCGAGCGCAGGTCGACGCCGGTCTCGGCGAGGAACTCCTCGATCAGCCAGTCCATGATGCGCTGGTCGAAGTCCTCGCCGCCGAGGTAGGTGTCGCCGGCCGTCGACTTGACCTCGAAGACGCCCTCGTTGAGCTCGAGGATCGAGATGTCGAAGGTGCCGCCGCCCAAGTCGTAGACGGCGATCGTCTTCACGCCCTCGCGGCGGTCGATGCCGTAGGCGAGGGCGGCGGCGGTGGGCTCGTTGATGATGCGCAGCACCTCGAGGCCGGCGATCTTGCCGGCGTCGCGCGTCGCCTGCCGCTGCGAGTCGTTGAAGTAGGCGGGGACGGTGATCACCGCCTCGGTGAAGCCCAGCCCCATCGCCTCGTCGGAGAAGGCCTTGATCTCCTGCAGGATGAAGGCGGAGATCTCCTCCGGGCTGTGCTCCTTGTCGCGGATCTGGATCTTGAGGTCGCCGTTGGCGGCGTTGATCACCGAGTAAGGCAGCACCTGCCGCGCGCGCTGCACCTCGTCGGAGGCGTACTTCCTGCCGATCAGGCGCTTGACGGCGAAGATGGTGTTCTGCGGGTTGGTGATCGCCTGGCGCTTGGCGATCTGGCCGACGAGGCGGTCGCCGTCCTCGGTGAAGCCGACGATCGACGAGGTGGTGCGCGAGCCCTCGCGGTTGGCGATCACCTGCGGCGAGCCGGCCTCCATGATGGCGGCGCAGCTGTTGGTGGTGCCGAGGTCGATGCCGAGGACCTTGCTCACCGCTCCCACTTCTCGGCCGGCATCGCCACGCGCACGAGGGCCGGGCGCAGCAGCTTGCCGTGGAGGGTGTAGCCCCGCTGCAGCTCGTCGATCACCGTCGGCGCCTCGACCGTGTCGTCGTCGACCCGCGCCACCGCCTCGTGCACGGCGGGGTCGAACGGCTGGCCCAGCGCCGGCACCTCGACGATGCCGCGCTGCTCGAGCAACGCGGTGAACTGACGGAGGGTCAGCTCGACGCCGGTCTTCAGGTCGTCCACGGTGCCGCCGGCGGCGAGGGCTCGCCGCAGATTGTCGAGGACAGGCAGCAGCTCGCGCAAGACGTCGCCGATGGCGTAGCGCTTGAGCTCGTCGCGCTCGCGCTCGGAGCGGCGGCGGTAGTTCTCGAAGTCGGCGAGCGTGCGGATCGAGCGGTCGCGCAGATCGGCGATCTCGGCCTGCAGCTCGGCGACGGCGGCGTCAGTGGTCGCCTCCTCGCCGGGGACGACGTCGATGTCCTTCGTGGCGCTGCCGCTCTGTTCGGCGTCACGCTTGTCGGCGGAGACGGCGGCGAGCGCCTCGCGGGTGAGGGCGTCGACGTCGGCGCCGTCGCCCTCCTCGAGGTCGAGCACGTAGGCGTCCTCGTCTTCCGCCTGCGGTTTCTCTCTATCGGCCATGACTCTGGTTCTCTCAGCTTTCGAAGGTCTTCGCCAGCGCCTCGCTCAAAGTGTCGGCGAGGTACTCGACGAGCGGGATCACCTTGTCGTACTCCATGCGCGAGGGCCCGAGGATACCCAAGCTGCCCATGACGCGCTCGCCGGCGCGGTAGGGGGCGGCGACGAGGCTGAAGTCGAGCTCGGAGGTGAGCTCGCTGTCGTCGCCGATCCAGGCGCGCACGCCGCCGCCCAGGAGGCACTGGTTGAGCAGGCGCACGAGGCGCGCCTTGTCGTGGAAGGCCTCGAAGAGGCGCCGCACGCGCGAGAGGTCGGCGAGCTCGGGCTGGGTGAGCAGCTCGGCGGTGCCGTCCATGAGCAACTCAGGCGCGCCCTCGGTGAGGCTCTTCTTCGCCAGCGCGATGGAGAGCGACAGCAGGCGGTCGACCTGGGCGCGCTCGTCGTCCATCGCCACCAACAGGCGGTCGCGGATGTCGCGCAAGGTGTGGCCGCCGAAGCTGTCGGTGAGGTAGTTGCCGGCGCGCACCAGCTCCTCGCGCGACACCGGCTCCTCCACCTCGACGAGCTTGCTGTCGATGAAGCCGCTGGCGGAGACGACGACGCAGAGCACGCGGCGGCCGGAGACCGGCACGAACTCGACCGTCTTCAAGACCGTATCGGCGAGCGCCGGGATGAGCACGACGCCGACTTGGTGGGTAAGCTCGGAGAGGAGCTGCGAGGCCGCCGCGGTGCGCTCGTCGGCATCGCCCGCCGCGTCGAGGTGGCTGTCGATGTAGCGCCGTTCCTTGACCGGCACCGTGCGCTGGCGCATCAGCGTCTCGATGTAGAAGTGATAGCCGACGGTCGTCGGCACGCGGCCCGCCGAAGTGTGCGGCTGGCGCAGGTACCCCTTCTCCTCGAGGTCGGCCATGATGTTGCGGATGCTCGCCGAGGAGAGCCCGTGCCGCTCCTGCTTCGCCACCGCCCGTGAGGAGACCGGCTCGCCGGCGGAGATGAAGGTGTAGATGACGTCGCGCAAGATCTCGCGGTCGCGGCTGTTGAGAGGCGCGGCAGGGCGGTGGGCGGGGCGCATGGCGGCGGGTTTGGTTAGCACTCTCGGCGAGGGAGTGCTAGGGCCCAAGAATACCATCGACAGGGTACTGCGATGAGCGGACGCGGAGGCGAGGCGGCGTCGATCGCCGGCCTGCGGCTGGCGCTCGTCGGGCCCGGCAAAGTGGGGAGCAGCGTCGCGCGCTGGCTGTTGGCGCGCGGCGCGACGCTGGTCGTGGTGGCGCGGAAGAGTGCGGCGCGGCTGCCGCGCTGGGCTTCGGCGGCCGGAGCGCGGGCCGTCTCACTCGACGAGCTGACGACGGCCGACTGCGACGTGCTGTTGATCGCCGTCCCAGACAGCGCCATCGAGTCCGTGGCCGCGACGTTGGCGGCGCGGTCGCAGGCCCTGGTCACGCTCCACACGTCCGGGCTGCTCACCGCCGAGGCGCTGGCGCCGCTGCGAGGGGCGGGCAGCGCGATCGGCGGCCTCCATCCGCTGCGTGCGTTTCCGCGACCGCAACCGTCGTCGGCGCTGGCCTCACGCACGTTCTTCGCGCTGCAAGGCGATGCGGCAGCGGTGGCGATGGCGGTGCGGCTCGCCTCGGCGCTCGGCGCGCCGCACGCCGAGGTCCCCGCGCCGGCGCGCGCCCTCTACCACCTCGCCGCCACCTGGGCCGGCGGCGGCTCGGTGGTCCTCCTCGGCGCCGCCGTCGACCTGCATGCTCGCGCGGCCGTGGCGCCTGCGGCCGCCGCGGGGCTCGCCGAGCTTGGCCGCAGCGCGCTCGCCGCCGTCGCCGATCCGGTTTCGCCGATCGCCTCGCTCAGCGGTCCGCTGGCGCGCGGCGAGGCCACTCATCTCGGCCAGCTCGCGGCGCTTCGCGAGGTGCATCCGGCACTGCATCCACTGGCCGTCCTGGTGGCCCTGGAGGGCCTCCGCCAGCTCGCCGAAAAGGGCCCGTTGAGCGCCTCGCAAGAGGCACTACGCTCAGCATTACGCGAGGTTTGCGAGCAGCCGAGTTTCCTTGACCCCCTCAGGGGCCGGGTGTAATCTCCTAGATCCACCCGGATCGTAAATCCGGAGCCCAAGGCTCGAAGACGCATGGTCTTCTTCAACTACAGCACCATGCAGATGGCTGCGAAGGTCGTGTACTACGGCCCGGGTCTGTGCGGGAAGACCACCAACCTCCAGTACATCTACTCGCGCACCGCCAAGGACTCGCGCGGCGAGATGGTGTCGCTGGAGACCGAGACCGACCGCACCCTCTTCTTCGACCTGCTGCCCATCGACGTCGGCTCCATCGCCGGCTTCTCCACCCGCATCCAGCTCTACACCGTCCCCGGGCAGGTCTTCTACAACACGACGCGCAAACTGGTGCTGAAAGGGGTCGACGGCGTCGTCTTCGTCGCCGACTCGCAGCGGCCCATGCTGCAGGCCAACATCGACTCGTTCCGCAACCTGGAGGAGAACTTCCAGGAGATGGGCCTGTCGATGGACAACATCCCGCTGGTGCTGCAATACAACAAGCGCGACCTGCACGACATCGCCTCGGTGGAAGAGCTCAACCAGGCGATGAACCGCGGCAACTGGCCGCACTTCGAGGCCTCGGCGCTCACCGGCACGGGAGTGTTCGAGACGCTGAAGGGGATCTCGAAGCTGACGCTGCTGTCGCTCAAGAAGCGGCTGGCGAGGGACCAGACGCGGCCGACGCCGGTGGCGCGGCCGTCGGTGGTCAGCCCAGCGCGCGGGGCGGTGCAGCCGGAGGCGGCGCACGTCGGCGCGGCGGTGACGACGCGGCCGGCGCAGCCGCACGCGGCTCCCGCGCACGCGCCCGCTGCAACGGCTGCGGCGCCGGCAGCGGCTGCGGTGGCTCCAGCGGTGCCGGCACCCGCATCTGTGGTGCCGCAAACGCCGCCGCCGGCGGCGGCACCGGTTCCGAGCCGGCCCGCCGCGGCGGCGTCCGTTGCCGCGGCGCGCCCGGCGGCGCCGAAGGCGAAGACGCAGAGCGACGTGCTCGCCGAGCTCGAGAAGATCCGCCGCCAGGCGCTGCGGCCCTCAGTGGCGCCGGCGGTCGCGCCCGCTGTGCCGTCGCCCCCTCCGACGCCGGCGCCGCCGATGAGCCTCGCCGCGCCGGCTTCCGTTGCCGCTGCTGTTGCCGCGCCGTCGCCGGCCGCGGCGGCCGCCGCCACCAACGGCAAGCACGAGATCAACCGCGAGATCCAGCTCACCCTGAAGCGCGGCGACTTCGAGCGTGCCAAGCGCTTCCTGCTGACGTTGCAAGTGGAAGACGGCCAGCACCAGGTGATGGAAGCCGTGCGCGACTTCCAGGTCGACATCGGCGGCGTGCCGCACCACCAGAAGGTGGTGCTGCGGCTCAACGTCGCGCTGCGGCCGAAAGAGTAGCCGCCGCGTCGCCAGGAGGCGGCACTCCGGGATCGCAAGCGGTCAGCGAGCGAGCACCTACCGCGGCGGCATGGTCGGACGGCCGCTCGAGCTAGCCGGTTTCTTCCTCTCCACCCGCCGCATCCAATGAAGCAGGCCGGGCCATGGAGCCCGCCAAGGAGGCTTCCCATGGATGCGCGCCACCTGCTCCGCGGTTTCAAGGCCCTCGTTCCCGTGCTCGTTCTGACTCTGCTCGCCTGCGGCCCCGCGGTAGGCCGCTCCTGGCGCCCCTGGCAAGGGCCCACGGCCAGCCTCCCGGTCGGGGCCGGCTCCCTCGAAGTGACGCTGCGCCCCGACCGCGGCTCGAGCCTGCAGCTCACGCCCGACGGGCCGCATCGCTGGGTCTTCGAAGGCCCGACGTCGAAGCTCGTCGGCGGCTCCTACTCGATCCTCATCCGCAACCGCACCGACGAGCGGCTCAAGGTGGTGATCGGCGTCGACGGCCTCAACGTCTACGGCCGCGAGGTCGTGGGCGGTACCGCCGACGACGACGTCGGCTCGATCCTCGACCCGTGGACCGACCGCAACCTTCCCGGCTGGCAGCTCGACGATGAGCGCGCCCAGCGCTTCGTCTTCAGCCCGCCCGAGTGGAGCGAGGGCGAAGGGCGGACCGATTCGCAGATCGGCACCGTGACGGTGCAGGTCTACCGCGAGTGGCAGGAGCCGTCGTATCTCTACCGTAACAACCCGCGGGACGAGCGCGACGGCGAGCGGAGCGGCGAGCTGCAAGCGCCGAAGGAAGCGCCCGCCCCGGAGGCAGAGAGCGCGCAGGGCGGTGCCGAGCGCTCACGCCGCGACGGCGCGATGGCCGAAGCGGCGCCCGCCCGCCGCGCCCCCATCGGCACGGCCTCGGGCGACGACGTCGACAACCAGGTGCGTACGGTGCGCTTCGTCGCCGCCACCTCGTTTCCCGAGAGCTGGGCGGTCATCGACTACGGCCAGACCGGCTACGCGCAACGGCCGCCGCGCCCGCGCTTCGACGAGCTCCTCGGCCTCGATCTCGCCCCCGCCGCCGACGGCACCCGCATCGTCGACGTCGCCCCCGGCTCCGCCGCCGACCAGGCGGGTCTCGAAGCCGGCGACCTCATCGTCCGCATAGACACCGTCTCCGGCCCCAGCGCCACCGCGACGCGCCGCATCCTCGCCGCCAAGTCCCGTGGCGAGTTCGCCTTCCTCCGCGTCCGCCGCGGGCCGCACGAGCTGGCGGTGAAGATCCAGGGGTGAGTGCTACAGTCGAATTGATCATGGCCACCATCCAGATCGACGACGAGCTCATCGCTGCGCTACCGGGCGGCCAGCCGGGCGCCACGGCTCAGCTGCGCGAGCTCGCCGTGCTCGAGCTGTATCGCCGTCGCGCGATCTCCAGCGGGCGCGCGGCGCAGCTGCTGGCCATGCAGCGAGGAGATTTCGTTCGCTACGCATCTCAACTCGGCATCCCATATATCGAGCTCGATGAGGTCGAGACCGATCGCGAGATCGCAGCGGCCAGCGACTTGGGATGAGTCGACCGCCCATCGCGGTCGCGGACGCGAGCCCGCTCATCGCTTTCGATCAGATCGGCAAGCTCGATCTTCTGCCGCAGCTGTTCTCGAAAGTCGTCATCCCGCCCGCCGTCGCCGAGGAAGCTTTCACCGGCCGGACAGTGCCGCCCTGGCTGCGCGTGATCGGTCCTGGCTCACCGCTCGTCATCGCCGCCAGCCTCGGGCGAGGTGAACAACAAGCAATCGCGCTCGCGCTGAAGCACGCTGGCGCGTGGATCGTGCTCGACGACCTGGCCGCACGGCGCCTGGCTGCGCGCGAAGGGCTGCGGGTCATCGGTACCGTCGGCTTGTTGCTCGCGGCAAAAAGTCGAGGGTTGATTGGAGCTACTCGCCCTCTCCTGGACATCCTCGACGCGCGTGGCTTCAGACTCTCTGCAGCGATCCGATCGACGGCTCTGCAAGCCGCCGGCGAGATAGAACCCGATTGACCGGGCCGCTCGGCTCGACCGCTGAGATACGCTCTCCACGATGCGCTGCCCCTTTTGCGACGCCAATCGCGACCGCGTGGTCGACTCGCGGGAGAGCCGCGACGGGGCGGTGATCCGGCGGCGGCGGGAGTGCCTCAACTGCAACCGGCGCTTCACCTCCTACGAGCAGATCGAGGAGGTGCAGTACATGGTGGTCAAGCACGACGGGCGCCGCGAGGAGTTCTCGCGCAACAAGCTGCTCGAAGGTCTGCGCACCGCGGCGCGCAAGCGGCCGATCTCGACGCGGCAGCTCGAGGAGATCGTCGACGCCACCGAGAACCTCCTCCACCAACGCGAGGACCGCGAGATCAGCACGCAGGACATCGGCGCCTTCGTCATGGACCGCTTGAAGACCCTCGACCAGGTGGCCTACGTGCGCTTCGCCTCCGTCTACCGCCGCTTCGACGACATCGAGGCCTTCCAGCAGGTGCTCCGAAACCTCATCACCAGCCCCGGCGGCCGCATCCCAGGGCCGCCAGAAGGGTGAGCCGATGCCCGCCAAGCCGAGCCGGCGCTACTCGGGCGTGGTGGTGGTCTCGCAGCTGCGCTCGGAGCTCGACCGCCTGATCCAGGAGGTGCTCGCCGCCACCGAGACGGTCAGCCGCGGCGGCTGGACGCCCGCCACCGACGTCGTCGACCTCGGCCACGCGATCCTCGTGCAAGTGGAGGTCGCGGGCGTCGCACCTGCCGACTTGCGCGTCGAGGTCGAGGGCACGACGCTCCACGTGCACGGCCGCCGCCGGCTGAGCTTCCCCGAGCCGGGCCGCATCCGCTTCCATTGCCTCGAGCGCCAGGAGGGGACCTTCGAGCGGCTGGTCGAGATCTACGAGCCGGTCAACTTCGCCAAGGCGAGCGTGCGCCTCGAGCGCGGCCTGCTCTGCATCGAGCTGCCGCGCGTCGAGGACCGCCGCAAGCGCCACTTCGAGCTCGCCGTCGAGGAGGCTGCCGAGCCCGCCGAAGAGGCCGCGGCCGCAGCGCCGTCGAAAGTGAAGCCATGAACGCCGACGAAGCCGCCGCGACCCCCGCCTCCGTCGCCGTCGACGAGACCCCGCAGCTCCCCGACCTGCTGCCGGTCCTGCCGCTGCGCGACATGGTGCTCTTCCCGTTCATCATCCTGCCGCTGTCGGTGGCGCGCGAGAAGAGCATCCAGGCCGTCGACCGTTCGCTCGCCGAGAACCGCCTGCTGATGCTGGTGTCGCAGCGCGACCCTGCCACCGAAGACCCGCAGCCCCAGGACCTCTTCGACGTCGGCACGGTGGCGAGCATCACCCGCATGCTCAAGCTGCCCGACGGCCGCATCCGCATCCTCGTGCAGGGCGTGGCGCGGGCGCGCGTCACCAACCTGGTGCAGACCGAGCCCTTCCTGCAGGCGAAGATCGAGCAGCTCACCGACACGCAGTTGCCGCCGGGTCCTCCGCGAAGCGGGGAGTCGACCAACGGACCGCTCGAGGTCGAGGCCTTGGTGCGCAGCGTGCGCCAGGAGCTCGAGAAGGCGGTGCAGCTGGGCAAGTCGATCTCGCCCGAGGTGATGGTGATCGTCGCCAACCTCGACGACCCGGGGCGCCTCGCCGACCTCGTCGCGAGCAACCTCGAGCTCAAGCTCGCCGACGCGCAGGCGGTGCTCGAGGACCTCGACCCCGCCGCGCGCCTGCGCCGCGTCGCCGACGTGCTGGGCCGCGAGATGCAGCTCCTCGCCATGCAGCAGGAGATCGCCTCGCACGCGCGCGACGAGATGGACAAGACGCAGCGCGAGTACTTCCTGCGCCAGCAGCTCAAGGCCATCCAGCAGGAGCTCGGCGAGGGCGACGAGCTGGCGGAGGAGATCGCCGGCTGGCGCGCCAAGGCCGACGAGAAGAGCCTTCCCGAGGCGGCGCGCGAGGAGCTCGACAAGCAGGTGAAGCGGCTCGAGCGCAGCCATCCCGACTCGGCAGAGGCGGCGATCACCCGCACCTACCTCGATTGGCTCACCGGCCTGCCGTGGGGATTGGCGAGCGAGGACCGTCTCGACCTCGCGCATGCCCGCCGCGTGCTCGACGAGGACCACTACGACCTCGAGAAGATCAAGGAGCGCATCCTCGAGTTCCTCGCCGTGCGCCAGCTCAAGGCCGACGCCAAGGGGCCCATTCTCTGCTTCGTCGGTCCGCCCGGCGTCGGCAAGACCTCCCTCGGCCGCTCCATCGCGCGCGCGCTCGGCCGCCAGTTCGTGCGCATCTCGCTCGGCGGCGTGCGCGACGAGGCGGAGATCCGCGGCCACCGCCGCACCTACGTCGGCGCGCTGCCGGGGCGCATCCTGCAGGGCCTCAACACGGCCGGCACCAGCAACCCGGTGTTCATGCTCGACGAGATCGACAAGCTGGGCGCCGACTACCGCGGCGATCCGTCGGCGGCGCTGCTGGAGGTGCTCGATCCCGAGCAGAACGACAGCTTCCGCGACCACTACCTGGGCATCGAGTACGACTTGAGCAAGGTGATGTTCATCGCCACGGCGAACCTGCTCGAGCCGATCCACCCGGCGTTCCGCGACCGCATGGAGGTGGTGCGGCTCTCCGGCTACACCGAAGAGGAAAAGCTTCACATCGCGCGCCGCCACCTGATCCCCAAGCTCGTCGAGCGTCACGGCATCGGCGAGGAGCACGTCGTCTTCACCGACGCGGGGCTGCAACGCATCCTTTCCGGCTACACGCGCGAGGCGGGGCTGCGCACCTTCGAGCGCGAGATCGCTTCCGTCTGCCGCAAGGTGGCGGTGAAGGTGGCGGAGTCGCGGTCGAGCAACGGCGACCAGCCGCCGGCGCCGGTGAAAGTGGTGATCAACCCGCGCCGCGTCGAGCGCTACCTCGGGCCGCCGCGCCACCGCTCCGACGAGCTGCTCGATCGCGACCGCGTCGGCGTCGCCACCGGCCTGGCCTGGACCGAGACCGGCGGCGACCTGCTCTTCATCGAGGTGGTGGCGGTGCCGGGCAAGGGCAAGCTGCTGCTCACCGGCCAGCTCGGCGAGGTGATGAAGGAGTCGGCGCAGGCGGCGCTGTCGTTTGCGCGCGCGCACGCCGCGCAGCAGGGGCTCGACGCCCGCTTCTTCGCCGACAACGACCTCCACGTGCACGTGCCCGCGGGCTCGATCCCCAAGGACGGCCCGTCGGCCGGCATCACCATCGCCGCCGCGATCGTCTCGGCGGCGACGCACCGGCCGATCGACCGCCGCTTGGCGATGACCGGCGAGATCACGCTCCGCGGCACCGTGCTGCCCATCGGCGGGCTCAAGGAGAAGGTGCTGGCGGCGCGCATCGCCGGCATCCAGGCGGTGGTGCTGCCGAAGCTCAACGAGCGCGACCTCGAAGAGGTGCCGCCGGCGGTGAAAAAGGGGCTCAGCTTCCACTTCGCCGAGCACATGGAGGACGTGCTGGCGCGGGCGCTGCTGCCGGAGGCGATCCACGGCGACGTGGTGGCGGTGTCGACGGAAGCCGCCGCCGCGCTGCCGGCGTGAGACGCGGAGCGCTCGCCGGCGCGGCTGGCGAAGACGCGCTGGTGAAATGGCTGCGGCGGACGCTCGGCTCGCCCGCTCGCGAGCTGATCGGCGACGACGCCGCGTTGCTGCGGCTGACGGGCGAGTGGGCGCTGACGGTCGACAGCCAGATCGAGGGCACGCATTTCCTCGCCGGCCTCGATCCCGCTGTCGTCGCGCAACGGCTGCTGGCGGTGAATGCGTCCGACCTCGCGGCGGTGGGCGCCGTGCCGGTCTACGGGCTGTTGGCCTTGTCCGCGCCGGCGGGCTTCGATCTCCGGCGGTTCTTTCGCGCCTTCGCTGCCGCGGCGAAACGATATGAGATCGCGCTCGCCGGCGGCGACCTCGCGCGCGCGCCGCTCGTCGTGGCGTCACTCACGCTGCTGGGGCGACGGCGCGGCGCACGCTGGCTGCGGCGCGATGCGGCGAAGCCTGGCGACGGCTTGTGGATCGGCGGCACGCTCGGCGAGTCGGCGCTCGGGCGGTTGCTGCTCGAGCGCGGCTCGCGTTGGCGGAACGGCAGGGTCGAGCTGCCGCCGACTTTCAAGTTCGACGCCGCCACGACGCGCGTGGCACGACAGGCGGTGGAGCGTCATCTCCTGCCCCAGCCTCAGCTCGAGCTCTCGGCGCGGCTCGTCCGCCAACGCCGGTGCGCGTGCATCGACGTTTCGGACGGGCTCGGCCGCGATCTCGCGCGTCTCACTGCCGCCAGCGGCGTCGGAGCGACGGTGGATGCCGACGCTCTGCCGCTGCCGCGCCACGCAGCGAGATTGACGACGGCCCTCGGCGCGCACCCGCTCGAGCTCGCGTTGGGTGGCGGCGAGGATTACGTGCTGCTCTTCGCGCTGCCCGCCGCGGCGAAAGCGCCGGCCGGTTCCGTTCGCATCGGAGAGATCGCAAAACGATCGGGACTGCGCCTGCGGCGGTCCGACCGTGTCGAGACCCTGGCCGCATGGGGATGGGATCACCTGCAGGGCTGACCATTTCGCAGACCCGCCCGCGCGTTCGTTTTATACATTTCTCCGCCGCCGCGCAAGAAAAGGAAGAGCCCCGCCGGTCCGACGACCAGCGGGGCTGCTCAGAACCGAAATCGATCGATGCCGATGCGTCCGGTCGCGGCGGTCAGCCGCGCACGAGGCGGAACGGCTTCTTGATCGCGTTCTGCAAGTCGGCGAGCTGCTTCTCGATGCGGCGCAGCGCCGCGGCGAACCCGGCCGTGACGGCGTTACCGCCGGCTGCCGCGCTCCCGCTGCCCGGCGGACGGCCACGGCGCGCTCCCGTCGTTCCCGGCGGGCGGCCGCGGCGCGCGGCAGCCTTGCCGGGCTTGCGGCCGCGGCGGCTCTCGCTGCGCAGCTGCTGGAACATCGGCACCGCCTCGGCCTTGAAGCGGCGGCGGCGGCCGCGGCCGACGCTCGCCAGCCGGTTGCCGTGCAACTTCACGTAACGCAGCAACGTCGGATACGAGATGCCCGTCGACTCGGCGACCTGCGTCAACGTCAGCAGGCCCTCGCCGCCGCCGGTGGTGCCGGCTGCAGCCTTGCGCGGACGGCCGCGGCGCTTCGCCGGAGCCGGAGCCGGTGCCGCCGCGTTCTTGCGCGGACGGCCCGGCCGCCGCTTCGCGGGAGCCGGCGCGGCGCCCCCTGGCGCGGCGTTCTTGCGCGGGCGGCCGCGGCGCGCCAGGTTCTCCTTCTTCAGCTGCTCGAACACCGGCAGCGCCTCGTCCGGGTACCGCTGCGTGCGCCCCTTCCCTACCGACGGAATGCGATCACCATACCGCTTCTTGTACTTCTGAAGCGTCGGCATCGACATCTTGGTGCGCTTCGCCACCTCGGTCAGCGTCATCAGACGCTGGCCGTCCCCCGCGGCGGCGGCACTCCCCGCGTTCTCCTTGGCCATGAAGTCTCCTGCTGCTGGTTTCGGTCGGCTGGTTTCGGTCCGAACAGACCGCAGAACTACAGACTGCTGCGGCATTATCGGAACAATCGGCAATGAATGTCAATAGCCGGACCGTGGCGGGACCTCGGCGCCAAATTTTTCGACGCAGGTCGGCTTTATGTTTCGGTCTTTCGGCGCCGCGGATCGAGCGCGTCGACGAGGCCGTCGCCGAGGAAGTTGAGGCCGAGCACCGTCCACACGATGGCGAGCCCAGGGAAGAGCGCCACGTGCGGCGCGTCGAGCAGATGGGCGCGGCCGGCGTTGATCATCGCTCCCCACGACGAGCCCGGCGGCAATTGGCCGAGGCCGAGGAACGACAGCCCCGCCTCGGCGAGCACGGCGCCCGCCATGCCGAGCGTCGCCTGCACCACCAGCAGCGGCAGCACGTTGGGCAGCACGTGACGGACGACGACGCGGCGGGCGGGAATGCCGGCGGCGCGCGCCGCGAGCACGAACTCCTCCTCGCGCAGCTTGAGCACCTGGCCGCGCACCAGCCGCGCGTAGCCCACCCAGCCGATGACGGCGAGCGCCAGCACGACGTGCGACAGCGCCGGCCCGAGCACGGCGACGAGCGCGATGGCGAGCAGGATGCCGGGGAAGGCGAGCACGACGTCGGTGAGCCGCATCAGCAGCGAATCGACGCCGCCGCCGGCGTAGCCGGAGAGCGCGCCGATCAACGTGCCGAGCACGCCGGCGAGCACGACGACGGCGATGCCGACGGCGAGCGACACGCGGGCGCCGAAGAGCAATCGCGACAGCACGTCGCGGCCCAGCTCGTCGAGACCGAGCGGATGGCTGCCGCTCGGCGGCTGCAGCCGCAGCTCGAGCAGTTGCTCGTTCGGCGGATAGGGCGCCAGCGCCGGGCCGATCAGCGCGGCGAGCAGGACGACCATCACCATCGTGCCGCCGACCATCAGGCTCCAACGGCGGACGGCGTGCGGAGCGCTGCCCGCCACCGCGAGCTGCGCGGTCTCCGCCGGCAACGCGATCGCCGGAGCCGCACTCACCAATGCTCCGCCAGCTGGCGCGCCACCTGCTCGAGCCCGGTACGGTCGATCGCGTCGAACGCCGCCGGCTCGCGCGAGTCGACGTCGAGCACCGCCACCAGCTCGCCGCTGCGATCGAGCACCGGCACCACGATCTCCGACCGTGCCGCCGCGTCGCAGGCGATGTGGCCGGGGAACGCGTTCACGTCATCGACCAGCTGCGTGCGTCGCTCGCGCGCCGCGGCGCCGCAGACGCCGCGGTCGAACGGGATCTCGAGACACCCGAGCGGTCCTTGATACGGCCCGACGCGCAAGAGCCGCGGCGCGACGACGCGATAGAAACCTGTCCAGCTCGCGTACGGCACCGCCTCGTGGACCAGGCATGCCGCGCTGGCCATCAGCGCCACCGGGTCGCCGCCGCAAGCCGGCAGCACGCCGCCGAGCCCCTGCAGCAGGTCCGCGTAGGCGCCGCGCTTCGCCTCGCCGTCGAGCCGCGTGCCGCGAGGAAGATGAACTGCGTGGACTGCGTGTTCCAGAGCGGCGTGGTCCATCAGGAGCTCCTCCCGTAACGGATGCGCGGGTCGAGCAGGGCGTAGACGAGATCGGTGGCGAGGTTGACGAACAGATAGGTGAAGGCGATGAGCAGCACCGAGCCCTGCAGCAGCGGATAGTCGCGCAGGCGGATCGACTCGACGAGCAGCCGCCCGACGCCGGGCCAGCCGAAGATCGTCTCGGTGAGGATGGCGCCGGTGAGCAGCGAGCCGAACTGGAGCCCGAGCACGGTGACCACCGGCACCAGCGCGTTCTTGAGCGCGTGCCGGCCGACCACCGCGACGCCGGCGACGCCGCGCGCCCGCGCCGCCAGCAGGTAAGGACGCATCAGCTCGTCGGCGAGCGCGGCGCGCACCATGCGCACCAGCAGGCCGGCGATGCCGGCGCCGAGCGTGATCGCCGGCAGCACCACGCTCGCCGCGCCCTCGCGACCCGACACCGGCAGCAGGTCCCAGGAGATGGCGAAGGCGAGGATCAGCATCGGCCCCAGCCAGATCGACGGCACCGAGACGCCGAGCAGCGCCACCAGCCGCGCGCCGTGGTCGACGGCGCGGTCGCGGTAGAGGGCAGCCAGCACGCCGAGCGGCAGCGCCAGCGCGAGCGCCACGATCATGCTGGCGAGCGACAGCTCGAGCGTCGCCGGAAAGCGGTCGGCGATGATCGACAGCACCGGCTCGCCGCTCTTGAGCGACTTGCCGAGGTCGCCGCGCACGAGCCCGCCCATGAAGGCCCCGTATTGCACGAGCAGCGGCCGGTCGAGGCCGAGGTCGTGGCGCAGCGCCGTCAGGTCGGACGGCTGCGCTCCCTGGCCGAGCATCATCTCCACCGGATCGCCGGGAATGAGGTGGATGAGTGAGAAGACCAGCGTCGCCGCGAGCAGCGCCGTCGGGATCACCTGCGCCAGCCGGCGGACCAGGTAGCCGGTCATTCGGCCCGCCGTGGCAGCGCCACGGCCCGGCGCCGCCGGCCGTGCGCGCCGGCGCGGTAACCTCGCGCGCCCAACGGCGACCGGCGCCGGCACCGCCAGGAGAACGACCGATGGCCACCATTCGTAGAGACATCGCCGTCGACGCCACGCCCGAGGCCGCCTGGGCGGCGGTGCGCGACGTCGGCAACGCCCACCAGCTCTTCGCCGGCGTGCTCACCGCTTGCACCCTGGAGGACGGCGCCCGTATCGTCACCTTCGCCAACGGCACGGTGGTACGCGAGCTGATCGTCACCGTCGACGACGACGCTCGCCGTTTCGCCTGGTCGGCGCGCGGCGAGCGCTTCGTCCACCACAACGCGTCGCTGGAGGTGCTGCCTGGCGACGCGGGCAAGAGCCGCGTGGTGTGGATCGCCGACGTGCTTCCCGGCGAGGTGGCGCCGGCGGTCGGCGGCTTGATGGATGCGGGCGCCGCCGCCATGCAGCGCACGTTGCGCGGACGCTGAGCGAGGCGCCACGGCCGGCTTCACGGCTCGACGATCCGCAGCTGCCGCACGAGGTACGACAGTGCTTGGCGGGTGAGGCCGAGCCGCCGCGCCGCCTCGGCGCGGTTGCCGCCAGCGGCGTGCAGCGCCTCTTCGACGAGGCGGCGGCGGAAGATCTCGACCTGCTGGTGGTAGCTGCCGGCGAGGGCCGGACGCGACTCGGGGAGTTCCAAGTGCTCGCGCTCGATGGTGCCGCCCTCGGCGAGCGCCGCCGCCACCTCGAGCACGTTCTCGAGCTCGCGTACGTTGCCCGGCCAGCGGTGGGTGAGGAGCCGCTCGCGCGCCGGGCGCGCCAGCCGGCATGGCCGCTTGCCGCGGCTGGTGCGGGCGAGGAAGTGTTCGGCGAGCAGCACCACGTCGCCGCCGCGCTCGCGCAGCGGCGGCAGCTCGACGACGGCGACGCGCAGCCGGTAGTACAGGTCTTCGCGGAAGCTCTTGTCGCGCACCATCTCGGCGAGGTCGCGGTGGGTGGCGGCGACGACGCGCACGTCGACGTTGCGTGGCGTCGATTCGCCGAGCCGCCGCACTTCCTTCTCCTGCAGCACGCGCAGCAGCTTGCCTTGCGCGGCCAGCGGCAGGTCGCCGATCTCGTCGAGGAACACGGTGCCGCCGCGCGCCGTCTCGAAGATGCCGGCGCGGTCGCGGTCGGCGCCGGTGAAGGCGCCCTTGGCGTGGCCGAAGAGGTCTTCGAGCAGCAGGCTCTCGGAGAGCGCGGCGCAGTTGATGGGCAGGAAAGGACCGTTGGCGCGCGGCGAGAGACGGTGGACCTGCCGCGCCACCAGCTCCTTGCCGGTGCCCGACTCGCCGAGGACGATGATCGGCACCTCGCCCTGCGCCAGCCGCGGCAGGCGGGCGAGCGCGGAGAGCAGTGCCGGGCTCTCGCCGACGATTCCGGGCACCGGCTGGCCGGCGGTGGCGGCGCGCATCGCGGGGAGCTGCTTGAGCAGCAAGCGAAACAGCGTCTTGACCACCGGGTCGAGCCGCGGCGCGCGCAGCACGAGGTGGCCGTCGCCGAGCGGCGCCACCAGCTCCTCGTCGCCGCCGGGGCCGGCCAGCAGCACCTGCTCGCCGGCACGCGTGCGCATGGCGAGGAAGGCGCGCTCGCAGCCGGCCGCGGCGAAGAGGCGGAAGAGGCCGTCCTCGTCGTGCGTGCTCTCGGCCAGGTGTGCGGAGAGCGCGTCCCACGGTCCGGTGAGGCGGCCCTCGAGCTGCGCCGCGAGCTCGTTGGCGGCTAGGCGGCGCAGCGTGGCGATGGCGCGCCGCACGCGCGACACCGGCACGAGACCGGGCGTGATGCGTTCGAAATCGTAGACGAGACGCGCGGCGCGGTACGACTCCAGCAAATCGAGGTCGGCCCAGCGGCCGCGCGATGGGTGCGCGCCCGCGAGCACCGACTCCCACAGATGTTGCAGCGGTCCGCTCGCGGCGGCGAGGGCGCGCTCGCGATCGCCGGCGTGCGCCCACAGCGCCGGCAGCTCCTCGCGCTCGAGCACGCGCTCGGCGTCGGCGCCGTGCCCGTCGAGCAGCCGGCGAGCTTCCTCGGCGCGGCCGAGCCAGCCGAGGGCACGGGCGGCGAGGATCGCGAGCTCGGCGCGACGCGGACCGTCGACGGCGGGTAGCGCCGCATCGGCGATCTGGAACGCGGCGCCCGGGCGCCCGCGCACCAGCTCGATGCGGACGCGGGACGAGGCGTCGGCGAGCGCCGAAGAGCGGCGGCGCGCGCCGTCCGCCAACCGCGCCTCGGCGCGGATCTGCTCGAGCGCTTCGTCGACGCCGACCAGGCGCCCGCGGCGCAGGCGCGCTTCGACCAGGCGGCGCATCGCGCGGCGGCGCTGGCGGCCGCCGCCGTGGCGCAGCAGCCGCACCGCGTGAGCGGCGGCGCGCTCGGCGGCGAAGAGCTCGCCGTGGCGCAGCCGCGCCATCGCCACGTCGTCCCACAGCAGGGCGGCGTCGGCGGGTGCCACGAAGCGTCGGCAGCGGCGCAGCGCCTCGATAGGGCCGGCGGCCGCTTCTGGACCATCTGGAGAACGGGGGCCGCCGGCGAGCGCGGCGCGCAAGGCCTGCAGGCGATACCAGCGCCACGCGTGCCGCTCGTCGTCCGCGGCCGGGCGCGCGCGCTCCAGAGCGGCGTCGAGCGCCGCGGGCTCCTGGGCCACGGCGGCAACCGCGCCGGCGAGCAGCGCGGCGCGCCAGGCGTGCTTCGCGCCGGCCGCCTTGGCAGCGCGCTCCACCCACGCGCGCGCGTCGTCGAGGTCACCCTCTTCGAGCGTCACGCGAACCGCGAGGTCGGCGAGCGCGATCTCCTCCGCCGGATCGAGACGTTCGGTGACGAGCTGCGCGACGACACGGCGCGTCGCCCCGCCGCGGCCGAGGTGATGGAGGCACCAGGCGGCGATCAGTCTCGCGGCGATGCTGTCGTCGCCGGCGACGCGCTCGAGCGCTTCGTCGTAACGGCCGCCGGCCAGCAGGGATTGCGCGGCGGCGAGCGGGTCGCTCGCGGCGAGCCGCGACTCGCGGGGAGCCGCGGACGCGGGGACTCGATCGGCATCGCCTTGAAGACTCGCTGGCTTCGAGAGACGCCGCTTGCTTCGGCGCTCGCCCCACAGCTCGCGAGCTCCGTCCTGCGCGAGCAGCTCCTCCAGCTCGGCCACCGTGCGCGCCTTCGCCAGCATCCGGCGTGTCGCGCCGTCGGGACCGGCGAGCCAGGGCTGCACCGCTTCGCCCTGCGTCCAGCCGGCCGCGAGAGCGCGACGCGCGCCCGCAAACGGCGACTCCCAGAGGAACGGCGCCGCGGCGAGCACGTCGGCAACGGCCCGGTCGGGATGGAGCGGCACCAGCTCGCCGGCCCACAGGGCGCGCAACTCGCGCGCTGCCCGCCGGCCGGGACCGCGCCCTACCTCGCCCGCCTCGCCGAAGAGGGCCGCGAACACCGTGCGCAACGGCGCGCCCCAATCCTCGGCGCTGCCCGGCTCGGCGACGACGCCGCAGAGAAGATCGTCATCGCCGACGCAGGTGGTGCGCAGATCGCCGGCGAGCCGCCAGCCGGCCCGGCGCAGGTGCGACAACAGCGCCGCCGCCTGCAGCAACACGGCGACGCGTTGCCGATCGCCCAGCTCCGCCTTGGCGAGCCGCGCCCCGCGCGCCGGCGCGAGCGCTGGGTGGAGCAGCCGGCCCGCAGCCCTCGTCAAGTCGGCACCTGGCGTCTCAGCGTCGCGAGATCATCCCAAAAACGCGGATAGGACTTCGCCACCACTTGCGGATTCGCGATGCGCAACGCCGGCCGCCGCAAGCCCACCAGCGCCATGCTCATGGCGATGCGGTGGTCGCCGTGCGGATCTACCGTCACGGGATTGCGCGGCAGCTCGCTGATCGAGGCATTCGCCCACACGCCGGGGATGACGAGACCGTCGGCGAGCTCCTCGACTTCGGCGCCCGCCCGGCGCAGCTCGCGCGCCATTGCCGCGAGCCGATCGCTCTCCTTGATGCGCAGGTGCGGCACGTTGCGAATCGTCGTCGCGCCGAGCGCGAACGGCGCCAGCGCCGCGAGCGTCGGCACCTGGTCGGGCATCGTCGAGAGGTCGACGTCGACGGCACTCAGCATCCCGCTGCCGCGGACGCGCAGCTCGTCGCCTTGCCACGCGGGATCCGCGCCCATGGTGCGCAGGAGGTCGACGAAGCCGCGGTCTCCCTGCGCCGATCGCGACGAAAGACCGCTCAGCGTCACCTCGCCGTTGGTGAGCGCCGCCGCCGCGGCCGGATAGGCGGCGGCGGAGAAGTCGCCTTCGACCTCCGCGCCGTCGCGAGGTGTCAGGCCCGGCGTGACGAGGAAGCCCTCCTCGCGCCTCTCCACCGCTCCGCCCCACTGCGCGATGGTTTCCAACGTCACGTCCACGTACGGCGCCGAGGTGAGACTGCTGACGCGAACCAGCGTCGGCTCGCGGGCCGACAGCGCGGCGAGCAGCAATGCCGACACGTACTGGCTCGACTCGCCGGCGTCGATCGTCGTCTCACCGCCGCGCAGCGTGCCGCCGATCACGGTGAGCGGCGGATAGCCTTCGCGGCCGCGCCAGCGCACTTGCACGCCGAGCTCGCCGAGCGAGTCGACCAGCGGCGCCACGGGCCGTTTGCGCAGACGCGGCGAGCCGTCGATCGTCCATTCCCCCGGCACCGTCGCCGCCAGCGCAACGAGGAACCGCGCCAGCGTGCCGGCGTTGCCGCATGCGAGCGTCGCCTCGCGGGGCGCCGCGCCCGGCGTCAGGCGCACGCGGTCGACGCCCTCGCCGCTCGCTCGCTGCTCATCCACCGTCCAGCCGAGCTTGCGCAGCACGTTCAGGAACAGTTCCGTGTCCTCGGCGCGCAGCAGGTTACGCACCTCGACCGGCGCGTTGCCGAGCAACGACAGCGCCAGCACGCGGTGGCTGACGCTCTTGCTCGCCGGCACGCGCAGCCGGCCGCGCACGACTCCCGGCCGCACCTCCTGTGGTCCAGGCGGCTCAGTCGAAATCGAAGACGAGACCGTCATGGGCGAGCTCGATGCCCGGCGGCAGCTCGCCGGGGTCGGTGTGGTCGACGTCGTGCGCCAGGTGGGTGAAGAGCGTTCGCCGCGCGCCGATGCGCTGCGCGGCGACGATCGCTTCGGGGATCGAGAAGTGCGTGGTGTGCGGCCGGAAGCGCAGCGCGCCGAGCACCAGCACCTCGACGCCGGCGAGCCGCGCGAAGCTCTCCTCGGGGATGAAGCTCACGTCGGTGACGTAGGCGAACGGGCCCAGCCGGTAGCCGAAGACCTCCAGCTGGCCGTGCTTGACCGGCACCGGCAGCACGTCGGCGCCGAGCAATCGAAACGGCGCGTCGTCGATCGCCAGCAGCTCGATCCTCGGCTTGCCGCCGCCCTCCTGCCCTTCCTCGAAGGCGTAGGCGAAGGTGCGGCCGATGGCACTCATCGCCGAAGCGGGCCCGTAGCAGGGGATCGTCGCACCTTGCCGGAAGTTGAACACGCGCAGCTCGTCGAGGCCGAGGATGTGGTCGGCATGGCCGTGGGTGTAGAGCACGGCGTCGACGCGGTCGAGATCGTAGGTGAGCGCCTGCTGGCGCAGGTCCGTGGGCGTGTCGACGATCGCCGTGCCGCCCGGCAGCTCGAGGCGCACGCCCGGCCGCAGCCGCGTGTTGCGCGGGTCGCTCGACGTGCACACCGCGCAGCGGCAGCCGATGACGGGCACGCCGGTGGAGGTGCCGGTGCCGAGCAGGGTGACGCGCATGTCGAGCGAATTGCCAAATCAGACGAGCCGACTCGATCAAATGAGCTGCAGTTGCCGGGTCTGGAACCACGCCGGCAGCAACCAGACTTCGCCTCCTGGCACCCGCCACCGCCGCTCCTCGTGGAAGTGGCCGAGGAGCAGCACGTCGTGCCCCGCGGCCAGCCGCCGCGCCGCGAAGCGATCGATGGCGGCGGTCGGGATCGCCAGCCGATGCTTGAAGTTGGTCTGCGCCAGCTTGCGCTCGGTGGAGTCTACAAGACGGCGCGCGAGCCGCGCCGGTAGATACCGCATCGCCAATCGCACGGGAAACGATTTGGTGGCACGCCGCCAGAGCCGGTACTGCACGTCCTTGTCGTCGAGCCCGTCGCCGTGCACCGCGAGATAGCGCACGCCGCCGTGGTCGAAGGCGATCTCGTCGCCGACGAAGTCGAAAAAAGTGGCGTAGGCGCTCTTGGCGAGGAAGAAGTCGCGGTTGCCTTCGAGATAGTCGACGCGAATGCCGCGCGCGCGCAGGCCGGCGACGACGGCGAGCAGCTCGCCGAGCCCCGGCGGCTCGAACTGCGGGAAGCCCACCCAGGCCTGGAAGAGATCGCCCAGCAGCAGCAGCCGTTCGCATCCCTTTTCGGGAAGCGCACGAAGTTGCGCGATCAGCGGCCCGGCCTCGCCGCCCGGACCGTCCAAGTGGGCATCGGCGACGATCGCCAGGGTCACAGCCGACCAGCTTCGCTCGCCGCTCGCACCTCGACCGAGCGGCTCACACGATGCTCATCGGCTGCCGCGTGTGGCGCTCCGCGGCCGCGGCCACGGCTTCGGCGAGCGCCACGAACGCTTTCGCGTGCGGCCCGTCCGGTTGCCCGACGACGATCGGCACGCCGGCGTCGCCGCCCTCGACGATCGCGCCGTCGAGCGGGATGCGGCCGAGGAAGTCGGTGTCGAGCTCCTTCGCGGTGCGCTCGCCGCCGCCGCGTTTGAAGACGTCGGTCGTCTCGCCGCAGTGCGGGCAGACGAAAGTGGCCATGTTCTCGACGATGCCGAGCACCGGCACGTTGAGCTTGCGGAACATCGCCAGGCCCTTGCGCGCGTCGATCAGGGCCACGTCCTGCGGCGTCGTCACCACCACGGCGCCGGCCATGGGGATCTTCTGCGCCATGGTCAGCTGCGCGTCGCCGGTGCCGGGCGGGAAGTCGGCGACGAGGAAGTCGAGGGCGCCCCAGTCGACGTCGCCGAGGAGCTGCTCGAGCGCCTTCATCACCATCGGCCCGCGCCAGATCACCGGCTGATCAGCGTCGACGACGAAGCCGAGCGACATCAGCTTGACGCCGTAGCGCTCGAAGGGGACGACGTGCTCGCCGACGACGCGCGGGCGCTCGTGGATGCCGAACATCGTCGGCACCGACGGGCCGTAGATGTCGGCGTCGAGGAGCCCCGTGCGGTAGCCGAGCCGCGCCAGCGCCACGGCGAGGTTGGCGGCCACCGTCGACTTGCCGACGCCGCCCTTGCCGGAGGCGACGGCAACCACGTGCGTCACCTCGGGAATGAGCCGCGGATCGCGCGCGACCGCCTGCTGCGCCGCTTCGTGCCGCGGCGGCGGCACCGACAGCTTGAGCTCGACCTCGACCGCGCGCGCCCCTGGCAGCGCCGCGATCGCGGCCTCCGCCTGCGCGCGCACCTGTCGCGCCGCCTCGGCGTTGCCGGTGACGATGGCCAGCGCCACCCGCACGGCGCCCGCATCGACGCTCACCTTGTCGACGAAGCCGAAGGAGACGATGTCGCGGCTCATGCCGGGAAAGCGGATGCCGCGCAGGATGTCCCAGACGCGCGCTTCGAGATCGTTGGCCATGAGGGTTGTTTGCCGGCCGCGGCGAGCCACTGGCCGCGCTATTCGGAGCCGCTTACGTTACCACCCGTGTCGCGGCCCTCCGACGCTGCTTCGGCGGGAGCTTCCACTCCGGCCAGCTCCGCGATCTTCGCGCGCACCTGCGCGATCGTTGCCGCGCTGCCGCCGCGGCCGCTGCCCGGCGGCGGCAGGGGCTCGCCGTAGCGCACGACTGCGCGTCCCGGATGGATGCGGTAGGAGCTGCGCGGGCGCACGCCAAGGGTGCCGCGAATGCCGACGGGCACCATCGGCAGGCCGGCCTTCTGCGCCAGCAGGAAGCCGCCGCGCTTGAAGGGCAGCAGGCGGCCGTCGGGCGAGCGCGTCTCTTCCGGGAAGAGCAGCACCGAGCCGCCGCGGCGCACGCGTTCGGCGGCGGCGCGGAAGCTCTCGCCGGCGCTCTTGCCGCCGCGGTCGACGGGGATGAAGCCGCCGACCCTGAGCGACCAGCCGAAGACGGGGATATTGAACAGCTCGCGCTTGGCGAGGAAGCGCGCCGGCTGCGGCAACGTCGCCAGGAGCACCGGGATGTCGAAGAGGCTCTGATGGTTGGAGAGGAAGACATACACCCGCTCGCGCTCGAGCGGCGCCAGCTGCTCGACGCGCACGAGCACGCCCGAGCTCCACAGCAGGAGGCGGCTCCACCAGCGCGCGAAGACGAACCACAAGCGGCCGCCGTGCGGCAGCGGAATCCAGCCCATCGACACCGACACGACGGCGAAGAAGGTGGTGCCGAGGACGAGGTAGAGGTTGCCGGTGACCGTGAAGACGAGGCTCAACAGGAAGCGCAGCGGGTCGCGATCCTGACTCTCGGATAGCATCTCGGCCGATGGCGTGCGCGCGGATTCTACGGTGAAGGACCGCTTCTTCTACCTCCGCTTGCTGCGCGTGAGCCTCGTCCTCGGCGCGCTCTACGACCTCGGCTTCGCGGCGCTGATGGTCCTGGCGCCGCAGGTGCCGGCCCGGCTCTTGGCGCTGCCGCTGCCGGAGCGCTTCTACCTCTGGCTCCTGGCGGTGCTGCTGTCGATGCTCGCCGTGCTCTACCTGGTGGCGGCGGAGGACCCGCGGCGCTACAGCGCCGTCGTGGTGGTGGCGTCGATTGGCCGCTGCGCCGGCGCCGTGGCGCTCGGGCTCGGCGCGCTGCAGCGCCCCGAGCTCGGCGGGCTCTGGCCGCTCGCCGCAGCCGACCTCGCCTTCGGGCTGGTCCACGGTGTGCTGTGGAAGGCGCAGCGGTGAGCGCCGAGAGCTTGGCCGAACGCAGCGAGAGGACCCTGGCGCAGCCGGTGATCGTCGCCGGCGACCTCGCCTTCCTGACCGGCCGCACCGTTGCCGCCCTCGCCCGCGCGCCCTGGGAGTGGCGGGCGTGGATCGAGCAGATGGAGCACGTCGGCTACCGCTCGCTCGGCGTCACCTACGTGACGACGCTCTTTACGGGCATGGTGCTGGCGCTGCAGACGGCGTACTCGCTGCCGCAGATCGGCGTCAAGTACTACATCGGTACGGTGGTGGGGAAATCGCTGGTGCGCGAGCTGGGCCCGGTGCTGGTGGCGCTCGTCGTCGGCGGCCGCATCGGCGCCGGCATGACCGCCGAGCTGGGGACGATGAAGGTGTCGGAGCAGATCGACGCCCTGCGCTCGCTCGCCGTCGACCCGGTGCGGCGGCTGGTGCTGCCGCGCGTGCTGGCGACGATGCTGATGCTGCCGATGCTGACGCTGCTCGGCGACGCGGTGGGCATCATCGGCGGCCTCTTCATCGGCATCACCGTGCTCGACCTGCCCGCCGGCTTCTACATGAACGACGTGCTCACCTCGCTGACGCTCGAGGACGTCTGGAGCAGCCTCGGCAAGGCGTTCGTTTTCGGTTACTTCCTCGCCATCGTCGCCTGCCGCAATGGCCTGCGGGTGACCGGAGGCGCCGACGGCGTCGGCCGCGCCACCACCGTCACCGTCGTCACCGGCGCCATGTTCGTGCTCGTCTCGGATTTCTTCCTCACCCAACTCTTCCACCTGATCTTTTGAGCGATGGCCGAAGCCGCCGCCTCCGAACCTGTTTTCCGCGTCCGCGGTCTCACCAAGAGCTACGGAGCGAAGCGCGTCCTCGACGGCCTCGACTTCGACGTCTTCCCCGGCGAGTGCCTGGTGATCCTCGGCCGCTCGGGCACCGGCAAGAGCGTCACGCTGCGGCAGCTCAACGGTCTCGAGCGGCCGGACGCCGGCAGCGTCGTCTTCGGCGGCGCCGACCTCTGCACCCTCTCCGAGCGCGACCTCTTTCCGCTGCGCAAGCGCATCGGCATGCTGTTCCAGAGCGGCGCCCTCTTCGACTCGATGAACGTCGCCGATAACGTCGCCTTCCCGCTTCGCGCGCACACCAAGCTCGGCCGCGACGAGGTGGCAGCGAAGGTGCACGAGGTGCTGGAGGTGGTCGAGCTCCCTGGCATCGAGGACAAGATGCCCGCCGCGCTCTCCGGCGGCATGCGCAAGCGCGTGGCGCTCGCGCGCTCGCTGGTGCTCCAACCCGAGGTGCTACTCTTTGACGAGCCCACCACGGGCCTGGATCCGATGACCGCGGACAGCATCGCGCACACCATCGCCACCGCCCGTGACCGCGCCCACACCACCACCGTGGTGGTGACCCACGACCTCCACCTCGCGCAGACGGTGGCGAGCCGCCTCGCCTTCCTCGAAGAGGGACGTTTCCGCTTCGTCGGCACCTGGCAAGAGGCGCAAGCGAGCGACGACGTGCTGCTCGGCCACTTCCTCGCGGGCCGGCGCGAGGACGCCTGATTGAGCGCGCGCTCGGCTCGGCTGCGTGTCGGCCTGCTGGTGCTCGGCGCCACTCTGGTGCTGATGGCGGCGCTGTTTCTCATCGGCCAGCAGAACCGCCTCTTCGCCAGCAAGAACCGCTACTACTTCACCGCCGGCTCGGTCGCCGGCCTCAACGAGGGCGCCCCGGTGCGCCTCAACGGCGTCACCGCCGGCATCGTCGAGAAGATCACCCTCCCCGAGGACGTCCACAAGCAGCTCCTCACCATCCGCATCAGCATCGAGCGGCAGTACGAGGAGCGCATCCGCCTGGACTCGACGGCGCGCATCCGCACCCTCGGCCTGCTCGGCGACAAGTACGTCGACGTCACTTCGGGCTCGCCGAAGGCGGCGGTGATCCCGCCCGGCGGCGCCATCCCCACCGCGCCCGACACCGACGTCGACAAGCTCATCGCCTCGGGCGGTGACGTCGTCGACAACATGGTGCGCATCTCCTACTCGCTGTCGCGCATCCTCGACCGCGTCGACCGCGGCGAGGGGCTGGTGGGCGAGCTCACCAGCGGCGGCTCTGAGAAGCTCAGCGACCGGCTCGACGCCACGCTGGCCTCGGCGCAACGGGTGATGGAAGGGATCGAGCGCGGCAACGGCCCGCTCGGCCGCATTGTGCGCGACGAGAAGCTGGGCGACCAGCTCGCCTCGGCGGTCGGGCGGCTCGACGCGCTGATGGCCTCGGCCAACCGCGACGACAACCTCGTCGGCTCGCTGCTGCACAATCCGCAGACCCGCGCCGACTTCGACGCCACGCTGGCGGAGGCCAAGCAGGCGGCGACGTCGCTGCGGCAGTGGACGGCGGCGGTCGAGAAGAACGACAGCGTCGCCAACCGCCTGCTCACCGACGAAGAGATGGGCAAGCGCGTCGGAGCCGATCTCGAGACGCTGGTGCACGACCTCTCGTCGGTGGCCGCCAAGCTCGACCGCGGCAACGGCGCCGCCGGCATGTTCATCAACGACCCGCGCATCTACGACGCCGTCAACCACATCATCATCGGCGTCAACGAGTCGCGCATGCTGCGCTGGCTGATTCGCAACCGGCAGAAGAAGGGGATCAAGGCGCGCTACGAGGCCGAGGGCGGGCCGCCGCTGACGAAGGCCGAGGAGGAGGCGCCGGACGCCGAGCCGGCCGGCACCGCCACGGCGACGCCGCCCAGCCCGATGCCGACGGCCCCCACCTCCGAGCCGGCGCCGAGTCTTTCGCCGCCGCAGCAGCCCGAGACGCGGCCTGCCGAGAGCATGCCCGCAACCACGCCGCAGCCGGCGCCCACGCCGCCCATGCCCGACGGCGCCGGTTAGAGCGGCATAGTAGGATCCCGCGCCGCGCCGCTGTCGTCTTTTTCTTTCGATGCGCAAACACCTCCTGGTCACCGGCGGGGCTGGCTTCATCGGCTCCCACCTGACGCGCCGCCTGCTCGGGCGCGGCGACCGCGTGACGGTCCTCGACGACTTCAACGACTTCTACGATCCGGCAAGGAAGCGCAAGAACGCCGCCGAGTTCGCCGCCCACCCCGAATGGCGGCTGGTCGAAGGCGACATCCGTGACGAGGCGCTGGTCGAGCGGCTCTTCAGCGAGCCCGCCGCCGATCGCGGCCCGTTCGACGCGGTGATCCACCTCGCCGCGCGCGCCGGCGTGCGGCCGAGCCTGAAGGAGCCGATCCTCTACGAAGACGTCAACTGCATCGGCACGCTGCGCCTGCTCGAAGCGGCTCGGCACCATGGGCCGCGGACGTTCGTCTTCGGGTCGTCGTCGTCGGTTTACGGCATCAATGAAAAGGTGCCGTTCTCCGAAGACGACCCGGTCGACCTGCCGATCAGCCCCTACGCCACCACGAAGCGCACCGGCGAGTTGCTCTGCTTCAACTACGCCCACCTCTACGGCCTGCGCTGCTCCTGCCTGCGCTTCTTCACCGTCTACGGCCCGGCGCAGCGGCCCGAGATGGCGATCCACAAGTTCACCGACCTCCTGGCGCACGGCAGGCCGGTGCCCCTCTACGGCGACGGCACGACGCGGCGCGACTACACCTACGTCGACGACATCGTCGACGGCATCGTCGCCGCGCTCGACCTGGCACCGCAATTCGAGATCCTCAACCTCGGCGGCGCCGAGACGACCGCGCTCGTCGACCTCGTGCGGATGATCGCCGCCGAGCTTGCCGTCGAGCCGCGCATCGACTATCTTCCCGAGCAGCCCGGCGACGTGCCCATCACCTACGCCGACGTCGGCAAGGCGCGCCGCCTCCTCGGCTACTCGCCGCGCGTCCCCATCCGCGAAGGTCTCAAGCGCTTCGTCAGTTGGTACCGGCAGCAAGCATGACGACAGCAGTAGTCACCGGCGGCGCCGGCTTCCTCGGGTCGCACCTCTGCGAGCGGCTGCTCGCCGAAGGGCACCGCGTCATCTGCGTCGACAACCTGCTCACCGGCCGCCGCGAGAACGTCGCCAAGCTGCTCGCCGATCCGCGCTTCCGCTTCATCCACCACGACATCAGCAAGCCGCTCGAGATCGCCGACAAGGTCGATCGCATCCTGCACTTCGCCTCGCCCGCCTCGCCCGTCGACTACCTCGAGCTGCCGATCCAGACCCTCAAGGTCGGCTCGCTGGGGACTCACAACTCGCTGGGGTTGGCGAAGGCGCACGGTGCGCGCTTCCTGCTCGCCTCGACGTCCGAGGTCTACGGCGACCCGCAGGTGCACCCGCAGCCGGAGAGCTACTGGGGCAACGTCAATCCGGTCGGGCCGCGCGGCGTCTACGACGAGGCCAAGCGCTTCGCCGAGGCGATGACGATGGCCTACCACCGCTACCATGGCCTCGACACCCGCATCGTGCGCATCTTCAACACCTACGGGCCGCGCATGCGCTCGCGCGACGGCCGGGTGGTGCCGGCGTTCATCCAGCAGGCGCTGCTCGGCGAGCCGATGACGGTGTTCGGCGACGGCGGCCAGACGCGCTCGTTCTGCTACGTCACCGACCTCGTCGAAGGCATCTATCGGCTGCTCGAGAGCGACCTCCACGAGCCCTGCAACGTCGGCAACCCCACCGAGATGACCGTGCTGCAGTTCGCGCAGCGCATCAAGGCGCTGATCGGCAGCAAGAGCGAGATCGTCTTCCAGAAGCTGCCGGTGGACGATCCGAAGACGCGCCAGCCCGACATCGCACTCGCCCGTACGCGCCTGGGCTGGGAGCCGAAAGTGGCGCTCGACGAGGGACTCGGGCGCACCATCGACTACTTCCGCGGCGAGCTCGCCGCGGCCGCGGCGCCGGTCGGGGCTGCGGCGCCCGGCGGGGCCGCGTAAGGGTCATCGCGATGGCTGAAGTCACCTGCCGCCGTTGCGGGCAGACCCGCGAAGGCCTGCCGCGACCGCCGATGCCGGGAGCGCTCGGCACCACCATCCAGTCGAGCATCTGCGCCGCCTGCTGGGAGGAGTGGACGCGCGCCGAGGTGATGGTGATCAACGAGCTGCGCCTCAACTTCATGGACCCCGCCGCGCAGCAGACGCTGGAGAGCCACATGCGGGAGTTCCTCGCCCTCGACGACGCCTGAGCGGGGCGGCGGCGCGCGTCCTGCAGGCGACAACACGCCGTGGCCATCGATCCCGTCCTGCAACCCGGCCTCGCCGCCTACCGCCGCGGCGACTTCGCGGCCGCCGAGGCGGCGTGGAAGGGCGCCGCGGGCGGCGACGGCGAGGTGGTCGAGCGCGCGCTGCTGCTGTCGCTGGTGAGCCTCGCCGAGGCGCTCGGCTCGCAGCGCGGCGGGGACGGGGAGCACGCCGGCCGCCGCTTCGCCGAGGCCGAGGCGGCGCTCGCCGAGCTGCCGGACGCGGTGCTCGGCGTCGACGTGCTGGCGCTGCGCGCCGAGCTGGCGCGCGGCATCGCGGCGGCGGCAGGGCGCGCCCCCGCCGTCGTGGCGCACGCCCGCTTCCCGCTCGGCGCCACGCTGCGCTTCGGCGCGCTGCTGCTGCTCATCGTCGGCGGCGCTCTGGCGTTGCGCTTTACGCCGCTCCACAGCCTGCTCGACCGCACGCGGCTGGTGGCGACGTTCGACCACCTGCGCGACGCGAGCTGGGCGCCGCTGGCCCTGCTGGCGCTCTACGTCGGCCTGGCGCCCATCGGGCTGCCGATGACGCCGCTCATCATCGCCAGCGGCGTCGTCTTCGGGCCCTGGGTGGGCGCGCTCTACAACACCATCGGCTGCCTCTCGGGCGCGGCGGTGTCCTACTGGCTGGCGCGCCTCATGGGCCGCGACTTCGTGCGCAAGGTCGCCGGCAAGCGCCTCAAGCGCATCGAGACCCTGATGCGCCGCCGCGGCTTCTGGGGCCTCGTCGGCGTGCGCTTCCTGCCCGTGCCATTCCCGGTGATCAACTTCGGCGCCGCGCTGGCGGGGATCTCCTTCCCCACCTTCATGCTCACCTCGGCGCTGGGGCTGACGCCGTCGATGTTCGTCTACACGAACTTCGCCTCGACGCTCTTCGAGGTCGCGCGCGGCGGCGACAAGAGCGACCTCTGGAAGCCCGCCGCGGCGCTGGCGACGGTGATGGTGGTCAGCGTCACGCCGGCGGTGGTGCAGCAGGTGCGACGCCGCCGGCGCTACCGCCAGCTCGTCGTCGAGCGCCACGCGCGGCGGCTGGAACGCACCTAGCGGCCCCGACCTCACCGCGGCGGGGGCGTATGATCTCCACCTCCGCTGCCCTCGACAGTGCGATGAGCGACGCCCTGCGCAGCGCCCTGGATGCCGTCCCGGTGGGAGTCGGCCTGATCGCCGAGGACCGGCGGGTGCTCTACGCCAACGCGCGGCTGGCGGCGATGCTCCACACCGAGATCGACACCCTGATCGGCAGCGACCTCGCGAGCTGGCTCGCCGAGCCCGTGCGTCCCGCCTCCGCGCGGCGCATGCACGCGCGCTTCCTCGGCCCGCCGGTGGAGCTCGGCGCCCGCTTCACGACGCCGGAGGTGGACGCCTACATCGTCAGCGCGCTGACCTCGTACGAGGGGGCGCCGGCGGCCCTCTTCCTGGCCACCGACGTCGCGGAGTCCGGCTCGCGCGGCGAGGACAAGCAGGTGCTCGACATGGTGGCCGCGGCGGTGAGCTCGAAGGTGGGCGACGACTTCTTCTCCAGCCTGGTGCTGGCGCTGACGCGCTCGCTGGCGGTCGACTACGCGCTGGTCGCCGAGGTGGCCGACGACGGCCGCCGCGCCCACGTCATCGCCGGTGCCGCGGGCGACGAGGTCATGGGCGCGGTCGAGTACGAGCTCGACGGCACGCCCTGCGCCGAAGTGCTGCGGAGCGACATCTGCTGGCACGTGCAGGGGGTGCAGCAGCAGTTTCCGCGCGATCGCATGCTGGTCGACATGGGCGCCGAGGCCTATGCCGCGGTGCCGCTGCGCGACGCCGCCGGCGAGGCGATCGGCCTCCTCGCCATCCTCCACAAGAGCCGCCTGCCGGTCTACGGCCACCTGCAGTCGGCGCTGCAGATCGTCGCCGTGCGCGCCGCGGCCGAGCTCGAGCGCCGCCAGCGCGAGCGCGACCTGCAGCGCGCTCACCGCTACCTCGACGACCTGATCGAGACCGCCAACGTGCTGGTCGTCGAGATCGATATCGCCGGCCGCCTCCTGCGCGCCAACCGCTGCTTCGAGCAGACGACCGGCTGGACGCGCGCCGAGCTGCAGGACGACGGGTGGTTGGAGCGGCTGCAGCCGCCCGACCGCTTCCCCGCCGCGACGGCGGACGTGCGCCGCTACCTGCGCGAAGGCAGGTGGCCGCGCGAGGTCGACGCCCCGCTGCTGACGCGCGACGGCGAGGAGCGCACCATCTCCTGGCGCAACAGCGCCGTGCGCGACGAGAAGGGCCGGGTGATCGGCACGCTCTCCGTCGGCGCCGACGTCACCGACAAGCTGCGCGCCATCGCCGAGCGCGAGAAGCTGCAGGAGTCGCTGCGGCGCAGCGCCACCCTCTCCGCCGTCGGCTCGCTGGTCGCCGGCGTCGCGCACGAGGTGCGCAACCCGCTGTTCGGCATCGCCGCCACGCTCGACGCCTTCGAGGCGGAGATCGGCACCTCGCCGGCGGCGCGCGAGTACGTCGACGTGCTGCGCAACGACCTCGGCCGGCTGCGGCGGTTGATGGACGACCTGCTCGTCTACGGCCGCCCGCTCACCCTCGCCCGCCAGGTGCAGCCGCTGCAGCCGCTCGTCGCCGAGGCGCTGCGCAGCGTACGCCCGCGCGCCCAGGCCCGCGGCGTCGAGCTGAAGAGCGAGCTCGAAGAGCATCTGCCGCAGGTGCCGCTCGACGCCGACCGCATGCTGCAGGTGCTCGCCAACCTGCTCGAGAACGCCGTCGAGCTGTGCGCACCGGAAGGCGAGGTGGTGGTGAGCGCCCGCTACGAGCCCGGCGACCCGCCGCTGCTCGTCTGTGCCGTGCGCGACCAGGGCCCCGGCTTCCGCAGCGAGGACCTGCCGCGCCTCTTCGAGCCGTTCTTCAGCCGGCGCCGCGGCGGCAGCGGCCTCGGGCTCGCCATCGTGCAGAAGATCGTCGGCGACCACGGCGGCGAGGTGACGGCGGGCAACGCTCCCGGCGGCGGCGCCGTCGTCGAGGTGCGGCTGCCGGTGCTCGGCGGGATGAGGCATGCTGCCCGACAAAGTGCTGCTGGTTGACGACGAGCAGGGGCCGCGCTTCGGCGTCTATCGGTTCCTCCGCTCGCACGGCTTCGAGGTGGACGAGGCCGAGGACCTCGCCGCGGCGCGCGCCAAGCTGCGCAGCTTCCAGCCCGACGTCACCGTCCTCGACTACCGGCTGCCCGACGGCACCGCGCTCGACTTTCTGCCGCAGGCCTGCGAGACGTCGTCGGTCATCGTGCTCACCGCCTTCGCCTCGATCGACGCCGCCGTCGAGGCGGTGAAGCTCGGCGCCGACCACTTCTTCACCAAGCCGGTCGAGCTCGAGGCGCTGCTCGTCGTCATCCGCCGGCTGATCGAGAACCGTCGCAACCGGCGCCGGCTCATCGCCGACGCGCACTCGGGCGTCCACCGCCTGCAGCGCGATCCCTTCGACGGCGTCGGCCCCGCCATCCAGGCGCTGCGCGAGCAGTCGCTGGCGGTGCTGCGCACCGAGAGCCCGCTGCTCATCCGCGGCGAGACCGGCACCGGCAAGACGGTGCTGGCGCGCTGGATCCACACCGCCAGCAGGCGCGGCGAGGAACCCTTCGTCGACCTCAACTGCGCCGGCATCTCGCGCGAGTTCCTGGAGAGCGAGCTGTTCGGCCACGAGAAGGGCGCCTTCACCGGCGCGGTCGCCGCCAAGGCGGGGCTGCTCGAGGTCGCCCACCGCGGCACAGTCTTCCTCGACGAGATCGGCGACATGGATCTGCGGGTGCAGGCGGGCCTGCTGAAGGTGCTCGAGGAGCGCCGCTTCCGCCGTCTTGGCGAGGTGCGCGACCGCACCGTCGACGTGCGGCTCATCGCCGCCACGCACCACGACCTGTTGGAGCTCGTGCAGCGGCAGCTCTTCCGCCGCGACCTCTACTACCGCATCAGCGCCCTCGAGCTGGTGGTGCCGCCGCTACGCGAGCGGCGCGAGGACATCCCGCTGCTGGCGGCGAGCATCCTCGACCGGCTGGCGCGCGACTTCGGGCTGCAGCGGCCGCAGCTCGGCGACGACGCGGTGCGCCTGCTCGCCGCGCACGCGTGGCCGGGCAACATCCGCGAGCTGCGCAACGTGCTCGAGCGGGCGATGCTGCGCAGCCCGCCTGGGGAGCTGCTGGCGGCGGCGATCGACCTGCCGGCCGCGACCGAGACCGCCGCGGCGGGCGCGGCGAGCGGCGGCGCGGGCTCGTCGCACAGCGGCACGCTCGAGGAGGTCGAGCGCGACTACGTCGAGCGCGTGCTGCGCGAAGAGGAGGGATCGGTCGAGCGCGCGGCGGTGCGCCTGGGCATCTCCAAGAGCGCCGTGTACTACAAGGCGCGCAAGCACCAGATCGCGCTTTCAAGGATTAGAAACTGAGTTTCTGAAACCGCTTACAGTCCGCCGTTATGAAAGCGGTTACAGCCGACTCAAGTTGTTGAAAAAGAGACGCTTGCAAACTGTTGCCTGCTGGCACGGCCGTTGCCCTACAGCGTGGCGTGCAACACCACCGCATCCTCGTCGTCGACGACGCCGATACCATCCGCTTCGCCTTCGGCCGCCACCTCCGTAGCTGCGGCTTCGAGGTCGACTGCGCCCGCGAGCTCGAGGAGGCCGAGGCCCTCGCCCTCCACACCCAGTACGAGCTGGTCATCGCCGACCTCTCGCTCACCGGCATCGACGGCCGCGAGGGGCTCGAGATCCTGCGCTTCCTCCGCCGCCACCGGCCAGCCGTCCGGGTCATCGTCATCACCGCCAACGCCACCGCTTCGGCCGAGCGCGAGGCCTACGCGCGCGGCGCGCACGCCTTCGTCGACAAGGCGAGCCCGCTCGTCGAGATCGCCCGCCTCGCCGGCGCGCTGCTGGAGCAGGCATCTTGAGGGCCAAGTGAGGAGCGCGACGCACATCGCGCGGCTCGCCGAGCCGGGCGTCATCCGCATCGAGTTCCAGCCCATCCTGCGGCTGGTCGGCGACGAGGTGCAGCTCTACTCGCTCGAGGCGCTGGCGCGCGGGCCGCAGGGCGCCACGCTGGAGCGCGCCGAGGTGATGTTCGAGTACGCGCGCCGCATGGGCGAGGAGATGCTCGTCGACCTGCTCTGCATCCGCGCCGCGCTCGCCGCCGCGCGCGACCTGCCCGGCGAGCCCCACCTGTCGCTCAACGTCCACGGCTCGACCTTGAGCGAGGCGACCTTCGCCCACGAGCTGCTGGCCATCGCCGCCGCGCACGGCATCGCGCCGCGCCGCCTCATGCTGGAGATCGTCGAGCACCGCACCGCCTGGCCGATGGATGCCTTCGGCGCCACCCTCCAGCGGCTGCGCAACGCCGGCGTGCGCATCGCGCTGGATGACCTCGGCGTGGCGGCATCGAACTACCGCATGCTCGTCGACTGCCGCCCCGACCATCTCAAGGTCGACCGCTACGTCGTCCACGGCTGCAGCCTCGACCGCTTCCGCCGCGCCGTGCTCGAGTCGATCGTCACCCTGGCGAAGGGCTGCGCCGCGGTGCCCATCGCCGAAGGCGTCGAAGAAGCCGCCGACCTCCTCGTCCTGCGCAGCCTCGGCATCGAGCACTTCCAAGGGTGGTTGTGGGCGCGCAGCATGCCCGCGGCCGAGATCGCGAAGAGCGACGTCATGAGGCTCGCGGCAGCCGCGCACGCCTGACGGCTAGGCGCGCTGCACGAGCGCGCTACTCCCGCCGCAGAGCTCTCTCGACCTCCGGGACGTCGAGCAGCAGGACGCCGCCGGGCGCCGCGCTCTCGGGGTCGAGCTCGTGGTCGCGGATGATGCGGCGGAAGACTTCCTTGAGCGCGCGGGCGCCGAGGCGGGGCTGCTTGGCCGCTTCGGCGGCGATGCGGCGCACGGCGGCGGGCGACAGCGTCAGCTTGCGCCCGTGGCTGGCGAAGTAGTCGCGGGCCACGGCGAAACCAGATTCGGGCGCTTCGAGGAAGATGCGCACCAGCTCGTCGACGCCGAGGTCGCGCAGCAGCACGACGGCGTCGAAGCGCGACAGGAACTGCGGGCTCATGCCGTAGTCGAAGAGGTCCTCGTTGCGCAGCCAGTCGCGCAGCGAGAAGCGCAGCTGCTCGTCGACCTTGCCGGGCTCGAAGGTGGTGGTGGCCCGCAGCTGGCCGCGGTCGCGGCCGATGGTGACGCGATCGTAGACGGAGTCCCACAGGCCCTCGAAAGCGCCGGCGCAGACGAAGAGCAGGCCGCTGCTGTCGACGGTGACCGTGCCGCCGCCGGCCCAGTCGGGCAGCCGCAGCGGGATGGCCTCGTTCTCGATCAGCGTCAGCAGCGCCTCCTGGGCGCGGATGCCGGGCACGTTGGGGCGGTCGCCGACGTGCGAGCGGATCTTGTCGATCTCGTCGACGAAGACGAGGCCACGGCGAGCGCGCTCGAGCAGCGCGCCGACCTCGACGCCCGGGCCTAATTGCTCGCGCGCGCGCTCGAGCAAACGCCACAGCACCGCCTCGCCCGGCCGCCCGCGCTCCGCCTCCTCGCCGAGCACGTTGGCGTGCATGCGCACGACGGTCGAGCGCAACGCCAGGTCCGGCCGCGCCGCCAGCAACTCCTCGACCGCCCGCATCAGCGTCGTCTTGCCGGTGCCCGACGAGCCGATCATCAGGATGTGCCCGACGCGCAGCCCGGCGAGCTTCTTGGCCAGCGCCACCGAGATCTCGCGCACCGCCTCTTCCTGGCCGATGACGCGCCGCGACAGCTCCGCCGCGATCGTCTTCGGCGTCGGGATGTCGAGCGCGGCCGAGGAGGGCATCAGGGAGATTCTACGGCCGTCGGCGCGCCGGAGTCCGCCCGATACCTCCAGAACCCCGGCAGCAGCGGCACGCAGAGCAGCACGCCCGCCACGCACATCCAGCCGCCGGAGACGATCGAGAAGCGCGGCGAGACGAGCCCTGCCACCCAGCCGGCGCGGGCGTTGCCGAGCAGCGGGCCGGTCATGTAGCTGATCATCTCGACGCCGGCGAGGCGGCCGCGGAGGTGCACCGGGATCGTCTGGTCCCAGATCGTCTTGCGGTAGACGCCGCTCACCATGTCGGCGGCGCCGGCGAGGGCGAGGAGGACGACGGCGGCGAGAAGCCCTCGCGAGTAGCCGAGCGCGACGACGGCGACTCCCCACAGCGCCGCCGCCACCACCACCGCGGCGCCGTGCCGGCGCACGCGGCCGGCGCGGCCGGAGACGAGGGACACCATCAGGGCGCCGATCGGCATCGCCGAGTAGAGCCATCCCGCCGCGGCCGCGCCGCCCCACGCCGTCGCCATCGCCGGGAAGAGCGCCATCGGCATGGCGAAGGTCATCGCCACGATGTCGACGACGTAGGTGCCGACGAGCTCGACGCGGCTCCATGCGTAGCGCAGCCCCTCGGCGACCGCCGCCAGGCCGGGTACCGGCGCGCCCTCGGCCGCCGGCATCGCCTTCATGCTGGCGACCGCCGCGGCGCACAGCGCGAAGGTGACGGCATCGATGGCGTATGCCGCCGGCATGCCGAGGGTGGCGATGCAGGCGCCGCCGAGCGCCGGGCCGGCGATCATGCCGATGTTGCCGCGCACCGACGACAGCGTGGCGGCGGCGGGGATCTCGTCGCGGTCGACGAGGCGCGGCGTCATCGCTTCGAGCGCCGGCCGGTGAAAGCCGTTGAGCGCCGACATCAGGCCGGCGACGACGAACGGCACCGCCACGCTCGGGTGCGGCAGAGCGGCGTTGAGCGCCAGCCCGATCGAGCAGACCATCAGCAGCAGCTCGGAGCCGATGAGCAGCTTGCGGCGGTCCATGGCATCGGCCGTGGCGCCGCCGAAGAGGCCGGCGATCAGCAGCGGCACCAGCGAGACGGTGCTCAGCATGCCGACCGCGAACGACGAGCGGGTGAGCTGGTAGACCTGATAGGGGATGGCGACGTAGGTGATCATGCTGCCGACGAACGACACGAACTGCCCGAAGTAGAGGGCGCGGAAGTCGCGATGGCGGCGCAGCGGGCCGAGGTCGAGGAACATGAGGACGCGAAGGCTACAATTTCGCCGTGCTCCGACACATCAGCCGCCACGCTCTCCTGCTCCTGACGCTGGCCACCGCAGCGCTGATCACCGCCCCGCCTCTACTCGCCGCTAGACAGGATCCCGCACCCATCCTCGCCGCCGCGCAGGCCAAGCTCGACGCCGGCGATGCCGAGGGCGCGTTGAAGCTGCTCGATCCGCTCGTCAAGCGGGAGCCCAAGCTCGCGCAGGCTCTGCTGCTGCGCGCCACGGCGCGGCTGATGCTCGGCGAGGCGGGCGGCAAGGACGATCTCGACAAGGCGATCGCGCTCGACCCGACGCTGCGCCAGGCGTGGCTCGACCGCGCCGCTGTCGCCGTCTCCGAGAAGCGCTACGACGCGGCGCTCGCCGACTTCGAAAAGGCGCGCGCCCTCGACCCCGCCGACGCCGACGGCCTGCTCAACATCGGCGCCGTGCAGCTCCTGCTCGGCCGGCTCGACGACGCCACCAAGAGCTTCCAGGACTACCTCGGCCAGCGCGCCGGGGACGCCGCTGCCTACTATCTGGTGGCGAAGAACTACGCGCTCACCGGCTACGCCGGGCTGGCGGTGCAGAACCTGCAGCAAGCGGTCGCGCTCGACGAGCGGATGCGCGCCTCGGCGCGCGGCGACGACAACTTCTCCGACCTGGCGAGCAACCCGCGCTTCCAGGAGCTGCTGCGTGCCGACACCTACCGCATGCCCGCCGACGCGCTGCACGCCGAGCGCGTCTACCCCGCCTCCTACGCCGCCGGCAGGGGACCGCTGCTGCTGGCGACGATGGACGCCCTGCAGGCGCTCGGCGAGAGCTTCGACGCGCGTGTCGAGGTGACGCCGGAGTGGGCGCTGCTCTGGGGGCGCATGCGGATCAAGCTTTCCGACGATGCCAAGGGGCAGGGGCAGGTGGCGCTCACCGCGCCGGCGGCGGCGATGTCCGCCGGCGAGTGGCAGCAGAACAGCGCCCGGCTGCTCGATGCGATCCTCATCCAGCTCGGCAAACGGCGGGTGATTGGCGGGCCGGTGAAGCCGAGCGGCTCGCAGCGCTGACGCGGCCGCGGGCGCCGTTGCTCGCGAGCATCGAGACCGCTTCGTCGCTACGCTCCTCGCGGTGACGTTCGAATGTCATCGCGAGCGAAGCGAAGCGATCTCGATGCTGGCGCTTCCGCGACCGTGGTGTGGGCCTCAAACGCGCATCAGAACCGAGCCCCAATGGAGGCCCGCGCCGAGCGCGGTCAGCGCCACCAGCGCACCCTCCGGCGCCTTGCCCTCCGCCCGCGCCTCGTGGAAGGCCAGCGGTAGCGTCGCCGAGGTGGTGTTGCCGTACTTCTGGATGTTGTTGTGCACCTTCGACTCGGGCAGGTCGAGGGCCTTGCGCGCCGCCTCGTTGATGCGCAGGTTGGCCTGGTGCATCACCAGTAGGTCGAGGTCGGTGATCGTGTAGCCGTGGTCGGCGAGCACGGCGCGCGTCACCTCGGGCATGCGGGAGACCGCGTACTTGAAGACGGCGCGGCCGTCCATCACCGGCACCGCCGCGCCGGAGTCGACGATCTCGTGGCTGACGTACGGGCGCCGCCTGCTGCCCACTGCCGGCACGTGGAGGATGTCCTTCTCGTTGCCGTCGCCGTAGAGGCGCGCGCCGAGGATGCCGCGCCCGTCGTCGATCTCATGTGCGCGGAAGACCATGGCGCCGGCGGCGTCGCCGAAGAGCACCAGCAGGTGACGGAACTGCGAGTTCCAGGCGAACTCGTCCGGCGGCAGCGCGTCCTCTTCGCCGTAGAGCACGCGCCACGTGCGCGGTGAGAAGGGCATCAGCGAGGTGTGCACGTCGCAGCCGACGAGGAGCACCGTGCGCGCGATGCCGCTCCGGATCAGCGCGTCGACCACCTGCAGGCCGTAGGCGAAGCCGGCGCACTGCTGGCGGATGTCGAGCGCCGGGATGGGCTTGATGCCAAGCTGCTGCTGGACGAGAGTGCCCGAGCCGGGGAAGTAGTGGTCCGGAGTCATCGTCGCGCAGACGATGTAGTCGACCTCGCTCGCCTCGACGCCCGCCGCGGCCAGCGCCCCGCGCGCCGCCTGCGCGCCGAGCTCCGCCGAGCCCACGCCCGGCTCGACGTAGTAGCGGGTGACGATGCCGCTGCGCTCCTGGATCCACTCGTCGGTGGTGTCGACGATGCGCGACAACATGTGGTTGTCGATCCGGATAGGCGGCACGGCCACACCGGTGCCGAGGAGCAGAGAGCGAGGCTGCGGCATAGGAAGGCTCCCTCGAACGAGATGCGATGTCAGCCGGGCGGCTCGACCAGCGTGCCGCGCTGCGAGATCGGCAGCGTGTAGAAGACCGTGAGGTCGCCGCTCTTGACGAAGCGGTAGACCGGCGCCGGGTGGCGGCGGTCGAGGCCCGGCGGCGCGTCGGCCGCGTAGCTCCAGCTCTCGACCGGCGGGTTGCCCTCTCGCGGGTTGATCTCGAAGTCGATCTTCTTCGGCTCGCCGTAGAGCACGTAGGTGCGGCCGCGGTCGGTACGGCGGCCGAGGTAGCCGGCCTCGGAGAAGCGGCGGTCGGCGTCCTTCTCGCGCTGCTCGAAGAGGTCGCGCAGCGGGTTGCCGGCGCGCGAGGGGTCGGGGTCGCGCCGGGCCCAGAACTGCTCGATGAACGTCGTCGCCGCGGCGTCGTCGCGCAGCGCCAGGTAGGCCCGGACCTCCTCCGGCGTGGCGAGGCGCGAGATGGCGCCGATCAGCCACTGCGACAGCGCCGGCGAGAGATAGGTGTTGTTGAGGTCGGCCGGGCGCCGCGGCGTCGTGCTACCGCTGCTGGCACAGCCGGCGATCAGCAGCGCACCGGCGACGACGGCGGGAACCCAGCCGCGAAGCACCCGCCGCCTCAAGCGCTGCGCCCCAGCAGGTCGAGGAACTCCTCGCGCACTTCCTTCTTGTAGAAGGTGCCGCGGATGGCGGAGGTGACGGTGACGGCGCCGGGCTTCTTGACCCCGCGCATCTCCACGCACAGGTGCCGCGCCTCGATCACCACCATCGCGCCCTGCGGCCGCAGCTCCTCCTCGAGGAAGCGGACGACCTGCTCGGTGAGCCGCTCCTGCAGCTGCGGCCGCTTGGCGTAGAACTCGAGGATGCGGGCGAACTTCGACAGCCCGAGGATGCGGTCGTTGGGGATGTAGGCCATGTGGGCGTGGCCGTAGAACGGCACCAGGTGGTGGGCGCACATGGAGTAGAAGGGGATCTCCTTCTCCATCACCATCGCCCGGTAGCCCTCGTCGTTGGGGAAGCAGGTCACCTGCGGCCGCGAGCCCTCGCGCAGGCCGGAGAACATCTCGGCGTACATGCGCGCGACGCGGCGGTCGGTGTCGCGCAGGTTGGGATCGGCGAGGTCGAGGCCGAGCTCGCCGAGCATGGCGCGCACGTGGCCGGCGATGCGCTCGAGCGACGAGTCGTGGAGGGGCGCGTCCTCCTTGGCGTCGGAATCGGCGGCGGTGTGGTCGAGGACATCGGTCAACGTGGTTCCCTCAAGGCGTTCGCGGGACTCGTGCGAACGCGCTGCCAACCGAAATCCTACAATGCGACGGCGGCCGGCACGCTTCTGGCTAGAATCGCGTGCATGAGCGAGCTGGTCATCGAATACTGCGGGATGTGAGGCTACCAATCGCGCGCCGCCGGTCTGGCGGCCACGCTGAAACAGAAGTTCGGCGTCGACGCGAGGCTGGTCAAGAAGTCCGGCGGCATTTTCGAAGTGGCGTGGGGCGGTGAGCTGCTCTTCTCGAAGCGGGTGCTCGGCCGCTTCCCCAACCCGGGCGAAGTGGAGCGGGCACTGCAGGCCAAGCTCGGCGCGGCGGCGCCGGCGGGCTGACGGTCAGGCGAGCGGCGAGTCGCGGACGAGCTGGACGACGCTCTCCATGTGGCCGCTCTGCGGGAAGAGGTCGAAGAGCGCCAGGCTCTCGAGGCGATAGCGGGTGAGCAGCTCGCGCAGGTCGCGCGCCAGCGTCGCCGCGTGGCAGGAGACGTAGGTGATGCGCTCGGGCAGGCGCAGCAAGAGCGCCTTGCGCACCGGCGGCAGCAGACCGCCGCGCGGCGGATCGACGACGACGCGATCGAGGTCCGAGGGGAGCTGCCCGACCCAGCTCTCCACCGCCTGCGGCACGACGACCACCTGCGGCAGCTTGTGGCGCTTGGCGTTGCCGCGCGCGTAGCGGGCGGCAACGCGGTCGGCTTCGACGGCGGTCACCGCAGCGTAGCGGCGGCCGAGCGGCAGGCTGAAGAGGCCGACGCCGGCGTAGAGGTCGACGGCGGTCTTGCCCTCCCACGCGCCCACGGCCGCGGCCACCAACCGGCCCACCAGCGTGCGGTGTGCCTGGAAGAAGCAGCGTGCGTCGAGCTGGTAGGTGAAGTCGCCGACGGTGAGCGGGATCTCGCCGTGCGGCAGGTCGCCGGCGAGCGGCGCCGCGGACAAGGCGCCACCGTCGCCCACCAGCAGATCGAGACGCGAGGGAACCTGCGCGTCACCGCCCAGCCGCTCCGGCAGCGCCGGGATCTGCGCCTCGAGCGCCGGGTCGAGGATCGGGCAGGCGCGCACCGGCACCAGGGTGTTGCTGCCGCGCGCGAAGTAGCCCACCTGCAGCTGCCCTTGCGCGTCGCGGCCGGTGTGGAGCTGCGTGCGCAGGCGGTAGCTCCACGCCTCCGCCGCGACGACCTCGAGCGACGGCGGCGCCGCCACGCCGCCGACGCGCGACAGCGTCTCCACCACCGCCTCCGCCTTGTAGCGCACCTGCAGAGAGTCCTCGAGGTGCTGGAGCTGGCAGCCGCCGCAGTCGACGTAATACGGGCACGGCGGCTCGCGTCGCCCCGGACCGGCCTCCAGCAGCTCGACGATCTCGGCGCGGCCGTAGTCGGGGCGCCGCTCGACGACGCGCACGCGCGCGCGGTCGCCGGGCGCCGAGCGCGGGACGAAGATGGGGATGCCGTCGACGCGGGCCAGGCCGTCGCCGCCGGCGACCAGCTTCTCCACCGTCAACTCGACCTCGTCGAGGGCGGCGAGGCGCAGCGCGACGTCGCGGCGGTCCCTCACGAGCGCGCCGCCTCGGCCAGCCGGCGCGCGGCCCAGACGATGGCGTCCTCGGTCACCGTCCGCCAGTAGCGCCAGTCGTGGCCGCCGGCGGCGAGACGCAGCTCGACCATGAGCCCCTTCTCGCGCGCGTGCCTGGTGAACAGATCGCTCGCCTCGTCGAGACGGTACTTGTCGTCGTTGCCGGCGAGCAGCAGCAGCGGCGGCGCCGCGGCGAGATCGGCTGCGCTCATGGCGCCGAGCAGTCGATAGGGATCGGCGTGCCGCAAGGCGTCGTCGTCCGGATGATCGTGCCGACCGAAGACCCGCTCCAGCGCCGGCCGTACGAGGAGCCTGGCGTCGCGCACGAAGGCGGCGTCGAGCGGCACCAGCAGTCCCGAGATGGAGACGATCGCGGCGGTCTCGCGTGGGCTGCGCAGGCCCATGCGCACGGCGCCGGCGCCGCCCATCGAGATGCCGACGTAGGCGCGGCTGCGCGGCCCGCTGCGCACCGGCCAGCGCGCGGCGACCTGCGCCGGCAGCTCGGTCATCACCCACCGCTCGTAGAGGTGGCGGCCGTCCGACGAGTCGGCCCAGAAGCCACGGTGGCCCTCGGGCGCCACGAGCAGGAACGGCGGCATGTCGCCGCTCGCCATGCGGGCCGCGAGACGCTGTGCCACGCCATGTTTCCAGAGTCCCGAATCGCTGCCCCACAGGTCGTGAAGGAAGTAGACGACCGGAAACGGCCCGGCGCCGGCGTTGCTCGGCGGCAGCAGGACGCGGAGCTCGCCGCCGGCGGGACCGAGCGGCGCAGGGACCCGGATCTCCGCCGGCGCCGCGCTGGCGCACGCAAGCAGCGGCAGCGCCGCGGCCGCGGCGAGGAGGACGACGAAGAGCCCGGCTCGCCGCATCGCGGGCGCAGCGTACCCCACGCCCCGCCGCGCGCAGCGCTCGAGACCGGGCTAGATCTCTTCGTACACCCAACGCCGGATCGGCTGCAGCCGCTTGCTGACGCTCTCGGGGTCCGGATCGATGTGCCACAGCGTGGCGGCGATCGACGACAGCAGCGAGTTGCCGTCCTGCGGCGTGAAGCAGAAGCCGTAGACCTCGCGGCCGTTGCGCACCGCGATCGTCGGCCGCACCAGCACCGTCTGCGACAGGATGCGCCCGTAGTAGCCGTGGTCGCGGCCGAAGCTGAAGATCAAGTTGGCGTGCCGCTTGTCGGTCATCGCCACGCGCGGGTTGTCGTCGAGGCGCTTGAGCACCTCCTCCTTCGTGGTGTCGCGGCTCATCACCATGTGGAACCAGAGCGAGTGCATGTACTGGGTGTTGAGCTTGACCGCCGAGGAGAAGAGGTCGAGGTCCTTGCCCAGCGTCTGGAACAGCGAGTGGGCGTCGCGCGCGTGGTGGGTGCCGAACTGCGCGTCGTCGTGCTTGCCCACCTGCGGCGCCGGGATGTAGCTGTCGCTCTGCGTGATGTCGTTCGCGCGCCGCATGCAGACGAAGATGGCGCGCTGCAGGCAGAACTCGCCGTTGCCCTCGTCGCAGATCGTGCGTATCAGCGTCGTCATGTTGTGGGTGTTGCACGACACCACTTGGATGAAACGGTCCTCGCCGGGCACCAGCGCCTCGTCGTTGACGCCGCGCGCGTAGGGCTTGCCGAAGCCGAACTCGCTGCCCTGGGCGATGAATCCCTTGGGGCCGGTGAGGCCGAGATAGCAGTCGTCCTTGTTCTGGTTGCCGGCCGGCGTGCAGTCCATCACCACGGTGGCGCGCTCGAGCGCCTCCTTGGCGGTGAAGCTCACCTTGTGGCCGAGCTTCTCGAAGTCTTCGACGCGCTCGTCGTCGGTGGCGAGCTGGGCGCCGCGCGCCATCAGGTGGTTGATCTTGGCGCGGTCGCCGGCCAGCGGCGTGCGCTTGTGGAAGGTGACCTCGTCGATGCCGAGCTTGTCGTGGAAGTCGGTGAAGAGGCCGATCAGCGGCTCGCCGATGGTGCCGGTGCCGACGACGTGGACGATCTTCTTCATGACGGACTCCGAGAGTTGGGTTGGCCGGTGCCGAGCACCGGGGTCAGGAAGGAAAGGCCCGCCGAGCGAGGCCGCAGCCTAACCCAAAAGGGCGTTCGCGGGACGCGGCTACTCCGCCCCGCCCCACTTCTTGCCGCCCCGCCAATCGGGGTCGCGGTTGGCGAACTCGTCGAGGTCGCGCGGCACCTCGACCAGCGTGCGGGTGACGTTGGGATCGCAGGTGTCGTTCTCGCACTCGTAGGTGTAGACGTTCCACTCGTCGCGCTTGGAGAAGCTCGCCAGGGTCTGATAAGTGTTGCAGTTGCCGCACTTGACTGAGATGTTGCGAATGTTGATGGTGCTCGACATAGGCGGAGCGTACCGCGGCGGGGTGTGACCTGCGACACTGGGAAGGGCGGGGAGCGTCGGCTACAGTCCCTCGGTGAGTCGGGTCCGTTGCCTCGTCCTACCGCTCGTCATGCTTGCCTCCACAGCCGTCAGCGCGCAGAGCCAGCCGGCCGAGACCCTGCCCTACACCTTCGGCGAGGTGTACTCGGTCGAGATGGTGATGGTGCCGGTGGCGGTGCGCGGCGAGACGCCCGGCGAGCGGCTGCCGCGGGACAACTTCTCGCTGCGCGTGGACGGCAAGCCGGTGAAGATCGAGTCGTTCGAGAACGACGCCGGCGCGCCGCTCTCCCTCGTCTTCCTGCAGGACCTCTCGGGCAGCATGGCGGAGGCGGAGAAGATGGCGAGCGCGCGCGAGTCGCTCGACTGCTTCCTCGACACCGCGCGCAAGTCCGACGAGCTGGCGCTCGCCACCTTCGCCGGCGGCCGGACCGAGATCGACGTGCCGCTGACCAGCGACGTCGCTGCCCTGCGCGAGGCGATGTCGTTGTGGGAGCCTTACGGCACCACCGGCCTCTACGACGCGGTGGCGACGCTGCCCGAGATCTCGCTCGGCAGCGGCGGCGCCAAGCGCGCCGCGGTGCTCGTCACCGACGGCGTCGACAACGTCAGCGCCATCCCGCCCGAGCAGGCGCAGAAGCTGGTGCAGGCCGCCGACCTGCCGGTCTACGTGCTGGCGCTGCCCGGCCAGGGCGAAGGAGAGGCGCCGGCGGGGAGCTACCGCTACGGCGACCTCCTGCGCCAGCTCGCCGAGGCGACCGGCGGCCGCTACTACGAGCTCGCCGACACCGCCCAGGCGCGCCGCACCTGCGCCGCCATCCTCGGCGAGCTTCGCCACCAGTACGTGCTCGGCTTCTCGGTGAGCGGCACCGGACCTTCGGCCTACCATCCCATCCGCGTCGAGCTGCGCAACGGGGGACGCCGCGTCTCCCTCATCCACCGGCGGGGCTACCGCGGCACCGCCCCGTCCGCCGAACCCAGCTGATCCGTCGGTTTCCGTGCGCCGGCGTCGGGCCGGCCATTCCCGTCAACGACCCGGAAGGAGCGAGCGCATGCGTTGGAAGGGGATTCTCATGTTGACCGTGGCGGCCGGCCTCTTGACCACTGGCTGCGCCACCAAGAAGTACGTGCGCGAGGAAGCCGGCCGGCAGACCGCCGCCGTCCACACCCGCGTCGACACCCTGCAAGGGCAGGTCGAGGCCAACCAGACCCAGCTCAAGCAGCACGACGAGCAGATCGCCACCGTCTCGCGCACGGCGCAGGAGGCCCTGCAGCGCGCCCAGGAGGCGGGCAAGCTCGCCGAGGGCAAGCTGCTCTACGAGACCGTGCTCTCCGACGACAAGGTGAAGTTCGGCTTCGACAAGGCGGCCATCTCCGACACCGCCAAGGCCGCCCTCGACGAGTTCGCGGCGCCCATCGTCAGCAACAACGAGAACGTCTACATCGAGGTCCAGGGCCACACCGACTCGGTGGGCAGCGAGGCCTACAACGAGGAGCTCGGCCTCGAGCGTGCCGAGGCGGTGCGCCGCTACCTCAACATGCAGCACCACATCCCGCTGCACCGCATGTCGGTCATCAGCTACGGCGAGACCGCCCCGGTCACCGACAACAAGAGCCGCGACAGCCGGGCGCAGAACCGGCGCGTCGTGCTGGTGGTGTTGAAGTAGCCGCGTCGCTTCAGCAGCGCGAAGCAGCGAAGGCGGGGCACGGGCCCCGCCTTTTGCATTTCACCGCTTCGTCAGGGAACGCGGCGCTTCCAGTAGTCCGGCCGACGACGATGATGCGCGAATGCCACCACCCAAATCACACTCGGCTCGAGCGAGTAGACGACACTGAATGGGAAGCGTCTGGCGAGGACTTGGCGAACATCTTTCCCCCGCGTCGTCCCGGCGACAGGTTTCCCGATCGAGGCAAGGACGCAACCAGCTTCAGCGCTCGATCGATCTCCACACGGAAATCGGCGCCGAGTCCGGCGACCTGCTCCTCGTACCGATCTGCTGCGGCATTCAGCTCTTCCTCGGCTTCGTCGAGGATGATGAGCGGCAGACTCAACGGCCGCGTCGTTCGAGGTCGGCGCGGACTTCCTCCCAAGGACGGCCCTTGGCCTCACCGCGCCGGATGCGATCAACACGCCGGTCGATCTCTGCAGCCCAGGCGGCCTCTACGCCAGGTTCCGGCTCACCATCGAAACTGGCCAGGAGCTCCGCCGCCAGCTCAGCGCGTTCGCCCAGCGGCAGCGCCATTGCGTGTTGGAAGACTTCTTCGGTGGCTTTGGTCATTCTCGCTACGGACGCGAGGGTCCTTCGCTGGCCTTGGTGCTCGGGGGAACGGGCTTCGCGGGCGTGCCGGCGGCCGGCGTCTCCTCGGGAGTCTCGGGGAGCTGCGCTCCGGCGAGGGTCAACAGCTCGCGCATGCGCTTCTCGGGCACGATGCCGGCGCGCAGGTAGGAGACCTCGCCCTTGCGGTTGAGGATGAGCAGCGTCGGGAAGCCGGCCACGCGGAGGTCGCCGCTCACCTTCTCCTCTTCGTCGAGGAGCACCGGGTAGGGGATTGGCCGCTTGGCGGTGAAGGCGCGGACGGTCTTCTCGTCCTCGCCGACGTCGATGGCGAGGAACTGCACGTCGGCCTGCGGGTAGAGCTCGTGCAGGCGGTGGAGGATGTCGGCCTGCAGGAAGCAGGGGCCGCACCAGGTGGCCCAGAAGTCGGCGACGACGACCTTGCCGGCGAAGTCGGCAGGGCCGAGCTCCTTGCCGTCGAGGGTGGGCAGGCGGAAGCCGGGCTTCTGCGGGCCGCGAGCGCCCGCCGAGCCGGCGTCGCAGGCGAGCAGGAGGAGACCGGCGAGGAGCAGCGACCAGCGGCGGCGATGCGCGGACATGCGGATTATCGTAACAGGATCGCTCACCGTCGCATTCCGCTCGTCGACGGATGGTGGTGCTGCGCGGGCGCCGCGCCGGCGCCCAGCCGCAAGCGCGGCAGCTCGACGCGCCGCGCGCGGCCGCTGCCCTCGGCGAGCTCGTAGACGCCGTTCGGCGCGACGCCGCTGAAGGTCTCCGTCGTACCCGCCGGCCAGCGCACGCGCACGGAATCGATCGCCGTGGCAGCACCGAGGCCGATCTCGGCTTGCAAGCTGTTGCCGCCGAAGGAGCTGCCGCTGCCCACCAGCGCGTAGACGCTGCGATTCGCCCCGCCGTGGCGCACCACCACCTCGATGCGCGCGCCGACGGCGAAGCGGTTGGCGCGCTTGCCGGCGAGGCGCAGCGTCACCCAGGCGTGCCCGGCGCCCGGCTCGCCGGGATTCTCGTAAAGCGCGTTGGTGTAGGTGTCGAACGGATAGGCGCCGCCCATCTCCTCGAAGACGTCCTGGTCGCCGTCGTCGTCGAGGTCGGCGAAGGCGACGCCGTGGCCCTTCTGCAGGTGGCCAAAGCCGGCCGCGAAGGTGACGTCGGTGAAGCGGCGCCCGCCGTCGTTGCGGTAGAGCTGGTTGGGCATCAGCGCGTCGAAGTCGGGGTTGCCGGTGCCGAGGTAGACGTCGGGCCAGCCGTCGTTGTCGAGGTCGCCGAAGTTGGAGCCCATCGGCAGCGCCGGGCGCCAGAGGCCCACCGCCGCCGAGACGTCGGTGAAGCGGCCGCCGCCGTCGTTGCGGTAGAGCACCGGATGGCCGCCGGCGCCGAAGCTCGGCGCCGCGCCGACATAGGAGGCGAACACCGCCGCCGGCGGCGCGCCGTAGTCGTTGACGAAGAGGTCGAGGTCGCCGTCCTGGTCGAAGTCGAAGAACCAGGTGGCGAAGCTCGGACCGCTGGGCGCGAGCACACCGGCGGTCTCGGCGACGTCCTCGAAGGTGCCGTCGCCCTTGTTGCGGTAGAGGCGGTTCGGTCCCATGTTCGAGACGTAGAGGTCGGGGTCGCCGTCGTCGTCGTAATCGCCCCAGGCAACGCCCTTCGCCCAGCGGCGGTTGGTGACGCCCGCCGCCGCCGCGACCTCGCTGAAGCGGCCGTTGCCTTCGTTGCGGAAGAGCTGCGACGGGAAGGGGCCGGCGTCGCCCTTCTCGTTGCCGATGTAGAGGTCGAGGTCGCCGTCGAGGTCGTAGTCCGCCCAACCGGCGGTCTGGCTCGGGTACGTCGCGTCGGCGAGGCCCGCCTCGGCGGTGACGTCGACGAAGCGGCCGGCGGCGCGGTGCAGGTCGTTGCGCAAGAGGCTCTTACGCATGCGGCCGTTGTCTCCCCACCAGCCGCCGCGCAGCACCAGCAGATCGAGCATGCCGTCGCCGTCGTAGTCAGCCTGCACCACGTTCAAGCCGCCGACCTGGCCGCTGAGCCCCCACTTCTCAGCCACCGGCGCGAAGCCGCCGCGGCCGTCGTTGCGCCAGGCGCTCATCGGGCCGCAGGGATCGGAATTGCTGGTGACGACGTCGAGCAGGCCGTCGCCGTCGAAGTCGTCGACGATGGCGCCGCCGGCGTTGTTGCGCACCGCGGCGAGGCCCAGCGCCGGCGCGATGTCGCTCCAGTGCGGGAACGGTGCTTCGGGTGCGAGCGAGGCCGCCGGCAGCCGGTACTGCTCGGGGACGCCGAGCGGAAAGTCGCCCGACGCCATGCGCGACACGTTGAGCAGCCAGCGCAGCGTCGGGTCCTGCGGCGCGACCTGCAGCAGCTCGAGGTAGAGGTCGCCCGCCTTGCGCGCCTCGTCGGGAACGACGTGGATGCCCTCGCCGGCGATGGGAAAGATGCAGCTCGCCGAGGTGTGGTGCGCCACGCAGTTGGCGTTCTCGCCGGCGCGCAGATGGGTGATGGCGAGGAGGCGGCCGATCATCACCTGCTGCTCGACGGGGAGATGCTCGGCGAGCGCGATGCGGCGCGCCTCCTCCATCGCCTGGCGCGAGCCATCGGTGTCGCCGAGGCGGAAGAGCTCGCGGCCGAGGTTGAAGAGGACCTCGAGCCGCGCCGCCGGTGCCGGCGTGGCGGCGAGCTGCGCGCGCAGGCGCGGGACTACGGCGGTGCCGAAGAACGGATGGTCGCCGACGCGGGTCGACGCGCAGAGCTCGGCGAGATCGGCAGGCGCAACCGGCACGAGCGTCGCGGTGGACGCCGCTGCCGCGACCGCCGCCGGTGCGGGCGCCGCCGAGCCGCCGCCGGCGCCTGCGGCCAGCAGGAGCAGCGGCAGCAGCATCGGCCCGCGACGCGGCTCGCGCACGTCAGGCCGTCACGATGCCGGCGACGGCGTCGGCGTTTCCTTGAGCGGCTCGGCCTTGCGCACCGCCGCCAGCTTCTCCGCCAGGTCGGCCGGCAGTCCCGCCGGCATCAACAGCACGGCATCGCGGCCGCTGCTCTTCGCGGGCGCGCCGGGGCCGGCAGGGCCCTCGACGCGGCCAGGCCACAGCGTCAGCGTCTGCGTCTTGCCGCCGCTGCCGGTGAGCGTGAGCGTCATCGCCGGTGGGCCGCCCGCGAGCCCCGCCGACGTGGCGGCGTCGAGCAGCTTGTCGGCCTTGGCGTCGGTGACGGCGGCGAGGAAGTCCGAGACCGTGCCGTAGAAGATCTTCACCGCGGCGCCTGGCTTGTCTCCCGGCGCGCGCTTCCAGTCGCCCTCGTCGCGGGTCAGGATGAGAGCGCCGTGGCCGTCTTTGACTTCCACCTTGTCGACTTCGTAGACGGCGAAGGCGCTCCAGGCGCGCGAGCGCCACTCCTGCGCCGGACGCGCCACCGCCTCTTCGAGCGCCGGCGAGCTGAGGGTGACGAGCTGGCCGTCGGCGCGCGCGTAGCGCGTCGAGGTCTTCGTCTCGCCGCCACCGCTCGAATCGGTGGGAGTGGGCGTCGGCGCGGGCGTCGGCGCCGCTGCAGGCTCGGCCTTCGGCGCCCCGAGCAGCAGCCGGAACGGCTGCGCCTGGCCCTTGCGCGCGACCTCGACGACGGTCTGCGGCGGCTCGAGCCCGAGCGCCGCCGCCGGCGCCGGCGGCTGGTCGACGAACTCCGTCGCCTGCAAGCCGGTGAGCGCGTCGACCAGCGCATCGAAGCGCTCGCGATCGGCGCGGTCGGCGATCGGCGCCTCGACCCACGGCTCGTCGCCGCGCCGCGCCAGCACGATGCGATTGGCGCCCGTCTGCAGCGACACGCGCTCGACGTCGTCGCGCGAGCCGGCGAAGAGCTCGCGGCTGCGCCAGTCGCCGGGCGGCTTCACGAGGTCGCTCCAGAAGCTGCCGCTCACCGCGTGCACCTCCGGCTCACCGGCGACGGCAACGGCGCGCTGATCGGTGCCGGGCAGCTCGCGCCCCACCTCCAGCGTGCGCTTGCCGTCGGCCGTCACCACCGTCACCGTCGCCGCCGGCGGCGCCAGGCCATACTCCTTGCGATCGACCTTTTCCAGCGTACGCGCCTTCTCCAGCCCGAGCACGCTCGACAACAAGGCGTCGACCGCCGAACGGTCGGCGCGCGCCTGCAGAGGAGAGGTCAGCCGCCACTCCGACGTGGAGGCCATCATCGGGCTCTCCTCGTCCGCGCTCGCCTTCTTCTCCTCCTCGGCGGGCGGCTTGCCCTCGCGCACGATGTGCACGGTAGTCGCGCCGCGCACGATCGACACTTCGCGCACGGCGTCGGCCTTGGTGCCGGCGAGCACCTTCTTCTCCTCCGCTTTCGCCTCGTCGCTCGTCGGCAGCTTGCGCTCGTAGAACCAGACGAAGGCCGCGAGCGCCGCGACCACCAGCGTCAACACCAGCAGCGTGCGCGGCTTCATCGCGGCGACCCCGCTACCGCCGCCGCTTGACGGTAACGACGATGCCGGCGATGAGCGCGATGGCCGGCAATCCGAACACCACCAGCCAGAAGTCGAGGCGCCGCTCCTGCGGCGTCAGCGACAGGTGCACCTGGTCGGGCTCCTTCGGCGCGATGCCGAGGTGCGTCTCGCGCTGCACCATCCAGTTCAAGGTGTTGGCGATCAGCGTCGCGTTGCCCGGCTGGTCGAGCTGGGCGTTGGTGGCGAAGTCGGAGTCGCCGAAGACCACCATGCGGCCCTTCGGCCCGGCGGGCGGCGGGGACGGCGGCGGTGCCGGCATGTCCTCGTCGCCCGGCGGCGGCGCCGGCGTCGCGGCGTTGAGCTCGAGCGCGATGCCGAGCGACACCGGCCCGGCGAGGTCCTGCGGCCCCTTCTCCACCTGCGTCAGGTGCGCGAGGTCGGTCTCACCCCAGCCGTCGGCGCTCGTCTTCACCAGCTCGGTGAGCACCGCGTCCTTGGGCGCCGTGCCGGCGGTGACCGACCGCGCCAGCGAGAACACCACCGGCACGCGCGCCTGGCGCAACGCGTCGGTGATCCCGTGGGTGCCGTAGTTGCTGGCGAAGATCGTCTCGGCGCCGAAGAACGGCAGCGGGTTGCTGGGGTCGACGACGACGTCGTCCTGCGCCTTGACGCCCCAGCCGCCGAGCCAGGCCGCGAGGCCGGTGTCGCCGACGCGGCCGGTCTGGTTGAGGTTGGGGTCGATCAACACCAGCACGCGGCCGCCGTTCTGCAGGAAACGCGACAGCAGGTCGAGCTCGGGCTGTACGAAAGGTTGCGTCGGGCCGGCGACCACCACCAGGTCGGTGTCGGGCGGCAGCGCCGCCTTGCCCAGCGACGCCCACTCCTCGATCTTGAAGTTGTCGGTGCCGAGGAACTGTTGCAGGCGGCCGAAGCCGCGGCCCTCGAAGTCGTCGAGCGACGGCTCGCCGTGGCCGGTGGTGAAGAGGATCGACGGCTTCTTCGCCTCCACCAGGTCGACGATGGCGCTGGTGAACTTCTGCTCGCCCTTGAACCCCTTCATCTGCGGGCGGCCGCCCTCCTGCATCGCCGAGTAGTCGTAGTCGGCCAGGTCGGCGGCGTCCACGATCCGCTTCTCCTTGCCGCTCTCGAACACCACTGCGGCGCGCTGCACCTGGTACTTCTGCACCAGCTGCTGCGCCCGCGCCGGGTTGCGCACCGGATCGACGACGCTGACGTGGATCTTCGGCGACGCCGCCGCGTAGCGCTCGAGCAGCTCGCGGGTCGGCTGGAAGCTGGGCGACTGATCGTCCATGAAGACGATGACGTCGACGTCCTTGGCGAGCCCCTTGACGATCGACTGCGACTTCTCCGACAGCGTGTAGAGGTGGCTCTTCGTCCAGTCCCAGCGGCGGTAGTGGCGGAAGCTCAGGTAGTTGAGGATGCCGACGAGGGCGAGCACGAGGAGCGCCGCCGCGCCGAGCGTGGAGCCGAAGATGAGCCGCCGGCGCGTGGCGACGTCGACATTGGGCTTGAGCGCGTTCTTGAGCGCAGCCACGGCTACTTCCCCTTCCCGGCTTCGACGGCGCGGCTGGCGAGGAAGAGGAAGAACGCCGACACCGACAGGTAGTAGACGAGGCGCCGGCTGTCGACGATGCCTTTGCTGAAGTCGTCCATGTGCTGGTAGAGGTTCAGGTAGCCCAGCGCGTCGCGCATCTTCGGGTCGTTGACGAGGAACTCGAGGAAGGCAGGCAGGAAGGCGAGGAAGGTGAGCGCGAAGGAGAACACCGCCGCCACCACCTGGTTCCTCGTCACCGCCGAGGTGAAGACGCCGATGGCGAGGAACATCGCGCCGATGCCGAGCGTGCCGATGTAGGAGGCGCCGATCGGCCCCCAGTCGAGCGGCAGCTTCTTGGCGAGGAGCGCCACGTAGATCAGCGTCGGCAGCCAGAGGAAGACGAAGAAGAGGAAGGCGCCGAGGTACTTGCCGATGACCACCTGTCCCTCGGTGATCGGCGCCGTGAGCAGCATCTCGAGCGTGCCCGAGCGCCGCTCCTCCGAGAGCAGCCGCATGGTGAGCACCGGCCCGACGAAGAGCATCGCCAGCCAGAAGAACAGCGTGCCGCCGAAGAAGAAATCGAGCGGCGTCATCGAGGCCGGCGCCTGCGGGTTGTTGAGGTAGTCGAGGATGGTCTGGAAGGCGAGGCCGTTGAAGAAGAGGAAGCCGGTGGCGACGACCCAGCCCAGCGGCGAGAGGAAGTAGCTGCGGAGCTCGCGCTCCATGGTGGCAATTACGCCCCTCATGACGCAGGCTCCTCGGCGCTCGCGTCGTCGCCGGTCGCGGCGGACGGCTCGTTGCCGCTGCCGTTGCTCCCGGCGGCGTGCTCGGGCGCCTCCGCCGCGTCCTGCGTCGTCAGCCGCACGAAGATGTCCTCGAGCGAGACCTTCTCCTCGACGAGCTCGAGCAGCACCCAGCCGCGCTCGACGGCGAGGCGGAAGATCGGCTCGCGCGGGTCGGCGCTGCCGTCGCCATCGAGCAGCCAGCGGCCCGGGTTCGCCTCGTCGCGCTGCGCGGCGGTGATGCCGGGCAGCGCCGCCAGCGTGTCGCCGGCGCCCGTGGGGTCGTCCTTGAGCAGCACGCGCACGCGGTGGTTGCCGCGCCAGCGCTCGCGCAGGCTCTCCGGCGTGCCCTGATCGACGATCCGTCCCTTGTCGATGATGAGCACGCGCTGGCAGAGCAGCTCGACCTCGGGAAGGATGTGCGTCGACAAGAGCAGCGTGCGGTCGCGGCCCAGCTCGCGAATGAGGCGGCGGATGGCGATGATCTGCTTGGGGTCGAGGCCGACGGTCGGCTCGTCGAGCACCAGCACCTGCGGCTCGTGAAGGATGGCGGCGGCGAGGCCGACGCGCTGGCGGTAGCCCTTCGACAGCGTGCCGATGATCTGCCGCCGCACGTCGGCGATGAGGCAGCGGTCGAGCACCTCGGGGATGCGGCGCTTGAGCTCGGCCCGCGACAGGCGCTCGAGCCGGCCGCGGTAGGCGAGGTACTCGTCGACCCGCATCTCGGGATAGAGGGCGACGTTCTCCGGCAGGTAGCCGATCTGGCGGCGCGCCTCGATCGGCGCGGCGGCGAGGTCGTGGCCGGCGACGCGCACGCTGCCCTCGGTGGGCCGCAGGTAGCCGGTGAGCATGCGCAGCGTCGTCGTCTTGCCGGCGCCGTTGGGGCCGAGCATCCCCAGGATCTCCCCCTCCTGCACGGTGAAGGAGACGTCGCGCACGGCGGTGAAGTCGCCGTAGCGGCGCACGAGCGAGTGGGCTTCGAGCATGCGGCTCCTCGCGGCTGATGGGTTCGGCCGGCGCCAGCCAGTGCGCGCCAGGACCGGTGGGTCGCGCTGTTATAGCAAATGATGGGCCGCAGCCCCGCTGCAGCGGGCCGCGGGCGGGCGCGGTCGCCTTGACGCGTCAGATTGACGGGTCGGCGAGGATGGCGCGCACGCGCGGCGCCACCTCGTCGAGCCGCGTGAGGTCGGCGAAGGCCGGCGCGGCCGGCCCGACGGCGAGCAGTGGCACCGGGTTCATGGTGTGGCTCTTGTGCCACGGCTCCTCGAGATTGCCGTGGTCGCTGGTGAGGAGCACGGTGAGATCGGGTGGGCGAGCGGTAAGCACGCCGGCGAGGAGCCTGTCGAGCTTCGCCACCGCATCGGCGACGGTGATCCCCCACCGGCCGTGGCCGGCGAGGTCGGTGAGGAAGGTCTCGTAGAGCGTGAAGTCATGGCGTGCGGCCAGGCGCGCCAGCCGCTCGCCCGCGAGCCGCGGAGCGATCGGCTCGACCGGCACCCCGGCGCGGCGGACGAAGAAGTCGCCGGTGACGTCCCACGTCACCGCCTCGCCGCGCTCGAGCTCCTCGAGCGTGCGCAGCGGAATGCCGGCCGCGAGCACCGCATACGTCGTCGCCGAGCCGCGGCTCTCACCGCTCGCGAGCCGCGCCGCGTAATCGGCGGTGTAGGCGTTGGCGAAGGTCACCGCGTGCCCGTCTGCGGCGAGCCGCTTCAGCAGGCTGTGCTCGGCGATCAACCTCCGCAACCGCGGCCCCGGCAACGCCGGCACGTGATGCCCGATCGCCGCCTGCGCGTTGACGCCGGTGAAGAGCGTCGTCTGCCCCGTCCCACTCTGCGGCAGCCCCGGCACGCCGAGCACGGCGTCGAGGGCAATCAGAGCGACAGGGAGACCCTCGACGTCAGAACCAATCCCACTCGCACGCGTCGCGACGAGTGGACCACCCAGCAGACCGCGCAAAGCCGGAGTCGGCTCGCTCGCGAAAGGGTTCGACGCCTCTTCGCCACCCAAGCCCACGCCGTCCGCGAAGACAAGAAGGACGCGCGCCATCGGTCGCCCCTCTATCGAGCGCGACCAGCAGCAGGCGCCCTGAGCGATTCACGAGCTCGGCGGGCGTCTCGCGAGATGCTTTTCCAGCAGTCGCTGGCGAACCAGCTCGCGCACCTTGGACGAGCGGTCTGGGTCACCACCGTGAATCGAGCCGATGAAAGGCTTGGCGCGAGCCCACAATTCCTCTTGCTCCGGCGGGCGAGGAGTCTTCCTACGTGATGCCATGATCACTACTCTAATCCGCGCTCGCCCATCCCAATGCGGCAGCCTCGCGACGTCGCCGCGGCGCCGGCCAGGCAGCGCGAGAGCCGTCCCTGCGTGGCGCTAGACTCCTCGCCAGAATGAGCGACGACAAGGCCCCGAAGATCAAGTCCGCTTACGAGCTCGCCCTGGAGCGGATGGCCGGCCAGGGCATCGAGCCGCCGCGCGAGGAGGCGCTGTCGCCCGAGTTGCGCCAGCGGGTCGCCGAGCTGCGCCAGAAGACCGAGGCCAAGCTGGCCGAGCTCGAGATCCTTCACAAGGACGCGCTGCGCAAGAGCCAAGACTTCGCCGCCCGCGAAAAGGCCGAGGAGGAGTACCGCCGCGAGCGCCGGCGCCTCGAAGAGGACCGCGACCGGCAGATCGAGAAGCTGCGGCGAGACTGATCGCCCGCCGCGCCCGAGGGAGGGCACGAGCTCTCTACGGTCGGAACCTTAATAAAATGCTACACTGCTACACCTTAGGCTACACAGGCTACATCCATGGCCCTAAACATCAGAAATCGCGAGACCGAGGACCTGGCCGAGCGAGTGGCGAAGCTCGCCGGAGAGAGTAAGACTGAGGCGGTGACCAAGGCCTTGCGCGATCGCCTCCAGAGGCTGCGGCGGGAACGCGCCCGGCGACCGCTGGCAGACGAGCTGGACGCGATCGCCTTGCGTTGCGCTGCGCTGCCGGTGCGCAACCCGGCAAGCGCGGACGATATCCTCGGTTACGGGCACGACGGCTTACCGCGCTGATGGTGCTCGACAGCTCCGCGTTGCTCGCCATTCTTCAGAACGAGCCGGAGCGCCGGGCCTTCAACGAGCTGATCGAGCGCGCTGAGTCACGCCTCCTATCGGTGGTCAGCTTCGTCGAGACCTCGATCGTCATCGCGGCCAGGTATGGCCCCGAAGGGCTTCAGAACCTGGATCTCTTCCTCAGTCGAGCTGGAGTGGCGCTCGTCGAAGTCGACACTGAACAAGCCGGCGCAGCCCGTGAAGCCTTCCTTCGTTTCGGCCGCGGGTACCATCCCGCGGGTCTCAACTTCGGGGACTGTTTCACCTACGCGCTGGCGACAGTGCGGGGCGAGTCGCTGTTGTGCAAGGGCGACGACTTTCGATTGACGAACGTCGTTCTCGCTTCCTGAGCGCTCAATCGATCGCCGGCGGCTCGAGTAGCGCAAATGCCCGCTCGATCTCGGCGTGGCTGCCGACGAGCACCAGGGTGTCGCCGGCTTCCAGGTGCAGCTCGCCGTCGGGGTTGGGCAGCGGCGTGCCGTCGCGAACGACAGCGATGACGGTGGCCCCGGTGCGCTGGCGTAATTCGAGCTCGCGTAGCGTGCGCCCCGCCGCCGGGCTCTTCGGCTCGAGGCGGTAGATGTCGGTGGTGCCGGCGGCGAGCACGTCGAGCAGGGCCTGCGACACCTCGCCGCGCAGGGACGGGCCGCGCAGCATGCGGTAGCCCTCGCCGCGCAGCAGGCGCACCTGCGCGTGGATGACGTTGCGCGGCACGTGATACTCGGCGAGCACGCTGGTGAAGATCTCGATCGCCGCCTCGAGCTCCTCGGCGATCACCTCGTCGGCGCCGCAGCGGCGCAGCTCCTCGACGTGCCCATGCGAGCGCGTGCGCACGATGATGTGCACGTTGGGGTTGAGCTGCCGCGCCAGCGCGATGCTGTGCCGTACGGCGAGGCGGTCGGAGATGGCGAACACCACCACCTCGGCCGCGGCGATGCCGGCGTGCTCGAGGATCTCGCGCCGCGTCGCGTCGCCGTAGAGGATCGGCTCGCCGTCGGCCATGCCGCGCCGCACCGCCTCGCCGTCGAGCTCGACGACGACGTAAGCGATGCCGGCCTCGCGCAGCACTCGGGCCAGAGTCCGCCCGTTGAGGCCGAAGCCGACGACGATGACGTGCCGCTGCACGTCGGCGCCGGCGTCGACCGCGCCACCCGCCGGCCGCCGCAGCCAGGCCGCGATCCGCTCGCCCACCAGCGGCGCCGCCGCGACGAGCGCCGGCGTGATCAACATCGTCAGCACCGCGACGACGATCACCAGTTGGTACGCCGAGCCGTCGACGAGCCGATTGGCGCGGCCGACGTTGAGCAGCACGAAGGAGAACTCGCCGATCTGCGCCAGGCCGAGCGCGGCGATGGCGGCGATGCGCACCGGCAGCCCGAGCACGGCCGCCGCGCCGGCGCCGGTCACCGCCTTGACCGCCACCACCGCGGCGGTGAGCGCCAGCACCAGACCGGCATGCGCCGCGGCGAAGCGGAGGTCGACCAACATGCCGATCGAGATGAAGAAGACGCTGGTGAAGACGTCGCGGAACGGCGCCACGTCGGCCACCACCTGGTGGCTGTACTCCGACTCCGACACCACGATGCCGGCGAGGAAGGCGCCGAGCGCCAGCGAGAAGCCGAGGTGCTCGGTGAAGAACGCCATGCCGAGCCCGACGAGCAGCGCGCCGAGCACGAAGAGCTCGCGGATGCGCGTCGCCGCCACCTGCCGGATCAGCCGCGGCATCAGGTGCCGCGCCACCAGGAAGACGACCGCCACGGCGAGCACGCCGCCGCCGAAGCGCAGCGCGAACGCCAGCGGCGACGCCTCCACCGTGCCGGCGAGCACCGGCGTCAGCACGATCATCGGCACGATGAGGAAGTCCTGGAAGAGCAGCACCCCGAGCAGCAACTTCCCCTGCGGCGCGTCGAGCTCCTGGCGCGCGGCGTAGAGCGTCAGCACGACGGCGGTGCTCGACAGCGCGACCAGGCAGCCGTAGAAGACCGCGCGCAGCGGCGGCTGTCCGCCGGCCGTCGCGGCGAGCAGGGCCACCAGCGCGATCGTCGCGGCGCTCTGCACGCTGCCGCCGAGCAGGAACGGCCGCCGGATCTCGCGCAGGCGGTCGAGCGAGAACTCCAGGCCGATGGCGAAGAGCAGGAAGACGACGCCGATCTCGGCCGCCACCTCGACCGCCGCGAGCTCCGAGAAGAGACCGAGACCAGACGGCCCGATCAACACACCGGTGATCAGCAGCCCGACGACGGCAGGCAAGCGCAGGCGGTGGCTGAGCAGGAGGACGATCACCGAGGCGAAGAGCAGCACGAGCGCCTCGCCGAGCACGTCGCTCACTTGCATCGGCACCGCCTCACTGCGCCATCCTACGGCGCGTGCCGCGCGCGCTGCGTCGCCAGCAGCCTAGGTGACGAGCTCGAAGGGGACGTCCAAGCGCTCGTAGGTGAGGGCGGCTCGACGATCCCTCGACAGCAGTTTCGCGCCGGCCTGCGCCGCCGTCATGCCGATGACCGCATCGTAGATCTGGCCGCCGACGAGACCGATGGTCGAGGCGCGCGCGATCAGGTGGCGGAGGTCACCCGGCGCGAGAGTGAGCACAGGCTTGGAGAAGCGACTCTCGAGGAAGGCCGCGACCAGCTCCGCTGCCGCCCGGTGAGGTGGCGGCAGCCGGGTGAGGACCGAAAAGGTCTCCAGAGCCGCGTGGGCGGGCAGGAGAGGTCTTCTGGCCAGCACCGCGGCGCTGGCCGCGTGTCCCTCGTGCCAAGACGCGAACGCGGCAACGACCACGCTCGTATCGACGGCGATCATCGCCGCATGCGCTCGAGCGTCGCGCGCACCATCTCGTCGGTCAGCGGCGGCAGCTTTCGCTCGGCCACGGCCACCAGGCCGCGGCGCGTGCGCCGCAGCGACATCGCCGTGGCCGCAGGCTCGATCTCGATCCGGCCTTCCCCTTCGCGGATCTCGATCTCCTGACCTCCGGTCAGTCCGAAGCGGAGGCGCAGCTCTTTCGGGATGACGACGCGGCCGGCAGCGTCGATGGTAGTTCTCATGCCATGAATCTACCAGAGGGCCACTTCGGGGTGGCGCGGGTGGGCGCAGCTACTCAGCCGCCGACCGGGATACCGAGCACGCCGCCCTCGGTCATCAGCCGCGGGTCGAGCACTTCGTCGAGCTCCTCCGGCGGCAGGAGGCGCTTCTCCAGCGCCAGCTCGCGCACGGTGCGACCGCTCTGGTAGGCCTCCTTGGCGAGCGCGGCGGCGGCGTCGTAGCCGATCTTCGGCGCCAGCGCGGTGACCATCATCAGCGAGCGCCGCTCCGTGCGCCGCCATCGACCGCAACAAGGCACTCATCTGCTGCCTTCGATTCTCTGGCGAGTGTAAGCGTGGCGCCCGGTCTACCGGGGACGTGTGCGTCAGAACGCGCTGGCTCAGCCTCGGACGACCATTCATGCACGCGCAGAAGGGCAGGAGAAGCTACTCAACAGCGGACAGTAGAACGCTGTCAAGCTCGGCCAATGCGACTCGTGCACTCGGGTACCGGTCCGCCCGCCGCGATTCTGTGAGCCGCAGCAGGATCTCAGCGACACGAGTACCCAACTCCAAGCGAGCCATCTCCCGCAGATCAGCTAGATTGTCGCCATCATACTCCACACCTAAGCCGACCTGAAGGAGGGTCAGTCCTGTTTGAAAGAGATCCACATCGGGCGCCCAGCTTCCGAATACACCATCTGGCGGGAAATACCCGGGAGTTCCGGATAGAGTAATGATGGGCGAGGCCACTCGTACTGAAATATTAAAGTCGATAAGAACCGGACCGCGCTGCGTCACCCGTATCACATTCTCGGGCTTAATATCTCTATGAATATAGCCGTGCCGCGCTCGCTGCAACTCCTGTAGCTCCTCCACGCTCAAGGCTTCCTTCTCCCTAAGCGCCTCCAGCCGCTCCTCATCGGGGTGTAGATAAACCAACGCACGCAACAAGTCAGCTGACACGTCGACAAATTCCTGACCCTCGAGGCGCTTCGCCCGTTCACAGTAATCACGAAGGGTGGGACCGTCCAAGAACTCCATCGCGAGATACAATGGCCCGCCCGCCACTTTCCCGTAATCAATCACCCGTACTATGCTTGGGTGCGCTAATTGCTCTAATATTTCGACCTCACGCTGTAGAGCAGAAAAGGAACCACCCTGAAAGACCCTTAACGCGACCAACTCGCGCGCATCACCCTTTCCGCGCGCTCGGTAAACACGGGCGAAACCGCCGCGCCTGCCAATCTCCGCTTCGACCACATAGTTCTCGACGCTGTCGCCCGCCTTCAGCGAGTCCCCGTCCGACTGCCTGGAGCCTTGGCTGCGCTGCGCATGCCGGCGTTGCAACCACGTCTGCAACACCTCGATTCGCAATCCTGAACTCTCCGCTCCCGATTCTACCAAACCATAGCCAACCAAGTGCGCGGTGTCGGCCGGAAAGGCCCTGGCGAGCTCGGAAAATTCGTTCATCCTTCCGAGAGCAAGAGTTTCCAGCAAATAGTATTCGTCCTTATACTGATCAGCGATTACCTCCATTATCTGCGCCAACGTAGAACTCATATCCCGCAGAAATGGATCGACTAGATATGCCACACGCTGCGCGGTCACCTTCACCGGCTCAGATCGCGGCAGCAGCGACTTGTGAACCTTTGAGCCGAACGCTCGCAGCAACAGAGGATGGCCACCCACGTAGCGCACCACTCTTTCGAGTGCAGCAGAGCTCCATTCTAGACCCATCTTTTGGCCAAGATTTGCCAGCAACTCACGCCCCTCAGTTGGCGCGAGCGGACCGAGAAAGTGGCGATCGAAGTAGTTGTAGATCGGGTTATCTAGACCACCGAGCCTACCAGCCTCAGTACATCGTGGATTTGTGCCCGTCACAAAGAGGCTTAAGCGTTCGGGGAATTGTTGCGCCATACCGCGCAAGAGTCGCCACACTCGAACAAAGGTGTCCTGCCAGTGTGACCCGGGGGCCTCCGGTGACATCAGCTCGATCTCGTCGATCAGCAACACGACTCGGCGTGCGGTTTCCTTAAAAATCAACCTGAGGTCATGGCTGAACAGCTCCAAAACATCAAGGGGTGCCGGTATGTCAGAAAAAACCGCGTACTTGCCAAAGAGACGCAGGAATGGAAGGCGCTGGACGCGACTATTTGCATCGACGAGCTGCTCTCCCAGTGTCCAGAGGAAATACGATGCGGTTGGGCTGATTGCATCTATAAGCTGCAAGTCTAGGTGGACCGGAAGAATACGGACGTCGCCCTTGAGATTATCAAGGATTCTGTAAAGGAGAGAAGTCTTGCCCATTCTGCGTAGGCCAAACAAGCCGACATGGCCTGATCCGCTTTTCAGCTGAGTCGTGAGCTCGGATATTAGGGATCGCCTGCCGAAAAAGGAGCCCGGGTCCGTAACGGCGGCCGAGTGCCAGTACAGATCTTTTGAGAAAAATCGCTCCTGGAGCGCCTGGAGAAAAGGCAACGGCCCAAAGGGCTGAAATCGGGCGAAGTCCTCCACGGAGAAGCCAAAGAACTGGGTTCGCAAATTCGCCGAGGTCTCCTCGACAGACTTGGCAGTCGACGGGTCGCCGGTGATGATGATCGCGAAGTCCTCGCAAAGCCGAGGGTGAGCATCCGCGATTTGGTCCATCGCCTGTACGACAGTGCGGGCTTGATACTCGGGATATTCGCTTACCCAGAGGAGCACTTCCCGCGAGGTGCCGAGCAATACCCGAAGTGGGCGGCTCAGCTTGAGATGAAAGCCCCAAAGTTGAGGCGTTTTTGTGGATTCTACGCGAACAACCTGGAACCCACTTTTCGTAACTATCGACGCGACTCGCCTTCGAAGGTTTCGCTCTTTGACGAAATGCTCGATATGCTCCCGATCTATGGGCATCATGCACTCCGAACGCAATAGAACCGTGACGGGAGCAAGCTTAGGCGCTGACGGTCACCTGCGGGAAGCGGATGCGCGTGATTCTCCAAGGCGCTGCAAGTCAACCGTTACCCCCCAACCGCGATGCCGAGCACGCCGCCTTCAGTCATCAGCCGCGGGTCGAGCACCTCGTCGAGCTCGTCCGGCGGCAGGAGGCGCTTCTCCAGCGCCAGCTCGCGCACGGTGCGACCGCTCTGGTAGGCCTCCTTGGCGAGCGCGGCGGCGGCGTCGTAGCCGATCTTCGGCGCCAGCGCGGTGACCATCATCAACGAGCGCTCGACCATCGACTTGAGCCGCTCGCGGTCGGCGACGATCCCTTCGACGCAGCGCTCGGCGAGCAGGCGGCACGCCGAGGCGAGGATCTCGATCGACTGCAGCAGGTCGTAAGCGATCACCGGCATCATCACGTTGAGCTCGAAGTTGCCGCTCATGCCGCCGACGGTGATCGCGGCGTCGTTGCCGATCACCTGCGCGCAGACCATCAGCGTCATCTCGGGGATCACCGGGTTGACCTTGCCGGGCATGATCGAGCTGCCCGGCTGCAGGCTCGGTAGCTGGATCTCCCCGAGGCCGGCGCGCGGGCCCGAGCCCAGCCAGCGCAGGTCGCTGGCGATCTTGGTCAGCGACACGGCGATCGTCTTCAACACGCCGGAAGCCTCGACGCAGGCGTCCTTCGCCGCCAGCGCCTCGAACTTGTTCGGCGCGCCGGCGAACGGCTGGCCGGTGCGCGCGGCGATGCGGGCGATCACCTCGTCGGCGAAGCCGGGCGGCGCGTTGAGACCGGTGCCAGCCGCGGTGCCGCCCAAGGCGAGCTGCGCGAGCCGCGGCTTCACCGCCGCGAGTCGATCGAGGCCGTTCTTCACCTGCTGCGCGTAGCCCGAGAACTCCTGACCGAGGCGCACCGGCACCGCGTCCTGCAGGTGCGTGCGGCCGATCTTCACCACGTCGTCGAACTCGCTCGCCTTCTTGTCGAGCGCCGCGGCGAGGCGCTGCAACGCCGGCTCGAGGTCTTCCACGATCGCGAGATAGGCGGAGAGCTGAATGGCGGTGGGGATGACGTCGTTGGAGGACTGGCCGAAGTTGACGTGGTCGTTGGGGTGCACCGGGTCCTTGCTGCCGAGCACGCCACCGAGGATCTCCACCGCTCGGTTGCCGATCACCTCGTTGGCGTTCATGTTGGTCGAGGTGCCCGAGCCGGTCTGGAAGATGTCGAGCGGGAAGTGGTCGTCGTGCTGGCCGGCGACCACTTCCTCGGCGGCCTTGCGGACCGCCTCGGCGAGGTGGCGCGGCACCGAGCCCTGCTCGGCATTCACCGCGGCGGCCTCGCCTTTGATCATGCCGAGCGCGGCCAGGAAGCGCCGCGGAAAACGTAGCCCCGACACGGGGAAGTTGCGACGCGCGCGCTCCGTCTGCGCGCCGTAATAGGCGTCGGCGGGCACCTCGACGGGCCCGAGGCTGTCCTTCTCGATGCGGGTATCGGCCATCGTCGATCTCTCCTGGCGTCAGTCTATGGCAGCGCGAGCGCTACTCCGCGGACGAGGCGCAGGGTCAGTGCAGCATGAGCAAGACGTCGACGTCGAGCAGCGCGCGCATCAGTCGGGCTCTTCACGGAGGAGCCGATCGATGAGCTCGTTCGACACTGCTGGGCCACGCCTCGGCAGCGGGTGAAAGCCGTAGAAGCTCTCTTCTTCGGCCACCTCGCTCGCTGCCGAGCCGCGAACCAACGCTTGTCGGGCGAGATCGGAAAGGACTTCCCCGGCGCTGCGCTTCTCCCTGCGTGCCCTCTCCTTCACCGCACGGAGGACGTCATCAGCGATATCGATAAGAGTGCGCACGCATCAGATGCTGACACATCACGCGAACAGGTTTCGCCTCACTCGTCCGCCGCGACCACGGCGGCCACATCCGCGTTCCAACGCCAGCGCACACTTGTTCCGTGCAGATGAACGCCGCCGAGCCAGCGGTCGATGCCGCCGCTCTCGCGCACCCAGTCGGCGGCGCCGGCGAGCAGGCGTTCGCCGAGCGGCGTCAGCTCGTAGCCGTGCTCGCCCCGCGACAGCGCGGGCACGGTCGCCGAGGCCAGCCCTTCGATCCGCAGGAAGATCGAGGCATCGCCCCACGGGCATTCTTCGGCAGCCCAGCACTTGAGGTAGATCTCCGCCGGCCGGCTCGCGCCGGTGGCCACGGCGGCCAGCACCTGCCGCTCGCTCCTCGCCAGGCCGTCGCGGGTCGATGGGTACTCCTCGCAGAAGCGACGCAGGGCCGCCGCCAGGAAGGGCAGCTCGTCCTGCGGCGCCTTCGCGCGCGCGGCAAGCGCCTGCGGTTCCGCGGCGCGGAAGTCGCGCCACGCCGCCGCGGCGGTCCGCAACTGCCGCATCGTCACCGGTTGTCTCCGCGGCAGGAGCTCGCGCAACTGGGCGCCTTCGAGCTGGCCGAGCCCGTGGAAGGGCACCACGCCGGGGAAGCTGCCGATCTCGATCAGACTCAGCCGCGCGCCGCCGGTGCCGTGCTGGGCGAACCAGTCGAGGAGCTGCAGGAGCTGGAGCTGGTCGTAGAGGTCGTGCTCGAACCAGAGCACGACCTCCTGGTGCTCGCCGCGACGTGCGAGCGCCGCGTCGCGCCGCGCGAACGCCGCACGCAGCTCGGCGTAGGCGCCCCAGCCGAAGGCGGCGAGCGCCCGCGCGCGAATCTCCGACAGCTCCTCGAGCGTCGCCGTCATCGGCACCGGCCCGTCGTGCAGCACGTCGCGCCAGGCGAGCTGCTCGCCGCCGATGTTGCCGGCGCGGAAGCCGGCGAGCACAGAGTCGCCGTTGGTGATGTGGAACACCACCGCTGCGGGCGCCACGGCCGCGACAGCCACGTCCGCCAGGCGCGGCGGGCTCGGCGCCTCCTCGCGCGGTGCCGGCCGGTGGCCGCTGCAGGCCACGACCGGCAGCCGCGGATAGCGCGGGAATGCCGGGTCGCGCTCCGCCTTGGCGCAGCGCGCGAAGGTGCTGCGTGGCGAGCGCAGGAGCCGCAGGTGCACGCAGGTGGCGCAGAGGCCGGGGTGCGTCGCCAGCTCCGCCAGCTCCGCCGCATCGCGCAGGCGTTCGCCGGGGAACTGTGCCTCGCGAAGCGCCTCGTTGCCTTCGCTCGTCAATCTATCCCGCCCTTCAGTCGATCTCCGCGTGCGCCAGCGCCTCGTCGACGCCGAGCTCGCCGCGCTCGAGCCGCTCGATCGCGGCCGTCGGCCCGATGACGATCAGCTCGTCGCCCTTCTGCAGGCGCGTGTCAGCGGCGGCCATCAGCCGCTGCGGCGGCGCCCCGGCACGCAGGCGCTTCATCTCGATGACGCGCACGCCGAAGCGCTGCGGCAGGTGCGCTTCGGCGAGCGTGCGCCCATGTAGCGACGGCGGCACCGGCACCAGCCGCAGCGCGAAGTCGGGCGGCAGCTCGACGTAGTCCTTGCTGCCCGCGGTGCTGGTCGAGACGAACGTCGCCAGCATCGCCGGCCGTCCCAGCACCTCCTGCGAGTAGATCGCCAGCAGGTCCTTCTTCGCTAGCACGCCGAGGAACCGCCGCGTGTCGCGCTCGACCACCGGCAGCCGCTCGAAGTCGCTCTGCGCGAACGCCTCGGTGACGCGGTGGAGGCGCGTGTCGGGGAAGAGCACGCGATCCACCGGCACCGCGAGGTCGTGCGCCACCACCGCGCTCACCGCGCTCGGCTCCTGCAAAAGGTGCTTGATGTCGTGCAGCGACACAGCGCCCTCGAGCCGCCCCTGCTCGTCGACGACGAACAGCCGCTGCCGGTGGCTGCGCAGGAAGCGGTCGACCACCGTGGCGTAGCTCTCGCCCGGGCTCAGCACCTCGGGGTCCTGGCGCAGCAGGCTCTTCACCTCGACGCCGGCGAGCGCCGCCTCCTCCATGCGGAAGGAGACGTCGATGCCGCGGCGGCGCAGCGACTCCTCCTCCACCGAGTAGCGGTAGAGGGCGCGCGACAGGAAGCTCGAGGTGATCGAGGCGACCATCAGCGGCAGGATGAGCTGGTAGTTGCCGGTGAGCTCGAAGAGGATGAGGATCGCGGAGATCGGCGCGTGGCTGGTGCCCGCGGCGATCGCCGCCATGCCCACCGCCGCGTAGGCGCCGTACGGCGAGGTGGCGAACGGCCACAGCGCGTGCGTGAAGACGCCGTAGGCGCCGCCCACCATGGCGCCGACGAAGAGCGACGGCGTGAACATCCCGCCGGCGCCGCCGCTGCCTGAGGTCAAGCCCGACGCCACGATCTTCGCCAGCGGCAGGAGCAGCAGCCAGAGCAGCGGCAGTTGGCCGGAGAGCGCCTGCGTGATCCCCTCGAAGCCGTTGCCGAGCACGTGCGGGAACCACACCGCGATGGCGCCCACCAGGAACAACCCGATCGCCGGCCGCAGCCAATTCGGGAGGAAGGTGATGCGGTCGAACAGCTCGCGTCCGCCGCGCACACCGAACACGAACGCCACCGACGCGAAGGCGCCGACGATGCCGAGCCCGAGGTAGGGGATGAGCTCGCCGACGTTCTGCAGCTCGTAGCCCGGAGCGGCGTAGAGCGGCACGTCGCCGAGCACCGCGCGGGCGATGACGGTGGCGATCACCGACGCGGCGACGATGGGGCCGAAGATCTCGAGCGCGAAGTTGCCGAGGATCACCTCCATCGCGAACAGCGCACCGCCGACCGGCACGTTGTAGGTCGCCGCCATGCCGGCGGCGGCGCCGCAGCCGAGGAGGATCTTCGTGCGGTGCGCGCCGAGCCCCAGCTTCTGCCCCAGCCAGGAAGCGAGCATGGCGTCGAGCCGCACCATCGGCCCTTCCTTGCCCAGCGAGCCGCCGCTGCCGACGGTGAAGATCGAGGCGAGCGTGGAGACCAGCACCGGCCGTGGCGGCACCGCCCCTTGCCGCAACACCACCGACTCGATGAGCAGCGCCGTGCCCTGCCCCGACACCGGCTGCTTGTTCCACCAGACGAGCAGGCCGACGAGCAGCCCGCCGATGGTCGGCGCCGCGAGCACGCGCCACAGCGGCGCCGTCTGGCCGAGGACGAGGAACGAGCCCGCACCCCCCCACAGGAGCGCGCGCGTGCCGTCGAGCAGGTAGCTGACCGCGATGGCGAAGACGCCGCCGAAGACACCCACCGCCGGAATGAGCAGGAAGAAGCGGCGGTCCTCCTGCGTCGACAGCCCGAAGCGCCGCGCCAGCGTGACCTCGGCGGCGACGTACCAGCGCCGCAGCCGCCGCGCCCACACCCGCACGCGCCGCCCGGGCTGACCCAGCGCGCGCTGCAGGCGTTCCGGGAGTCCGACAATGGGCGGCATCGCCCGGATTATCGCGCTTCCGGACTATCAGGCTCACTCGTAGCGCAGCGCGTCGGCGGAGGTGACGCGGACGACGCGCACTGTCGGCAGCAGGCACGAGAGCAGCGTGAAGACGACCGAGAAGCCGGTCACCGCCAGGACGTCCGAGGCCTGAACGTGAAACGGCACGGCGCTGACGAAGTAGATCGCCGCCACCTCGGGGTCGAAGCGGATGAGCTCGAAGCGGTCGCAGAGCCAGGCGATGGCGCTGCCAAGACTGATGCCGAGGAGGGTGCCGACGAGGCCGAGCGCGCCGCCGTACGCCACGAACACCGCCGCCAGCTTGCGCCGCGACAGGCCGAGCGCCGCCAGCACGCCGACGTCGCGCAGCCGTTCGCGCACCAGCACCATCAGGGTCGAGGCGACGTTGAAGGTGGACACGAGCACGATCAAGCCGAGCAGGAAGAAGAGCAGGAGCTGCTGCAGCCGCAGCGCCGCGAACAGCTCGCGGTTGAGCTTCTGCCAGTCGGTGACCAGGTAGTCGGCGCCGAGCACGCGCTCCACCTGCTTGCCGATCGCCGGCGCGTCGCGCGGCTCGCTGACCGCGATCTCGAACAGCGTCGCGCCGCCGCGGCCGCCGGTCAGGCGCTCGACGAGCGGGCGATCGAGCACGATCCAGTTGCGGTCGAACTCGGCGAAGCCGGTGCGGAAGGTGCCGGCGACGCGCAGGCTCTGGTAGCGGAACGTCGGCCGGCCGGCGCCGTAACCGAGCGCCACCAGGCGCACGAGGTCCCCGCGCTTCGCCTCCAGGTGGCGCGCGAGCTCGCTGCCGAGCACCGCGCCCGGCACGCCGTCGGCACCGGGCAGCAGCGGCGGCTCGCTGCCGGCGAGCGCATCGCGTCCCGGCGCCACGCCGCGCAGCGTCACCGCCTCGCCTTCGGGGCGACCCGCCGAAAGCAGCGTGCCCTGGCCGTAGGCGACCTTCCCGACCGCGGTTACGCCGGGGATCTTGCCGAGCCGCTGTGCCAGCTCTTCGCGCGGCGCCCTCCCTGGCGGCCCGAGCGGATAGGCGAGCACCGCCGCGTTGCCCTGGATCAGCTTGCGTTGCAGGTCCTCGCGATAGCCGGTCATCAGCGCCATGGCGATCACCATCGCCATGACGCCGAGCGCGATCGACAGCAGCGCCGCGAGCGCCGTGCGCTGCAGCAGCCGCGAGCGCCGGCCGCGCAGGTAGCGCCAGGCGAGCACGAACGCCAGCGGCAGCCGCGAGCGGGGCGACAGCCTCACCGGCTCGATGACCTCACTCCGCTATGATATGGACTCGCCCGAGGAGCCGCCCGCATGCGCCGCACCGACTTTCCTTTCGCGTGGCTCACCCGCCTCGCCCTCGGCGGCCTCCTGCTGCTCGCCGCCGGACCGTTGCACGCCTACTTGATCTACCTCAAGGACGGCAGCAGCATCGAGGCGCGCGAGAAATACACGGTGCGGGGCGCCACCGCGGAGATCATCCTGCCGAGCGGCTCGCAGACGACGCTGCCGCTGGCGCAGATCGACGTCGCGCGCACGCAGTCGGCGAACGCCAGCGACTTCGGCTCGGCGACGGTGCTGCGCGGCCCGGCGCCGGCGTCCGTGCCCACCGCCGGGCCCCAGCAGCCCACGCTCGGCGAGCTCGCGGCGCAGCGGCGCAACCAGTCGCTGCCGCCGAAGCCGCCGCAGCGGCCGGCGAACGCTCCCTTCCCCACCAGCAACGCGGCCGCGGCCGAGGCGCCGAAGGGCGGCCTCATCCGCACGCCCGCCGGCAACGTCGACTTCCTGCGCGCGCCGCGCACGCAGGCGGCGCGCATGCAGCTCGCCACCACGGTCGGCGAGCTGCTGCGCAGCCACGGCATCAACAACGTCGGCATCTACGAGGGCTCGCAGCCGGGCCGCCTGCTGCTCGAGGTGACCGCCAACTCCGAGGGCGCCGTCTTCCAGGCCATCGCCGGCGCCGCGCAGGCGCTGCTCGACCTCGACGCCAAGCAGCCGCACGCGGTCGACGCCTTCGAGCTCTTCCTCGCCACCGACCACCGCCAGCGCGCCGGCCAGTTCCTCGTCACGCCGGAGCGCGCGCGAGAGCTGGTGAGCAAGCAGCTCGACCTGACGGCGTTCTATCTCAAGTACGTCGAGTTTTAGAAGCTAGCTGTTCCTGAGCCGCGTCGCGAAGGCGCGGGCGAGGGCGAACTCTTCCGCCAGCGCGGCGACCGGCTGGCCGGCACGGGCGGCGACGGCGGCGAGGGCGCGTTCGAGCTCGCCGCGATTGGCGTCGATGACGTCGCGCCAGACGTCGAAGGAGCTGCCGGCGAGGCGTAGGAAGGCGCGGCCGCCGGCGCCGAGGAGCGCCGCGGCGAGAGGCTCGTCGCGCATCTCGAGCTCGGCGGCGAGCGCAGTGGCGAGGAGCTGCGGCAAATGCGAGGTGAGCGCTACGACGCGGTCGTGCTCCGCGGCGTCGCAGGGTAGCGGCACGGCGCCGAGCTCACCCACGAGCGCGGCGACCCGCGCGAGGGCGCCGTCGTGCTCGATGCCACGGTGATCGTCGCTGCTCCGTGCGTCGCCGCGGTGCTCATCACGTGAGCTCACCAGCGCCCAAGTCGCTCCCGCGAAGAGGTCGGCGCGCGCCGCCTCGTGGCCGCTCTCCTCGCTGCCCGCGATGGGATGGCCGCCGACGAAGTCGACGCCCGCCGGCAGCGCGGCGGCGGCCGCCATCACCGGCGCCTTGACGCTGCCGACGTCGGTGACCAAGTGCCCGGCGCGGAACGGCAGCCGGCGCAGCGCGGCGAGGATCCCGCCGACCGGCAGCGCGAGCAGCACCACGGCCGCGGCGGCGATCGCCTCATCCAGGCTCCCGGCCGGCACCTGCCGAGCGATCCAGCCCTTCTCGACGAGCGGCGCCAGGTCGCGGCGGTCGTGGCCCCACACCTCGTGACCGGCGGCGCTCCAGCCGGCGGCCGCCGACGCGCCGACGACGCCGCAGCCGAGGATCAGGATCGGGCCGGCGGGAACGCTCGGCCCCGCCGCCCCGCCGGCGCCGCGGTCGCTGGCCTCGCCGCCCACCTCAGGAGACCAGCCCGGACTCGCCGCGCGCAGCGCCGTCGCCGCCGTCGAGCCCGAGGTGGCTCTCCACCGTCACGCCGGCGAGACGCGCGAAGCGCTGGCCATAGCTCTCCACCTCGCCCACCTGCTCGTCGAGGAACATGCGCTCGACGCGAAAGAGCGGCACGAACATCGTCACCAGGTCGAGCGAGGTCTCGCGCCGCGCCACCGCGCGCGCCCAGTCGTCGAACGACGAGACGTTGATGGCGCGCACGGTGATGCCTTCCGGCGCCAGCCGCAGCAGCACGCCCCACAGCTTCTCGGTCGGCTGTACGAGGTGGACGATGACGAGGGAATCGGGGTTCATGGCGCCTCGTGCGGAGCGGTAGCGGGCTCCTCCGCCAGCTCGACCAGCACGCCGCCGGCGCTCTTCGGATGCACGAACTGCACGCGTGAGCCGCCGGCGCCGGCCGTGGGCGTCTCGCGCAGCAGCTGCATGCCGGCCCCGCGAAGCCGCCGGTCGTCGCCGGCGACGTCGTCGCTCGCCAGGCAGAGGTGATGGATCCCCGGCCCGCGCTTGGCGAGGAAGACGGCGATCGGAGAGTCGTCGCGCGTCGGCTCGAGCAGCTCGATGCGGCTCTCACCGCAGGGGATCATCGCCACCCGCACGCCTTCGTGCGGCACCTCCTCGACGTGGTCGACGCGCAGCCCCAGCGCCTCCCAGAACCCGCGCGCCTCCTCGATCGACCGCACCGCGATGCCGATGTGAGCAACGCCGCCGATCACCGCCGCGGCCTCGTCCCCTTCTTCATCAGCTGGCGCGCGATCACCATCCGCTGCACCTCGCTGGTGCCCTCGCCGATGGTGCAGATCTTGGCGTCGCGGTAGAACTTCTCGGCGCGGTAGTCCTTGACGAAACCGTAGCCGCCGTGGATCTGCACGCCGCGCTCGCTGCAGAACACCGCGGCCTCGCCGGTGGCGAGCTTGGCCTGCGAGGCGACCAGCGTCACCGGCAGCCCGCGGTCCATCGCCTCGGCCGCCGCCATCGTCAGCGCCTCGGCGGCGGCGATCTTCGTCGCCATCTCGGCGAGGTGGAACTGGATGGCCTGGAAGTCGGCGATCGGCTTGCCGAACTGCTCGCGCTGCTTGGCGTAGGCGGTGGCGGTGCGGAAGGCGCCCACCGCGGTGCCGAGGCCGAGCGCGGCGATCGAGATGCGGCCGCCGTCGAGCACCACCATCGCCTGCTTGAAGCCCTCGCCGCGCTCGCCGAGCAGATTCTCGTCGGGCACGAAGCAGTCCTCCATCACCACCTCGGCGGTGTCGGAGGCGCGGATGCCGAGCTTGTTCTCCTTCTTGCCGGGCCGGAAGCCGGGCGTGCCCTTGTCGATGGCGAAGGCCGAGAGGTTGTGCCCCTTCGGCGCCTCGCGCTCGGTGACCGCGAAGACGACGCAGACGTCGCCCACCGAGCCGTGGGTGGTGAAGGTCTTGGCGCCGTTGAGCACCCAGCCGCCGTCGACCTTCTCGGCGCGCGTGCGCGTGCCGCCGGCGTCGGAGCCGGCGTTGGGCTCGGTGAGGCTCCAGGCGCCGATCTTCTTGCCCGCGGCGAGCGGCTTGAGCCAGCGCTCGCGTTGTTCGTCGTTGCCGAACTTGTAGATGTGGTTGCTGCACAGCGAGTTGTGCGCCGCGACGCTGATGCCGACGGACGGGTCGACGGCCGACAGCTCGGTGATCACCAGCACGTACTCGACGTAGCCGAGCCCGGCGCCGCCCCACTCCTCCGGGAAGATGACGCCGAGGAAGCCCAGCTCCCCCGCCTTCTTCATCACCTCGTACGGGAAGCGCTGCGCCTCGTCGATCTCGTCGACGATGGGATCGATCTCGCGCCGCGCGAACTCGCGCGCCGTCTCCTCGATGGCGCGCTGCTCGGTGGTGAGCGCGAAGTCGACGCCGCTCGTCGCAGCGGGCGCGGCGCTGGTGGACACGTCGAGCATGGGCGAGCCTCCGCGGCGATCGTAGCACCGCGCTGCGGTGCCGATGGGAATCTCCGCCGTCCATCCGTCTCTACTACAGGCATACTGGCGCCACATCGCGCCAGAGGGTTGCCGGGATGGTGTTCTTGCGACGCGGACGTCTCTTGCTGCTCGCTCTTCCCCTCGGCACCGCCGCGGTCCTGGGTGCCGTGGTCGGCTTGGCGGCCGGGGCCGAGCCGCCCGCGAAGCGCGATGTGAGCACGCGGCGGCCGCCGCACCGAATCTTCCGCGCGCCCGCCGGCGTCGCCGGTGGGCCTCACGTCCGGGGTGCGGCCGAGATGGTGCTGTCTTCCGACGCCAGAGGTCTCGACCAGGCGCTCGCGCGACTCGACAGCGGCATGAAAGAGGCGCCTTCCGACCCCGCGTTGGCGAATGACGTCGCAGCGCTGCTCATCCAGCGCGCCGGCCGAGGCGACCGGCCGGCGGATCTCGTCGCCGCCCTGGAGATCCTCGACGACGCCGTGCGCCAGACGCCGAAGCGGCCCGCACTGCTCTTCAATCGCGCCCTGGCGTTGGAGAAGCTGCAACTGCTCTTCCTCGCGCGCCAGGCCTGGGCCCAGTTTCTCGACGAGCACCGCGATCCGGCGTGGGACGCGGCTCGGGCTCATCTCGAAGGCATCGAGCTGCAGCTCCAGACGCGGGCCGTGCCGGGCGACGAGTTGCTGCAGCGGGCGGCAGACGCCGGCGATCGTCGCGCCCTCGCGGCGCTTGCCGCGGCACATCCCCGCCAGGCTCGCGAGCACGTCTTCGACGTGGCACTGCCGGCGTGGGGCAAGGCGGTCGTGGAAGGCAACGAGGCCGAAGCGTCGCGGCGGCTGTCAGCCGCGCGAGTGTTGGGCGAGGAACTGGCGCGGCTCGGCGGCGATGGGACGGCCGCGGCCGCCGTGGCCGCCATCGAAGACGGGCGCCGGCGGTCGCGGACCGAGGAGCGCGCACTGGCGCGGGCGCACGCGGTCTATGGCGAGGCGCGAGCCTATCTCCGCAGTCGCGACTACCAGCGAGCGGCGCCGCTGCTCGCCGAGGCGATCCGCTCCCTCGGCGGCAGCGACAGCCCGCTTCACGGATGGTGCCTACGCGAGCTGGGGTCGATCGAGTTCAACAGCAGCCGCAACGAAGCTGCCGTGTCGACGCTGACTCCGTTGCTCGACGGTTGCTCGCTCGAACGGCAGCCGGCGCTTTGCGGCCGCGCCGCCTGGGCGCTCGGACTGGCGCTCTTCCGCCTCGGGCGGCTCGGCGAGGCACTTCACGTCTACCGCCAAGGGGCTGCGGCCTTCGAGCACGCGCGCGAGCCGGACAACGAGGCAGCGGTTCGCGGGTTGGTTGCCGAGACGCTGCGCACGCTCGGCGACACCGACTCGGCATGGCAGGAACGCTTCCGTGCCTTGCGCGAGCTCGGCGGCCAAAACCGTCACCGGTCGCTTCACAACGTGCTGTGGGAGGCGGGCGAGGCAGCGCTCGAAGAGGGATACCCGCTCGCGGCGGATCTCTTCGCGGCCGAAGACGTCGCTTGGTTCGGCGATGGCCAAGATTCTTTGCTGGCGCTCGAATCCCATCTCCGCCGTGCTCTCGTCGGCCAAGAGCGGGCGACGGCCGCCGAGCTGCGCGCCGATCTCGAGGGCGCCCGTGACTTGGTCAGCAAGCTGCCACCCTCGACGCTCGCCGAGCGAGCCGCCGTCGAGCTACGGCTTGCCGAGGCCGAGCTGACGACCGGCGAGCCCGCGCCGCAGCGAGAACGCGGCTTGAACGACGCCGTGACGTTCTTTCGTGCCCACCGGTTGCCGGTGCGGGAGGGTCACGCGCTGCTGGCGCGGGCGCGGCTGCGCCGCGAAGGAGGCCGCACTCAGGAAGCGCAAGCCGACCTGCAGGCAGCACTGCGCCTCTTCGAAACGCAACGCACGGAGCTCCTCGAGCCGGCGGAACGGCGGCTCTACAGCGAGACCTGGCAGGCGGTCTACGACGAGCTGATCGCCATGGCGGTGGCTCGTCCGGACGGCGCCGAGGAGGCGCTGCGGCTGCTCGAGCGCAGCCGCGCCGTCGACGGGATTGCCGGCGGCAGCATCCCGAGCGTGCTCCCACCATCGACGGTCGTCCTCGCCTACGCGGTGCGCTCGGATGCCGTCGACCGCTTCGAGCTGACCGGTCGAGGCGTCGAGTTGACGACCGTGCCGATGGACCGGTCCGACCTCGCGCACAGCGTCCGGGCGTTCGAGGAGTCGTTGCGCGTCGAAGGAAGACCAGGGCCAGCTGCCGCGGCGCTCGGTGCGCTCCTACTGCCGGCGGACCTTCCGGACGACGCGCGATTGTGCATCGTTCCCGACCGTGAGCTGTCGGGGCTGCCGTTTGCCGCCCTACCGCTCGGCGATGGCTCCGAGACGGTTGTGATTCGGCACGCCGTCGTCATGGCGCAGGCGTTGGGCGGCTGCGCGGCGAGTCCCGAGCGCTACGAGCCGGCCCCTCGCGACCGCGTCCTGTTGACCGGCGCGCCACGCCTCGACCCCGGTGAGTTCCCGCGGCTCGAAGACCTTGCCGCGGCTGCTGACGAAGTCGACACGCTGCACCGGCTCTACGCGAGCGCCACCGTGCTAACCGGCCCACAGGCGACGGCCCCGGCCATCCTCGGCGATTTGCCCGAGGCCGCGGTATGGCACTTCGCCGGTCACGCCGTCACGCATCCAACGCAGCCGAGCCGCTCCTTCCTGCCGCTCGCCCCTGACCCGAGGGCGCCGGCCTCGCTGCTCTCGGCTGCCGACGTCGCCAAGCTGCACTTGCCGCACCTCAAGCTGGCCGTGCTCTCCGCCTGCCACACAGTCGAGTCGATGCCCCGGCGCGCCGAGGGCATCTCCGGCTTGGTCCGCGCCCTCCTCGACGCCGGCGCCGCGGCCGTGGTGGGCACGCTGTGGAGCGTCGAGGACCGCTCGAGCAGCGCCCTGCTCGTCGCCTTCCACCGCGAGCTGCAGCGGGGCGACGACCCCGCCGAGGCCCTGCGCGAGGCGCAGCTACAACTGATCCGCAGCCCGGATCCCGACTTGCGCAACCCGGCCACCTGGGCCGCGTACGAAGTAGTCGTGAACTCGGTTAACTAGACCGGTCGCCAACAGCAGGCCGGAGGAGGGACATCATGCCGCCGTTCACCGCAGAGATCACGTTCACCGGCATCTGCGGCATCGTGCCAAGGCAGGATCCACCGACCGACCCCGAGGCGTTTTGCTTCGTGCTGCCAAACGCCTGGCGCACCGCCCCCAGCGAACGCGAAATGTCGGTCGACGGGTTCTCTCGCCTCCGCCGCCATGCCGCATTCGCAACCCTCGGCACGCAACCCCTAGACACTAACCACCAAAGGGATCTGAGAGGGCTTTGGCCTCTACAAGGGCATCGACTGGTGTTCAAGCATGAATTCCCGGAAGGCCTCGACTCACCACCAGCCTGGGACACCACCCTGGGCGGCCTCGCCACCTTCGAAGATGTCGCCAATCGCTCGCTACTGAGCGTTCGTAACGTTGTGCTAAATCCGACCTTCATGATCATCGACCCAAACGATCCCAAAAAAACAACTTTAAGAACCGTCCTGGCCGCTCATGCAATTCTCAGCAAGGGAACGCTCTCCTCGAAGAACGGAGCCCATGAATGGGTGTTCGACAACTATCTCCGCGCCAATCCTACTCCCGCCTTCAGACGACTCAACCACGAGGTCACAGTCACCATCAAGAACCTCAAGTCCCTCACTATCGAACGTGTCAAATTTGGCAGTACGTCTCCGGACGCGAGCGCCATGTTCACGCAGGATGAGGTCATGGACGGCACCGTCTTTATCACCGTCGCCAATTTGTGCGACGAGAATCCGCTGCGGTGGGGCGACCTGCCGGCGCCTGACGATACGCCAGACGATGACGACTTTCGCTGGCACTACCAGGTCATCGATGACCCGGACGCTCTAAGAGCGGCGCTCGCCAAGATTGGAGGGGCCCGCTGCCCGATTCCGCGGTTTACGTCGGACCAGGCCGGCGGCAATGGCATCAATTGCGATCCCATCCGCTTTCCTAAGGTATCGTTTGGCATTCCCTAATCGCGTCCAATGAATGCTGACACCCACGTGAAAGATTTCGCGATGTTTGATCGCTTGGCCACTCACCCCTATGCGTTCAGCATAACCCGCTTGCGCTCGCGCCGACCGCTTATCGGCGATCTATATGCCGACCTGCGCATCCACGTGCCCGAGACCGGTAAACCCCAGGTCCTTGCCGCAAAGGTGCTGCGCTCCGCCCGCTGGAACCGTCTTCAGCCTGTGTATTTTGAATTCGACTTCAAGGAGACTTCGATAGATTGGGTCAAAGGTGGCCCCGGCGCCGTTGCGCTCAAGGGTGAAATCAATGGTTATTACTGGCGTCCCATTGCTGATGCAAACCTGGTCGTGGATGGTGATTTTCTAAGGGCACCTGCGCTACCAATCACCATGGCCTTCGCACTCAACTACAGCTTGCCTACGCCAGTCTCTAGGGTGGCCGCCGTCACCGGCACGATCGATCTCCACTCGGAGGCCTTGCTCCCCGAAGTGGGCTCTTGTTTGATCGAAACGGACGTCGTGCCCAGTGATGCTCATCTATTCGCCCGCGATCTCCCGGCGCCCGACCTCGCCGGGCAGGACTACATCTACCGTGTCCAGCTCCTGCCCTTCCTTGTTAGCGACATGAAAGGCGCGCCCTTTGTATCCGCTGAGCGGCTACTCAAGGGCACGTCCATCTGGCAGGATGCCGGCCCGGGAGACCGGTGTGGTATTGAGATTGCTTTTCCCAAGCCCGACGAATTCTTGGTCGACTCTGATATAGTGGCCGAGATTGCGGACGGTAATCTCATCTGTCTACGCTCGCTTCTTCAAACGCTAGGGCCGGCAGCTGGTGTGCCAGTGGCATTTGTAAAGCCGCCGTTTTCCACGGCTGGCGGTGAAACCAGCGGCCATGGGGTGGATAGCGCAATCGTCGTAGTAACAGACGCGGTTCCGGACAAGAACACGACGTTGCTCGCTCATGAGATCGGCCACGTCTTGGGAGGTTTGGAGGTCGGGAAGTGGCCCGTCGACAACTACTGGCCCGGGGAACCCCATACCGTAATGCACGCGAAAAACGACGTTAATCAACCCCCACCGAGCGTCATCGGTGAGTATGCCTGTGAGCACGCCAAGCCTTTTGCGCGTTGGGAGCCGAACGGTCCGCCGGAAAGAGTCCCGTAGCGGGCGGGCCGACTTGCCTTAATGCTCCGGTCGGGTCAACGGACCGATACATCCTGACCGGCCACAGTGAGCTCCTTACCTCGCTAGTCAAATTCACGCCGTCTTGTTACCGGTCGCGGTACTCGTGGAGGCCCTGGGAGATGGCACAGAAGAGAGTCGTGGCGCCGTAGTGCCGTAGTAGAGCTCGGTATTAGAGGGTTCTTGGGTCGCTGCCCGCAGAGCCCCGCGTTGGGATTGGGTGCCCGCCGCCAGCGGCCTTCGGTGTGGCGTACGACGCGGTCGTAAGATCGCGCGATGTCAGCCGTGCCGATGCGCACGCAGGTCGGCATCGTCGGCGCCGGGCCGGCCGGGCTGTTCCTGTCGCTGCTGCTGCAGCGGGCGGGGATCGACTGCGTGGTGATCGAAGCGCGCAGCCGCAGTTACGTCGAGTGCCGCGTGCGGGCCGGCGTGCTAGAGCCGGCGACCGTCGAGCTGATGCAGGAACTCGGCGTCGACGAGCGCATGCGGCGAGAGGCGATGGTCGACGACGCGTTGGACATCCGATTCGCCGGGAACGTCATCCACCTCGACTTTCCCGCGCTCACCGGCCGGCTGGTGCACATCTACGGACAGCAGGAGGTGGTGAAGGATTTGATCGCCGCGCGCCTCGCGGCGGGCGGGCCGCTCCTCTTCGAAGCGGAAGCGACACGGGTCGAAGGCATCGACGGCAATCGCCCGGCGATCCATTTCCGGCACGAGAACGCCGACGCGACGCTCGTCTGCGACCTCGTCGCAGGCTGCGACGGGTTCCACGGCGTCTGCCGTGCCGCGATTCCGGCCGGCGCCCTCACGGTTTGCGAGCGCGAGTTCCCGTTCGGCTGGCTCGGCATCCTCTCGGAGTCGCCGCCCATCGCGCAGATGACCTACGCCCATCACGAGCGCGGCTTTGCGCTGGCGAGCCGCCGCTCGCCGCAACTGTCGCGGCTCTATGTGCAGTGTTCAGCGGACGATGATGTCGCCGCGTGGCCCGACGGGCGCATCTGGGACGAGCTGCACGTGCGGCTCGGCGACGACGACCGCACGGAGATCGTCGAAGGCCACATCGTGCAGAAGGGGATCACGCCCTGCCGCTCGTTCGTCGCCGAGCCGATGCGGCATGGGCGGCTGTTCCTCGCCGGCGACGCCTGCCACATCGTGCCGCCCACGGGAGCCAAGGGTCTCAACCTCGCGGCGGCCGACGTGCGGGTGCTGGCGCGCGCGCTGGCCGACTACTTCCACGGCGGCGCCACGACGGGACTCGACCGCTACTCCGACACCTGCCTCGCGCGTGTGTGGAAGGTGGTCCGCTACTCCACCTACATGACGACGCTGCTCCACCGCTTCGAGGAGCAGTCGCCGTTCGACCGCCGGCTGCAGCTCGCCGAGCTCGACTACGTGCTGCACTCGCGGGCGGCGCAGACGGTCATCGCCGAGAACTACGTCGGCCTGCCGTTCGACGGCGCGTGACGCCTGCGCTCGCGGCTACTGCACGTAGCCGAGGCTCTTCAACCGCTGCAGCTCCTCCGGCCGCATCGCCGCGGCCGCTGCCGAGTCCGGCGGCAGCTTTGCGGCGAGCATCTTCGTCCGCCAGCCCTCGAGCTCGGCGCCCAAGCGCGCGACTACGTCGGGGTGGCTGGCGGCGACGTTGGTGGCGTCGCCGGGATCGCGGCGGCGATCGTAGAGCTCGTACTCGACGGCGCCCGGCGCCGGCTTGACGTTGTGAATGAGCTTCCAGCCGCCGTCGACGACGGCATACGACTCGGTCGCGTTGGGCGGCGGACTGCCCTGCCCGGGCCGCGTCGCCGCCTTCTCGGTGAACACCGGCAGCTCGCGCGAAGCCGCGGGCAGCGCGCCGTTCCTGCCGGCCGCGACCCACGTGGCCAGACTCCGTCCCTCGATCCCCGCGGGCGCCGCCAACCCCGCGAGGCCGAGGATCGTCGGCATGATGTCGATCGTCGCCATGGTCTCGGCGACGCGACGCCCGGCGCTGACGTGCCCCGGCCACCAGAAGACCAGCGGCAGCCGTTGCAGCTCGCTGTAGACGCTCTGGCCGTGGAAGGTGCGGCCGTGCTCGAAGAACTCCTCACCGTGGTCGCCGGTGAAGACGACCAGCGTGTCGCGGTCGAGGCCGAGCGCGCGCAGCCGTTCGACGAGGCGGCCGATCTCGGCGTCCATGCCACGGATCGAGCCGTCGTACCAGTCGCGCTGGCCCCGTGACCAGGCCTCGGGGTCGAGGCCGGCGGCGATCACCTCGCCGCGCGTCGGCATGCCGAAGTCGCGCAGCAGCGGATCGTGGATGAACGTCTTCACCTTCTCGGCCTCCTTCTCGTGCCGCGCGTTCTGCTCCGAGCTCGAGAAGAGGGTGTCGTACGGCGGGTAGGGCCGGTAGGGATCGTGCGGGTCGGTGACGTGGAGGAAGGCGAAGAAGGGGCTGCCGCGCCGCGACTCGATCCAGGGCAGCAGCCGGTCGACGTACTCGCGCGCCGACTTCGACGTCTTCAGATCGGGCAGCGAGCCGTCCTCGTGCAGCTCCTCGAAGCCCTGGTGGAGGTTGGTCATCCTGCCGGTGAAGAAGACCGAGGAGAGCGACAGCGTCGAGTAGCCGGCGCCGCGAAACACCTCGGCCATCGTCGTCGCCGAGGCGGGTAGGCGGTCATAGAAGCTGTGCACGCCGTTGGTGAGCGGCTGCAGCGAGGTCATCATCGCCGGCGTCGCCACCTTGGTCCACGTTGCCTGGCCTAGGCAGTCGTCGAAGACCGTGCCCTCGGCGCCGAGCTTGCGGATCTCGGGTGACGTGGGACGCGAGTAGCCGTAGAGGTCGAGGTGGTCGCGGCGCAGTGTGTCGGCCCAGACGAGGATGACGTTGGGCCTGCGTTCGCGGGCGGTGCCACCGTCGCGGACGACCGGCGAGCCCCAGAGGCCGATGGCGCCGGGCGCCGCGCCTTCAAGCGCGAGGGTGAGCGTCACGCGCCTGCCGGCGAACGCGTCGAGCTCGATAGGGGCGCGCTCCCACCGCTGCGCGCGCGTGACCGTGCGGCGCAGCAGCGTCGCCGGCTTCCCATTGGTGCCGTCGGCGGCGCTGACGACGAAGGTGAGCGGCTGGTTGTCGAGCGTCCCCACCGAGAGGTCGAGCCACGGCCGCTGCGGCAGCGTCACCTCGAAGCGCAGCGTCTCGGGCGTCCGCGACACGAGCGACTCCTGGTAGATCTCGCCGAGGCCCTGCCAGGCCGGGCCGGAGTGGATCGACGCCAGGTGCTCGCGGCGCGCGACGATGCGGATCGACTCGATGGCGAACTCGGTTCCGGCGGCGATCGACGGCCGGATGAAGAGGTGCTTCACGCTGTCGAGCGTGGTGGAGAACGGGAGCTCGAGCGCATACGGATGCACGTCGCCGTCGGCGATGAGCGGCGTCTTCGGCTGCCACTCGGTCTCGATTGCTTGTGCGACCTCTTCGTCGAAGTCAGGCTTCTCCTTGCTGCTCGTGGCGATGGCCAGCTCGGCGGGCGCCGAGCTGGCGATGCGGAGCTCGACAGCGTGCACGGTGTCGGTGTCGCCCGCCGTCCCGGCGACCGGGCAGTCGAGGATCGGGAAGTCGTCGGTGGTGCGGCCGGCGAGACGGTGGTTGCGGACACCGAGCCCCGAGATGCCGCGGCCGGCGGTGCAGCCGGCGGTCGCGCCGTGCGAGCCGTCCGCCGGGCCGCCCGCGAAGGACCACGTTCGTCCGTCGGCGGCACTGGCGATCGCGGCCGCGGGCGCGGTCGTCCCTGCGAGCGACGCCGGCCCGAACCTGTCGACGAGACGAATCGCCGAGCCGCCGCCCGCCGCGCTTCCCGCCGCGCCCTTCTCCGCCGGCTGCGTGCACGCCGCCAGGACGGCCGCCACCACGCAGACGACGATCGGTCCGCCGTGTTTCATCGCTGCATCTCCTTACGATCCAAACCGCGGACGACTCGCTGCCGCCGGCTCAGGTCGCCGCCGTCGGCGTCGAGGCCGGCAGCAGCCCCTCGCCCGCCGCGCTCGACGCCGCGGGCGCAGGCACCGCGTCGGGCAGGTCAGCGTCGAGCCGCCGCACGCGCGGCCGCAGCCAGCCCGCCACGCCGGCGAGCAGCGTGAGCAGGCCGGCGAGGATGAAGATCAGCCCGATGCCGCGCCCTTTGCCGACGCCGATCAGCGAACCGACGCTCGCCGCCAGCGAGCCGCCGGTTAGGAGCCGCGGCTCGAACACCTTGTCCGCTAGCGGGCCGGCCACCAGCGTCGCCAGCGGCAGCGTCGACTGGCCGATCATCAGGCTCACCGAGAAGATGCGCCCGTGCATCTCCGGCGCGACCTTGGTTTGGAAGATCACGGCCAGCATGCCGTCGACGACCTGGCCCCAGAAGAAGACGCCGAAGCAACCGACGACGATGAGCGGGATCGAGGGGCGCACGCCGGCGAGGGCGAGAAACACGCCGGAGGCGATGGTTCCGAGCAGCACGTACAGCGTCGGCCCGCCGCGCTTGCCGAGCGGCCCGAGCGTCAGGCTGCCGGCGAGCATGCCGAAGCCGCCGATCGTCATCACCGCGCCGAGCACCGCCGGCGAGAAGGTCGAGAGCACGAGCGGCGCCGACAGCGCCAGCACGATGCCGAGGAAGAAGTTGACCACCGCGAAGAGCAGCATCAGGTCGAGCAGCGCCGGCCGCGCGGCGAGGTAGCGCAGGCCGGAGACGAAGTCGTCGAGCACCGCGGTGAAGCCCTGCTTCGCCGCCGCGACGCGCTGTGGCAGCGACAGCAAGGCGAAGGCGCCGAGCGCCAGCACGTAGAGCGCGCCGGCGATGGCCACCACCACCTGCGGATGCACCGCGGCGATCAGCAGGCCACCGATCGCCGGTGCCAGCAGTTGGCCGCCGCCCCACGAGAGCTGCACGAAGCCGTTGGCGCGGCCGAGGTTCTCGCGCGCGACGAAGAATGGCACCGTCGCCTGCACGGCGGGGATCTCGAAGGCGGCGAAGAGGGCGCCGATCGCGGTCGTCAGGTAGGCCTGCCACGGCCGCAGTGGACCGGCCTGCAGGAAGAAGGCGAGCAGCAGCGCGCTGAGGAGCCCGCCGGCGGTGCTGGCCGCCAGCGTCAAGCGGCGCGGCCAGCGGTCGATGAGAGCGCCGGCGATGGGGCTCGCCAGCAGCAGCGGCAGCGTGCCGGCGAGGGTGGTCAGCGCGAACTGCGTCGCCAGCCCCGAGGCCTGGAAGACCCAGACGCCGACCGCGAAGCGCACCAGCGCCGAGCCGAGCACGGAGGTGAACTGGCCGGCGAGCAGCAGCCGCAGGCCTTGCTTGCCGCCCGGCGGATCCGCTGTCGTGCTCACGCTCGTCTCCGTCGCCATCTCATCTCTCCTCGCCGGCGCTCACGCGCGCGGCCGGTCCACTTTCCAACGCGTGGTTTCGTTCAAGGCGTGGCTCACGCCGGCTCCTTCGCGAGCTCCAGCGGCGCTTGCTGCGCGCGCTTCTGCGCCAGCAGCCGCTTCGCTTCCTCGGCCGACATCCCCTGCACGCGCTGGAAGGCGCGGGCGATCTTCTCGCTGCGGCCGGGCTGCGTCTCGGCGGCGAGGATGGCGTCGGCCAGCCCGGCGACGGTCGGCGCCTCGAAGAGCGCGCGCAACGGCAGCTCGACGCCGAAGAGCTGGCGCACGCGGCTGACGAGCTGGGTGGCGAGCAGCGAGTGGCCGCCCAGCGCGAAGAACTCGTCGGCGATCCCCACTCGCGGCACGCCGAGCAGCTCGACCCAGAGGGCGGCGACCACCTCGTCGACGGCGTGGCGCGGCGGCGCGTAGGACGCTTCGCCGTCGACCGGCACGACCGGCAGGCGCAGCAGCGCGCGGCGGTCGACCTTGCCGCCCGGCGCCAGCGGCAGCCCGTCGAGCACCGCATACGCCGCGGGGAGGAGCGGGCGCGGCAGCCTGCCTTCGAGATGGGCCCGCAGCTCGCCGGGCAGCAGCGGCGCGGCGCCGGCGCGCGGCACCACGTAGGCGACGAGCTGTTTGCCGCCGGCTGGCGCGTCCGCGGCGAGGACGACGGCCTCACGCACACGCTCGTGCGCCAGCAACGCCGCCTCGACCTCGGCCGGCTCGACGCGGAAGCCGCGCACCTTGACCTGGTCGTCGCGGCGGCCGAAGAGCTCGATCGAGCCGTCGGCGAGGTGGCGGCCGAGGTCGCCGGTCCTGTAGAGGCGGGCGCCGGGCTTGCGGCTGAAGGCGTCGGGCACGAAGCGTTCGGCGGTGGCGGCAGGGTTGTGCAGGTAGCCGCGGGCCACGCCGGTGCCGCCAATGTACAGCTCGCCGCGAGCACCGACCGGCACCGGCTGCATGCGGTCGTCGAGCAGATAGACCGTCGTGTTGGCGATCGGGCGGCCGATGGGCGTCGTCGCTCCCGGCGTGTCGGATGCCTCGCAGTCGCAGCGGCCGCAGGTCGAGCCGATCGTCGCTTCCGTCGGTCCGTAGGCGTTGTAGAGCTCGGCGTCGATCCCATACGCGCGGCAGCGCTCGGCGAAGCGGCGGCGCAGCGACGCCGACAGCGCCTCGCCGCCGCAGACGACACGGCGCAGCTTGTTGCAGGCGGCGAAGCCCGGCTCGTCGAGCAGCACCTCGAGCAGCGCCGGCACCAAGTCGAGCACCGTCACGCCACGGGTCGCGACGAGCTCCACCAGGTACGCGGCGTCCGCCTGGGCGCCGGGCCGAGCCAGCAGCAGCGAGGCGCCGGCGAGGAGCGGCGCGAACAGCTCACAGACCGAAGCGTCGAAGTTGAACGAGTACTTCTGCAGCATGCGGTCGCCGGCGTGAAGCGGCAGCGCCGATTGCATCCAGCGCAGGTGGTTGCAGACGCCGCGGTGGGTGGCCATGACGCCCTTCGGGCGGCCGGTCGAACCGGAGGTGAAGATGACGTAGGCGAGGTTGTCCTCCGTGACGTCGTCGGGCAGCGGCGGCGCGGCTTCGCGAGTGAGCAACCCGGAGTCGGGGCCGTCGAGCAGGAGCAGGCGCGGACCGAGCTCGCCCATCGCGGCGGCGAGATGCGACTGCGTGAGCAGCAGCTCCAGCCGCGCGTCCTCCACCATCAGACGGAGCTGATCGCGCGGATAGCCGGGATCGAGCGGCACGTAGGCGCCGCCGGCCTCGAGGATGGCGAGCAGACCGACCAACATCTCGAACGAGCGCTCGACGGCGATGCCCACCAGCGCCTCGGGACCGACGCCGAGGGCGCGCAGGCGATGCGCGAGGACGGAGGCGCGCGCGTCGAGCTCGCCGTAGGTCAGCGCGCGGCCGTCGTCGGCGAGCACGGCGATCGCGTCCGGAGTGCGCGCAGCCTGCGCGGCGAAGAGGCCGTGAAGCGTCGCCGGCGGCTGCTCGAGGCGCGTGTCGTTCCAGTCGACGAGCGCACGGCGCCACTCGTCCTCGCCGAGTAGCTCGAGAGACGACAGCGGCTGCTCCGGCCCCGCCGCGATCGAGGCGAGGAGGTTGGAAAAGTGGCTGGCGAGGCGCTCGACGGTGGGCGCGGCGAAGAGGTCGCTGTCGTACTCGAAGCTGCCGAGCATCCCGTCACCGCACTCGCCCATGGTCAGCACCAGCTCGAACTGCGCGATGCGCTGCTCGAGCGGCCAGGCGGCGAAGGTGAGGTCGCCCACGGGCATTTCGGCCGCGCGATCGCCGAGCTCCAAAGCGGTCAGCCCCAGCTCGTCGAGCCGCGCCGCCTTCTGCAGCGCGAACATGGTCTGGAAGTAGGGGTGACGGCCGCCGGCGCGCTCCGGTTGCAGCCGCTCGACGAGCAGCGGGAACGGATAGTCCTGGTGCGCGAAGGCGTCGAGCACCCCGCCGTGTACGCGGCGCAGCAAGTCGAGGAACGGCGGATCGCCGGCGAGGTCGGCGCGCAGCGGCAGCGGGTTGACGAAGTAGCCGACGACGTCGGCGAAACCGGCGCGACTGCGGCCGGTGGTGGGCGAGCCGACGACGAGGTCGGTCTGCCCGGTGTAGCGGTGGAGCAAAGTCTGAAAGGCCGCGAGCAGCAGCGTGTAGAACGTCACGCCCTCGGCACGCGCCAGCGCGGCGAGCTGCCGTACGACGTCGGGTTCGACGACAAAGGAGGAGACGCCGCCGCGGAAGCCCTGCACCCGCGGGCGTGGGTGGTCGATGGGTAGCTCGAGATCGGCCGGCGGCGCCGCGAGGCGGTCGCGCCACCAGGCGAAGAGCTGCTCGCCGTCCGCGCCGCCGAGCATCCCCTCCTGCCAAGCGACGTAATGGCGGTAGTCGCCACCGCGCGCCGGCAGCGCGACCGCTTCGCCCGCGGCGATGGCGGGATAGGCGAGGCGCAATTCGTCGAGCAGCAGCGCCAGCGACCAGAAGTCGGCGACGATGTGGTGCACGACGACGAGCAGCAGATGCTCACCCCGCGAACGGGCAAGGAGCGAGATGCGCAACAGCGGCCCGCGCTCGAGGTCGAACGGGCGCTCCGCCTCCTCCACCAAGCGAGCGGCGACGATCGCCTCGTTCCACTCCGCGGCGTGGACGCGCTCGATCTTCAGCTCGAGACGATCCGCGATGGTGGCGCGCGGTCCCTCGGGCGCAGCGGCGAAAGTGGTGCGCAGCGCAGGATGGCGGTCGACGAGGAGCTGAAAGGCACGCTCCAGCGCGTCGGCGTCGAGCGGCCCCCGCACCACCAACGTCCGCGCGATGTTGTACGCAGCACTCTCCGGCGCCAGCTGGTGCAGGAACCAGAGAGCGCGCTGGCCGCGCGACGGCTGGTGGTCGGCGCTCGGCGTGGTGGCTGCGCTCGCGGTAGCGACAGAGCTCGCAGCAGTGGACGCTGTCGCCGCAGTGGACGCGCTCGCCGCAATGGTGGCGGCCTCTGCTGTCGCTTCACGGTCCAAAAGCCGCGCGTGCAAATCGGCCGCGAGCTGCTCGAGACTCGCCTCGCCGAGGAAGGTCTCCATCGGCAGCGGCAATCCGAGCGCGCGCTCGATCTCGTGTGTCATCTCGACGGCCTGCAGGGAGTCGAGGCCGACCCGCGCAGCGGGCGCCTCGATGGCGATCGCTTCGGCGAGGATTCCCAGCCGCGCCGCAACGCGCGCGCGCAGCCAGCGCGCGATCGCCGCTGCGTTGTCGAGCGGCTCCTCGGCGGCGCCGCCCATCGTCGCGCCGTCCGTCGCCGCCGCATCCGCCGGCGTCGCTTCCCAACCGCCGAGCGTCTCGAGCTCGCCGGCGAGGAAGAGATCGCGAGTAGCGCGGCGCCGCACCTTGCCGCTGGAGGTCTTCGGCAGCGTCCCCGGCTTGAGCAGCGCCACGGCGTGGACGGCGACGTCGTGCTCGGCACCGACGGCGGCGCGCACCGCGGCGACCACTTCCTCGGCCGGCGCGCGGCGCTGCGAGCGCGCCAGCTCGTGCACGACGACCAACCGCTCCTCGCCCGCGACCTCTACGGCGAAGGCGGCGCCTGCCGCCGAGCGCAGCGCCGGGTGGCAGGCCTCGACGGTGCGCTCGACGTCTTGCGGGTAGAGGTTGCGGCCGCGGACGATGATGAGGTCCTTGCGGCGGCCGGTGACGAAGAGCTCGCCGCCGTGGAGGAAGCCGAGGTCGCCGGTGCGCAGGAACGGTCCGTCGCCGCCGGCGAGCCGCGCCGCGAAGGTGGCCTCGCTCTCGTCGGGCCGGCCCCAGTAGCCGTGCGCAACGCTCGGCCCGGCCACCCAGATCTCGCCGACCGCGTCGTCGCCGCGCGGCTCCGCTGTTTGCGGATCGGCGATCACTACCTGCAGCCCGTCCGCCGGCGCCCCGCTGCCCACCAGCCGGCGCACAGCGGGTTCCTCCGCCGGCATTGCTATCGCCGCATCGCGCTCGAGCGCCGCGGCGGCGAAGCGCTCCTCGCTCGCCGGACTGCCGCAGGAAACCATCAACGTCGCCTCGGCCAGCCCATAGCAGGGGAAGAACGCCTGGCGCCGGAAACCGGAGCCCGCGAAGGCCGCGGCGAAGCGCTCCAGCGTCTCGGCGCGGATCGGCTCGGCGCCGTTGAACGCCACCTGCCACCGATGCAGGTCGAGCCCAGCGATATCTTCAGCCGAGCACTTCTGCACGCAGAGGTCGTACGCGAAGTTGGGCCCGCCGCTGATCGTGGCGCCGTAGCGCGACACCGCGGCGAGCCAGCGCAGCGGGCGCTGCAGGAACTGCATCGGCGACATCAGCGTCGCCGGCGCGCCGGCGTAGAGCGGCTGCAGGATGCCACCGATGAGCCCCATGTCGTGGTACGGCGGCAGCCAGCTCACGATCGAGCTGTCGCGGCCCACCCCGAAGCCACGGCGGATCATCTCGAGGTTGTGCAGCAGGTTGCCGTGGCTCACCATGACGCCCTTGGGCTCGGCGGTCGAGCCCGAGGTGTACTGCAGGAAGGCGAGGGTTTCCGCTTCGACCGCCGGCGGCTGCCACTCGGCCTCCGCCTCCGCGGGCAGCGCGTCGACCGCCACCAGCCGCAGGCCGCGGAAGTCGGCGTCGCCGAGGAGCAGCGCCTCCGCCCACGGCACGTAGGCCGCGGTCGTCAGCAGCGTGGCCGGCCGGCAGCTGCGCACGATGCCGCGCAGCTTCTCGACGGCGCGCTCGAGCCGCGTCGCGTGCGGCGCGTAGACCGGCACCGCGACCACGCCGGCGTAGAGGCAGCCGAAGTAGGCGGTGACGTAGTTGAGCCCCGGCTGGCAGAGGATCAGCGCCCGCTCGCCCGCCGCCGTGGCGCCCTGCAGCCGCGCCGCGGCGGTCCGCGCGCCGCGGTCGAGCTCGGCGTAGGTGACCAGCGCCTCGTCGCTCTCGCCGTCGAGCAGGAAGCGGTAGGCGAGCCGCTCCGGCTCCGCCGCCGCGCGCGAGCGCAGCAGCTCGACGAGGTTGCGCCAGAGCGTGCGCGGCGGGTTCGACGGGATCGACGGCGGCTCGGACATGGTCGGCGGCTCCGGCCGCGAACGCTGAGGGCGGCGGCCGAGAGGCGGGGGTGAAGGACGGCGGATTATGGCAGAGCGGATCGCGGCCATGACACCAGTACCGCGCGTTTTTCGCGTGTATGGGTGCGTCCGGTTCCAGAGCGCCTTCTGGAAGCGATTTCATTGTGATGGATTTCTCTCGCGGGTGTCGGCGGGCTATGCTAGGAAACGTTGCTTTTCCGGTGAGATGGCGGGCGTTCTTCGCACCAGGCTCGATCTCCCTCACAGGATCGGTTGGCTGCGGGCGCGGCGGATCGCGGATCCGGCGATCTGCCCGCGACATGGGGTGAATGGTGGACGAGAGCGACAAGACCGAGCTCCTTGCCTACCTGCTGGCCGAGGAGGGGCTCGCCGAGACCGACACCGACTCGATCCGGCCGCGGTCGGGCTCGGATGCCGCCGAGCGGCCGCTCTCGTTCTCGCAGCGGCGCCTCTGGTTCCTCGACCAGATGGACCCCGGCAACGCCAGCTACAACATGCCGGCCGCCGTGCGCCTTCGCGGCGCGCTCGACGTCGGCGCGCTCGAGCGCAGCCTCAACGCGGTCGTCGAGCGGCACGAGGCGCTGCGCACCACCTTCCCGGCGCTGGCTGCCGAGCCGGTGCAGATGGTCAGCGCGCATCTCCACGTGCCGCTGCCGGTGGTCGACCTCGCGGCCTCACCCGACCGTGAGCTGCTGGCGCGGCGCCGCATCGAGGAGGAGGCGAACGCGCCGTTCGACCTCACCACCGGGCCGCTGCTGCGCGCGCTCCTGCTGCGCCTCGCCGCCGACGAGCACCTGCTCGTCGTCACCATGCACCACATCGTCTCCGACGGTTGGTCCACGGGCGTCTTCGTGCCCGAGATGGGCGCGCTCTACGACAGCTTCCGCGCCGGGCGGCCGTCGCCGCTTCCGCCGCTGCCCATCCAGTACGCCGACTTCGCCGCCTGGCAGCGGCAGTGGCTCGCCGGCGAGCGGCTCGAGCGCCAGCTTGCCTACTGGCGCGAGCGCCTGCGCGACGCGCCGCCGCTGCTCGAGCTGCCCGGCGACCGGCCGCGGCCGCCGCTCCCCTCCTTCCGCGGCGCCGTCTACAACTTCGATCTGCCGGCCGAGATGACCGACGGCCTGCGCGCCCTCGCGCGGCAGCAGGGCGCGACGCTCTTCATGGTGCTGCTCGCCGGCTTCACCGCGCTCCTCCACCGCTGGTCGGGCGAGGAACAGGTGGTCGTCGGCTCGTCGATCGCCAACCGCAACCGCGTCGAGACCGAGGGGCTGATCGGGTTCTTCGTCAATCTGCTGGCGCTGCGCACCGACCTGTCGGGCGATCCGAGCTTCGTCGACCTGTTGGCGCGCGTGCGCGAGACGACGCTCGGCGCCTACGAGCACCAGGACCTGCCGTTCGACAAGCTGGTCGAGGAGCTGCAGCCGCAACGGCACGCGAGCTACGCACCCATCTGCCAGGCGGTCTTCGGTATGCCGAACGCGCCCGCCGGCGAGCTGCGCATGGCGGGTCTCGAGCTCGAGCTCGTCGAGGTGGAGCGCGCCGCCGCCAAGTACGACCTCCACCTGACGCTCGAGGAGCGCGGCGGCGGCCTGCACGGCGAGCTCGAGTACGCCACCGACCTCTTCGACGCGGCGACGATGGCGCGCATGGCCGAGCAGCTCGGCTGCCTGCTCGCCGGCGCCGTCGCGCGGCCGGCGACGCCGGTGTCGGAGCTGCCGCTGCTCACCAGCGACGAGCGCGATCGCCTCTTCGCCTGGAGCGAGGCGGCGCCGCTCGACGCCCAAGAGCGACTGCAGGACCAAGGGCGGCTGCAGGACCTCTTCGCGGCGCAGGTCGAGCGCACGCCCGACGCGCTCGCCGCGAGCTGCGGCGGCGAGCGGCTGACCTATCGCGAGCTCGACTCGCGCAGCAACCGGCTCGCGCGCCACCTGCAGGCGCTCGGCGTCGGCGCCGAGGTGCCCGTCGCCGTGGCGCTCGAGCGCTCGCTCGACACGCTGGTGGCGCTGCTCGCGGTGCTCAAGGCGGGCGGCGCATGGGTGCCGCTCGATCCCTCCTACCCAGCCTCGCATCTCGCCTTCGTGCTCGCCGACACCGGCGCGCCGGTGCTCGTCACGCGGGACGGGCTCGGCGACCGCCTGCCGCCGTTTCACGGCGCGATCGTGCGCATCGATGCTGCTGCCGATGCCGCCGCGATCGCCGCGCGCGGCGGCGGCGCCGTCGCCTCGCCGTCGACGGCCGACAACCTCTTCCTCGTCACCTACACCTCCGGCTCGACGGGCCAGCCGAAGGGCGTCGCGGTATCGCAGCGGCAGTTCCTCAATCGCTTCTTCTGGAACTGGCGCGACGACCCGTTCCGTGCCGGCGACGTGATCTGCCAGCGCACGACGATCGGCTTCGGCATCTCGATCTGGGAGCTGCTGGGCGGGCTGCTGCGCGGCGTGCCGGCGCTGATCGTGCCCGACGAGGTGGTGCAGGACGCGCCGGCCTTCGTGCGCGCGCTCGCCCAAGGCGGCGTCACCCACCTCGTCGTCGTCCCCTCGCTGCTGCGCATGCTGCTCGACGCCGACGTCGACCTCGCGCCGCTCGGGCGCCTGCGCACGGTGAGCGCTTGTGGTGAAGCCTTCGGCGGCGACCTCGTCGAGCGCTTCTACCGCCGCCTGCCTGCGGCGACTCTGCGCAACCACTACGGCGCCTCTGAGATGCACGACGCCGCCTGCCACGTGGTGCCGTCGTCCGCGGCCGGCGCCGCGCGCGTGCCGATCGGGCGGCCGATCGCCAACGTCGCCACCTACGTGCTCGATCGCCGCCTGCAGCCACAGCCGGTCGGCGTCCCCGGCGACCTCTACGTGGCGAGCCCGGGGCTGGCGCGCGGCTACCTCAACCGCCCCGAGCTCACCGCCGAGCGGTTCGTGCCGCATCCGTTCCAGCCCGGCGCCGTCGTCTTCAAGACCGGCGACCGCGCCCGCTGGCTGGCCGACGGCACCCTCGAGTACCTCGGCCGCCGCGATCACCAGGTCAAGGTGCACGGCGTGCTCGTCGAGACCTCCGGGCTCGAAGCGTTGCTTCGCCGGCACCCCGACGTGCGCCAGGCCGCGGTGGTGGCGCGCGAGGAGAGCCCCGGCCAGGTGCAGCTCACCGCCTACGTCGTGCCGCGCCCCGAGCGCGCCGCGACCGTCGGCGGCAGCGAGCGCTACCGGCTGCCCAACGGCCTGGCGGTGCTGCAGATCAACCGCAACGAGACCGACTTCCTCTACACCGAAATGTTCGAGGAGGTCATGTACCTCAAGCACGGCATCACCGTGCTGCCCGGCGACACCATCTTCGACGTCGGCGCCAACATCGGCGTCTTCGCGCTGTGGGCGAACCTGCGCAGCCGCGGCGGCGCGCTCTACGCCTTCGAGCCCAACCCCGAGACCTTCGCCGTGCTGCGCGGCAACAGCGCGCTGCACGGCGTCAACGCCAAGCTGTTCCCCTGCGCGCTCTCGTCGGCGGCCGGCAGCGCTCCGTTCACCTTCTACCCAGGCTTCACCATCATGTCGGGCCTCTACCCCGATCGCGAGGAGGAGAAGGGCGTCGTCCTCTCCTACCTCCACAAGCAAGGGGTGGACGAGGGGCCGGCGGAGGTGCTCGACGAGCTGCTCGAGGACCGCCTGAAGACGCGCACCTTCGAGACGCCGCTGCGCACGCTGTCGGAGGTGATCCGCGAGCAGGGCGTCGAGCGCATCGACCTGCTCAAGGTCAACGTCGAGAAGGCCGAGCTCGACGTGCTGCAGGGTCTCGACGACGCCGATTGGCCGAAGGTCCGGCAGGTGGTGCTACAGCTCCACGACGTCGACGGCCGTCTCGCCACGGTGACGAGCCTGCTCGAGCGCCACGGCTTCACGGTGACGGTCGACGAGGACTTCGCCGTCGAGGCGAGCCAGCACATCCACTACCTCTACGCCGTGCGCGAAGCGCGGCAGCCGGACCCCGAGGTCGAGGCGGCGGCGCGCGGCCCGCAGCCGGACCCCATCCTCGGCGCCGCGGAGCTGCGCCGCTACCTGCTCGAGCGCGTGCCCGAGGCGACGGTGCCGTCGCGCTTCGTGCTGCTCGAGGCGATGCCGCTGACGCCCAACGGCAAGATCGACCGCCGCGCGCTGCCCGCCGTCGCCGAGCGGCGCGCGACGGCGTCCGTCGCGCCGCGCACCGCCGAAGAGCGCGCCGTGGCGGAGATCTTCGCCGCCGTGCTTCGGGGTGAACATACCGCCGTCGAGCGGCTCGGCGTCGACGACAGCTTCTTCGAGCTCGGCGGCCACTCGCTGCTCGCCACGCAGGTGGTGTCGCGGCTGCGCCAGGCCTTCGCCGTCGACCTGCCGCTGCGCGCGCTGTTCGAGGCGCCGACGGTGGCGGGAGTCGCCGCCGCGGTCGCCGCCGCCGTCGAGAAGCGCACGCGGCTCGCCGACGACGAGGCGCTCGCGCTGCTCGCCGAGGTCGAGCGGATGTCCGACGCGGCGGCTGCTGCGGAGCATGCCCTGCGCATCCACAACGAAACCGAGCCGCTGCCTTCCTAGCCACAAGAGGTGGACGCGATGCTGAGCCTGATCACTCCCACCGAAGCACCCACCGCCGAGCGCGAGCGCAGCGACGCGCCGCGGGCCTTCGCGGAAGACCTGCTCTGGTACGACACCCGCGGCCTCGCGGCCGGCGACAGCGTGCTGGCGCGCCTCGGGCACACCATCTATTCAGGCGTCGTGCTCTACCCCGACAACGCGGCCGACATCCTGCCGCAGCTGCCGGCCCGCATGACGCGCGTGCTGCACGCCCGCCACGACGGCGAGCTGCCGGAGACGCCCGGCCTCGTCGTCGCCAGCGCCGACCCCGAGCTGCTGGTGCGCGCCCGCGCGCGCGGCTTCGCCACCTGCCTGCGGGCGCGCGTCGACGACGGCCCGAGCCTGCACGGCGCTATCGCGGAAGGTGCCCGCCACGACTACCTGATGGTGAGCTTCAAGGACCCCACCAACATCCCGCTCGAGCTCGGCATCGCCACCCTGCAGCCGACGCGCACGCTGCTGTTCAAGGAGATCACCGACCCGAAGAACGTCGAGGACGCGGTGGTGACGCTCGGCGTCATGGAGGTCGGCGCCGACGGCCTGGTCTTCTCGCCGCGCGACCACGAGACGCTCGACGCCTTCCTCGCCAAGCTGGCGGCGAAGCGCGCGGCGCGTATCTCGATCGAGCCGGCGACGGTGCTGCGCACCGAGCCGGTGGGGATGGGCTACCGGAGCTGCATCGACGTGGCGACCCTCTTCTCGACGCGCGAAGGGATGATCGTCGGCTCGACCTCGCAGGGCGGCATCCTCTGCTGCCCCGAGGTCTTCTACCTGCCCTACATGGAGCTGCGGCCGTTCCGCGTCAACGCCGGGGCCGTGCACAGCTACGTCTACAACGCCTCGAACAAGACCGACTACATGACCGAGCTGCGCGCCGGCTCGCCGGTGATGATCGCCGACCTCGACGGCAACGTGCGCCGCGCCACCGTCGGCCGCATGAAGACCGAAGTGCGGCCGCTGCGCCTGATCGAGGCCGAGTTCGAGGGCGGCGAGCGCGTCAACGTGCTGCTGCAGGACGACTGGCACGTCCGCATCTACTCGGCGGAAGGCAAGCCGCTCAACATCACCGAGCTCAAGCCCGGCGACCGCGTGCTCGGGCACCTCGCCAAGCCGGGGCGTCACGTCGGCATCAAGGTCGAAGAACACATCATCGAGAGCTAATCGAGAGCTAAAGGAGCGCCGACCATGGTCCAGAGCATCCAGATGAGCAGCGCCGGCAAACGCATCCGGTGGTCGCGGTTCCGCTACCCGCAATCGCGGTTCGGCCTCATCGTTCCCATCGACCACGGGCTCACCGTCGGGCCGATGCCCGGCCTCGAGAGCGTGGCGCAGGTGGGGCGCTGGATCGCCCACCCCGGGATCACCGGGATCATCGCGCACAAGGGCATCGTCGAGCGGCTCGCGGCCCACGACTGCCTGCGCGGCCTCGGGGTGATGGTGCACGTCAACGGCATGAGCACCCTGGCGCCGGCGCCCGATACGAAAGAGATGCTCACCACCGTCGAGTCGGCGCTACGGCTGGGCGCCGACGGCGTGTCGCTGCAGGTCAACTTCGACGGCAGCAACGACGGCCACAACCTGCGGTTGCTCGGCGGCGTCGTCGACGCCGCGGCCGCGTACGGCCTGCCGGTGCTGTCGATGGTCTACGACAAGGTGGAGACGCGCGAGCGCGGGCGGCGCGTCGAGCGCATGCGGCACCTGATGCGCATCGCCGTCGAGCTGGGCACCGACGCGATCAAGATCGCGGCGCCCGACGACCTGCGCGAGCTGCCGGAGCTGCTGTCTGGATTGTGCGAGGACGCGGCGATCTTCGTCGCCGGCGGCGCCAAGCGCTCGGACGCCGAGCTCTACGAGCTCACCGCGGCGGCGGCCGCGGCAGGCGCGAGCGGGCTGTGCGTCGGCCGCAACGTCTTCCAGCGTCCGTCGCCGGCGGCGGTGCTCGACGACCTCAGCGCCATCCTGCGGCGCGCCGAGCTGCGCCTTTCGGAACGGCTCTCGGAACCGGCGCTCTCGGTCGAGCTGGCCGTCGTCACGTGAGCGAGCTGCAGGCGCGGCTCGAGGGCCTGTCGCCGGAGAAGCGCGCGCTCTTCGAGCTGCTCCTCGCCGAGCGCCGGAAGGCGGCGGGCGGCGCCGAGGCTGGCGGTGAGGCGGCGGCCGGCGGCGGTGCCGCCGTGGCGGCTGCGCGCGGGGAGGAGATCCCGCGCGTGCCGCGCGACGGGCCCCTGCCGCTCTCGTTCGCGCAGGAGCGGCTCTGGTTCCTCGAGCAGATGCATCCGGACAGCGGCCTCTACAACGTGCCCGCTGCGGCGCGGCTTCGCGGCGCGCTCGACGCCGCGGCGCTGGAGCGGGCGCTCGCCGCCGTGGTGGCGCGGCACGAGGCGCTGCGCACCGTGTTCCGCGTTGACGCGGAGGACGGCAGCGCGCCGCAGCAGGTCGTGTTGCCCAGCGTCGACGTCGCGTTGCAGCGCGATGATCTGAGCGCCGGCGTCACCGGCGAGGCAGTGGGCGGCGCGACTGTCGACGGGCTCGCGGTAGCGCGCGCACGAGCGATCGCCGAAGCCGCGCGTCCGTTCGACCTCGCCAACGGTCCCCTGCTGCGTGCGCTGCTCTTGCGCCTCGGCGACGACGATCACGTGCTCGTGCTGACGCTCCACCACGTCGTCACCGACGGCTGGTCGATGGGCGTGCTGCTGCGCGAGACGGCGGCGGCGTACGAGGCGCTGCTCGCCGGCCGCGCGGTGGAGCTGCCGCCGCTGCCCATCCAGTACGCCGACTTCGCCGCCTGGCAGCGCGCTCACCTGAGCGGCGAACGCCTGGCGGCCGAAGTGGAGTTCTGGAAGCGCGCCGTCGCGGGCGCGCCGCACGTGCTGGAGCTGCCCGCCGACCGCCAACGGCCGCGGCAACCGAGCTATCGCGGCGCCAGCGCCAGCCTGCGCCTCGGCCCGCGACTCGTGGGCGCGCTCGAGGAGCTCGGCCGCGGCAGAAGCGCCACGCTCTTCATGACGCTGCTCGCCGCCTTCGACGTGCTGCTGTCACGGCTCACCGGCCAGGAGCAGCTCCTCGTCGGCTCGCCGATCGCCAACCGCCACCGTGGCGAGGTCGAAGGGCTCGTCGGCTGCTTCGTCAACACCCTCGCGTTGCGTGCCGACCTGCGCGGCGATCCGCGCTTCATCGACCTCCTGACGACGGTGCGCGACGCCACCCTGCGCGCCTACGAGCACCAGGACCTGCCGTTCGAGAAGCTGGTCGAGGAGCTGCAGCCGGCGCGCGACGCCTCGCGCAACCCGCTCTTCCAGACCTTCTTCGTGCTGCAGAACGCGCCGCTGCCGGCGCTGCGCCTGCCGGGGCTGACGCTCGAGCCGCTGGCGCTCGACGCCGGCGTCGTCAAGTTCGACTTCTCGCTCGCCGCGCTGCCGGAAGCCGACGGCGCGCTGACGCTGCAGGCCGAGTACATGACCGAGCTGTTCGACGGCGCCACGGTCGAGCGCTGGCTCGGCTGCTACCGCACGCTGCTCGAAGGGATCGTGCGGCAGCCGGAGCAGCGCGTCTCGGCGCAGCCATTGCTCGGCGCGGCGCAGCGCCGGCAGGTCGTCGTCGAGTGGAACGCCACGCGGGAGGAGTATCCCGAGCGCGGCGGCCTGCACGAGCTGGTGGCGGCGCAAGCGGCGCGTACGCCGGAGGCTATCGCGGTGAGCTGCGGCAGCGAGACGCTCACCTACGCCGAGCTCGAGCGGCGGGCGGCGCGGCTGGCCCGCGAGCTGCTGCGCCGCGGCGTCGGCGCCGACACTCTGGTCGGCGTCGCCATGGAGCGCTCGCTCGAGCTGATGGTGGCGCTGCTCGGGGTCCTCAAGGCGGGTGGCGCTTACGTGGCGCTCGATCCTGCTTACCCGCGCGAGCGGCTCCGCGCGATGCTCGACGACGCGCGGCCGACCGTCGTGCTGACCCAGAGTCACGTGCGAGGTCGTCTGCCCCTCGGCGGCGATGAAGATGGGAATCGCGGTGGGGACGGCGTTCGGCTACAGCCAGCGGTGCTCACGCTCGACCCTCGTCGGGATAGCGCCGATCTCGGCGCCGGGGGCGATCGGCAAGCGCCCGTGGTGCTCACCCTGGACGCGGGTTGGGACGGCGCGGACCTCGACGGCGCCGGCGATCGCGACGAGCGCGACAACCGGCCGCCGGCCACCGCCGACGAGCAGCTCGCCTACGTCATCTTCACCTCCGGCTCGACCGGCCGCCCGAAGGGCGTCGCCAACACCCACGGCGGCATCCGCAACCGGCTGCTCTGGATGCAGCGCGCCTACAACCTCACCGCCGCAGACCGCGTGCTGCAGAAGACGCCCTACAGCTTCGACGTGTCGGTGTGGGAGCTGTTCTGGCCGCTGCTCGCCGGCGCGCGCCTGGTGTTCGCGCGGCCGGGCGGCCACCAGGACAGCGCCTACCTCGCGCGCCTCATCCGCGAGGCGGAGATCACGACGCTCCACTTCGTGCCGTCGATGCTGCAGCTCTTCCTGGAGGAGCCGGGCGTCGAGTCGTGCACCAGCGTCGCGCGCGTGATCTGCAGCGGCGAGGCGCTGCCGCCGCACCTCGTCGAGCGCTGCCACGCGCGCCTCGGCGCCGAGCTGCACAACCTCTACGGGCCGACCGAAGCGGCGGTCGACGTCACCGCGTGGGAATGCCGCCGCGGCGAGACCGGTCACACGCTGCCGATCGGGCGGCCTATCGCCAACACGCAGATCTACGTCGTCGACCGCGAGATGCAGCCGGTGCCGCCGGGCGTCGCCGGCGAGCTGCTCATCGGCGGCGCCGGCCTCGCACGCGGCTACGTGCGGCGCCCCGATCTCACGGCGGAGCGCTTCATCCCCGATCCGTTCTCCGGCGTGCCCGGCGCGCGCCTCTACCGCACCGGCGACTTGGCGCGCTGGCGCGGTGACGGCGCCATCGAGTACCTCGGCCGGGCTGACTTCCAGGTGAAGATCCGCGGCCACCGCATCGAGCTCGGCGAGGTCGAGGCGGCACTGCGCGCGCAGCCGGGCGTCGGAGACGCCGTGGTGGTGGCGCGCGAGGACGGTGGCGGCGACCGCAGCTTGGTCGGCTACGTGGTGCCGGCCGCGAGCTCGTCGTCCGGCCCCACTCCCGCATTCGATCTCGTGGCCCTGCGGCGCGCGCTGGCAGAGCGGCTGCCGGAGGCGATGATTCCCGCCGCGCTGGTACCGCTCGCGGCGCTGCCGCTGCTGCCCAACGGCAAGCTCGATCGCGCGGCCTTGCCGGCGCCGGAGCGCACGCGGGCGGAGACGGCCGCCGGCTTCACGGCGCCGCGCACCGCGCTCGAGCAGCAAGTCGCGGCGATCTGGCGCGACGTCCTCGACCTGCCGGAGGTCGGCGTCGAGGACGACTTCTTCGCTTTGGGCGGCGACTCGTTCAAGGCCATCCGCGTGGTACGGCGCTGCGGCGAGGGCGTGGCGGTGATGGACCTCTTCCGCCATCCCACGATTCGCGGCCTCGCCGACTGCATCGAAGGCGGCGGCGGCGCCGAGGGCGGCATCCTCGAGACGCTGCGGCCGCCGGCCGCCGGCGCGCCGGTGCTGCTCTGCGTGCCCTACGGCGGCGGCAGCCCCGTGGTCTACCGGCCGCTGCTGCAGGAGCTGCCGGCGGAGTGGGGACTGTACGCGGTGGCACTGCCCGGGCATGATCCCGCGACAGCGGCAGACGATTCGGCGCGGCCCGCGCAGCTTCGGGCGTCACGCGCGCAAGAACCCCCGCTCCGCGTAAACGATCCAGCGCTCCGGGCGCACGACCCGGCATTGCGCGCGCAGGATTCGGCGCCTCCGGCGCGCGCTGATGAATCGCAGCCTTCGGTCGAGGAGATCGCGCGCGCCGTGGCGGACGAAGTGATCGCTCGCGACCTCGGGCCGCTGTCGATCTACGGCCACTGCGTCGGTACGGCCGTGGCGCTCGAGACGGCGCGGCTGCTCGAGGCGGCCGGCCGCCGCGTCGAGGCCGTCTATCTCGCCGCGGCGCTGCCGCCCAACCGGCGTCTGCGGCGGCTCGAGATCCCGCTGGTCAAGCTCCGCCAGCGCCGGACCGGCGACGACGCGCTGCGCAGCCGCCTCGCGCGCCTCGGCGGTTTCGACGGCGCGCTCGACGACGCGGACGTCGCCTTCCTCATGCGCGTCTTCCGCCGCGACGTCGCGGCCTCGCTCGACTACTTCGAGCGCGCCTACCGGCGCGCGGCGGCGCCGCTGCGGGCGCCAGTCGTGGCGCTGCTCGGCGATCGCGATCCGTTCACGCGCGGGCTCTTCGGCGCCGGCACCGCCAGCCATCGCGCGTGGCGGTTCTTCGCCGAGCGCGTCGAGCGCGAGGTGATTGCCGGCGGCAGTCACTACTTCCTCAACCATCAGGCGCGCGAGCTGGCGGCGGTGCTCGTGCACCGGACGCGAGCGGCGGCGGCAAAGAACACCGCGCCGAGCGCGCCATCGACGCCCAATGGATCGCCGACGCCCAGCGCCGTGGCGACGCCGAGCGATGCGCCAACGCCGAGCGACGTGCCGGCGAGCGCACCGCCGGGCTCGCGCGCGTCGGTAGCATCGGAAGTACCACTCTCCGCCGCATGAGGCACGCGCTCTACGCCGGCGGCGTCGTCGTGCTGGCGGCGGCGCTCGGCCTCGCTCAGCTCACGCCTCCGCGCGCAACGGGCGCCGGTGCTCCGGCCGGCGAGTTCTCGGCGGCGCGTGCGTTCGCCCAGCTGCGGCCACTGGCGGCAGCGCCGCATCCGCAGGGCAGCGCCGAGCACGACCGCGTGCGCGACCGCCTGCTGTTGCGGCTGCGCGAGCTGGGGCTCGAGAGCGAGGTGCAGCACGCCACGGCGGCGAACGGCCGCATCGGCCTCGAGTGGAAGGGCGCCACGCCGGCGGGCAGCGTCGACAACGTGGTCGGCCGCTTGCCGGGCACGAACCACACGCGTGCCGTGCTGCTGGTGGCGCACTACGACTCGGTGCCGTGGGGGCCGGGAGGGAGCGATGACGGCGCCGGCGTGGCCGCGATCCTCGAGACGCTGCGGGCGCTGCGCACCGGGCCGCCGCTGCGCAACGACCTCGTCGTGCTCTTCAGCGACGGCGAGGAGGCGGGCCTGCTCGGCGCCAAGGCGTTCGTCGAAGGTCACCGCTGGGCGCGCGGCGTCGGCGTCGCCCTCAACTTCGAGGCGCGCGGCACCGGCGGCCCGTCGCTGATGTTCGAGACCAGCGCCGGCAACGGCAAGCTCGTGCGCGAGCTCGCCGCCGCCGCGCCGCGGCCGCTCGCCAGCTCGCTGTTCTACGAGATCTACCGGCTGCTGCCCAACGACACCGACCTCTCGGTGTTCAAGGAGGCGGGCTTCGCCGGGCTCAACTTCGCATTCATCGACGGCGGCACCGCGTACCACACCGCGCTCGATCGGATCGAAGCGCTGGACCCGCGAAGCCTGCAGCACCACGGCTCGTACGCACTGTCGCTGGCGCGACGGCTCGGCGGCATCGACCTCGGCGACCTGCGTGCGCCCGACGCCGTGTACTTCAACGCCGTCGGTTCTCACCTGTTCGTCTACTCGCCGGCGGTAGCGTGGGTGCTCGCCTCGATCGTCGCAGTGATGCTCGTCGCCGCCGTGACTGCCGGATTGCGGCGGCGCAGGCTCACCGGCAAGGGCCTCCTGCGCGGCGCGCTCGGCCTCGTCGTGCTGCTGGTGGCGGTGCCCACGGTGACGGCGCTGCTCTGGATGGCCGTGCGCGCGCTGCATCCGGATTTCGCCTTCATGACCTCGGGCGACGTCTACGGCGCCGGCCACTTCGTGGTGGGGTTCGTGCTGTTCGCCTTGGCGATCGGTTCCGGGCTCATCGGGCGGCTGCGTCGGCGCGCGACGATGCTCGATCTCTGGGCTGGCGCGCTGCTCGTCTGGCTGCTGTTGCTGATCGCGGCTACTGCGCTCCTCCCGGGCGCGAGCTACCTCCTCGCCTGGCCGCTCCTCGCCGCCACCCTCGCGCTCGTCGGTTGCGTCGTGCTGCCCGCGGACTCACGAGCCGCTCCGGCGATCGCGCTGGCCGGCACCGTGCCCGGCATCGTGCTGATGGCGCCGACCGTCCAGCTGGTGTTCGCCGGCGTCACGCTGGCGCTCGCCGCCGTGCCGATGGTGCTCGTCGCGCTGCTTTTCGGGCTGCTGGTGCCGGCGCTCGACACGTTGACGGCCGGCGGCGAGCGCCGCTTCGCGCCGCTCCTCGGCGCCACGTCCTTGCTGCTCCTCGCCGGCGCCACGCTGGCCGCGCGCTTCGACGCGCAGCGGCCGCGGCCCGACAACCTCTTCTACGCGCTCGACGCCGACCGCGGCTCGGCGACGTGGGGAAGCACCGATCCCGCTCCCGACGAGTGGACCCGGCCCTCACTCGGCGAGCGGCCGGCGCACGGGCGGCTCGATGTCTACCTGCCGACCGCGCCCGAGAGTTCGCCGCTGCTGCCGCAGTCGCTGCTGCTCCGTCCCGCTCCCATCGTCGCGCTGCCGGCGCCGACGGCCGAGCTGCTGGCGAGCGACCTCCGCGACGGCGTGCGCACCCTGCGCCTCCGCTTCGCCTCGCCGCGGCGCGCGCCGCTCCTCGCCATCCACCTCGATCCCGCCGTGACCGTGGAGTCGGCGACGCTCGACGGCCGCGAAGTCGGCGGCGTGCCGCGCCCCTGGGCGCTGCAGTACTGGGCGGTGCCGGCCGCGGGCTTCGAGCTCACTCTGCGCGTGCGCCACGCCGGCCCGCTGCGCCTGCAGCTGCTGGACGAGAGCTACGGGCTGCCCACGCCGCGCGCGCGGCCGTCGACCACGATGCCGGCGCCGTTCTTCGGCTACGTGCCGGACGCGACGCTGGTCACGCGCGACGTTTCGTTCTAAGAATCCCTGCATGGCTGCTCGCGCCAATCCCTGGCTGCCGGCGCTGGGCCGCCGGGCCGGTGCCCGCTTACGGCTCTTCTGCTTCCCCTACGCCGGCGGCGGCACGGCGGCGTTCCGCGATTGGCAGCGCCAGCTGCCCGGCTCGATCGAGGTGTGCCCGGTCCTCCTCCCCGGCCGCGAGGCGCGCATCGGCGAGCCCGCCGTCGACCGCCTGCGACCGCTCGTCGCCGCGTTGGAAGAGGCGCTCGCGACCGCGCTCGATTTGCCCTACGCCTTCTTCGGCCACAGCGTCGGCGCCCTCGTCGCCTTCGAGCTCGCCCGCGCGCTGCGCCGCCGCGGCACCGCACCGCCGGCGCACCTCTTCGTCTCCGCGCACCCGGCGCCGCAACTTCCCGAGCGTGAGCGCCGCCACGACCTGCCCGACGACGAGCTGATCGCCGAGCTACGCCGCTTCCAGGGCACACCGGACGAGGTGCTCGATCACCCGGAGCTGATGCGGCTCCTGCTGCCGACGCTGCGCCGCGACTTCGCCGTCGCCGAGACCTGCGAGCACGTGCCCGAGCCGCCGCTCGACAGCCCCATCACCGCATTCGGCGGCCTCGCCGACCCGCGCGCGGACCGCGGCGCGCTGCTGCCGTGGCAGGAGCAGACGCGCGGCGCGTTCAAGCTGCGCATGTTCCCCGGCGGCCACTTCTTCCTCGACAGCGATCGCGACCTGTTGCTGCAGACGATCGCGGGCGAGCTGCAGTCGCTGGCGGCGCTCGCCTGATGATCACGAGCGCGTGGCCTCCGGCGCCGGCGTCGATCTACGGTGCCGCGTCGGCGTCGACGCCCGCCGCAGCGTCCTCGAACCGCGTTGCGGCGCTAGCGTCGACGCCGGCGGCGGGGCTCGCAGCGGTGCCGGCATCGGCGTTCGCGGCGGTGCCGGCGGCGAGGTCTACAGCGGCGCCAGCACCGCTGCGGGAAGGGCACGTTGACGTCTTTGCCTTCGCGCTGAATCCGCCAGACGAACGCCTTGCCGCGCTGCGCGCCGCGCTCGCGGCGGAGGAGCACGAGCGCGCCGCGGGCTTCCGCTTCGACGCGCATCGCCGGGCGTTCGAAAGCTGCCGCGGAGCGGTGCGCGAGATCCTCGCCGCACATCTGGGCTGTGCGCCAGCCGCGGTTCGCTTCCAGTACGGCGAGCACGGCAAGCCGGCGCTGCTGGCCGACGACGCGCCGCTCGTCTTCAGCGTCTCGCACTCCAGCGAGCTCGGTCTGTGCGCGATCAGTCGCCGCGGCGCGCTCGGCGTCGACGTCGAGTTCCTGCGGCCGCTACCGGACGCGCTCGCCATCGCCGAGCGCTTCTTCTCCACCGCCGAGCGCGATTCGCTGCGCACGCTGCAGCCGCCGGCGCTCGAGGCCGCCTTCTTTGCGGCGTGGACGCGCAAAGAGGCGTTCATCAAGGCGCTGGGCGAAGGGCTGTCGCACCCGCTCGCCGACTTCGACGTCACGCTGCTGCCCGGCGAGCCGGCGCGGCTGCTGCGGGTCGCCGGCGACGACGAGGCGCCCGCGCGCTGGCGGCTCGCCGCGCTCGATCCGGCGCCGGGCTACTTCGCCGCGCTTGCCGCGGCGGAGCCGGTCAACGCCGTCGCGTGTTGGAGCTGGCCGCCGGGCTGAAACGACACGGTTATGGCGCGAGCAGTAGTACGCACTGTCGCCCGCCGGAGCTGGCCGATACGCTGAGCCGAGGCTGAGGGCTGCGGGGCCGTGCGCACCGTCCTCTACGCGCGCGTCGTCGGCCGCCGCGATGACGGTCGTAAGATCGACCGATGGCGCCGCCCAAGCTGGTGATCCTCGGCTCCGGCTTCGGCGGCTACTCGCTGTCGCGCAACCTGCCGCGCGACCTCTTCGACACCACCGTCGTCTCGCCGCGCAACTACTTCGTCTTCACGCCGCTGCTCCCCTCGGCGGTCGCCGGCAGCGTCGAGCTCCGCTCCATCCTCGAGCCGGTGCGGCGGCGCGTGCGCTCGGCGCGCATGGTGGAGGCGGCGGCGGAGCGCGTCGACTGGGAGGCGCGCGCGGTGCACTGCCGCTCGGCCGTCTCCGACGAGCAGCTCGTCGTGCCGTTCGACCTGCTGGCGATCGCCGTCGGCGCCGCGCTCGCCGACTACGGCATCCCGGGCGTCGCCGAGCACGCGCTGTCGCTGCAGGACGTCGGCGACGCACGCGAGATCCGCGGCCGCGTGCTGCTGCAGCTGGCGCGCGCCGATCTGCCGGGCCTGACCGACGAAGAGGTGCGCCGGCGCCTCACCTTCGTCGTCTGCGGCGGCGGCGCCACCGGCGTCGAGATCGCCGCCGAGGTGCACGACCTGCTCGACGAGGAGCTGCGCGAGGTCTTCCCGCGCATCGCGCGGCTCGCGCGCGTGGTGCTGCTCGAAGCGGCGCCGCGCCTCCTCGGCGGCTTCGACGCCGCGCTCGCCGAGTACACCAGCGCCCACTTCCTGCGCGGCGGCATCGAGGTGCGCACGTCGACGCCGGTGGCGCGCGTCGAGGCGGACCGTGTCGTGCTCGCCGACGGCAGCGAGGTGCCGTACGGGATGGTGGTGTGGGCGGGCGGCCTGGCGCCGCGGCCGTTCGTGCGCGCGCTCGGCCTGCCGCTCGACGAGCGCGGACGGTTGGTGATCGACCGCTGCCTGCGGCTCGTAGGCAGGAGCGGCGCCTTCGCGCTCGGCGACTGCGCCGCCTGTCCCGAGGCGCCGGTGCCCGCCACCGCGCAGGTGGCGCAGCAGCAGGGCAAGTACCTCGCGCGCTCGCTGCGCCTGGTGGCGAGCGGACGGCCGGCGCGGGAGTTCGACTTCCGCAACCTCGGCATGCTCGCCTACATCGGCGGCCGCCAGGCGCTCGCCGACCTGCCCCACGTGCGCTGGAGCGGGCGCGCCGCGTGGCTCTTCTGGCGCTCGGTCTACCTCACCAAGCTGGTGAGCCTCGCCAACAAGGTGAAGGTGCTCTTCGACTGGGCGAAGGCGGCCGCCTTCGGCCGCGACACCAGCCGGTTTTGAGCGTGATGGCAAAGACGAGCGATCCCGCGCGCATCGTCGCCCGCGCCGCGCGTCTCAACCTCATCGCCGGCATCGCGCTGCTGCTGGTGAAGACGGCGGCGTGGTGGCAGACGCGCTCGGTGGCGCTGCTCGCCGACGCGCTGGAGTCGATCGTCAACGTCGCCGCCGCCGGCGCGGCGGCGCTGGCGGTCGCGGTGTCGCGCCGGCCGCCCGACCGGCGCCATCCGTTCGGCCACACCAAGGTCGAGTACCTCTCCGCCGGGCTCGAAGGTGCTTTGGTGCTCGCCGCGTCGGCCGCGATCGTGCGCGAATCGTGGCGGCACCTGCGGCAGCCGCATCCGCCGGCGGCGCTCGGCATCGGGCTCGCGCTCGCCACCATCGCCGCCCTCGCCAACGCCGCGCTCGCCGCCTACCTGCAGCGCGTCGGCCGGCGCCAGCGCTCGCCGGCGCTGGTGGCGAGCGGCGCCCACCTCTGGGGCGACGTCATCACCACCGCCGGCGTGCTCGCCGGCCTCGGCGCCGCCTGGCTCACCGGCCGCTGGGCGCTCGATCCATTGATCGCGCTGATCGTGGCAGCGAACATCCTGCGCCTCGGCTGGCACGTCTTCCGCGACTCCGTGGGCGGCCTGATGGACGAGTCGCTCGCCGCGCCCGAGGTCGAGCGCATCATCGCCATCGTGCGCCGCGAGATGGGCGGCGCGCTGCAGTTCCACGACCTGCGCACGCGCCGCGGCGGGCCGCGGCCCTTCGTCGAGCTGCACCTGGTGGTGCCGGGCGGCATGCGCGTCGACGCCGCGCACGCCATCTGCGACCGCATCGAGACCGCGGTGCAGGACGAGCTCCCCGGCGCCCACGTGGTGGTCCACGTGGAGCCGGAGAGCGAGCTGCTGCGGACGCCGGCGGAGGGCTAGCCTCGGCGCCGAGGCGCGTTAGGGGATCGCGCCGCCCCACGGACCGGGGAGGAGGCCCTCCTCGAAGCCGTTGGTGAAGATCAGGTTGCCGAGCGTGGGCGTCGTCGCCTGCGCGCAGGACGAGAGCGGCGACTCGCAGACGCCGGTCGCGTCACGGCCGCTGACCTCGTAGGCGTAGGTGGTGCCGGCCAGCGCCGTGGTGTCGCTGAAGGGCGAGGGGCCGACGGCGGGGCCGACGATCGCGAAAGAGCCCGGCGAGGCGCAGGTACCGAGGGCGCGGTAGACGTTGAAGGTGGTGGCCGGGGGCGAGCCGTTGCCCCAGCTCACGTCGACCTGGGTGGGGCTGCTGGGACTGGCGGTGCCGATCGCCGGCGCGCCCGGCTGCGTGCAGGCGGTGTCGGTCACCTTGGCGGTCCAGATCTCTTCCTTCGCGGCGTTGCGGCGATCGGTCCAGGAGGGGAAAAAGACGCCGGCGTAACCGGAGAGGCTGTTGTAGTCGCCGAACTGGTTGCCGGAGTTGGCGCCGGCCACCGTCTCGTCGGTCTGCGCGGAGGTGATCTTCACCGCCGAGGACCAGGTGACGCCGTCGTCGAACGAGGACTGGTACCAGATGTCGGCCTTCTTGCGGCCCGCATCGGCGACGGTGTCGTAGTAGATGAGCGACAGCGCGCCGGTCGTCTCGTCGACCGCCATCCACTGGTTGAACTGGTCGTTGAGGCTCGCCTGGTTGTTGACCATCGCCGGCGCCGACCAGGTGGTGCCGCCGTTGGTGGAGCGCGAGAACCAGATGCGCGTCTTGCAGGTCGAGGCGACGTTGCTGCCCGGCTCGTTGGCCGCCGAAGTGCAGCCCGTGGCGCCGGTGAGGTCGGTCCAGGTGGCGTAGACCAGGTCCTTCGTCGCCGTGCGATAGGCGCCCGCCGAGACGTAGATCAGCGCGCGCCGGTTGGCGAACGAAGGCACGCCGATGTCGTAGCCGTCGATGAGCTGCGCGATCTGTACCTTGGCGCCGTAGCTGACGCCGCCGTTAGTGGACTTGGTGACGAAGACGCGGCGGTTGGTGGTGGTGGGCCAGAAGTTGAAGACGTCGCCGAAGGAGTTGGTCTTCACGTCGCAGCCGATGGCGGTGCCGGTCGACTCGGTGCTGCTGATCTGCAGCGGCGTCTGCCAGGAGCCGGTGGGGCCGGTGCGGCGGTTGGTGAACGCCGGGTTGTTGTTGTGCCAGCAGGCGTAGAGGTTGTCCTTGAACGGTGAGCCGTTGCTGTGGTCCACCCAGATGATCTGCTTGTCGGTGTTGGTCTGCGTGCCCGAGAAGGTGGCGTCGAAGGTCCAGGTGGCGCCGTTGTCGGTGGACTTGTAAGCCCGCATGTGCAACTGGGTCTGCGCCGAGTTGATGCCGATTGTCGTCGCCCAGGCGGTGCCGTCGGAAGTCCACTCGACGGTGGGGTCGGAGTGGAACGCATCGCCGGTTTGCAGCGGCAGGCTGGTCTGGCCCCAACTGGTGCCGCCGTTGGTCGAGTAGAACTGCGCCTGGGTGCCGCTGCCCGAGATGTTGTTCGAGGCGCCGATGATCTTCGTCGGGTCCCAGTAGTTGACGCGGATGTCGGACTCGCTGCGCGGCGCCGACTGCAGGCCGGAGACGCGCACCTCGCCGGAGACCGTGGCGCTCTTCTCGCCGTCCTCCCAGAGGTCGGCCTCTTCCGTGCCGTCGCCGGGGCCCGGCTCGAGGTCCTGGTGGCTGCGCATCCACTCCAGGACCTCCTTGAGCACCAGCGGGTAGCCGCCGGCGGGGTCGTCGGCGGCGTACACCATCTCGGGATGGTGGCGGCGCCAGTGCACGCGCAGCCAGGCCGGGAGGCGCACGGCGTCGCGGGCCTCGTTGGCGTCGAGGATGGTGAAGTCCTGGTTGGCGGCGATCAAGGCCGCGAAGGCGGTGCCGGGCCGGGCGCCGGCCGCCTCCATCTGCTCGGTCAGGGTCGGCCAGTGAGGATTGCCCGCCTTCTGGCCGGCGGCGGGAAGGGCAACCAACAGCGACAGGCAGGCGAGGAACCAGCGGGCTCTCGTACGCACGTGCACGTTACTCCTCAGACTCCGCTCGACTGCTGGTGAGGCGGGGGTGGCGCGAACTGACGGTGGGCGGGCGGAACGATAGCACGCTCCCGCGACGCCGCGAAGCGCCGCGGGATGGTTGCCGAGCGGTCGCCGAAGTCAGCGGCGGGCTACGGGGTCGAGCCGCTCCACGGGCCGGGGATCGTGCCCTGCTCGAAGCCGTTGCTGAAGATCAGGTTGGGGTCCGACGAGCAGGCGCTGGCGGTGCCGACGTTGCTGAGCGTCACCGAGTCGACGAACCAGCCGTTGGGCTCGGTGCCGACGGCGCTCGAATCGTCGCCTTCGTGCCAGCGCAGCTTGACGCCCGTCGCCGGCATGAAGGAGGCGAGGTTGACGGTCACCTGGGTCATGGCGCCGACGGTGCCGCTGCACCACGCACGCTTGCCGGCGAGCGGGTTGGTGAAGCCGCCGTTGGTGGTGCCGGTGAAGCCGCCGGCGGTGAAGTTGGCGTCCGGCATCACCGTCCAGGTCGAGCCGCCGTTGGTCGAGATCTCGAGCGTGCCCGAGTCGTAGCACTGCGCGACGGTGCCCTCGAAACGATAGGTGTGCCAGAAGGACAAGGTGGAGCTCGCCTGGGGCACGAACGAGGGTGAGACCAGCACGCGGTCGGCGGCGGTGGACTGCTCGTCGGAGGCCCACGAGTGGGTCGGCGTCTGCGACTGCGTCGCGTTCCACGTCCAGTCGAGCGCGCCGCTCAACGTGGCGTGCGTCCAGCCCGCGTTGTCGAAGCCGCCGCCGGAGAGCGCGCCCTCGAAGGTCTCGGTGAGCGTGCCGTTGGCGACCGGGCCGGTGGGCGCGACGCTCTTCTCGACCGCGTTGGCGTCGGCGGCAGCGTTGGCGGTGTCGACCGCGCGCACGACGTAGTAGTAGGTGACGCCGCTGGTGAGCGAGCCGGTGTCGTTGTAGGCGGTGCCGGCGACGCCGCTGGCGATGAGGTTGCCGGCGCCAGGCACGAAGCCGCTCGACGTCGAGCGGTAGACGTTGTAGTTGATGGGGCCGCCGCAGTTCGCCGTCGCCGCCGTCCAGCCGAGGCTGACGCCGCAGCTCGCCGACGCCTGGTTGGTGGCGGAGGCGAGGCCGGCGAAGGTCGGCGGCAGCGTGCAGCTGCCGGTGGCGGTCGCCTGCACGCAGGCGGACGGCGCCGACTCGCAGCCGCCGGTGGCATCGCGGCCGGTCACCTGGTACGCGTAGGTGGTGCCGCCGGAGACGCCGCCGTCGTTGAACGGCGAGCCGGCGACGCCGGCGCCGACGAGGCCGAAGGTGCCCGGCGAGGCGCAGGTGCCGACGGCGCGGTAGACGTTGAAGGTGGTTGCCGGCGGCGCGCCGTTGCTCCACGTCACCTGGATGTTGTTGGGCCCGGTGGCGGTGGCGGTGCCGATGGCGGGCACGCCGGGCGCCGTGCAGTTGTCGATGCCGTCGGTGAACGTCGCGCCGGTGTTGCCGGCGTCGAGCCAGTTCGACAGCCGCGTGCTGTCGGTGCCGCCGCCGGTCCACGAGACGCTGAAACGGCCGTAGTAGTCGGAGAGGCTGTCGCCGGTAGCGCCGCAGGCCGAGGGGCCGCCGTGCAGCTGGCCGACGTAGCGATGGGCGGCGTTGTAGAGCGGCGATCCCGAGGAGCCCGGCTCCGTCACGCCGGGAACGGTGAACGGACCCGGCGGATCGGTCGCCCAGTGCACCCACAGGTGCGTGCCGTCGCCCGGCGACGACGGGTTGTTGTAGCTCGTCGTCGCCATGTTGGTGATCGAGTAGGTGATGCGCTTCTCGTCGGTGTTCGGGTGATGGATGCCGGCGCAGGGCACGCCCGCCGAGCAGGCGGGGTCGCCCGTCGAGCGGTCCCAGCCGGCCCAGTGGTGGTTGTAGGCGGGCACCGGCGGATCGTCGAGCTCGACGAGGGTGAAGTCCGAGGGGCTGTTGGCGGCGCGGAAGAACGAGCCGGTGTGGAACTGGGCCAGCGAGCCGTCGCCGGGCTGACCGCTCTGCGCGCTGCCCGGCGTGCGGCAGAAGGAATTCTGGTAGTTCCAGAAGGCCACCAGCGACGCGGCGTTGCCGGAGTTGACGCTGCAGTGATTGGCCGTCATGAAGTACATCTTGTGATCGTTGGCCGTGTCGTTGATCAGCGAGCCGGAGCAGAACCGCGAGCCGCCGGTCGAGATCACCGCCGCCGCGCGCATCGTGGCGCGCCAGGAGTCGCCCGGGTCGAGACATTCGACGTCGAGGTTGCAGCTGCCCGACTTGACGAGCGGGTTGGTGCCGAAGCCGCGGTAGCCCTGGTCGATGGAGCCGAGCTGGAGCGCCACGGCGCCGAGCTCGCCCTCGGGCACGCTGAGCTCGACGATGACGTCGTCGCCGATCACCGGCGGCGTCCACAGCTCGCCGTGCGCCTCGTTGTCCTCGGCGGTGAAGGGCCGCAGCACTTGCTTGCCGTCGGTCGAGTAGACGACCAGCTGGCCGTGCTCGGACATCGTGAAGCGCGAGAAGCCGAAGTTGAGCGAGGTCGTGCCCTCACGGCCGATGATGCGCAGGCGCCAGAGCAGGCGGCCGTCAGGGAGCCGCTCCCAGGTGCCGCGGTCCGCCGGCGTGATCGCCACCTTCTCGGCGATGGCGTAGCGCGGCGGGATGCCCGCCCGCGCGTCGGCGTCGTCCTCGGCGGCGATCTTGGCGAGGTCCATCGGCGAGCCGAGCACGGTGTCGATCTGGCTCGGGTCCTTCACTGCGAACTGCTGAGCGACGGGCGTGTGCTGGGCCGCGCCGGCGGCGCCGCCAACGAACGCGAGCACGAGAGCGATCCACGTCGGGTGCGTCTTCATCGAATCCTCCAACGCGCGGCGGTGGCAAGCTCGAAGGAGCCCGGGGCAGGCTCGAAGGCGACGATGTACGGCAGGGCCTGGCGAGACCGTAACACACGGCCGCGCGGGCTGGCGAGAGCGCCGCTTTACACGTCAGCGGGCGCCGGCGGCGGTCACGAAGGCGGCGCGCTCGCGCATCGCGACGCTCGCCGCGGCGGCGGTGGGCGGCAGAGCGCCGAGCCGCGTGCCGCTGTAGTAGTGAGCGAGGATGTCGCGGTAGCCGTGGCCGCGCACGGCCATGCCGTAAGCGCCCACCTGGCAGAGGCCGACGCCGTGTCCCCAGCCGCGGCCGCTGAAGAGCCATCCCGGCTCGCCGTGCGCCGGCACCAGGCGCTTGGCGGTGAACAGGGTGTCGGGCAAGTCGAGAGTCCAGCGCACGGCGAGGCCCTCGACGAGCTCGCTCCGGCCGTCGCTGCCGACGAGCTTCAGCACGCCGACGCGGCCGGAGACGCCGCGCGAGACGATCTCGAAGCTGGCGTATGGGAACCCGGGATAGCGCTGCTTGACCAGCGCCGCGAGCTCGCGGTCGGTCTTGAAGCGCTGCCACGACGTCCAGTGGCTGGTGCGGTCGTAGGCGACGCCCTGCTCGTGCACCTCCTGCACCACCGCCAGCAGCGCGTCGCCCTGCCAGAGCAGGCGTAGGTGGTCGCCGGGGACGAGCGAGAGGTCGCCGCCGGTGATGGTGTCGCCGAGCTGACGGTAGGTGGCGATCCGCGGCGGCAGCACGACGTCGCGCGTCTTGTCGCCGGCGTGCACGTGGAGCGTGCCTTCGCTGAGCCCGAAGTAGCCCGCCTCCTCCTCGCGCAGCACGCGCAGGTAGAGCGCCAGCCGGTAGAGCAGCTCCTCGCGCTGCGCCTCGCCCATCTCGGCGGGCGCCGGGCCGCCGAGGCCGCTCTTGACGAAGAGCGCGGCGAGGCGGCGATCCTCCTCGCTCCAATCGCGCGGCGGCGATTGCACGAGGTACGGCAGGTCTTCGGCGGCGACGAAGAGGCGGGCATCGAGCGCCAGATCGAAGGTCGCGGCGACGAAGCGGCGCACGTCGCGCGCATCGAGGCTCTCCAGCGTGCGCTGAGCCGGCGTGAGGCCCGCCAGCCGCGCCAGCGCGAGCAGGCGCTCGCCGTAGCCGGCGGCGCCCGCGGTGGCAGGCGGCGGCAGCAGCGCGGTGGTGATCGCCGACGGCAGCGTGGTGCCCGGCGCGATGCCGCCGAGCGCCGTCACGCCGGCCTCGAGGCACGGGACGCCGCGCAGGTAGGTCTCGTCGGCCTTGAGCGGGAAGACGACGCCGACGTCTTCCGTGTGGCCGCCGCACGTCGAGCTGAAGAGCGCGTCGATGGGTTGGTCGTGCCAGAGCAGCACCTCGCCGCGGGTGGCGGCGATCGCTTCGTCGGAGCGCGGGTGCTCGGCCTCCATGCCGCCGTAGACCTGGCAGCGCGGCGTGGCGCAGATGTCGAAGCCCTCGGCGCGGAACTCGCCGAGGTTGCGCGCGGCGTAGGTGCGCGCCGCCACCGCCTGCGCCTTGAGCGCCTCGATCTCCGGATAGGCGGCGGGGCCGAGCTCGCTCGGCACGACGCCGCGCAGGTACTCCTCGAGCGGCAGCTCGTCGATCAAGTTGAGCGTGCCGCGGTCGTTCAGGTAAACGAGCATGCGGCCGCGGTAGCGGTGGCCGCCGGCGAAGACGCCGGCGCCGCTGCTGTCCTCCACCGCCACCCAGCGGCCGGGGACGTTGACCGCCATGTCGCCCTGCTGGAGACGCAGCGCCGGGTCCCGCACGCCGCCGCCTTCGCTGATCACCCAGGCGTCGCCGACGCCGAAGCGCGTGAGGCCCTTGCGCGCCGTCTCGGCCTCGTCCTTGCTGGCGTAGCGGCCGACGCGCACGCGATAGAGACCGCTCTCCGCCTCGAGCACCGAGTCGGCGGGGTCGCCGGTGGCGCGGCGGAGGTTGGCGGCCAGCGCCTCGGCCTGTCCCGGGTCGCGCAGCGCCGCGACCTGAACGCGGAAGATGCCCGGCTCGGTGCCCTCGGGCGCGGGATCGACGCGCAGCGCGCGCGTCAATGCCCAGGTCTGCCCTTCCCACACCGCGCGCAGCGCGGCCGCGCAGCAGGGGAAGGTGACGCTCGTCTGGTCGGAGAGCAGGCCGACGCGGAGGAGGAGGTCGGCGGTTGCAGGCGGCGCCGGCTCCGGCGGCGGCGGCTGCGGCAGCGGCTGCGCCGGTTCTGGAAGCGCAGGCAGCGGCGTCGGCGCGGGCGTCGCGGCCGGCAGTGGAGTCGGCGCGGCGCGCGGCGCGGTGCGGGGCTGCGGGTGTCCTCCGCCGCAGGCCCAGGCGAAAAGGGCCGCGACCAGGAGCGCGCCCGCCACGGCCCAGCGCTGCAATCCGGCGAAACGATGCAATCCGGCGAAACGATGCAATCTGGCGAAACGATGCAAGTCTGTCCGCGCCACTATCGGTGCTGGTGCGACTTCACGTGCTGCCGGTAGTCGTCGCTCACGATCACCACCGGCCGCGCCATCTCCCAGAGCCGGCTCACCAGCAGCGCCGGGATGCGCGACGAGAGCAGGTCGGTCTGGGGCGGCGACGAGGCGCCGCGGTCGAGCGGATTGCCGGAGGGCGCCGCCGCTTCGAGGTAGTAGTTGGTGGTGAAGAGCGTCGGCAGCCGCCGCGTGTAGCGGCCGTTGAGGATGAGGTAGAGCACCTCGCTCACCCAGGCGGTGGGCTTTTGCGCGCCCAGCTCGTCGATCACCAGCACCTCGGTCGAGACGACCGGGTCGAGCACGCTGCGCTTGGTCTCGGCGGTGCCGGCGTCGAAGGTCGACTGGATCTGGTAGAGCAGCGACGTGAAGTCGACGAAGCGCCCGCGCACGCGGTAGCGGCGGATCAGCTCGCCGAGCGCGGCGGCGGCGAGATGCGTCTTGCCGACGCCGGGCGGACCGACGAAGAGGAGGCCCGACTCGCGGAAGGTGCCGGCCTCGCCGAGGAACTCTTCCACCCAGCGCTGCGTCAGCGAGCGCGCGGCGAGCAGCCCCTCGCGGTGCGGCCCGGTGACCTGGAAGTTGGCCAGCGTGCAGCGCGCGTAGCGGCTGGGGACGCCCGCCTCCTGCTCGAGGCGAGGCACCACCGCCTTGGCGCTGCACGAGCAGCGGCGAGCCGTGCCGGCACCGCCGTCGGCGCGCAGCACCCAGCCGCGCCCGCCGCACTCGGGACAGGCGTCGGCGCGGATCTCGTCGGCGACCAGCGCCGGAGCCGGCGCCGCCGCCAGCGCCTCATCGAGAGCGTCGCGCAACGAGCCGCCGCGCTTGCCCTCGCCGGAGAGGTTCGGCATGCGGCCAAATTAGCACGGCAACCGCGGCAGTGCGTGTGACTTCACACGCTCAGCCGGCGTTGCCGCGGCTACGCTGGTCGCTCCGCGCTGAGTCTCGTTGAACCAGCGGCCCATGCTCGATCTTGACCAGAGCGTGCTCGCGGCGGATGCCGCCGCGTTCGCGGAGCTGCTCGCGGACCTGCTGCAGGAGACGATCCACTTCGAGCTGCATGTCGCTCATCTGCTGGCGGAGGTTCAAGATCACTTCGACGCCGGCGAGGTTGACGCCCAGCTCGCGGGTCAGGAAGAGGATGGTCTCCAGCCGCTTGATGGTGTCTTCGTCGTAGAGGCGAGTGTTGCCGGCGCTGCGCACCGGCGTCAGCAGCCCCTCGCGCTCGTACATGCGCAGCGTCTGCGGGTGGACGCCCAGCCGCTCGGCGACGGTGCTGATCATCACGAAGCGCGTCTCGCGACGGCGGCGGGCCACCATCACTTCTCTCCCACCGCGACACGCTTCGGCGCCCGCTTGGGCATCACCACTTCCAGGATGCCGCGCCGCAGCCGCGCCTCGATGCGCTGCGGGTCGACCGCCTCGGGCAGCTCGAGACGGCGCTTGAAGGGACCGTAGCTGCCTTCGAGCCGCAGGTAGCCGCGTTCGCCGCCGAGCGGCCGCCGCTGGCCAGAGAGCTCGAGCGAGCGGCCGTCGGAGTCGAGCTGCACGTCGTCGCGGCGCACGCCGGGAAGCTCGGCGTAGAGGATGAAGTCTTCGTTGGTCTCCACGAGGTCGAAGAGGGGTTTCCAACCCGCGAGCGCTTGCGGGCCGCCGGGCGGCATGGCCCCGCCGCCGCCGACGAGGGCCTGCTCCAGCAGCTTGTTGAGGCGCTCCTGGAGCCGGGAGAGCTCGCTGCGCGGCGCGGTGCGCGGTGGACGGGCCATGGCTACATCAGCTCAAAAGGAGACGAGCCTCCTGCTCCATCGCGAAGCAGGAGGCCCGGCCATCACCATCAGTTGCTGCTCTTGTCGACGTCGACGTATTCGGCGTCGATCACGTCCTCGCCCTGGCCGCCCGGACCTCCGGAACCGCCGCTCGCGGCGCTACCGCCGCCTGGCCCGCCGGCACCCGGGCCCGCCTGCGCGCCGCCGCCCGGCGCGCTGCGGTACATCGCCTCGGCGAGCTTGTGCGACGCCTGCTCGAGCTGCTGGCCGGCGCGCTCCATCGCCTCGCTGTCTTCGCCCTCGAGCGCCTTCTTGGCGTCGGCGATCGCCGTCTCCAGCGTCGCGCGGGGCTCCGCGTCGAGCTTGTCCTTGTGCTCCTCGAAGGTCTTCTCGGTGGCGTAGACGAGCCCGTCGAGCTTGTTGCGCGCCTCGACCTGCGCCCGCCGCTTCTTGTCCTCCTCGCGGTGGACGTCGGCGTCCTTCACCATGCGGTCGATGTCGGCCTCCGACAGCCCCGACGAAGCGGTGATGGTGATCTTCTGCTCCTTGCCGGTGCCGAGGTCCTTCGCCGACACGTTGACGATGCCGTTGGCGTCGATGTCGAAGGTGACCTCGACCTGCGGCATGCCGCGCGGCGCCGGCGGGATGCCGATCAGGTGGAACCGCCCGAGCGTGCGGTTGGCGCTCGCGATGTCGCGCTCGCCCTGCAGCACGTGCACCTCCACCTGCGTCTGGTTGTCCGAGGCGGTGGTGAAGGTCTCGCTCTTGCGCGTCGGGATGGTGGTGTTCCTGTCGATGAGCTTGGTCATCACGCCGCCGTAAGTCTCGATACCGAGCGACAGCGGGGTGACGTCGAGCAGCACCATGTCCTTGACGTCGCCGGTGAGCACGCCGCCCTGGATGGCGGCGCCGACGGCCACCACCTCGTCGGGGTTGACGCCCTTGTGGGGCTCCTTGCCGAAGAGGTCCTTGACCAGCTTCTGGATCGCCGGCATGCGCGTCTGGCCGCCGACGAGGATCACCTCGTCGATCGCCGAGGCCTCGACGCCGGCGTCCTTGATCGCCTGCTGGCACGGCCCGACGGAGCGCTTGATGATGTCCTCGACGAGCTGCTCGAGCTTGGGCCGCGTCAGCTTCAAGGCGAGGTGCTTGGGACCCGACGCGTCGGCGGTGATGAAGGGCAGGTTGACCTCGCTCTCCTGCGCCGTCGACAGCTCGATCTTCGCCTTCTCGGCCGCTTCCTTGAGCCGCTGCATGGCCATCGGGTCGCGCGAGAGGTCGATGCCCTGGTCCTTCTTGAACTCGGCGAGGATCCAGTCCATCACCCGCTGGTCGACGTTGTCGCCGCCGAGGTGGGTGTCGCCGTTGGTCGACTTCACCTCGACGACGCCGTCGCCCACCTCGAGGATCGAGATGTCGAAGGTGCCGCCGCCGAAGTCGTAGACGGCGATCGTCTGATCCTTCTTCTTGTCGAGGCCGTAGGCGAGCGCCGCCGCGGTGGGCTCGTTGACGAGCCGCTCGACGTTGAGGCCGGCGATCTTGCCGGCGTCCTTGGTGGCCTGGCGCTGGGCGTCGTTGAAGTAGGCGGGCACGGTGATCACCGCGCGCGTCACCTTCTCGCCCAGGTAGTCCTCGGCCGCCCGCTTGAGCTTCTCGAGGATCATGGCCGAGATCTCGGGGGGCGAGAACTCCTTGCCCGCCGCCTGCACGCGCACGTCGCCGTTCGAGGCGCGCTGCACGCGGTAGGGCACCATCTTCATCTCTTCGTTGACTTCCTCGTAGCGCCGCCCCATGAAGCGCTTGATCGAGAAGACGGTGTTCTCGGGGTTGGTGACGGCCTGCCGCTTGGCGACCTGGCCGACGAGGCGCTCACCACTCTTGGTGAAGGCGACCACCGAGGGCGTCGTGCGCGTGCCCTCGGAGTTCTCGATCACCTTCGGTTCGCTGCCTTCCATGACGGCGACCACGCTGTTGGTGGTGCCGAGGTCGATGCCGATGATCTTGCTCACGGTGTGTCTCTCCTCCTTCTCGGAAGCTCCAGCCTCCCGAGAAGTATATCGCGGATTTCTTAGTCCGGCGTTGTCAAAGTCTGCCGGCCTGCAGACGATTTGACAAAGTTGGGCTCAGATTTATTCCAGGATCAATCAAGGAGGACGAGGGGCGGACGCTCGGGCTTCTCGGGCAGGTCGAGGAAGTCCGGATCGAGCAGGAAGTCGCCGGTAATCGCCTCGCGCACGCCGAGCTCGGCCACCGGCTCGCCGCCGGCAACCGGTTGCACCTCGTAGGCGAGGTTCTCCGCCGAGTAGGCGAGGCGCCGCCCGGCCGGGTCGGCTAACGCTTTGGGCGAGAGGAGGTTGGCGGCCACCAGCTCCTGGAGGCCGTCGGGGTAGTGACCCTCGAGCAGGAAGAAGGTGCGCGCGGCGCGGTCGATCTGCAGGTACTGCGCGGCGCGCTGGTTGCGCTCGAGGCTCGCCCGCGCCTGGTCTTGCGAGGGGTACGGGAGGAGCAGTCGCCGCGGCGCCAGCCAGGGCGAGGCGAACACCGCCACGGCGACGACCAAGGCCGCGAGCCGCGGCACCACCACCGCCAGGAGCCCGGGGCCTGCCGGCACCGCGCGCGCCACCATCTGGCGCACGCGGCCCGCCGCGACCGGCGCGGGGGCGATCTCCGGCAGCTCTTCGTCCTGCTTGACGCCGAAGGTGGGTGCCGGGACCAGCACCGGTCGCGGCGCGGCAGCGGGCGCGACGGCGGTGCTTGCCGAGGCTCGCGGCGCCGCGGCAGGCGCGGCGGCCGCGCCGCGCGCGCTTGCGCTCTGCGCCGGCGCCACCACCGCGCTCGCACTCTTCACCGCGCGCACTGCCCCGGCGCGCAACAGCTTGTAGAGCGTGAACAGCGCCCGGTAGTGCCCGACGCCCGTCGCATCGGCGAGCGTGCCCACCGGCGTCTTGCCGTCGAGCCGCTCGACGAACGGCCGGTCCTCGGGCGCGATCCACACCCCGGAGCCCGCCGGCGTCGCGCCGTCCTGCTTGAGGTATTGGATAGGCGGGGCGCCCGGCACCCGTTCGTAGGCCAGCGCCAGGTCGGGCGGCCCGCCGACCTGGTCGTCCTCGCCGAGGTCGGAGAGCGAGCGGATGAGCAGCTCCTCGATCGAGATGGCGTAGAAGCCTTCCTCGTACGCCACCTCTTCGCCGGAGTAGAACTTGAAGTCCCCTTGGTCCCAGCGCAGCAGTTGCAGCAGCAGCCGGTAGGTCTGCAGGCGCAGCGCTTCGAGCAGCTGGCCGCGCTCGACCAACCCGCGCTCGAGCAGCAGGTCGAGCAGCCGCTTGCCGCCGCCGTCGTGCTCGGCGGAGACGGCGGCGAAATCGCGCGGGCTCACCAGGCCCTGACTGGCGAGGATCTGCCCCAGCCCCTCCTCCACCGTCTGGTTGAGCGCGTCGGCCGCCACCACGTGGCCGTCCTTGAACGAGATGGCGACGATGTCCGCCTCACCCTGCACGGTGAGGATGCCGGTCTTCCGCTGCGCGGAGATCATCTGCAGGATCTCCGGCAGCTGGAACGTCTCTAGGCTGCCTTCGATGGCCATGGGGTGAGGAGCGCCGCCCACTCCCTGCGCTCGGAGAAGCGCGGCAACTCTAGCAGCCTCGGCGGCTTGCGGGCCGCGCACGCGGTTCGCTACGATCCCTCGCAGGTACCGCGGCGATGAGCAAGGACCTCAAGGTCACCGACAAGCGCATCTTCACGCCCGAGGGCGACCTCAAGGACGAGTTCCAGCACCTCAAGGACCAGCCGCCGCCGAGCGTCACCGTGGAGCGGCCAGCCGAAGTGCCGTCCGCCGCGAAGGCCGCAGCCGAACCGGCGCCGAAGCACTCGGCCTCGAAACAACCGCCCTCGTCGTCGCAGCCTTCGTCGTACCAGCCCTCGTCGTCTCAGCCATCATCGGCGCAGCCTTCGTCGCGGCAGCCGTCGTCCTCCGATCCGCGCAGCGCCGGCCGCGGCGCCGCGTCGCCGGCACCGCCCTACGAGCCTCCCGAGATGCCGCCGCGGCTCGAGCTGCCAGGCACGCCGCCCGGCTTCGGCGCGCCCACCTTCTACGACCTCGTCGCCGTGCTCGCCGAGCCGGTGAGCCTCTACCTCGGCGACATCCCGCTGCCCGATGGCCAGAACGCCGAGAACATGGAGATGGCGCGGCTGCACATCGACCTGCTCGACGTGCTGCGGCAGAAGACCATGGGCAACGTCAGCGCGCAGGAGTCCGCGGTGCTGGAGGACGTGCTCTACCGCCTGCGCCTGCGCTATGTGCAGAAGCGCGGCTAGGGACCCGCGGTGTCGCGGAGCGACAGCGCCAGGTCCGCCAGGCGCCCGAGCGATAGTGAGGCCGTGGGCTAGGCGGCGCCGCGCTCACCCCTTCGCGGCAGCCCTGCTGATCGCGGCCGCGGCGCTGCTGCCGGCCGCCGCGAGCGCCGCCGGTCCGCCGGCCGCCGGCTTCGAGCTCTCGCGCAGCGTCAGCCAGAGCCTGCTCCACCTGCAGGAGGTGTGGCTGCAGTGGATCAGCGCCTTCTATCAAGGCGACCGCGCCGCCGCCGCCGCGCAGGTGGCCGAGCTCAAGACCTCGCTCGCGCGGCTCGGCTTCACGCGCCTGCCCGAGCTGTCGATGGGCGCCACGGTGCGCGCCATCGAGGCGGCGCGGCAGGGCGACTTGAAGCGCGCCCAGTGGGCGCTCGACGACGCCGAGGCGCTCGACCCCGGCCGTCCCGAGACTGCCTTCGGCCGCGCCTTGACCGCGTGGGAAGGCAAGCACTATCCGCGCGCGGTCGAGCAGCAGCTCGTCGGCTACGCTCGCCTCTTCGCCTTGACGCCCAACGACGAGCTGGTGACGCAGAACCTGCTACTCGCCGCGCTCGCCGTGGCGCTCCTCGCCGGCGCCGGCTTCGTGCTGGTGCAGCTCGCCGCCAAGGGCAGCCGCCTCTACTGGTCGATCTCGAGCCGGCTGGCGATGCTGCCCTCGCCGCTGGCGCACCTGCTCACCATTGTGCTGCTGCTCTGGCCGCTGCTGACGCCGGGCGGCATCCTCTGGGCGCTGCTCTACTGGTCGGTGCTGCTCTGGGCGTTCAGCACGCTCTCCGAGCGGCTCGTGCTCGCCGTGCTGTGGATGCTCCTCGCCGTGACGCCGCTGGCGCTGCAGCGGCAACACCAGAAGATAGCGTTGCTGCTGACGCCGCCGGTGCGCGCGGTGGCGGCGCTCAACGAAGGGCGGCTCTACGGCGCGCTCTTCACCGACCTCGGCCTGTTACCGTCGATGCTTCCCGACAGCGTCGCCGTGCGGCAGATGCTCGGCGACCTGCACCGGCTGCTGGGCCAGTGGGACGAGGCGCGCATCTACTACGCGCAGGTGCTGGAGAAGGAGCCGCAGAACGTCGACGCGCTCATCGACGTCGGCGCCTACCACTTCCTCACCGGCGACCACGGCGGCGCGGTGCAGTTCTTCCAGCGCGCCGCGACGGCTGATCCCAACAGCGCCGCCGCCTACTACAACCTGAGCCAGGCCTACTCCGACGCCTACCAGTTCGCCGAGCAGCACGAAGCACTGGCCCGCGCGCGGCTGCTCGACGAGGCTCGCGTCAACCGCTGGATCCAGCAGTCGAGCGGCGACCGCGTCATCACCTTCAACGGCGGCCTGGCGCGCCACGAGGAAGTGCTCGGCCACCTGCAGCGCAGCATGCAGGCGCCGCCGACCTCGGCGAAGGCGTTGAACGTGCGCCGCTGGCTGCCGCTGGGCATCTCGCTCACCGCGCTGGTGCTGGCGCTCGCCCTGCAGCGCGTGCTGCCGCGCGAGGACAGCCCGCCGCCGCCGAAGCTGGTCAACCGCCCCGGGCGGCTGGCGATGCTGATGCGCGTGGCGCTGCCGGGCATCCCGTCGGCCGAGGGTGGCAACGGTGGACGCGCGTACCTGGCGCTGCTGGTCGTGGCGCTGGCGCTCGTGCTGCTCGGCGGCAGCCGCTTGATCTATCCGCTGCCGCTGGGCCTGCAGCCGGGCGCGGCGGCGCCGACGGCTGCGGCTGCTTCATTGCTGGTCATCTTCTTCGCCAGCCGCGTCTGGGCTGATCTCCACTAGCGCTCGCGACGACGCGTGAGGCCGCGCGTCGCAGCGACGCCCGGCGGCTACCGCTCGCGTTTCGCTTCCTGCCACAACGCTTCGAGGTCGTCGAGCGGCACGTCGCCGAGCTTGCGGCCGCGCGCGGCGACGCCGCGCTCGACGTGGGCGAAGCGGCGGCGGAACTTGGCGTTGGTGCGCTGGAGGGCGCGCTCGGGGTCGACGCCGGCGTGGCGCGCGAGGTTGGCGACGGCGAAGAGCAGGTCGCCGATCTCATCCTCGAGCGCTGAGCGCGCGGCCGCGTCGTTCGGCGCCACCGGCAGCTCGCGCTCGACCTCCGCCAGCTCCTCGTGCACCTTGGCAAGCACCGCCGCAACGTCGGGCCAGTCGAAGCCGACGCCCGCCGCCTTCTGCGACAGCCGGTAGCAGGCGACGAGCGCCGGCAGCGACGCCGGCACGCCGGCGAGCAGCGACTCGCCTGCCGCCGATTCCGCCTTGCGGCGCTCCCAGGCGCGGCGCACTTCGTTCGCGTCGGCCGCGCGCTCGTCGCCGAAGACGTGCGGGTGGCGCGCCACCATCTTGGCGTGGATGCCGGCGATCACCTGCTCGGCGGTGAGGGCGCCGGCCTCCTCGCCGAGGCGGAGCACGAAGGCGACCTGGAAGAGGAGATCGCCGAGCTCGCCGCCGATCGCCGTCCACGACTCTTCGTCGATCGCCGCCGCCGTCTCGTGCGCCTCCTCGAGCAGGTAGGCGCGCACATCGGCGAGACGCTGTTCCCGGTCCCACGGACAGCCATCGGGAGCGCGGAGACGTTCGACGAGCGCGACGAGGTCGCGCAGCGTCGTCGCGCTCGCCGGTTCGCTCGCGGGCGCGGATGACGCGGATTCGGAGCGCGCTGCGTCGTCGGCCATCGCGCCGAGTCTACGGTGAGCGCTGGCTACAATCCGCGCGTGCGCCGGGCCGCTCTGTCGATCGCGCTGCTGCTGATCGCGTGTCGCAACGAGCAGCCGCGCGCGGCGGCGCCCGCTCCCCCGCCAGCGCCTGCCACGTTGGCCGCGAGCACTCCCGCGCCGCCGACACCGGAACCCGCCGCCTCGCTCGTCGCGCACGCGCCGCGCCGCGAGCCCGTGGTCGTCTTCCTCGGCGACAGCCTGACCGCCGGTCTCGGCCTCTCTGCGGAAGAAGCTTGGCCGACGCTGCTCACCGAGCAGCTCGAGCAGGCCGGCACGCCGATCCATGCCGTCAATGCCGGCGTCTCCGGCGACACCAGCGCAGGCGGATTGCGGCGTCTAGCCTGGCTGCTGCGCCAACGCCCCGACGTCGTCGTCGTCGAGCTCGGCGCCAACGACGGTCTGCGCGGGCAGCCGCTCGCCAGCGTCGAGTCGAACCTGCGCGCCATCGTCGAGAGATCGCGCGCCGCCGGCGCCCGCGTGCTGCTGCTCGGCCTACGCGTGCCGCCCAGCCTCGGCGGCGACTACGCGCGGCAGTTCGCCGAGCTCTACCCGCGGCTCGCGCGCGAGCTCGGCGTGCCGCTCGTGCCCTTCATGCTCGCCGGCGTCGCCGGCGACCCCGATCTCAACCTGCCCGACGGCATCCACCCCAACGCCGACGGGCAGAAGCGCGTCGCCGCGGTGGTGCGACCGCACCTCGAGCGGCTGCTGGGCGAGACTGCTACGTCCTCGTCGCGATGACCGGCGCGATCGGCGTCGCCGCCGCCATAGCCTTGAAGCGCTGCCGCAGCTTCTCCAGCCGCTCCTCGACGCCGGGCTCGGCCATCACCACCTGCTCGATGTTCTTGGCGAAGCCGGGCTGCGGCGCCATGGCGCGAATCTCGGCGAGCAGCGGGTGCACCTTGGCGAAGGTGGCGAATACTTCCGGGTTGGCGTCGATGAACATCTGGCGGTCGATCGCGCCGTGGACGACGAACGAGCACGCCATGTCCCAGTAGCCCGCCACCATGCGCAGGTGCGGGTTGTGCGGCCCCGCCAGCGCGGCCTGCACGTCGGCGAAGGTGTCGGGGTTGAACTCGCGCACGAACCAGTTGCGCGCCTCGCGCATGACGGGGTCGCGGCGGAGCTCGAAGAGCTTGACGATGAGCTGAGCGCTTTCGAATGGTGTTGACATACGGAAAAGGTTAGCCGCTCACCACGCGATGCGCCAGGGCCGCGTAAACCACGCACGCTGTCGCGCGTATCCACCAGCGTGCCCGGCCGCTCCGCGACCCCGCTGCTAAGCTCGTCGAGCATGCCGGCGCCGCGCTCGAACGAGGCCCACGCCCGCATCGAGCTGCGCGGCCTGACGCGGCGGTTGCCCTCCGGCGAGCGCCTGCTCACCATCCTCGACAGCGTCGACCTGCGGATCGCCGCCGGCGAGATGGTCGCCATCCTCGGGCCGTCGGGCAGCGGCAAGTCGACGCTGCTCGCACTGATGGCCGGCCTCGATCGCCCCACCGAGGGCGAGGTGCTGATCGACGGCGAGCCGATCTCGCGGCTGTCCGAGGACCGCCTGGCGCTGCTGCGCCGTCACAAGATCGGCTTCGTCTTCCAGTCCTTCCAACTGCTCGGCCACCTGACGGCGCTCGACAACGTGGCGCTGCCGCTCGAGCTGCTCGGCCGCCCGTCACCCCGCGGCCGCGCCGAGGAGCTGCTCATCCGCGTCGGCCTCGCCGAGCGCGGCCACCACTACCCGGTGCAGCTCTCCGGCGGCGAGCAGCAGCGCGTGGCGCTCGCCCGCGCCTTTGCCGCGCGCCCGCCGGTGCTGCTCGCCAACGAGCCCACCGGCAACCTCGACCGCGCCACCGGCGAGCGCGTGCTCGCCGTGTTGCGTGAGCTGCACGACGAGGGCGGCACCACGTCGGTGCTCGTCACTCACGACAGCGAAGTGGCCGCGCTCGCCGACCGGCGCGTCTACCTGCGCGACGGCCGGATCACGCACGTCGAGGAGGCTGACAGGGAAGAAGCGCAGCACACCGCCGTGGTCGGTGCCGGGCGCGAATCATGAGCTCGCCACTGCGGCGCATGCCCACTACGTCATCGCGAGCGAAGCGAAGCGATCTCGATGGTGCGAGGTCGAGATTCACGGAGCCGCTTGCGGCTCCGTGCCCGAAAGAATCAGGTCGCTGCGCTCCTCGCAATGACAAGCAAGGAGTTCTCGCCCTCGCCCGAGGGTATTGATGTCGCCGCGCCTCTACTTCGCTTGGCTCCTCCGCGATTCGCGCGGGGCGCGCGGGCGGCTCGCCTTCTTCGTGCTCTGCCTCGCGGTCGGCGTCGCTGCCGTCGTGGCGGTGGCAGCGCTCGCCGACAACCTCGACCAGGGGCTGCGCAAGGAGGCCAAGCAGCTCCTTGGCGCCGATCTCGCGATCTCCGGGCGCCGCGTGCCGCCGCCATCGGTGAACGACGCCACCGCGCGACTACCCGGCGCCCGCACCTGCCTGCTGCGCGAGCTCGACACGATGTCGGCCGCCGTCGCCGCGCCCGGCAAGCTGCCACCGAGCCTGCTCGTCGAGCTCAAGGCGGTGTGCGACGAGTACCCGCTCTACGGCCGCCTCTCGACCTCGCCGGCGGCGCCGCTGCCGCGCCTGCTCGGCAGCGACGGCGCCGTCGCCGCGCCCGAGCTGCTCGAGCGCCTTCACCTGCGCGTCGGCGACCGCCTGCGCGTCGGCGAGGCCACCTTCGTCCTGCGCGCCGTGTTGAAGAGCGAGCCCGACCGCGCCGTGACGCCGTTCACGCTCGGCCCGCGCCTGCTGCTCGGCGAGCGCGGCTTCGCCCGCACGCGCCTCGAGCAGTTCGGCAGCCGCATCAGCTATCGCCTCCTCGTGCAGCTCCCCGGCAACGCCAGCCGAGAGCAGGTGGATGCGGCCGCGACGTCGCTGCGCGCCGCCCTCGGCGAGCAGCCGTGGTGGCGCCTGCAGACCTGGTCGCAGGCACAGCCCGAGCTGCGCAACGGCCTGCGCCGCGTCGAGCGCTTCCTCGGCCTCGTGGCGCTGCTCTCGCTGCTCGTCGGCGGCATCGGCGTGGCGCAGAGCGTGCGCGCCTTCCTCGCCAGCCGCCTCGACGCGGTGGCGGTGCTCAAGTGCCTCGGCGTGCGGCCGCGCGAAGCGTTCGCGCTCTACCTCGGCCAGTGCCTGCTGCTCGGCCTCGCCGGCGGCGTGCTCGGCGGCTTCGTCGGCCTGCTCGTGCAGCGCAACGTGCCGCGCTTCCTCGGCGACGTGCTGCCGTCGCAGGAGATCCATTTCTGGCAGCCGGGCGCGCTGCTGCGCGGGCTCGCCCTCGGCATCGCCGCCAGCCTGCTCTTCGCGCTGCCGCCGCTCGCCGCCGTGCTGCGCGTGCCGCCGCTGCGGGCGCTGCGGCGCAGCGCCGAGGCGCTGCCGGCGAGCCGCTGGGCGCGCGCCGCCACTGGCCTCGCTCTGGTTGGCGGCACCTTCGGCCTCGCGGTCGTGCAGGCCGAAGACGTCGGCCTGGCGCTGCGCTTCACCGGCGCGCTGGTGCTGGCGGTGGCGGTGCTCGCGCTGGCGGGTTGGGGCCTGCGCGCGGCGGCGATGCGGCTCGCGCGGCTGCCCCGCCCGCTCACGCTGCGTCACGGCGCGGCGCTGCTCGCGCGGCCGGCCGGCGATGCGCTGCCGGCGCTCGTCGCCGTCGGCCTCGGCGTGCTGGTCGTGCTCGTCGCCGCGCTCATCGAGCGCCATCTCACCGCCTCGCTCGACGCCGAGCTGCCGAAGGGGTCGCCATCGACCTTCCTCGTCGACGTGCAGCCCGATCAGTGGCCGGGCATCGAGTCGCTGTTGCGCCAGGAAGGCGCGACGGCGATCGAGTCGGTGCCGGTGGTGATGGCGCGCGTGTCGAAGATCGACGGCGTGGCGGTCGAGAAGCTCGCCGAGCGACGCGACCCCGACCGTCGGCGAGCGGCGGGCGCGCGTGATCGCAAGGCGCCGGGCGGCAACGGAAGGCGAGGCAGCAACGACAGCGACGACGACGGCGAGAAGCGCGAGAGCCGCAACGACGGCGAGCGCCGCTGGGCACTCACCCGTGAGCAGCGCCTCACCTATCTCGCCGCGCTGCCGCCCGACAACAAGCTCGTGGCCGGCAAACTATGGACCGACCCCGCGCGACACGAGGTGAGCCTCGAAGAGGATTACGCGCGGGAGCTCGGCGTCCACCTCGGCTCGACCGTCGTCTTCGACGTACAGGGCGTGCCCATCGAGCTCGTCGTCACCAGCCTGCGCGCCGTCGACTGGCGCACCTTCCGCATCAACTTCTTCGTCGTCGTCGAGCCGGGCGTGCTCGAAGAGGCGCCGCAGAGCCGCCTCGCCGCCGCGCGCCTGCCGCCCGGCCGCGAAAGCCACGTACAGGACCTGCTGGCGCAGCGCTTCCCCAATGTCACCCTCGTCGACGTGCGGCAGGTGCTCGCCAAGGTGGCCGCGGTCTTCCGCCGGCTGGGGCTCGGCGTGCGTTTCCTCGGCGGCTTCGTGGCGCTCGCCGGCGTCGCCATCCTCTTCGGCGCCGTGGCGGCGAGCGCCGTGCGTCGCGCCCGTGAGGTGGCGCTGCTCAAGACCCTCGGCTTCACGCGCCGCGGCGTCGCGGCGCTGTTCGCTGTCGAGCATGCGTTGACCGGCGCGGTGGCGGGCGTGCTCGGCGTCCTCGGCGGCGCGTTCATCGCGCGGCAGGTGGTCGTCGAGCAGATGGAGCTCGGCTGGCGCCTCTTCCCGGGCACGCTGGCGACCGCGCTCCTCCTCGCGGTCACGCTGACGCTCGTCGCCGGCCTCGCCGCCTCGGCGCGCGCCCTGCGCCAGCGGCCCATCGAGTCGCTGCGCGAAGAGCGCGAGTAGCGCGCGCTAAGCCGAGATCTCGGAGGCCGCGGGCGCACCGCCGCCGGCGGCGTTCTGCCCCGCTCCCTTGACCGCAGGCGAGAACACGGCCGGATCGGCGACCACACCCGCGACGGCGGCATCGCCACCCGTCGAGAGCAGCAGCTCGAGCCCGGGCGCGACCTCGCCCGCCGAAGCGAACTGCCCGTTGACGAGGATGAACTGCGCCGTCGCCGCGTCGTGGGCGCGCACCGCGGCACTCAGCACGTCGTGCGAGAGCTGCGCGTGCAGCGTCTTGCCGGCATGCTCGCCGTTGCGAAGCTCCTCGACGATCTTCTGCAGCTCGCCGACGGCGTGCAACCGGTAAAGCGCCAGCGCCGCCACCGACTTCACGTGCGAGCTCCTCTCGAAGCCGTGGCGCACGACGCAGGCGAGCGCGTACACCGCCATCGGCGAGGCGTCGCCTTCTAAGTCGCGCAGCACCTCGTGCGTGCCCGGCGCATCGTCGAAGTCGTCGACGAGGCCGGCCAGCAACGCCGCCGCCTGCTTGGCGGCGTTCTGGTCCTTGCCCACCACGCAGTTGAACAGCCCGTGCAGATCGTTGTTCGCCGCCAGCTTCGCGGGGTTCGGGTGGCTGAAGAACATGGCGCGCCTCCCTTCGACCTGATGGGATCCTACTACCGGCGCGCCCGCCCCCGCCGCGACGAGTACCGACAGCTACGAATACGACAGCGACGTCTTGCCCGACTGCCCCGGGTAGTAGAGCCGCAGCCTGACGAAGTAGCGCCGCCCCTGGAACAGCTTGTAGGCGATGCGCGCATTGCGGTCTTCGCCGCTGTCGTCGTCGCCGGCGAGGAAGCGTGGCTCGCCGTCGACCTCCTCGAAGAGCACGAGCAGGGTGTCCGACGCGCCCTTGGTCTCGATCGTGTAGCGCCGCGACGCGGCGGGCTCGATGGCGACGTCGAGCTGCTGGCCGGCGGCGAGGTCCAAGGCCACGGGCTGGAACGGCTGTAGCACCTTGGGCGCCTTCAGCGCCGGGTACCACTTGAGCGCCCACTCCTTGTCGGCGGCCGACAGCGTCCCCGGCGGCGTCAGGCCGTTGAGGTCGTACTGCTGCGGCTCGTCGATGAGGCCGGGCTCGAACTCGTACTCCATGATCGAGTCGGGGTCCCACGTCGAGCCCTGGACCTGCTGCTGCGAGAGCTTCTCGAGGATGTTGTGGAACGTCGTGTCGTGGTCCCAGCCGTTGGGCGGCTTGGCCAGCGCGTCGTAGACCGCCTCCTCGTGCCACTTGATGCCGGCGAACGGGTTCTGGTGCTCGTGCTCCATGCCCAGCACGTGACCGAGCTCGTGCAGCGCGGTGCCGCGCCCATAGGGCGAGGTGAGGTCCCAGCCGTAGACGGTCGTCGGCTCGGTGAGCGGCACGTTCAGCACGTCGCGCCCCACCGACGACGCCGAGCTGCCGTCGGCGAGCGAGTAGCCGATGCGGACCTCGGCTTCGCTCAACTGCTTGACCTCGACGAACTCGAGGCCGATGCCGGTCGCCTTCCACGCCGCGAAGGCGCCGCGGATGGCGTCGGCCTGCGTCTTCGGAACGGCGTAGCGCGAGCTGCCGCCGAAGAAACAGTAGTGGAGCATCGTCCCGTTCACCCATTTGGTGCGGGTGCCGAGGATCGCCGCCGCCCGGCGCGGGTCGGCCATGACCTCGGCCGGCAGCGGCGGAACGGGCCGCGGCAGGTTGCGGCAGCGGGGCTTCGGGTAGTTGGCCGGCGGCGGCTGCTGCTTCGGATACGAGCGATTGCGCGAACGGGGACGGCGTGCCATGGCAACTCCTTTTTCAAGTCGAGCTATGTCGACTTTCCGTGGAGTTCGACGGCAGGGCCGCGTTTCTGACCAACTACCGGCCGCGCGCGTCACTCCGACCAGAGCGTCTGGCTGGGGCTCACCTTCGCCGCGTGGCGCGCCGGCAGGTAGCAGGCGACTTGCGCGATGGCGACGAGCAGCAGCGTGACGCCGACCAGCACCGCGACGCTGTCGGTGTGGATCGCCGGGAAGGCCGCCGCGAGCAACCGCCCGACGCCGAAGGCTCCGACGAGGCCGATCGCCGAGCCCATGACGGCCAGCTTCGCTCCCGACGTCAGCACCAGCCGCAGGATGTCCTTCGTCTGCGCGCCGACCGCCATGCGGATGCCGAACTCGCCGGTGCGCTGCGCGGTGGTGCGCGCGATGACGCCGTAGATGCCGAGGATGGCGAGCCCCAGCCCGAGCAGCCCCATGGCGGAGAGGATGCTGCGCAGCACACCGAGCTGGTAGTTGACGCGCGCGATGGTGTTCTCCGCCGGCTGCAGCTTGCGCAGCGGCAGGTCGGCGTCGATGCCCATCATCGCGGTGCGGATGCGGTCGACGAGCGCGAACGGCGGCACGCCGGCGGCGCGCACGGCGAGCTCGTTCGAGCGGCGCGGCTCCTGCGCCATCGGCACGTAGAGCTGGTAGCTCGTCCGCGGCGGCGACGGGTCGATGGAGCGCACGTTGGCGACGACGCCGACGATCTCGCCCCACTCGACGGTCTTGCCGCCGGCGGGCGCGATGCGCTTGCCGATCGCGCTCTCGCCGCCGAAGAGGCCGCGCGCCATCGCCTCGTTGACCACGTACACCTTCGGCGCGTCGAGCTCGTCGCGGCGGTCGAAGGCGCGGCCGCCGATCAGGCGCGTGCCGACGGTCTCGAAGTAATGCGGGCTGACGCCGTTGACGACGGCCGCCGGCTCGTGGCCCGGCTCCGGCACGTCGCGGCCGGCGACGAGGTACTTGCGCAGCTCGTCGACGCCGAAGAACGGCATCGCCCAGGAGAGGCTCGCCGAGGCGACGCCGGGCAGCCCTTCGATGCGGTCGAGGGCGCGTTGCTGGAGCCCGGCGATGTCGCTGTCGTGCGGGTACGCGGAGGGCGTGAGGACCATCGACGCGGTGACGAGCTGGTCCGATCGCCACCCCTCTCGGCGGCCGTTGAGCTCGTCGAGCCCGCGCACGAAGAGCGCCGCCCCGGCGAGCAGCACCATGGCAAGCGCGAACTGCGCCACGATGAGCAGGTTGCGGAAGCGGCGGTGCCGGCGGCCGCCCGTGGCGCCGCGCGAGCCGCTCTTCAACGTGCTGTTGAGGTCGAGCCGCGAGGCGAAGAGCGCCGGCGCGACGCCGAAGGCGAGCGCGGTGAAGAGGCAGGCGGCGAAGCCCCAGCCCAGAACGTGCCAGTCCATGACGAAGTCGACGCCGACGCCGTTGTCGTCGCGGCTGGCGACCGCCATCCAGGCAAAGGTCCACTTGGCGACGAAGAGGGCGCCCACGCCGCCGGCGAAGGCGAGCAGCAACGACTCCGCGAGGAGCGGCCGCAGCACGCGCGCGCGCGAGGCGCCGAGGGCAGCGCGCAACGCGAACTCGCGTGCGCGGGCGATGGTGCGCGCGAGCAGCAGGTTGGCGAGGTTCGAGCAGGCGATGAGCAGCACGAAGGCGGAGAGCCCGACGAGCATCGCCATGATCGCCTTCGCGCTGCTGGCCAGGAAGCTGTCGTCGATCGCGACCGTACGCCACGCGGTGTCGGCGTCGACGGCGGGATGATCCTTCGCCAGGCGGCGGCCGAAGGCGTCGATGAAGCCGGCCGCTTGAATAGGCGACACCGCGGGCGAGCGGCGCCCGACGAGGCGCAGCCAGGTGGCGCTGCGGTCGGCTCGCTCCTTCTCGTCGAGGGCCAGCGGCCGGAAGGCGTCGACCCAGCTCAGGTGCCGCCAGTCGCTGAAGCCCTCGGGCAGCACGCCGACGACCGTGTACGGCTCGCCGTCGACCCGCACGGTGCGGCCGAGGATCGCCGGGTCGCCACCGAAGCGTTTGTGCCAGTAGCGGTCGCTCAGGACGAGCTCGCGGTGGCGGCCGAGCACGTCCTCGTCGGGGCGGAACGTGCGGCCTAGCCGGGGCTTGGCGCCGAGCAGGTCGAAGAGGTTCGTGGACGTGCGCGCGCCGACGGCCATCTCGGCCGGCCTGCCCTGCTCCGAGATGCTCATCTCCGTCGTGGCGTAGGCCGCGATCTCGCCGTAGCCTTCCGCCGCCGCTTTCAGATCGAGGTAGTCGGCCGCCGACACACCGCCGCGCGAGTCCCGCGCCGTGCCGCGGAAGATCCGCTCGAGCCGCGCGCGATCGGGATACGGCGTCGGCCGCAGCATGTAGCCGTTGAGCACGCTGAACATCGACGTATTGGCGCCGATGCCGAGCGCCAGCGTGACGACGGCGATGAAGCTGAAGCCGGGCGAACGGCGCAGCGACTTCAACGCGAAGCGAAGGTCACGGCCGGCGGCGAGGGTCTTTTCGATGAGCATGGGCGCTTTTCCGTGGTCGGCGTTGATGGCGCGCAACGTCATGGGGTGCGAGACGCTGCTCGGCGCCGGCCGAGTGCAGCCGCCGAGCCAGCTCGACGGCCGCGCTCTATCAGCTTGCAGTGCCGGAAGTTAGCTGCTACTGCGATGGGGCCACAACTTACCGCAGCCTGTCCGCCGCACTCGCACTCGTCCCACTATCGGGACTCGGGGCTTCAGCGGACAGTGCCGGCGGCGCGACCAGAGTTGGTGGACAGATAGATCGTGGCGAGATCGCCTTCGCCCACCACGCGCTCCACTCGCGGCGCGAGGGTCGCAGCGATTCGCCCTGCTGACGTGGTTGGCACGACGAGGGCGCCGATTCGGTGTTGGTCGACGAGGGCGCGAAGGATCGGGACCTGCGATTCTGGCTGCTCGACCATCAGGGCGTACCAACGGCTGCGGGTGGCGTAGTCGGGGGTCATGAACCACTGGCCCAGCCAGACTCGATGCGGGGTGAGGGCGGGGATGAGGTTGCCGAGCTCGGGTGGGGCGAGGACGTTGGTCGGCGACGCGGAGCGCAGGTCGGCGAGGACGGGGACGTAGGAGCGCGGCACGACGCTTTGCTCGCGGGCGTCGCGGAGGGCGCGGGCGGTGATCCAGATGGGTGAGGCAAACAGCAGCAGGGCGACCGCACCTACCGGCACCCAACGCCAGCCGGCCCGCACGCGCGCTTGCTCGACCAGCTCTGCGATCGCCGGCGCGGCGGCGATGCATAGCGGCACTTGGAGGCCGAAGATGAAGTGGTAGCCGTTGAGCACGGTCGACGAGGCGAGGAGCGCGACGCCCAGCAGCCAGCCACCGATTGCGAGCCGCCACGGGTGTCGCTCGCTCGCCCAGCGCTGAAAACCGCGCAGCGCGAAGAAGGCGAGCACGCCATGGGTGATCGGCAGCCAGAAGAGCGATGCCGCCTGCGCGCCGACGACTCCACCTGCCGAGGCGCGAAAGACGGGATCGCGCAGCTGCCACGCGGTGATCGCTCCCACCACCACGGCCGCCGGCGCCAGCGCGATTGCGGCTCTCCGCAGCCGACCCCAGCCGGCTCGCGGCTCGATCGCGAGCTCGACCGCCGCCACTCCGCCCAAGATAGCCGCGAGCAGGATGGCCGAATACGAGTGGGTGAGCGCCAGCGCCACGAACCCGACGCCCGCCTGCATGTAGTCGCGCCATCCCCTCGGCCCGCCCGGCTGCAGCAGCGGCCGCAGGATCACCAGCAGCAGGATGAGCGCCGCGATCCACAGCGGGTTGTAGAAGGAGCCGAAGCCGCTCCAGCCGTAGAGCGGCCACAGGTCTCTCTCCATGTGCTCCGCGATCGCTCCCGGCAACGCCGCGTGCGCGACCGGCAGCACGAAGGGCTCGAGCCCACCGGCGAACGCCACCAACCCGCACGCCCACACGCGCTCGCGCCGCTCCGCGAAGACGTGTCCGACGAACCGCCACAGCACCGCGAAGAACACCAGCAGCAGCGGCACCCGCGAGAGTTCGAGCAGCCAGAACGGATCGATTCCGATGGCCGCGTGTACCGCGCCCAGCGCCTGGTGGAACAGCAGCACGAACCGCCCGTCCTGCGGCTCCGTCGTGAAGGGATTGGCGAGCAGCAGCCGCCCGGTGTCGCGCGGCTGGCGGATCAGCGCGACGTAGGCGAGCCAGTCCTTGGGGATATAGCCGATCGGCAGGTAGGCGTAGCCACGTGGAGGCCCAGTCCACAGCAATTGCAGGAACGGCAGCGCCCGCAGCACGGCGACACCGAGTGCCATCGCCCACACGATCCCGGGAACCCTCCGCCCAGCGTTCGCCTTCGCAGGCGCCGCCGGTCGATCGGCACTCGCCGCATCGCCGAGTTGGAGCTGCCTCCCCAGCGCCTCCGCACGAAGCTCGCGGGCCGCTGCGCCGTCACGCGCGCCCTCGCGCCCAGCCTGCTCCACCCCACCCTCGCGCGGCCCCACTCCGCGCCTCCGCTCCTACGCCACGCCCAGGATCCACCCCTCGAGCTGCGCCCGCTGCTTCTCCGCCTCCGACAGCGGCGGCTCGAAGTAGGGGCGCAGCAGGTCGAGGCGGTCGCGATCCTGGAGCCAGGCGCAGATGGCGAACGCCTCGTGCTCCTGGCGGTCGAGGCCTTCGCGGGTGTAGCGGTACTTGAGCCGCGCCGGGCGCACCTCCGCCACCACCGACTTCCCTTCCGGCACCGCGAAGCCGTCGAAGGGCCAGAAGTGGACGCGCTCTCCCGCCCGCCGCAGGTACGACAGCCACGGCAGCCCGGCGTGCGCTGCCCGCGCGGCGTTGTCCTTGAGGTCGCTGAACGAGAAGACGCTCTTCGGCTCGGCGGTCCAGCGGCCGGTCAGCCGCTGCTCGTCGTCGCTGCCCAGCACGCTGAGGCCCGGCAGCAGGTCCTTGATCGATACCCGGTGGGTCGGGAAGTTCTCCTCGAAGTCGCGCAGGAAGGCTTCCCAGCTCTCCAGCCCATGACGGTGCATGTAGCTCTGCGGGAAGGAGAAGGCGTGGTCGATGCCGACGACGACGCGCTCCTCTTCGCCCAGCTTGGCGAGCAGCCACTGTGCCAGCTCCTGGCGGCTGAAGCGGCCCTCGCCGTCGTCGCGGTTGAGCTCGCGGTACGGCTCGTGGTCGCCGCGGGCCGCGAAGACGAGCAGGTCGTCGATCTTCTCGGCCGGCGCCTTGCGGCCGGAGTAGCGGATGCCGACGTAGACGTCGAAGGCGGGCATGGCGCCGGATTCTATCGGCGCGCGTGGCCTCGCGCTGGCGCCACATGACACAATTCGCCCGCTCTGGCGGACGCACAACCGGTCATGCAACCCGAACCCGCGGCCCCGCGCACCGGCCGGGCCCTCATCCTGGTCGTCGAGCAGGACCCGCAGATGCGGCGCCTGGAGCGCTACTTCCTCGAGCAGGCCGGCTACGCGGTCGAGCTCGCCGTCGACGGCAATCAGGCGCTCGAGACGGCGCAGCGCCTCCGCCCCGACATCGTCGTCGCCGAGATCCTCGTCGCCGGCCTCGACGGGCTGAGCGTCTGCCGCGCGCTCAAGTCCGATCCCGAGACGCGCTCGATCGTGGTGGTCATCTTCAGCATCCTCGCCGCCGAGCAGCGGGCCCGCGACGCCGGCGCCGACGGCTTCCTGCGCAAGCCGCTCGACGACGCGCGGCTCGTGCAGTCGATCGAGGCCCTGCTCGCGCATCAGCGCCAGGGAAACGGGCCGGAGGGAGGCGCGACCGATGCAACGGCTTAGCACCGGCAACGCCGCGCTCGACCGCATCCTCGGCGGCGGCCTGCCGAAGAACTCGGTGAACATCGTCATGGGGCTGCCGGGAACGGGCAAGACCATCCTCGCCCAGCAGCTCGCCTTCGCCAACGGCACCGCCGAGCGGCCGGTCGTCTACCTCACCACCCTCTCCGAGCCGCTGACGAAGGTGGTCACCTACCTGCAGGAGCTGCGCTTCGCCGACGTCGACCGCGTCGGCCGCGAGGTGCACTACGACACGCTGGCGGAGCCGTTGCGCGACCGCCCCGAATCGCTCGCCGAACGCATGGCCCAGCTCATCGAGCAGCGGCGCCCGAGCGTGGTCGTCATCGACTCGTTCAAGGCGATCATGGAGCTGGCGCCCGATCCCGCGCAGTGGCGGGCCACCGTCTTCGACGTCGCCAGCGTGCTGGCCGCCTACGACGTCACCGCGCTGTGGGTCGGCGAGTACGCCCACGAGCTGACCGGCCGCTCGCCCGAGTTCGCGGTGGCCGACGGCATCATCGAGCTGCGGCGCGTGCAGTCGGGCTCGCGCGACGACCGCTTCCTGCAGGTGGTGAAGCTGCGCGGCAGCTCCTTCCTCGACGGCGAGCACGCCTTCACGCTCTCGTCGGGCGGGCTCACCGTCTACCCGCGGCTCGTCGGTGCCGCCAGCGGGCGCACCTACGACCCCCAGCCGGAGCGGCTGCAGACCGGCATCGGCGGCCTCGACGCGATGATCGAGACCGGCTGGCTGCGCGGCACCTCGACTCTGCTCGCCGGGCCGTCGGGCTCGGGCAAGACGCTGATGGGCCTCCACTTCCTTCGCCAGGGCGTGGAGGACGGCGAGCCCGGCCTGCTCGTCAACTTCCAGGAGAGCCCGTCGCAGCTGCGGCGCATCATGAAGAGCCTCGACTGGGACACCGACGCGCTGCTGCGCCCCGACAGGTTGGACCTCCTGCACAGCTCGCCCGTCGAGCTGCAGATCGACACCATCATCCAGGAGCTGTTGCGGCGCATCGATGCGCACGGCGTGCGGCGGATCGTCGTCGACGCCCTTGGCGACCTCTCCAAGGCGGCGGCCGACCCGCGCCGGTTCTCGGATTACGTCTACGCCCTCTCTCAGGAGCTGGCGCAGCGGGGCGTCACCTCGATGCTCACCGTCGAAACGGCGGGCGCCACCCCGCTCGGTTTCGTGGTCAGCGGCAAGGACGTCTCCGAGATGAGCGACAACACCCTCCTCCTCGGCATGGAGCTCGGGCCCGACCTGGTGCGCACCGTGCGCATCATCAAGACCCGCGGCAGCGCCCACGACGGCGCCCGGCACGTCCTTCGCATCTCGCGCCCGGGCATCGTCGTGGAGTAGTGCCGATGGAGGATCGGTTCCAACATCTATTGGCGATCAACCGGGCGATCGCCGAGACCCTGGACTACGAAGAGGTGCTGAGGCTGGTGGTCGACAAGACCGTCCAGCTCACCGGCGCCCATACCTGCGCGCTGCTGCTCGCCGACGAGACGGGCACGGCGCACGTGGCCGCCTGCCGCGGCATCGACGAGGACAAGGCGAAAGCATTCGCGGCGCCCCTCGACGAGCGCATCAACGGCGCCCTGCGCGACCTCCTCGACCACGAGCAGGAGGACAGCTTCGTCGGCGTGCCGGTGATCCACGGCGGCCAGGTCACCGGCATCCTGATGGTGCACCGCGAGGGCGCAGCGGCGGCCGAAGGCGACCCCGAAGAGGAGGCGATCCTCGCCGCGCTCGCCGACCAGGCGGCCATCGCCCTCGACCACGCCGGCCGCTGGCGCCAGCTCTGGGCCGCCGAGCAGCGGGCGCGCTGCGAGCTCGAGGTCGAGGCGCGGCGCAAGGACGAGTTCCTCGCCATGCTCTCGCACGAGCTGCGCAACCCGCTGGCCGCCATCGTCAACGCCGTCGAGGTGCTGCGCCTCGCCTCGCCCCACGATCCCAAGCTCCATCAGATCCACCAGATCGCCTACCGCCAGTCGATGCACATGAAGCGGCTGCTCGACGACCTGCTCGACGTCTCGCGCGTCACCAGCAACCGCGTCGTGCTCGAGCGAACCAACGTGGCGCTGCAGGAAGTGGTGCGGCAGGCGGTCGCCGGCCTCGAGCCGATGATCCGCCAGCGCGGTCACCGCCTGGAGGTGACGCTGTGCGAGCCGCCGCTGGTGGTCGACGGCGACCCCGACCGCCTGCTGCAGGTCGTCTCCAACCTGCTCACCAACGCGGCGAAGTACACCGAGCCCGGCGGCCACCTCTGGGTGTCGCTGTCGGACGGCGGCGGCGACGCCGTGCTGAGCGTGCGCGACGACGGCATCGGCATCCCCGCCGACCTGCTGCCCCACGTCTTCGACCTCTTCGTGCAAGCCGAGCGCGACATCAACCGCAGCGAGGGCGGGCTGGGCATCGGGCTGTCGCTCGTCAAGCGGCTCGTCGAGATGCACGGCGGCACCGTCGAGGCGAAGAGCGAAGGACCCGCGCACGGGACCGAGCTGGTGGTGCGACTGCCGCTGGTGGCGCGGGCGGCGGGCGCGGCGTTGCGCGTCGGCGCGTCCGAGGCCTGAGCAGCTAGCGGTCGCCGAGCGGCGGGAACATCGCCGGCGGACGGTCGAGCTCGATCCGCGCCACGTCGCTCCAGGGCACGTACTCGGGATGCTGCTTGTCGGCGGCGAAGATCAACATGCCGCCGTTGCGCGCGCCGAGATCGCCCTCGCGCTTGAGATGCAGCTCTTCGCCACTTTGAAGGGTCACGTCGGCGCGTTGATCTGCGCCCGCGCCGCCGGCGGGGAGCACGATCGAAGCGACCAGACCGAACGGGATCGTGTAGTCGACACCTTCGGAAGGGGCGTCGAGCGTCTCGCTCGTCTCGCTCTCGTCGAGGTCGTAGACCAGCCGGCCCGCGAGCCGGCGGCCGTCGCGCGTCGTCACGCTGCCGGCGAGTCGGCGCCCGGGCGGAAAGTCGCCGTAGGCCGGACCGCTGTCGGCGGGGCTGAAGTCGAGGCGCACGAACGCTTCCCACGGCACGAGCACGCGGCCGTAGCGCCGGTCGTCGACGTACACGCCGTGGTTGCCGTCACCTCTCTGGGTCTTCCAGACCGCGATCTCTCGGCCGTCGGTGAGCGTGACGAGCGCGCCACCCGACGAGCGTCGCGCGATCGAGCGAACGGTGTCGAAAGGCAGCTCGAGCCGGCCGCTCGCATTCCGCGTATAGAGCGTGTCGGAGCCGGTGCACTCTTGACGGTCCCACTGGATGAAGCCCGTGAACTCGCCGTGCGCCGTGCGCACCGTGGCGTGCAGCCGAGTCGGAGCGCCCGCCAACGAAGCAGTGGGCAGAAACTCGATGGTGCGGATCCGCAGGCTGTCGAGGTCGACGACGCCTCCCGTTCCCATCCAAACCCGCACGCCGTCGTCGAAGTCGCTCGCCTCCGAGCGGGGGAGGTCGAAGACCGTCCCGCTCTTCAGCGTCACCTGCACGACACGCGCGCTCGCCTGGACCCGGGCGATGTCGCCGAAGCGCGCCATGAGGAGGCGGTCGAGGGGCGCTGTTCGTACCTGCATGGGGCCGAACCAGAAGCCGAGGAAGTGATGCGCGCGCCGGCGCTCCTTGGGCAGCCGCTCGGCCGGCACGTAGGCCGCCCACGGGTTCCGCGTCTTCCTGCCATTGAAGTAGTCGCCCCAGAACGCCTCCTGATCGCGACCGAAGCGCAGGCGCCCTTCGAAGGTGGCACCGTCGATCGTGGTGACGCGGCCGTAGAGGAAGCCCGGAGCGGCACTGAGCGGCGGCTGGTTGGCCGACGACACCGAAGTGGTGGAAGGTGCGATCACCGTCGATGTCTCGGTGATCCTCTCGCGGCTCCGCGCAGCGCGCCGCAGCCAAACGCCGGATCCGAGCAGGATCACCACCACGGCGACCACGCCGGCAGCGATCGTCAACCTCGACACGGCGCTCGCGGCTCTCGACACGGTGCGTACTCTCGCAGAAGAAACGAGTCACGTGCCGCGCATGGCGGCCTGCCCCGTCTCTACGCAATGAGCGCCGAGAAATTACGCCGCGTCGACTGCCTTCGCCGGCAGCCATCGGCGCGACTCGCCAGCCTAGGAGTAGCTCACGAGAAGCCCGGTGGCAACGAAGCCGAGGACCAGGCCCGAAAGAAGCCAGAGCCAGTAGCTGTCGAGGAGTCGCTGGCCTTGCGGCGTGTAGATGTCGGGATCCCGCCAGAAGAAGAGGAGATCCAGCGCTCCACGCCGGTTCTTCCTGCGGTTCTCGGGCAGCTTGCCCCGCAGGAAGCCAGCGCGGCAGACGCAATAGGCCGCGGCAAGAGCGGTGAGCCAAGCAAGGACCTTCACGCGTCGATCTTGGGTCTCCCACGTCTTCAGGTGCGTGGAGTAACCACCAAGTCTCCGAGGAGGCGCTCGACCTTGGCGACGATGGCGCTCCGCGACCGCTCGTAATCCTCGCTGATCGGCGGCACCGTCCAAAGCTCCATGCCCCCCGAGGCGCGGTAGGCCGGCGGCAGCTCCGAGAACGCGATCACGCGGGCTGCGCCGGTGAGATCGCCCTCTTCGAGGGCCGTCGGTGAGGTTGCGGGCGCCAGATCCTCCGCGGCGAGACCAGCGAGAGCCACGGGATGCACCACTTCGTCCGGACTCGTCCCGCGCGAGATGGCGTGAAACGCGAGACCTCGTTGAGCGGCAAGACGATTGAAGTGAGCCGCGGCGACGACACTCTTTGCCGAGCCGTGCTCGCAGATGAAGAGGACGGTGCGCATGGCGTTCATGGGCGCAGGGAAGCGCTCGGCGGCGCCGCACCAAAGCCCAAGTCGATCAGCGCCCTCGCCACCTCGCGGCGCAGAGCGTATCGAGCATGCCCCGCCGGCGATCGCGTGGCATCAGGCGCCCAGTTGATGAGCACGTTCGCCCAGAGCCCACGCGGCGGCTGGAAGACGCCGAGCTCGATGGTGACCCGGTGAGCCAGCGCGCCGTACTGGAAGTTGACCGTCCTCCAACTCCCGTAGCCGACCGCCTCCGCGAGCTCCGCCGAGCTCGCGCCGTAACGAGGCGCCCACAGGTGGGCGCGAAGGAGCTCAGACTGCCTGAGCGAAACGCCAGCCTTCAGGACTGCGGCAATCGCGACCCGGTAGTCGCGCACGGTTCCAAAGTCGCCCACTAAGGGCTGTCGCGCGCTTAGGCGTGCCGTTGACCAGCGGACCCACCTACGAAAGCTCCGCGTTCCTGTTACCCATGTCCCCGGTCTACTTTGTTACCCATGTCTCCGGCTGCTCAGCCGGTAGCGTTGCCGGGAGTTCAGGGTCTTCGAGCGGTGACCCCGTGTGCCTTGATGAGGTTTTGGTTAGCGGTGAGCAAGCTAGGCGGCCACCAGTTCAGCGAGCTTGGCCGCGATCTCTCGCATCGGCCCTTCCGCAGTGCTCAGGCCGCTGCGCGAACCGAGAAGGGGGCTGACGTCGCGAAGAGATTCGTAGGTCGTCTCGTGGACAATCGGAACAAGTAGGTCGCGCGCGAGAAGTGCCGAAAGTTCTTTGTCGGCGATGCCCTCTTGCTGGAGGCGACGCAGCAGGGCGGGGGTCACCAGCACGATCCCGATTCGGGACTTCGCTAAGCCCTTGTCGATTTCACGGAGCAATGATGTGCCGAGGGCGACATCTTTCTCGCTGAACCAGACTGAGACTCCGAGTGACTCCAGCAAATCATGGAGTTCCTTGGCAACGCCACGGCGATCGTCCCACGCATGGCAGAGAAAGATGTCCCGAGTCTCAGGCAGGCGCATTTGCTTCTCGATGCTGTCGCGGATCGGCGTAAGGGCTCGCACGTCGGCAGGCGTGTAGGACACGGACGAACCGGCTCGCGACCATCTCGGCCTTGCGCTACTTCCGGACCCTCCGACGCTGCTTCGGCCACCTCCGATGCTCCCCGCAGGGAAGTAGGAGGGCGACGGCGAGTACGACCCATAGCTGCTGTAGCCACTGTAGCCGCCGAAGCGGCCATAGCGGCCACCGCATGCGGGGCAGTCCGCTGCGCCGCTCGCTGTACGATGTCCCCGAACTGGTGCAGTGCATCTAGCCATGTCGTAGATTGTAACAGGCCAGCAAACTGCTATTCCTTCTGTCTGCAGCGAAGCTGGACCCACCACCGGTGTTTTTCGTTCAAGCCTAACGGGGTATGAGTTCAGCGGCGCTGCCCGGGCGGATGCCCGGGTAGCGTCCGCTGCAACGAGGGGTTAGGCGGCGCTTCGAACGCTGGTCGCCGAAACGGAGTCAACTTGCGCAAAGCCGTAGATAGACCTTACATCGGCTCGTCGCGCCGAATAGCACACAGGCGCGTCATGACAGTTGCACCGTAGGGGCTGAGTTTCCAGTATGTTGATGTATCTCGCAGACTCCGCTGGCGAATACTCGGCGCAATCAAGCCTAACGCGCGGAATTGAATGATTATCTGCTGCAAGCTGAGGCGCGATAGATCGACGTTCATTCCGCGGGCTGGTCCTCCCTCAGGAGCCAAGAGTCTAGCCCCCTCCCTCTTTCGGAAATAGTCCTCGAGTCGTCGCTCGACTTGCTCTTCGGATCCCTCCACAAGCAGAGGGGGGAGTCCGATTGACATTATCTCGTCCCATGTCAGCACTAGAGTGCGCGTACCTTTACCTGGGCCGATAGTTTTGTACGTGTCGGCAACATACACTGAATACGAGAAATCGACGCCGAACCGATCCGGGCCTTGGGCGAGAGCCTCGGTACCACTTGGCCCCGTTGATGCGAGCGCAGCAAGCTCAGCCTCCAGCTCTTCGATACGAGCGCGCAACCGAGCGGTTTCGGCGGGGTCTCCGGCGTCAGTGCCGCGGACCCAGCCTATCCCCGGATTTGCCTTCATGAGCTGAACAAGGCTGCGGCTAACCACCGAACCGAGTTCGGCTGGAGAACTCCATTGCTTACACAGCTTGCCCTCTACGTGGGCGCGAAAGTCCCGCAGTAACTTCTGTCCTTCCGGTGTCCGTTCCGTTCTTTTCAATGGGAGCTGTTCCGGATCCCTGTGGAGAAATGCAATCGTCGGTTTGCCGATCTCGGTGGCGTATCGGTACTCCATCTCGGTGTAGCCGATTCCTTGCGGGTTAAGGCTACCGTATCGACCGGCCACAATGACGATGTAATAGTCGCAATCGCCAATAATTCTCTTGATAAAGGTCCACTGACTTTCGTTGGCGGCGGGAAAGAGCTCCATGCCGGCTGGAATGCAATCTAACTCCAGTAATGCCTGCATAACTTCTTGGCGCTCGGCCTGAAGATCTTCATACGTCGAGCTCACGAATACTTGAAATCGCTTGTCCATCGCGACCTACCTGGCTGTGAGTCTTGTGGTGGCACGCAACTGACGGTCCGGGCGCCGCCTCTAACGGCGTCTGAGTTCAGCGGCAATACCCGGGCGAACGCCCGGGTATTGTCCGCTGCAACGAGGGGCTAGGCGACCCGCCACTTTAGGTCCGTGACCTCTGGAGAAGGGCGGCAATGGCCGGAAAGTCGGTGCAGTTGAGGACGGGTGCGGCCAAGTTGCCGTCCTCTGTCAAGCGGCAAGAGACTGGAAGTGACGGTGGTGTGCGAGAAACGAAGATCTTCCAGGCGCAGCCGAGGAGGGCAAACTCGTAGTTCCATGTCCCGTCGTTGCGAACCCTAACGGGACTTAAGACGATCCACTTTGCCAGTTTGGCAGAGAGCGGATCGCGCAGGACGTAGCAGTATGTCGGATACGTGTCCGATTGGGGAGCCGCAGAATCATCGAGGAGAAGGACTCGAAGATGCTCACCGTAGGGGCCGAGCTCAACGCCGGCAAGGTCCCTATGACTCGAGATGTGTGCGCGCCAGAGAACGGAGAGAAGGAACTTGCTGGTTATCTTGTAGTCGACTGCGTGAATCTCGACATAGGGCGCGGCGAGCGGCTCGGGAAACAAGTCGGGCCGGCCCCAGAAGCGCCGATACCCGGTTTCTAGGCGCTCGATCCGGTCCTCGCACTCGCGGCAGAGCAGGTGTTCCCTGATCCCCACTTGTACCGCGCGCTTGCGACCTGTTGGAGCGTGAATGGCGAGGGCGGTGTGGGTGTCGTCGTAGGTGGTCCGATGGGCCCACTCTGGGATGATGTGGGAGTGGCAGAGGGAGCGCACGTTGCCGCACAGCTTGCACTCTCCTACGACGTTTCGCCGAGCCATGGTCGTAGTCCGGGTCGCCTAACGGTGTATGAGTTCAGCGGCAATACCCGGGCGAATGCCCAGGGTATTGTCCGCTGCAACGAAAGGTTAGGCGACTGAATGCAAGTGGTCGATCAGCTCTTTGGCCAGCGACGCGCCGTCCTGTTAGCCGCGGTACAGCCATCCCGTTTAGCTAGAT
>DASYQD010000126.1:0-2284 GCA_036005845.1 Thermoanaerobaculia bacterium | reverse complement strand
CCGCTGGATCTGGCGGCTCGCCCGCGCAACGCGCAAGGTGCAGGATCGCCGGGCGAGCGCCGAGTTCCCGGAGGCGAAACGCCTGCTTGGGGCGCTGGCCAACTCACGCGGACACCGGCACGAGGAAAACGCCGCCAAGCTCGTCAATGCCGCGCGCGAGCAACCGCTCGAAGTGGGGGCGGCGCTCCTCGCCTCGGCCGAGGGCTACACACCGCGCGCGAACCAACTGATCGACGCCGCCCGCGAGCAGCTCGGCACGCTGCCGGAAGTCGCGCACGGGCTCGCCGAGAATCTGCCGGCGCCCAAGCAGCCGAGCGGAAGATCGCGCCGCCGGCGGAGACGGCGCAAGAAGAAGTCTCAGAGCGCGCAGCAGCAGCAGCAGGCCCAGAACGGGCAGCAGCAGCCGCAGGCGGCGCAGGACGCCACGAAGCAGGCAGACGAGCCGGCAAAGCCGGAGCCCGCGCCGGCGCAAGAACCGTAACGCCCGGCTTCGACGAAGGACCATAAGCCGTGGCTCTTCTGCTCGGGGTCGCCTTTCTCGTTGGTGTCATCACCGCGGTCTCACCCTGCGCGTTCCCGGTCTTGCCGATCGTCTTCGCCGGCGGCGCGAGCGGCGGGAACCGTCGCCCGCTCGCGATCATCGCGGGAGTCGTCGTCGGCTTCACCGGCTCGCTGCTCGCGGTGTCATGGCTGCTGCGACAGCTTCACCTCCCCCAGGATCTCCTGCGTAACATCTCGATCGCGCTCCTCTTCGTCGTCGCGGCGACGCTGCTCGTTCCTCGCCTGGGCCAGGTACTCGAGCGCCCCCTTGCCCGCTTCAGCCATAGGCCGAGCGGCGATCTGGGCGGCGGGTTCGTGCTCGGGCTGGCGCTCGGGCTCGTCTTCGTACCCTGCGGCGGCCTGATCCTCGCCTCGATCATCACCGGCTCTGCGAGCGTCGGCAGCGGGGAGCGCGAGGCGATGGCGCTCGCCTACGCGATCGGCATCGCGCTGCCGATGTTGGCGGTCGCCTACGGCGGCCGGCGCGCAGCCGGTGGCCTGCAACTCTTCCGGGCGCACGCGACCCAGGTTCGCGCCGCGCTCGGCGCCTTGATCGCGGTGACGGCTCTGCTGATCACGTTCAACGTCGACCGTTCACTCGCGAACATCGGCCCATTGGGCCTCGCCGACCGGCTCCAGAACAGCTGCGCGGTTCAGCAGCGGCTGACCGGACGCTGCCACCACGAGTCGAGCAAGCTTGCGAACTTCGGCCCTGCGCCCGCCTTCACCGGTATCAGCGACTGGTTCAACTCGAAACCGCTGACGCTCCAGCAGCTCCGAGGCAAGGTCGTCCTCGTCGATTTCTGGACCTACTCCTGCATCAACTGCCTGCGGACGCTGCCGCATCTGAAGTCCTGGTTGAAGGACTACCACCGGGCCGGACTGGAGATCGTCGGCGTTCACACGCCGGAGTTCGCGTTCGAGGCGGTGCCGCACAACGTCGGCTCGGCGACCAAGCAGCTCGGCGTCAGCTGGCCCGTCGCGCTCGATCCGAAGTACAAGACGTGGAACGCGTACCGGAACCAGTACTGGCCGGCCGAGTACCTGATCGACAAGCGCGGGGACATCCGCAACGAGCACTTCGGAGAGGGCGAGTACAGCCGGACGGAGAACCTGATCCGGCAGCTGCTCGGCGCTAAAGGCCCCGCGGCGGAGCTCGCCGACATGACGCCGACCGAGCTGACGACCCCTGAGACCTACCTCGGCTACGACCGCCAGCTCACGGGCTATGTGGGCTCGAAGGCTTTGCCCAACGTCTCACACGACTACAAGGCCCCGGAGGACGTCAGCCAGAACAGCTGGGCGCTGTCAGGTCGTTGGCGGCTCGGTGGCGAGCACACGACCGCTGTCCGAGATGCGGAGCTGGCGCTCCACTTCCACGCCAAGGATGTCTACCTCGTCATGGGCGGCCACGGCAGCGTCGGCGTCTCGGTTGACGGCCACAAGCTGCGGACGATCGCCGTCAAGGGGATCGACCGCCTCTACACCGTCGTGACCCGGCCACAGCTGCTGGACGCGCAGCTTCGCCTCAGCTTCACGCCCGGCGTCTCTGTCTACTCTTTTACCTTCGGGTAGAGCTCTAGGAGGCGGGCCCACGCGGGCCCGACTCGCCGTTGCCGGCCTCGCGCTCGCGCAGGTAGCGCGTCAGCTCGGCGGCGAGGGCGTCGCCGGAGGGAAGCTCGAAGTCGTCTTCGACAGTGTCGGCCCGGTGCTCGAGCTCCTCGACGTACGCGGCCGTCTCCTC
>DASYQD010000125.1:0-43109 GCA_036005845.1 Thermoanaerobaculia bacterium | reverse complement strand
TCGCCGGCGAAGAAGCGCTCCGCGAACTGGCGCGTCACCACCGCCTTGCGCACGCCGCGCTCGTCACCCGAGCGCAGCGTGCGGCCGGCGAGCACCTTGGCTCCCATCGCCCGCAGATAGTCGCCGGCGGTGATGGTGTATTCGACGCCCGCCGGCGGAGCGTCCGCCGGCGGCGTGTAGCCCTCGACCTCGACGCCCCAGTCCGACGGATAGTCGGCGAAGGCGAGCCAGCTCGCGGCGCCCATCGCCTCGACGCGGCGGTCGTTGGCGAGCCGCTGCCCGAGCTCGGCATAGAAGGCCTGCACCTGCTCCGGCGTCTCGTAGGCTGCCGACTCCGGCAGTGCGAGCCGCGCCGTGAGCACGCCGCGCGGCGCGAAGCCGACGTCGACCTTGCGCAGCTCGCCGAGACTGCGACCGGCGAGCGCGGCGCCGGTCGAGAGGACGAGCGCCAGCGCCACCTGGCCGACGACCAGCGCGTCCGGCAGCCGCCCACTCCGTGGTGCACGCGCGGCGCCGCGCAACGCCGCCGCGCCACGGCCGCGCCGCAACCACCACGCCGGCGCCGTCGAGACGAGCAGCGTGCTCGCCATCGCCAACAGCGTCGCGAACCCGAGCACGCGCCAATCGACCGCCAACGCATCGGCACGCGGCAGGCCGGTCGGCAGCAGAGCGCGCACGCCGGCGAGCGAGATCCGCGCCGCGATGACGCCGACGAGCGCCGCGAGCACCGACAGCAGCAGCGCCTCGCCGAGGAGCTGGCCGAAGAGTCGCCACGGGCTGGCGCCGAGCGCGTCGCGCACCGCCACCTCCCGCTGGCGCTGCTGCGCGCGCAGCAGCAGCAGGTTGGCGACGTTGACGCAGGCGAGGAGCAGCAGCAGCCCGACGGCGCCGAGCAGCGACAGCAGCGGCGTGCGGCTGCGCCCGAGCAGCGTGCGCTCGAGCGTCACCAGGCTGATGCCCTCGCGCTCGCCGAAGTGGCCGGGATAGAGCGTGCCGAGCTCGCGCACGACGCGGTCGAGGTCGGCCTCGGCGCGCTCGAGCGTCACGCCCGGCCGCAGCCGCGCCACCGCGTTGAGGCCGTGCGACTCGATCGTCTGCGCATCGAGCGCGCCGCGGTCGAGCGCCATCGGCACCCACACCTCGGCGTGCCCGGGGTAGTCGAAGCCGGCCGGCATGACGCCGACGACGACGCGCGGCTTGCCCTCGAGCACCACCTTGCGGCCGAGCACGCCGCGGTCGCCGCCAAACGCGCTCTGCCAGGTGCGATGCGAGAGCACCACGACGTCGTCGCGCCCCGGCGCGTCCTCGGCGGGCAGGAAGCCGCGCCCGAACAGCGGCTCGACGCGCAGCGTGGCGAAGAGCGGCTGCATCACCCGCGCCGCCACCACCTGCCGCGGCTCGCCGCCGCCGAGCAGCGTCGCCTGGACCCAGGTGTAGGCGGCGAAGCTGTCGAAAGAGCGCGAGCGCGAGCCGTACTCCACCGCCTCGTTCGTCGACAGCGGGCTGCCGCCGGTGTGGCCCGGCAGGTCGGCGTGCGACCAGATGGTGACGAGCTCGTCGGGCCGCGGGTACGGCAGGGGCCGCAGTAGCACCGCGTCGACGACCGCGAAGGTTGCGGTCGCGGCGCCGATGCCGAGGCCGAGGGTGCCCACGGCGAGGAGGAGGAATGCCGGGCGCCGGGCGAGGCGGCGCACGATCCCGGGTAGCGGCAGCTGCAGACGCATCTTGGCCTCCCTTTGACGACAGGATTACCGCGCGGCGACGGTGGGGTTACGCGCGCAGCGGCTTGATAGACTCCGCGCCCGCCAATTCGGCGATGCGGCCGCGCCGCCGCCCGCTCCCGCGACTTACCGATGCAACGCCGCAAGCCCGTCGACTTACCCGCCGAGCCGCTGCAGGTCGTCTTCGACCCGACGCCGGAGATCTATGCCACCGACAGCGGCGGCTCGTTCAACTTTCCGCTGCTCATCTCCGGCCGCGCCGAGCTCGACACTACGGACTTCGACGAGGCGCGCTTCCTGTTCTCGATCTGGCACCCGTCGTCGCGGCGGGTGATCGACCTCGACCGCGCCTACGTCGAGCTGCGCGCCCGCCTCGACGCGCGCGAGGACCACTGGTTGAAGCTCGCCGAGATCGAGCCGGTGGTGCCCGCCTACGCCGGCGGCGAGAGCTTCGACGGCTGGATCGTGCTGCCGGTGATGGCACGCACCGCCGCGTTCGGGCTCTTCGGCTCCGGCTTCGAGCCGCGCACGCGCCTGCAAGTCCGGGCCTACGGCTACTTCGTGGCATGAGCGTGCTCGACGCGCGGCGGCTCGCGGAGCTGGCGCATCCCAACGACAGCAAGATCGTGCTGCTCGTGCTCGACGGGCTGGGCGACGTGCGCACGTCCGCACAGCCGCGGACGCCGCTCGAGGTGGCGCGCAAGCCCAACCTGGACGCGCTCGCCGCCGCCGGCTGCCTCGGCCGCGTCGTGCCGGTGGCTTACGGCGTGACGCCGGGCAGCGGCCCCGGCCACCTGGCGCTCTTCGGCTACGACCCGCTCTCGCCCGAGGGCGACATCGGCCGCGGCGTGCTCGAGGCCCTGGGCGCCGGCGTCGAGGTGCGGCCGGGCGACGTCGCCGTGCGCGGCAACTTCGCCACCGCCGATGCGCAGGGCAATCTCGTCGACCGCCGCGCCGGCCGCATCGCGACCGAGGAGTCGCGGCCGATCGTCGAAGGGCTTCAGAAGGCGGTCTCGAGCCTCGGACAGATCGGCGAGGTGGAGGTCCACTTCGCGCCGGGAGAAGGGCACCGCTTCGTGCTGCTGCTGCGCGGCCGCGGCCTCTCGCCGCAGGTCGAGGACACCGACCCGCAGGAGACCGGCGTGCCGCCGCTCCTGCCCAAGGCCAGCGCTCCCGAAGGCGAGCGCACGGCCGCGCTGGTGGCGGAGTTGCTCGACATCGTCCACCGCGAGCTCGCGAGCCAGCCGAAGGCGAATCGCGCGCTGCTGCGCGGCTTCTCGTCGCTGCCTCACCTGCCGCCGATGCCGCAGCTCTACCGGATGCGCTTCGGCTGCTTCGCCGGCTACCCGCTCTACCGCGGCGTCGCCTCGGCCTGCGGCATGGAGGTGGTGCCCTGCGGCAAGCGCATCGCCGACATCGTCGAGGTGGTGGCGAAGCGCTGGGGCGACTTCGACTTCTTCTTCCTCCACGTCAAGCAGACCGACCAGGCGGGCGAGGACGGCAACCTGGCGCAGAAGGTGGCGGCGATCGAGGAGGTCGACGGCGCGCTTCCCGCGCTGCTCGCTCTGCAGCCCGACGTGATCGCCGTCACCGGCGACCACTCGACGCCGGCGACGATGAAGGCGCACAGCTTCCATCCCGTGCCGCTGCTGCTCGCCGGCCCGCACGGCCACGGGCGCTCGACCGTCTTCGCCGACGACCGCGAGCGCTTCGACGAGGTGTGCGCAGCCGCCGGCCACCTCGGCACCATCCCGTCGCGGGCGCTGCTGGCGCTGCTCCTCGCCCACGCCGGCCGGCTGCAGAAGTTCGGGGCGTGAGCCCGCTCAATCTCGAGTCCCGCCTGCCGGTCGCCTGCGAGGCGGCCAAGGTATGGGGCCTCCTCATCGAGCCGCGCACCTGGAAGAGCTGGTGGCCGGCGGTGCGCGAGGCGCGCAGCAAGGACTTCAAGCCGCTGCGCGAGAAGAGCCCGTTCGAGCTCACGCTCCAGCACGGCCGGCTCACCTCGACGATGCAGGCGAAGGTTGCGCTCTGCGCCGACGGCAAGTCGATCGGCTGGGACGGCAAGTGGCTGGGCGTGCCGCTGCGTCACGAGTGGTTCCTCGAGCCGCGGCCCGACGGCGTGCGCGTCGTCGTGCGCAGCCGCTTCACCGGCTGGCCGGTGCCGTTGCTCAAGCTCTTCCGCCTCGACCGCCGCTGGGAGCGCACGCTGGTCGAGCAGCTGCGCGGCCTCAAGCGCGTCGCCGAGCAGCTTTAGCCGCCGCCGGGCTCGCCGGGCGGCTAGCGGAAGCCGCGCCGCAGCTCGCGCTTGAAGGTGTCGAAGGCCTCGTCGCCGTAGAGGCAGACGACGACCTGCTCGAGCTTGGTGCCGCCCTGGATGTAGCGCTGGATCTCGGTGAGCATGATGCGCGCGCAGCGATCCATCGGGAAGCCGAAGTTGCCCGCCGAGATCGCCGGCAGCGCGATCGAGCGCATGCCCTGCCGCTCGGCCAGCGCCAGCGAGGCGCGCACGGAGGAGGCGAGCTTGCGGTCCTCCTCGCCCTCGCCCTTCCGCGGGCCGACGGCGTGGATGACGTGCTTGGCCTTGAGGTTGCCGGCGGCGGTCATCACCGCGGTGCCCACTGGCGTGCCGCCGATGCGGTTGCACTCCTCCTGGATCGACGGCCCGCCCTTCTTGGCGATGGCCCCCGCGACGCCGCCGCCGAGCTGGAGCTTCTCGTTGGCGGCGTTGACGATGACGTCGACCTGCAGGTCGCTGATGTCCCCTTCCAGCAGCTGCAGGTCGGTCTCTCGCATCTTGATGGAGAGGCTGCGTCCGCCGGTCGGGGCCGCTTCCTTCTTGACGGCGGTGTCTCCCACGGCGCGGCGAGCATATCAAAGGGGTCCCGCCACCCCTGCTGGTAGGCTCCGCCGCCATGTGGGCGGAGCTGGAGGGGGAGCTCGTGTCGTTGCTCGCGGCACGCATTCGCGAGCTCTACGGCGTCGAGCACGAGCCGGTGGTGGAGGTGCCGCCGCGGCGCGAGCTGGGCGACCTCGCGTTCCCCGCGCCGCTGCACCTGGCCAAGCAGCTCAAGAAGCCGCCGCGGGCGATCGCGCAGGAGGTGCTCGACGGCTTGCAGGTGCCGGGCTGGGTGCGCGAGGTGAAGCTCGCCGGCGCCGGCTACCTCAACGTCTTCCTGGCGCGCTCGCAGGCAATGGCGCGGCTGCTGGGTGCGCCACCGATCGCGCGCGAAAAAGTCCAGGCGCCGAAGGCGCCAGAAAAGGTGATCGTCGAGCACACCAACATCAATCCCAACAAGGCGGCGCACATCGGCCACTTGAGAAACGCCGTGCTCGGCGACGTGCTGGTGGCGACGCTGCGCGCGCTCGGCCACCCGGTCGAGGTGCAGAACTACATCGACGACACCGGCGTGCAGGTCGCCGACGTCGTCGTCGGCTGCGTCGACCTCCGCGGCATGACGGCCGAGCAGGTGGCGGCGATCCCCGAGCCGTTCGACTACTGGTGCTGGGACCTCTACAGCGAGGTCGGGCGGTGGTATGAGGGCGACCCCTCGCGGCAGTCCCTGCGGCGCGAGACGCTGCACGAGCTGGAGCGCGGCGAAGGCCCGCGCGCCGAGATGGGACGGCTCGTGGCGCGCCGCGTTCTCGTGCGCCACCTCGCCACCATGCGGCGGCTCGGCATCGGCTACGACCTGCTCACCCACGAGGCCGACATCCTCGCGCTCGACTTCTTCCACGTCGCCTTCGAGCGCTTGAAGGCCGTCGGCGTCGTGCGCCTGGAAACCGAAGGCAAGAACGCCGGCTGCTGGATGATGCCGCTCGCCCACGCCGAGGAGTTCCAGGGGCTCGAGGAGCCCGACAAGGTGATCGTGCGCTCCGACGGCACGGTGACCTACGTCGGCAAGGACATCGCCTATCAGCTGTGGAAGTTCGGGCTGCTCGGCAAGGACTTCCGGTACCGAATGTGGGAAGAGCAGCGGGTGTGGGAGACGTGTGCCGAAGGAGGCATCACCGAGCACCCGCGGTTCGGCCGCGCCGACCGCGTCGTCAATGTCATCGACATCCGCCAGAGCTACCTGCAGAAGATCGTGCGCGCCGGCCTCGAGGCGTTGGGCCACGCCGAACAGGCGGAGCGCTCGGTGCACTTCGCCTACGAGATGGTGGCGCTATCACCGGCGACGGCGCGCGCGCTCGGCGTCGCGGTCGAAGGTGAGGACGAAGGAAAGACGCTCGAGATGTCCGGCCGCAAGGGCATCGGCGTCAAGGCCGACGACCTGATGGACCAGCTCGTCGCCAAGGCGCGCGAGGAGATCGCGGCGCGCAACCGCGAGCTCGCCGACGGCGAGCTGCAGGCGCTCGCCGTCGCCATCGCCACCGCGGCGATGCGCTTCTTCATGGTCAAGGCGTCGACCAACCGCGTCATCGCCTTCGACTTCGCCGAGGCGCTCGCCTTCGAGGGCGAGTCGGGGCCGTACCTGCAGTACGCCGTCGTGCGCTGGCGCAACATCCAGCGCAAGCTCGCGGCAGCGGGGCTGCCGACGGCGGTAACGGCAGAAGAGGCCGCGGCGCTGCCCGAGGAGGCGTGGGCCGACGACCTCTGGGACCTGGCGCTCCACGGCGCGCGGCTCGGCGAGACGGTCGAGCGCGCCGGGCGCACGCTCGAGCTGTCGCTGATCGCGCGGCACGCGGTCGAGCTGGCGCAGCGCTTCAACGCTGTTTATCACCGCCATCCGATCCTGCAAGAGACCGACGCGTCGCTGCGCGCCGCGCGGCTCGCGGCGTCGCAGGCGTTCGCGAGCTCGCTCGGCGCGCTGGCCAGCGTGCTGGGCATTCCGCTGCCGGAGCGGATGTAGCGGCGATGGCGCGCGGCAAGAAGGCGCGCCGGGCCGAGCGCGGCGCGGCGGCGGCAGCGACGGCGGGCGATAGGAGTCCCGCGAACGTCGCGGCATCGCGCGGCGCTCGAGATGCGCGGTCGACCCGCGACGCACGCGCCGCCGATGCGATGGTCGAGCCACGCCCCTCGCTCGCCGCCAACGTTCTCGCGCTGCTGAAGCTCCCGCTCGCCGTCACCGCCGTGGTGACGCTCTGCGCCTGGCTGCGCTTCGAGGCGCCGCTGCCCTGGTCGTACGACGAGTACTACCACCTCGCGCTGGCGCGCGAGATGCGGTCGCACCTGCGGCTCACCTCGTTCTGGTGGACGCCCTTCTCCACTCTCTACGACCGCTTCGTCGACAGCACGCCGCTCTTCCACGCGCTGCTGATGCCGTTCGCGGCGCTGCGGCTTGAGCTCGCCTCCGGCCTCGGCGTGCTGCTCGGGCAGCTCTTCATGGTGGGCGCGTTCGCTTGGGCGCTGTGGTCGATGCGTGTGCCGCGGCCCTGGTGGTTCGTGCTCGCCCTGCCGGCGCTCGGCACGCTCTTCCTGCAGCGGCTCGAGATGCTGCGGCCGCACGTCTGGCTGATCGGCTTCACCGGCGTCGTCGTCGCGCTGCTCGTCGAGCGCCGCTGGAAGACGCTCGTCGTCGTCTGCGCGCTCTTCGGTCTCACGCACACCGGCGGCTGGATCGCCATTCCGATCGCGGCGCTCTGGTCGCTCGCCGGTCTCGTCGCGCTCGACGCCGAGGAGGGCAGCGGCCGCGGCCTGCCGCTGCGCGCGCGCGTTCCCTGGCAGCCGCCCGCGGCGGCGGCCGGCGGCTGGCTGCTCGGCCAGCTCGTGCATCCCGAAGTGCCGGCCAACTTCAAGCTCTTCTTCATCGCCAACTTCGTGGTGCCGTTCCAGGCCACGTCGGCGGGCAACGCGGCGCTCAAGAGCCAGCTCGGCACCGAGCTGATGCCGCCCGAGGGCTGGATCCTCGCCGGCCAGTGGCCGGCGTACGTCGTCGCCGCCATCGTCGGCGTCGCGCTGTTCGTGCAGCCGCGCCTGCGCAGCCGCGCCACGCTGACGGCGGCGCTGCCGGCGCTCGCCTTCCTGCTCGTCGGCACCGTGGCCATCCGCCGCTTCCTCGAGCTCGGCGAGCCGCTCGCGCTGCTGGCGCTGGCGGTGCTCGCGCGTGAGGGCATTCGGCGCCGGCTCTCGCCGCCCAAGCCGTGGACGCGGCGCGCGCTCGCCGCCGCCGTCGTGGTGACGGCGCTCATCACCGTCACCGCCTTACGCGAGCAGGGCTACGGGCGGCACTCGGCGCCGCTCGCCATGGCGCGCTGGCTGGGCGCTCACGGCGCGCGCGGCGAGCGCGTCTTCACCGCGCAGTGGGCAGACAGCTCGCCGCTCTTTTACGCCGCGCCGCAGTTGCAATCGCTCGTGGCCCTCGATCCAACGGTCTTCCAGGCCAAGGACGCGCAGCGCTTCGAGCGCTACGTGGCCGTGGTGCAAGGCCGCGCCGGCGATCCGGCGCGCGAGATCCGCGACACCTTCGGCTGCCGCTGGGTCACCGTCTGGCGCATGCCCAGCTACCAGGCGCTGGCGCTGCAACTGTGGCGCAGCCCCGGCATGCGCGTCGCCTACGAGGACGCGGACTACCTCGTGCTCGATCTCGGCGCGCGCTGAGCCGGGGCGCCGCAACCGAGCCTCACAACTCGCGACAAGCGGCGCGGCGAGCGCTTTCCGCCCGAGGTTGGTCAAGGCCTGATGGCCGAGAGTTTGACCCACCGGCCAAAACCATCAGCTCCTGACCCAGCCGATGCCGCGGCGACGGATCCGTCAAGTCCTTTCGCATCAACGACAAACGGCTCGCGAACGACGCCTTCCGGCAATGGCACGACCGTTGCTCATCGGCCGGTCAGCTACACTTGTAGCCGCTCCCCAACAGTTTCCCCATCAACGCGCCTCGAACGAAGGAAGGATCCGCATGTCCACGTTCCTGCCTCGCTGCCGCCGTGCGGTTTGGTTCCTCGCCCTAGCCGCCGGGCTGGTTCCCGGGCTCGCGCTGTCGCGCGCCGCCATCGCCGAATCGCCGGAGGACGAGCGCGCCGAGGCGGACAACGCCACGCTGCGCCGCATCGCCACCGACGAGTGGTACAACGAGACCTCCACCCACGGCCACGGGCCCAAGTCGCTGGGCGGCCCCTTCTCGCCGCGCTACATGCGGTTCTTGAACGAGGCCGCGGCGCGCGAGCGCCAGCGTTGGGGTGCCCTGCTGCCGCAAGGCGACGGCCAGGTCGCGAGCGAGGACGCCTTCGAGAAGGCGGCGGCGACCGGCAACAACTGGATCAGCCTCGGCCCCACCAAGGCCGACGTCGAGAAGAACGGCTCCTCGAGCCTCAACGTCTCCGACTCCGGCCGCGTGCGCTCGATCCTCCCCGATCCGAGCAGCTCGCTGACGCTCTACGTCGCCTTCGCCGCCGGCGGCGTGTGGAAGACGACCGACGGCGGCGTCACCTGGCAGCCGAAGACCGAGTCGCTCGGCACCCTCTCGTGCGGCTCGCTGGCGATGGATCCCTCCAACTCGTCGACCCTCTACCTCGGCCTCGGCGATCCCTTCGACGGCACCGGTATCGGCCTCGTCAAGACGACCGACGGCGGCAACACCTGGTCGGCGCCCGTCTACCTCGGCAGCTCGACGGTGATCCCGCAGGTGATGGTGGCGCCGACCAACCCGGCGATCGTCCTCGCCGCCACCGACAAGGGCCTCTTCCGCTCCACCGACAGCGGCGCCAGCTTCTCGCAGGTGGCGATCGCGACCGGCCAGGCCGGCGCGCCCTACGTGTGGTCCATCGCCTCGACCGGCGGCACCGGTCTCGTGCTCACCCTCGAAGCGAATCCGACGGCAACCACGGGAACGACCGACGGTCAGGTCTGGTGGAGCCTCGACAACGGCGCCAGCTGGACGCGCGCGACGGGCGTCACCAAGTCGACCGGCGTCGGCCGCATGACGGTCGCCGCGGCGCCGTCGAGCCCGAGCACGCTCTACCTCGAGGCCGCGATTCCCCTCAGCAGCTCGGCGAGCGACCTCGCCGACTTCTTCAAGTCGACCAACGGCGGCCAGAGCTGGACGGCCCTCTCGGTCACCAAGAAGCGCTACTCCAACGCCAACACCGAGTCGCGCACGCTGGCGACGCTGCTCAACGGCCAGGGCTGGTACGACCAGATGGTGATCGTCGACCCCGCCAACGCCAACCGCGCCTGGTTCGGCGGCGCGCTGCTGATGGCGAAGACGACCGACGGCGGCTCGAGCTACAGCCAGGCGAGCAACTGGCTGGCGCAGTTCGGCCTGCCCTACATCCACGCCGACTTCCACGCCGCCAGCTTCGGGCCCGACGGGTCCTTCTACGTCGGCTCCGACGGCGGGCTGTTCAAGTCGAGCGACGGCGGCACGACCTGGACGTCGAACCTCAACGTCGGCATCACCACCCACCTGCTCTATTCGGTCGGCTCCACGCCGGCGAACACCACGGCGGTGATCGGCGGCTTCCAGGACAACGGCACGCGGGTGCGCTCGGGCGCCACGTCGACGTTCAACCAGTACGTCGGCGGCGACGGCTTCGGCAGCGACATCAACCGCACCAACGGCAACACCATGCTGGGCAGCCTCTACTACGCCCGCATCCAGAAGAGCACCAACGGCGGCACCAGCTTCACGCAGTCGTGCTCGGGCATCACCGAGTGCGGCACCAGCAACGCGCCGTTCCTCACCAAGGTGGTGGCGTGGAGCGGCGACCCCACCGGCAACACCGTCTACACCTCTTCCAACACCAAGATCTACAAGTCGACCAACTACGCCGGCAGCTGGTCGGCGCTGGGCACCTCCGGCCTCGCGGCCGACCTGCAGATTCGCAACCTCGGCGTCGCCAACACCAGCAGCAGCGTCCTCGGCATCGCCGGCACCGCCGGCCGCATCTACCTGTCGTCCAACGGCGGCGCCAGCTGGACGCTGGCGGCCACGCCGCCGAACAACGGCCTGTCGATGTCGTGGGTGCACTTCGACACATCGAACTCGCAGGTCGTCTACATCGCCTCGGTGGCGCCCGACGCCACCAAGACGCACCTCTGGAAGTCGACCAACTTCGGCGCCAGCTGGACCTCGCTCGAGGGCAGCGGCTTCCCCACCGGCATCCCGGTGAACACCATCGAGAACGACCCGGGTGACGTCAACACCCTCTACGCCGGCACCCACATGGGCATCTACCGCTCGACCGACGGCGGCGTCACCTGGACGCGCTTCGGCGCCGGGATGCCGCTGGTCAACGTCACCGACCTCTACGTGTCGCCGACCTCGAGCCTGGTGCGCGCGGCGAGCTACGGCCGCGGCTTCTGGGAGCTCACTCCGTAGTCGACGACTCGGCGGCGCCGGCCGCCGGTGACTGCGGCATCAACGCCGTGGTGGAGAGCCCCGATCGAGCGATCGGGGCTCTTCGTTTTTCAGGGCGTGTAGCGCCGGCCCCAGATCGCCTTGGTGCCCGTCTGCCAGAGGACGACGAAGTTGCCGTTGGCGCTGGTCGGCGCCACGACGGCGTTGAGCGACTTTTGGGTGATGTCGTGAGTGACCACCTCGAACACCGGTCCCGCCTTGCCGGCCGAGCTGTAGCGGCGGCCGAAGATGCCGAGCTTGCTGCCGTTGGTCGACGTCATCGTCTCCCAGACGATGGTGTAGGCATTGGTGGCGTCGTGGGCGATCGACGGGTTGCGCTGCTCGTTCGCGGTCGAGGTGTTGACGACGAAGGGCGCCCCTGACTTGACGCCGTTCTTGTCGTACTTCTGGCCGACGATGTCGGTGCCCGCAGTCGCCGGCGCCTGGTCGGTGTGCCAGACGACGATGAAGGTGTTGTTGCTGGCGCAGGAGATCGACGGATGGAGCGGGATGTTCGAGGTCGCCGGCGCCACCACCTGCTCGGCGGCGAGCGGCACGCCGGCGGCGGAGAGCCGGCGCAGGTTGACGCCGTAGTGGCTGGGCTCGAAGGCGGCGAACTCGTCGACCGACTGCCAGGCCACGTCGACGTTGCCGACGCTGTCGACGCAGAGCGCCGGCCGGTCGTTGCTGAGCGTCTGGCTCAGCGCGGTCTGCGCGCCCAGCGGCGCGCCGGCGGCGTCGAAGCGGCGGAAGACGATCTGCGGCGAGGCGGCGCTCGACTGCACGCCCGAGAGCACCTTCACCCATGCCACCGCGAAACCGCCGTCTTTAGTCGGCGCCACCGCCGGCAGCAGGTCGTCGGGCACGCCCGGCGCCGCGGGGTCGTCGACGTTGACGGCGATCGGCGTGCCGACCGGCGTGCCGGTCGAGCCGAAGCGCTGCGCCTTGACGTCGAAGTGGCCGTCGGTGAGCTCCGACCACACCGCCACGAAGGTGCCCGCCTTCTGCACCGTGACGCCGGGGTCGTACTGGTCGCCGGCCACCGGGCTGATCAGCACGTCGTTGGTGAGCGGGCTCGTCTTGTTGAAGCGCCGCGCGCTGATGCCGTGAGTGTCGGTGGCGCTGCTTCCCGCCCACACCGCGAAGAAGCCGGAATCAGAGCCGCCGCCTCCGCGCTTGCCGCTGCCGACGACGCCGGCCACGGCGGGATCTTCCTGGCGACAGAGGGTGTTGTCGGTGCATGAGCTGACACGGAAGGCGGCGGCGACGGGCTTCGGCGCGGCGGGTACCTTGGCGGCCTCGACGCCGACGGCGACGCTGCCGAGGAGGAGAGCGAGGGCGAGGGGCTTGATCACTCGGTTGTTCACTGCGGGTCCTTTCTGCTGGTGGGCTTCCAGGTGGGGCGAGCGTGGCGAAGTGTAGCAACCCGACCCGCCGAAGCGCTGTGAACCATGCCGCCACGCCATGGAATCGCGGGCGGCCGCAGGGGGGCAGGGTATGAGCGAGCGCTGGCGTGCCGGCGACCTTCCTACGGACACCGAGGCGAGCGCGTCGCTGCCACGCACCCATCCTGCCTACGACCGCGCCGCCGCTCTCAGCCCTTGCCGTAGTCGAGGTCGGCGCGGCTCGACACCCAGGCGGCGAGGCTGACGGTCAGCGTCGCGTAGATCGCCACCTGCAGGATCGCCAACGGCACCGGCGTGGGATCGGCGAGTAGCGCGAACGGGCCTTCGCTGATCGGCACGGGCGTCAGTGCCTTGAGGTAGTGAACGACCGAGATCTGCTTGAGCAGCGGCGGCAGCAGGAACTGGAACCACTCCCAGGTGAAGAAGAGCGCCACCAGCGGGCCGGGGCTGCGCAGCAGCGAGCCGAGGAGCAGGAAGGCGCCGCCGTAGCCGAGGCAGCCGAGCATCGTCATCGCCACGTAGGCGGCGAGCTGGCGTAGCGCGCCGGCGGTGAAGGCGGTGTCCAGCCCCTTCGGCAGGTGGATGAGCACGAAGCTCAAGACCGTCGTGGTGCCGAAGAGCAACCAGCCCGAGCCCACCGCCGCGACGTACTTGCCGGCGACGATCAGCGGCCGCCGCACCGGCGTCAGCAGCAGGTAGTGCATGGTGCGCTCCTCGACCTCGCCGCGCACCAGGTTCAGGAACAGCGCGAGGCAGCCGAAGAAGAGCACGATGCGCACGATGAGCGCGTGGTAGAGGTTGGCGTAGACCTCGTTGAGGTTGGGGATGTCGCCGAGCTGGTCGTGGAAGTGCGTCGCCGCCCACGCCATGGCGCCGGTGACGGCGACCGGCAGGCTGGCGAGCAGCAGCGGCCAGAGCACGCGCGGCGTCAGGAGCTGGCGGCGCCATTCGAGGCGCATGACGCCGAAGAAGGCGCGCAGCGTGGCGGCGCGGCCGGCGGGGACATCTGGAGAGCCGGGCGCGGCGAGAAGCTGCGGATCGGCGGTCGCGGCGGTGGTCATGATGCTTCACTCCCGACCAGGTAGCGGTAGACGGCGTGCGCGTCCTCGTCGGCGGGCGCCACCGCCTCGACGCCCACCTCGCCGCGGCTGGCGAGCTCGTTGAGCAGCAGGTAGAAGCGGTCGGCGTCGCGCGTCGTGGCGACGAGGCCGCCGCCGTCCGGCAGCAGCTTCACCTCGATGACGTGGTCGGCGCCGAAGAGCCGCGCCGCGAGACGCGACGGCTCACTGCAGCGCACCTGGATCTGGATGGGGCGGTCGAGGTCGACCACCATCTCCTCGCGCATCTCGGGGATCTCGCCTTCGGCGACGACGTAGCCCTGATGGAGCATCACGAGTTGGTCGGCGATGAGGTCGACCTCGTGCAGGATGTGCGACGAGACGATGACGTGCCGCCCCTCGCTCGCCAGCTCGCGGAAGAGGCTGATGAACTCGCTTCTCGCCATCGGGTCGAGGCCGTTGAGCGGCTCGTCGAGCACCAGCACCGCGGGGTCGTGCGCCATCGCCTGCGCGAGCTTGACGCGCTGGCGCATGCCCTTGCTGTAGCCGGCGACGCGGCGCTTGGCGGCCTCGGCCAGGCCGACGCGCTCGATGGCGGCGGCCGCGCGGCGGCGCACCTCGGGCTCCTCGTAGCCGAAGAGGCGCAGGAAGCCGGCGACGAACTGGAAGCCGGTGGCGGCGCGCGGGAAGGCATCGAACTGCGAGCAGTAGCCGAGGCGGCGGAAGACCTCGGGATCGCGCGGCGCGTGGCCGAGCACGGAGATGGTGCCGCGGGTGGGCGCCACGAGCCCCGTCATCAGGTTCATCAGCGTGCTCTTGCCGGCGCCGTTGGGGCCGACGAGGGCGGTGATGCCGGGCTCGACGTTGACGGTGACGCCGTTGACGCCGAGCACCTCGCCGTAGAACTTGGAGACGTCGTGGAAGACGACGCCCGCGTTGTTGGTGGCGGCCCCGGTGCTCATCGCACGATCTCCCACGCCCGCACCCGCTTGAGCAGCACCGTGCTGGCGAGCACCAGCGCCACCGCCAGGCTGAACAACGCGCCCGTGGCGCTGAGCCCGTTGCTCTGCTGCAGCCGGAAGAGCGGCGTCCACAGCGACTCGAAGATGGCGGGCAGGAAGAAGCGGATCCACCACTGCATGTGCAGGAACTGGTTGACGACGCCGGCGATGAGCGGCACGACGATGAAGAGCGCCACGAAGGCGGCCTCCGACGCCGCGCGCCGACGGATCACCGACGCCACCGCCAGGCAGACGAGGGCGAAGAGCGGGATCGCCGTCCAGGCGCCGAAGAAGATCGCCGGGCCGATCCACCAGTTGGCGGCCATCCAGGCGCGGTCGAGCGAGCCCTGCAGCGCGAAGAGCAGCAGCGACGGCACCCAGGTGACGAGCGAGGTGAGGAAGGCGATCGCCGCCGCCTTGCCGAGCACGTACTCGACGCGGGTGAGCGGCCGCGACAGGTAGAGCGGCAGCGCGTTGTCGCGCAGGTCGTTGACCAACACCCGCGCGCCGATCGCCGCCGTGAGCCCGAAGGCGATGTAGCACTGGGTGAGGAGGATGTAATAGAAGAACTTGGCGTCGATCGGCACCAGCGCCTGCAGCGGGATCGCCAGGATCTTGATCGCCTCGAGGTTGTGGTGCAGGTAGATGACCACCGCGCCGCCGAGCAGCGGGAAGGCCGCCAGCACCAGCAGGGCGATCGTCTTCTTGAGCGCCAGCACTTCGGAGAGCGCGTAGCGCGCCACCACCATCCAGGCGCGGCGCGGCGACGTGCGCTCGCCCGCGTAGGGGTGGAAGACGTGACTATGGACTGCCATCGCGCTCCTCCATGGCCTTCAAGAAGATGTCTTCGAGGGAGTCGCGACGGGCCTGCAGCCGGCGGATCTGCACGCCCTGCTCGGCGGCGATCCTGTAGAGCTGCTGCACCTGCACGCCTTGCGGCAGCAGCAGCTTGAGGCGGCGCTTGCTGTGCACCAGGCACTCGCAGCCGAGCTGCGCCGCCGCCTCCGCGAAGTGGCCGTTGCCGCCGCGCAGCTCGAGCTCGAGGAAGCTCTGGTTGGCGCGCCGCTCGGCCTCGAGGTCGCAGACGGTGGCGATGCGGCCGGCCTTGAGCACGACGACCTCGTCGCACACCGTCTCGACGTCCTTGAGCAGGTGCGAGGAGAGCACGATCTTCGTCTCGCCGCGGTCGCGGATCGTCTTGACGAGGTCGAGCATGCGTTGCCGCGCCCCGGGATCGAGGCCGTTGGTGGGCTCGTCGAGGAAGAGCAGGCGGGGCCCGTGCACCAGCGCCTGCGCCAGCTTCGCCATCTGCTTCATGCCCTGCGAGTAGGTGTCGACGGGGCGGTAGCGGGCCTCGCCGAGACCGACGAAGAAGAGCGCCTCGTGCGCCCGCTCGAGCGCCACCTGCGAGGGCAGCCCGGCGAGCTCGCCCATCAGCCGCACGAAGTGGATGCCGGTCATGCCGGCGACGAAGGCGTCGCGCTCCGGCATGTAGCCCACCTGCCCGGCGAGGAACTTGCGCTCCAGCGCCACGTCGTGGCCGAGCATGCGGGCGCGGCCGGCGTCGACGCCGTGGAAGCCGAGTAGCGTGTTGATGAGGGTCGTCTTGCCGGCGCCGTTGGGGCCGAGCAGGCCGATCGAGCGGCCCTTGAGCTCGGCGTCGAGCTCCTGCAGGATCCAGCGCTTGCCGAGCTTGACGCCGAAGCTTTCGAGCGCGATGACGGGGGTCGCGGTGTCCATGGTCAGCTGACTCTACGCGCGAAGGATAGGAAGAGTTTCGGCGAAATCGTTGTCATCGCGATGGCGAAGTGGTGGCGAACAGAAGCGATCCCGACCGAGGTCGAGATCGCTTCGTCGCTGCGCTCCTCGCGATGAACGAGCGGTCAGCCGCCCGAGCTCTCCGCGCCGTGCGCCGCCGCCGCCAGCGGGCCCAGGTTGTTGCCCTTGAGCAGCAGCATGTCGATCAAGCCGAGCGGGTTGCGCGGGCTCGACGAGGAGAGGCGGATCTCGTTCTCCTCGCCGTAGGCGAAGACCACGGTCGGACCGCCGGCCTCGCCGAGCGCCTTGGTGAGCGCCTCCATCTGCGGGGGCGGCGCGGCTTGCGCCTCACCGCCTTGCGGCCCCATCTGCGCTCCCATGCCCTTGAGCACGCCGGTGATCGGGCCGACGACGGAGGAGAGGTCCTGGTACCAGAGCGCCGACAGGTTCACTTCGCGGTCGGGCGGCAGCAGCGCGCGCAGCCGCGGCGACTGCAGCAGGCCGCTGCCGGTGGCGCGGGTGGCGAGGGCGTTCTCGACCAGGCCGACCGTGGCGCTCGCCACCAGGTAGCCGTCCTGGTAGCGGTAGTGGCCGTCGTGCGTCGTGCCGTCGGCGCGGGTGCGGCGCACCAGCCAGCCGTCGCCCTCGGCCTGCAGCGTCAGGCTGCCTTCGCCGTTCTGGCGCAGCTGCGCGTCGACGTCGGCGACCAGCCGCTCGATGCCCACCTGCAGGCGCTGCGGGTCGTAGACCTCGACCACCGCCTTCCACGCCGGCACCGGCACGAGCGGGCCGTCGACGCCCACCGCGATCTCGCCGCCGAGCGGCTCGGCGAGGTCGGAGATGGGGTCCCAGCCATGCTCGGCCTGGAACTTGGCGCGGTCGGCCTCGAAGCGTTCGCGCTCCTCGGCAGAGAAGGCGGCGAGCACGTCGGCGAGCAGCAGGCGCGGCTCCTTGGTGACGAACGCCGCCACCGCCGTCGAGTCGGGCGAGAAGAAGGTGAGCGCGCCCATCGGACCCGGCGCGGCGAGCCAGGAAGCGATGCCGTGACGGGCGCCGTCGAAGGAGAGCACCGCTTCGCGCTTCGTCTCGCTGCCCTCGGCCCACTGCTCGAGCAGCAGGTGCTGCACACCGTCGAGGCCGAGCTTGCTCATCTTGTCGCGGTCTTCGGCGTCGGTGTGCGCGCTCATCATCGTCTTGAGGTCGACGGCGAGGATGCCGTCGACGCCCGCGGCGTAGCGGCCCGCGATCGTCTGGTGGAAGGCCGAGTCGCGGAAGGGCTGCGCGTTGTCGCCGAGCGCCGCCGCGATCTGCGCCAGGGCCGGGCCCTCGCAGGCGATGACGACCGCGCCGAGGCTGTCGCTGATCCACACCTGCAGGCCGTCACCGGCTGCGGGCGTAGACGGATCGGCGACGATGAAGATGTGATCGCCGCCGAGATCCGCGCGCAGCTGCGGCAGCGCCGCGGTGAGGTGAGCGCGGAAGCCGGCGGGATCGTCGACCGGCGCGATGGCGACGGGCCCGACCATCTTGCCGTCGGTACCCAGCCAGCCGGCGGCGGCGATCTCGTCGCCCAGCTCGGTGCCGAGGCCGGCGAGGTGGTGCAGGAAGCTGCCGAGGCGTGCCACGTCGGCGCTGTTGGCGAACATCGCCGCGAGCTGCGGGTCGGAGGCGACGCGCTCGCGCACGCGGTCGAGCGCTTGGCCGAGGTTGCCGGAGAGGTTGGGCATCGCGGCGTACATCACCGTCGTCGCCGGCAGCTGGTCGAGGAACGGGCTCTCGAAGCGCTTCTCGGCGGCGGGCAGCGCGGCGAGCTCCTTCTGGAGCAGGGCGATGCCGGCGATGAGGGCGAGGTGCTGCTCGCGGCGGACGCTCCACTCCACCTCGTCCTTGAGCGCCACCGGACGCACGCGGGCGCTGGTCGTCGCCTGGTTGCCGGGCTTCAATACGCGCTGCGGGCGGCCGGGCTGATCGACATGCACCGTCCCCTCGAGCACCGACACGCGCGAGCCGCGGGTGCCGGCGTCGACCGCGAAGACGGTGCCGACGACGGCGACCGTGCAGTCGTTGGTCGCCACCCAGAGATGGCGGCCGGGCGCCTGCTTGGCGGCCTCGACGATGACGTCGCCGCCCTCGAGCTGCAGCGTGGTGCCGGCGCGGCGGTGCGTCACCGCGAAGCGGGTGCGCTCGCGCAGCTCGACCGTGGAGCCGTCCGCCAGGCGCACCATGGCGCTCTGGCCGCGCGGCGTCACCACCTGCTGGCCGTAGGGCACGTCGGCGCCGGCGCCGAAGGTCTGCGCCGTGCTGCCGCCGACGCCGACGACGGTGCCGGAGAGGACGCGCAGCATGTTGCTGCCCGCGGCGCCGCCGGGCCACACCTGGCGGAGGACGAGGAGCTGCATGCCGAAGAGGAGGACGACCGCGGCGGCGGCGGCCCACGCCCAGGTCGGGATGCGGCGGACGCGCGACGTCGCGACGACGGCAGCGGCGGGCTCGCCCTCCTGCAGCGTCTTCAACGCGCGGCGGCAGGCGATGCAGCTACGGGTGTGGTCGGCGACGAGCAGCTCGCGCTCGTGCGACAGCGTGCCGGCGAGGAAGGCCGGCAGCAGGCGCTGGATGTCGGCGCAGCCGAGCACCGAACCGGTGATCTCGGGCGCGACGCCGAGGCGCTCGCGGACGCGCTCGAGGGCGGCGTCGGTGCGGGCGTTGTCGAGGCCTTCGGCTTCCTGGCGGATCGCGGCGGTGGCGCGGTCGACCAGGTCTTCGTCGTGGGCGCGGAGGAGGTTGTCGCTCATGACCGTTCTCCAATCAGGCTGCGGGGACCGAGAGACGTGGTGAGGTGCTTCTGCAGGGAGCGGCGGGCGCGGTGGAGGGTGACCGCGACCACAGGAGCTGAGGTGCCGAGGACTTCGGCGACCTCGCCATTGGTCAAGCCTTCGAGGTGGCGCATGACGAAGGCTTCGGCGGCGCGCGGGTTGAGGCGGGCGAGTCCGTCGCGCAGCGCGCGGCGGAGGCCGGCGCCGCTTGCTTGTCGTTCTGCGGAAGGCGCGGCGTCGGCAAGAGTGTCGGGTGGCGCGTCGTCGATGGGGACCGCGGCGCGGGTCTTCCGGCGGCGCAGGGCGTCGAGGGCGGCGTTGGTGGCGGCGCGGCGCAGGTAGGCGCCGGCTTCGTCGCGGCGCACGCGGCCGGCGTGGCGGTTGGCGAGGAGGCGGAGGAAGACGGTTTGCACGACGTCTTCGGCGTCGCTCTCGCTGCCGGTGACGCGGAACGCCGTCTTGAAGACGTCGCGGCCGTGGACGCGGAACAGCTCTTCGAGCTGGGCGTCGGCTGCGGCGGTGGGTTGGGGGTTCGGGGCGGCTTGCACGGTTGGGGACTCCCTCCTTCGGGGTCTGGCTCGATGGTCTTACGCGAAGGGGTGGGGAACGTTAACAGCGGGCCGCGGAGAGGGAGCGACTGCGGGTCACTGTGACCACCCGGCCGGCGGGCGCGGAGCGGATCCGGGGGCCGCCGCCGCAGCACCGGCGCGCCTACAGTGCCCTTTGGGAGGAAGAGGGCGCGCCTCCACCTCCAGGCGCCGCTACTGCCGGAAACCCGCAACAGTGGCGAAAGCGCCTTCCGGAGGTGCTGCCACGGCGGCCCCCGGATCCGCTGAGCGCCCGCCTTCACGAGTGGATGTTTACGATCGTGTTCGGGCCGTCGAGGCTCGCCTTCGGGTCGTGGTTGGCGCCGAAGGAAGGCGGTCAGATGCGTTCGATGGGCTCGGGCGGCTGCTCGTGTTCCATGTTGCCGGTGGCGACGGTGGCGGCGGGCTCGAAGAGCATGATGGATGTGACCTCGTCGGCATGCGGGCGGTGCTCGACGCCTCTTGGGACGACGATGAGCTCGCCGGGCTCCAGCCAGACCTCGTGGTCGCGGAACTCCATCTTGAGGCGGCCGGCGAGGACCATGAAGAGCTCGTCTTCGTGGTCGTGGTGATGCCAGATGAAGGTGCCCTGGAGCTTCACCAGTTTGACGTGCTGCCCGTTGAGCTCGGCGATCAGGCGTTGATGCCAGAGATCGTCGAAGCTCGCGAGCTTCTGCGCGACGTTGATGGCTTCCATGTGCGTCACTTCTTGTTGAGAGGGCGTAACGCGCGCGCCTTCAGGTCTGCCGCCACCTTCCGCCCGTCGACGAACTCGCCAGCGCGGATGGCCGCGAGCGCGTCCTCCAACTGCTTTTCCTCTACGGGTGTGAGCTGCTTCATGACGTCATCTTAAGGCGTGGGTGCCATCACGAGCCGCAGAGTTTGGCCATGCGATCCGGGGCGCCGCGTAGGACGTTATCGACGTAGTAGGCGACCAAGTCGTGGCCGTTGCCGGGGTCGTTCTTGGCGACGAGGTCGCCGCCGTTGTTGAACCAGTCGGCGACGCAGTCGCTGCTGGGGCGCGTGGAGGCGGCGCAGGCGAGGAGGGCGTCGAATGCCTTGCGGTAGGTGTCGAAGTCCTCACGATTCATCGGGCGGCCGTGGCCGGGCACGAGCACGTTCCAATCGGCCGCGGCGACGTGCGTGAGCGCCGTCTGCCAGCCGCTCGGGCAGGCGGTGTCGAGGAATGGCGCGGGCAGCGTGACGAGATCGCCGGCCACGGCAACGTGCGTCGCCGGGTCGACGATCCAGACGTCTCCGGCGGTGGCCGCGCGGCGCTCGAGGTGGATATCGAGCTCGCGGCCGGCGAGGGTGCGGCGGCCGGAGCTGGCGATGATCTCGTCGGGCGCCAGGCGGTCGCCGGCGTCGATGAGGGCGAGATCGCCGCGGTAGCCCTCCTTGGCCTCGGCGCTGGGCTGGTCGCTGGCGATCATCTGCTCGAGCTGGCGGTGGTAGTTGGCGAGGAAGCCGGTGCGCGCCTCGGCGATGGCGTCGCTGGCGTAGACGCGCACGCCCGGAAAGCGTTCGCGCACGAGGACGTTGCCGCCCACGTGGTCGAGGTGCCAGTGGGTGTTGACGACCACGCGCGGCGCGAGGCGGAGCGAAGCCACGCGGTCGAGCACCGCCTGCGTGTGCTCCCGATGGCGGCCGGTGTCGACGACGACGGCGCCCTGCGGGGCGCGGAAGACGACGCTGTTGCCGTCGGGCTGCTGGCCGGGAACGAAGCCGCCAGGCACGACGAAGATGCCGGGCGCGATCTCGTCCGGCGCCACTGCCGCGGCCGCATGCGACCGCGCGGCACAAGCGACGGTGGCCAGGGCCATCGCCAACGCCACCGCGCCGGCGATGGTCCACCCTGCACGCCGCCACCATGGCATCGGGCGAGACCGGCGAGGCGCAAGAGCCGCAGTTGCAGTCACGCGACTGTCTACGCCCCTCCCCTCCGAAGGTTGCGCCCCGCGCGCGCCCGCGCTTCCGCACGGAGCTCGGGCTGAGATCTCCAGCGATGAACCGCCCCTGCCGACCCCGAGTGGGCAGGCAGCGTGCAACGCAGCTCCGCGCGGTGCTGTGCCCGAGGCCGTGCCTCGCGAGCGCAGCGGCGGGCTGGGGTGCATCGACGAGAGAGGAGCAGCCCATGCGCAGCAAGGCAGCGATTGGCGGGCATCCGATCCATCCGGCGCTGGTGGCGATCCCCATCGGGGCGTTCACCTTCACGCTGGTGGCCGACCTGGTGACGTGGCGGACGGGAAACCCGGGGTGGGGCGACGCGGCGCGCTACTCGCTGGTGCTGGGCGTCATCGGCGCGCTCGCTGCCGCGGTCTTCGGCCTCGTCGACTACTTCGGGGTAACGATGAGCGAGGCCGGCTTCAAGGTCGCGCGCCTCCACCTCATCCTCAACCTCATCGCGGTGGCGCTGTTCGCGTTGAGCCTCTGGCTGCGCTACCGCGACCCCGACGGCTGGTGCGTCCCCGGGTTCCTCGTCTCGACGCTGGCATTCCTGATTCTCGGCAGCTCGGGGTGGCTGGGCGGCGAGCTGGTGTTCAAGCACAAGGTCGGCGTCATGGAGACCGACCGCGAGGCGACGGAGCTGGGGCAGAAGGACAGCCGATGATGCCGGCCGCGGGCGGCCCGCGAGCGAAGCCGTTACACGGTACGTGTACGTCTTACACGCGCGGAGGGCGCGGCTGATGGCGCGCACGGTGAGCGACTTCCTGCTCGCCCGCCTGCGCGAGTGGGGCGTACACCGCATCTTCGGCTACCCCGGCGACGGCATCAACGCCATCCTCGGCGCGCTTCAGGAAGCGAAGGGCGACCCCGAGCTGATCCAGGTGCGGCACGAAGAGATGGCGGCGTTCATGGCCTGCGGCCACGCCAAGTTCACCGGCGAGGTCGGCGTCTGCCTCGCCACCTCGGGCCCCGGCGCCATCCACCTGCTCAACGGCCTCTACGACGCCAAGATGGACCACGCGCCTGTCGTCGCAATCGTCGGCCAGCAGCCGCGTCACGCGCTCGGCGGCCACCAGCAGCAGGAGGTCGACCTCCTCTCGCTGTTCAAGGACGTGGCGAGCAGCTACGTGCAGATGGTCATGGTGCCCGAGCAGCTCCCCGCAGTCGTCGACCGCGCGGTGCGCATCGCCCGCTGCGAGCGCACCGTCACCTGCCTAATCATCCCCGCCGACGTGCAGGAAGCGGACGCCGTCGAGCCGCTGCCGCACGAGATCAAGATCAACCCGACGAGCGCCGCCTACAGCGAGCCGCGGGTGATCCCCGCCGACGAGGACCTGCGGCGCGCCGCCGAGGTGCTCAACTCCGGCAGCAAGGTGGCGATCCTCGCCGGCGCCGGCGCGCGCTCGGCGTGCGACGAGGTGATCGAGGTCGCCGAGCTGCTCGGCGCCGGCGTCGCCAAGGCGCTGCTCGGCAAGGACGCGCTGCCCGACGACCTGCCGTTCGTCACCGGCTCCATCGGCCTTCTCGGCACCAAGCCGTCGTGGGAGCTGATGCAGGACTGCGACACGCTGCTTCTGATCGGCACCGCCTTCCCCTACTCCAACTTCCTCCCCGCCTGGGACCAGGCGCGCGCGGTGCAGATCGACCGCGACCCGAAGATGATCGGGCTGCGCTTCCCCACCGAGGTCAACCTCGTCGGCGACAGCGGCGACACACTGCGTGCGTTGATCCCGCTGCTGCGACGGAAGAGCGACCGCGGATGGCGCGAGCAGGTCGAGGAGAACGTGCGCGAATGGTGGGAGCTGATGGAGGCGCAGGCCTACCAGTCCGCCGATCCCGTCAATCCGCAGCTGCTCTTCTGGGAGTTGTCGAAGCGGCTCCCCGACGGCGCCATCTTGACCGCCGACTCGGGCACCACCGCGGACTGGTACGCGCGCGACATCCGGCTGCGCCGGGGCATGCGCGGCTCGCTCTCCGGCAACCTCGCCACCATGGGTCCCGGCGTCCCCTACGCGCTCGCCGCCAAGCTCGCCTTCCCCGACCGCCCGGTGTTCGCCCTCGTCGGCGACGGCGCGATGCAGATGAACGGCATGAACGAGCTGCTCACCATCGCCAAGTACCGCGACCATTGGATCGACCCGCGCTTCGTCGTCCTGGTGCTCGCCAACCGCGACCTCAACATGGTGACGTGGGAGATGCGGACCATGCAGGGCAACCCGAAGTACGCGGCGTCGCAGGAGGTGCCCGCCCTCGACCACGCGCGCTTCGCCGAGCTCTGCGGCCTGCGCGGTATCCGCGTCGAGCGGCCGGAGGACGTCGGGCCGGCGTGGGACGACGCGCTGGCCGCCGACGGGCCGGTCGTCATCGACGCGCTCTGCGACCCCGAGGTGCCGCCGTTGCCGCCGCACGTCACGCTCGAGGAGGCGCGCAACTTCACCCGTGCCGTGTTGAAGGGCGATCCCGGCGCCGCGGCGATGATCCGCCAGTCGTTCAAGAAAAAAGTGCGGGAGCTGATCCCGACCTGAGCGCGCGCCGTCCACCACAACCCACTGATGCCGCCGGCCCGACGCCTTGCGGGCCAACCTTTGCACAACCTTTGCACCAGCGCTGACGCCGTATGCCGCAACGCCCGCAGGCCCTCGCCTTCGACGTGCTCGACACGCTCTTCGACACCGCGCCGCTCGAGCCGTCGCTCATCGCCGCCGGCTTGCCGCGCGGCACCCACCGGCTCTGGCTCGCGCGCACGTTGCAAGCGGGCTTCGCGCTGGCCGCGAGCGGCTCCTTCCGCACCTTCGACGACGTGGCGCGAGCCGCGCTCGCCGGCATCGTCGCCGAGCAGGGCAACGGCATCGGGCCCGAAGAGGTGGACCGCATCGCCGCCCAGCTCCGCGACCTGCCGCCGCACCCCGACGTCGAGCCGGCGCTGACGCGCGCCCGCGCCGCCGGCATCCCGGCGCTGGCGGTGGGCACCGGCGACAGCGACGGCACCCGCGAGCTGCTCGGCCGCGCCGGTGTCGGCGCGCTGCTCGAAGGCATCGTCTCGATCCAGGACGTGCAGCAGTGGAAGCCGCGGCCTGAGGTCTACTGGCACGTGGTGCGCCTGCTCGGCGTCGAGGCGCCGCGGGTGGCGCTCGTCACCGCGCACTCGTGGGACGTGCACGGCGCCCACCGCGCCGGCCTCGCCACTGCCTGGGTAGACCGCGGCGAGAGCCGCATCGAGGCGTTCGATCCTCCCGACGTCAGCGGCAAGGACCTCGAAGAGGTCTGCGAGCGCCTGCTGGCGCTGCCGGAGTAGCGTGTGATGCGGCGACGCGCATCCGAGACGGCGATGATGCTCGCGGCGCTCTTCGCCGCCGGCTGCTGCTGCGGCAACAAATACCAGACCGTCGTCGAGGTGATCGACGAGGCGCAGCCGCCGGCCCCCCTGCAGCCGCCGGTGCCGCCGGTCGACGAGCACACGCGGCTGGTGATGAAGCACGTCTACCTGCGGCAGGCCGACACCTTCTTCCTCGACGTGCGCCACCTGCTCGGCGAGATGGTGCCCACCGGTAAGGGAGGCGTCGTCGTCTTCGGCGACGCCAAGTCGTACGAGGTGCACGTGCAGGACGCCGAAGTGGCGATGAGCGCCGAGTCGCTCACCGGGCTGCTCAACAACCACGTCTTCGCCTACCAAGGCGCGCCGCTCAAGAAGATGCGCGTCACGATGACGCCCGACGGCAAGCTGAAGCAGGAAGGCGTCATGCACTGGGCGCACCTGCGCAAGCAGGGGTTCGACGTTCCCTTCACCATCATCGCCGACGTGCAGCCGACGCGCGAAGGCCTGTTGCGCCTCCACCCGGTGAAGGTGGAGGTCTGCGACGTCAACGGCAAGCCGCTGATGGACCTCCTCCACATCAAGCTCGAGAAGATCCTCGACCTCTCGGGCGCGCAAGGACTGCGCGTCGAGGGCAACGACCTCATCCTCGACCCCGGCAAGGCGCTGCCGCCGCCGCGTATCGTCGGCCGGCTGGAGAAGGTACGCATCGAGGGCGACCAATTGGTACAGGAGATCGGTCCGGCGTCTGGCAAGACGATCGCCGCGCCGCCGCCGCCGCCCGACCGCGACGTCGCCAACTACATGCACCTCTACGGCGGCACGGTGCGCTTCGGGCGGCTCTTCATGGTCGGCACCAACCTGCAGATCGCCGACGCCCACCCGCAGGACCCGTTCGAGTTCTACCTGCAGTACTACGACAACCAGCTCGCGGCCGGCTACTCGCGCAGCCACCTCGACGATTCGCTGACGACCTACATGCCCGACTTCTGGATGGTGGGCAAGACGCTCCAGCCGAGCGAGCGCATCGCCGTGGGTCAGCACTGAGAGAGGCTTCGCGGTAGGGTGCGCCTGGCGCACCGTGCGCTGACCGTCATGTCATCGCCGCCCGTCTTCGCTGCCATCCGGCCCACCTCGTGGGACGCCGCGCGCGACCTGGCGCGGCGGCTGCCGCGCTCGGCGTTCCGCGGCCAGCCCGACGCCTCGCAGGTGCCGTCGACGTCGATCGAGCGCGCCGCGGCGCGCCTGCAGTACGACCGCGGCGACCTCTACACGCTCGAGGAGCGCATGGTGCGCGAGGCGCGGCGGCGCGCGCGCCAGTACGTGTCGCAGGTTCCCGAGGACGACGACGCGCTCGGCTGGCTGGCGCTGCTGCGCCACCACGGCGCGCCGACGCGGCTGCTCGACTTCAGCAACTCCTTCTACGTCGCCGTCTGGTTCGCCATCGAAGGCGCCGACGGCGACGCCGCGGTGTGGGCGGTCGACCTGCAGCGGCTGCGCGAGGCGTCGGTGGCGCGCCTGGCGGCCCTCGACCCGGCGCTCGCCGAGCTGCCGCCGGAGGGCTGGGGCGTGGCAAAGGCGCTGCTCGGCCGCCCCGACCTCGGCGCCGGCGTCGTCGCCGTCGAGCCCTTCCACCTCGACGAGCGGCTGGCGGCGCAGCAGGGGATGTTCCTCGTCTCGCTCGATCCCTCGCGCAGCTTCGTCGACAACCTCGCCGCCACGTTCGGCGTCGGCGAGCTCGACTTCCACCAGCAGCCGCGTGCGTTCGGCGCCGCCGCAGAAGCCGCCGACGCGCTGGCCGCCAGCGTCGTCGAGGTGGTGCTGCCGCAGGCCCTGCACCGGCCGGCGCGCGAAGACCTCTGGCGCATGAACCTCACCGCCGCGAGCTTCTTCCCCGGAATGGACGGCTTCGCGCGCTCGCTCCTTTATTACGTCGGCCTGCACCAGCCGGGCGAGGAGTGGGAAAAACCGCCGGGCTGAAAGCATGTCGGCACGTCGATTGCTCCGCAGGGTGCGGTCAAGGAGGTGCCCCATGCGGCCGACATCTGGCCATCGTGTTGCCTCGATAGCTCTCGTCATGCTGCTCCTGCTGCCGCTAGCCACGGCGTTCTCGCCCCTCGCGGCGCAGCAGTCGCAGCCCTCCAGTCAGTCGTCGAGCCCCGCGGCCTCGAGCGGGTCGTCGGGTGGAACGACCGACGTGCAAGTCTCGAAGGAGACGAAGACGACGACCTGGTACGCCAGCCCGACCTGGATCATCCTCGGTCTCGTCGTGCTGGCGCTCATCATCGTGCTCGTCTCGGTGGGACGCAGCCGCACCACAGTGATCAAGAACTGAGCCGGCGAGCCGAGTCCATCCCCTTTTGCCGTGGCTAGCGGCGCGCCGCTGTCAGGAAAGCTGCGCTCGTCGCGAACACCTGTCTGCGACGTTACCAACCCAGCTTCGCCGGCGAAGTGCAGACGGTTGCGTCATCGGTCAGATCACTCGGTCTTACGGGAGGATGGACGATGACCCTACGCGCTACCCTCGTCGGCGCCGCGATGCTGCTGGTTTCCCTGCCAGCTTTCGCGGTTGATGGATTCAATCTGCCCGGCTCCGACTACGTCGGCTTCGACGCCGCCTCGGCGTTCGTCTGCAGGAATACCTGCGGGGGCGACTCTCGATGCCAGGCCTGGACCTGGGTGAAGCCGGGAATCCAAGGCCCGATCGGCAATTGCTGGCTGAAGAGCCGGGTGCCCACGCTTGTCAGGGACAACTGCTGCAACTCGGGATCACGCGAATTCATCGAGGCGCGCGACCTCAAGGCGGAGGATCACACCAACCGCCCAGGGATGGACTACAAGGATTTCGCCACCAACTCGTGGAGAACCTGCGAGACCGCGTGTGCCAACGAGCAAGGGTGCTCGGCCTGGACGTATGTTCGGCCGGGCGTCCAGGGGCCCAGCGGGCACTGCTGGTTGAAGAACGGGGTGCCTCACCCGACCGACGACCGCAACTGCATCGCCGGCGTGAAGTATCGGGAACCGGCCACTCTCATCGACGAGCCGGTCGGTGTTCCGGCTGACGAGTAACGAGGTGGGCCGAGAGCGGGCACGCCGGTCGCCGGACCGGTGGCGCCCGCAGGCGCGGAGGAACCGCGCTGGCAGCCGAGGCGACGTACGATCGCCGGCAGCGAACCCGGCGGGGCGGGGTCGGATGAGTTCCCCGCCGCTCGCGCTCTGATCGGTCGCCAACCGTGCCCTCCGCATCCGGTGCCACCGCCTGGACGCGCCAGCCGCCGAAGAGCTGGCCGGGCGACGCCCGCGCGCTCGGCGACCGTCTTGCGAAGAGCATCGCCGGCGACGTGCGCTTCGACGCGGGGCACCGCGCGCTCTACGCAGTCGATGGCTCCAACTACCGGCAGGTGCCGATCGGCGTCGTCCTCCCGCGCACGCTCGACGACGTGATGGCGACGGTCGCGCTCTGCCGCGAGGCGGGCGCGCCGGTGCTCAACCGCGGCGGCGGCACCAGCCTCTGCGGCCAGTGCTGCAACCTGGCGGTGGTGCTCGACTGGTCGCGCTACCTGCGCGGCGTGGTGGAGGTCGATGCCGAGCGCCGGCTGGCGCGCGTGCAGCCGGGCATCGTGCTCGACACGCTGCGCAGCCACGTCACGCCGCACGACCTCACCTTCGGCCCCGACCCGGCGACGCACAGCCACTGCACGCTGGGCGGCATGCTCGGCAACGACTCGTGTGGGGTGCACTCGGTGCTCGCCGGGCGCACCGAAGCGAACCTGCTCGGGCTCGACGTGCTCACCTACGACGGCGTGCGGATGCGCGTGGGACCGACGTCGAGCGAGCAGATGTCGAGCATCGTCGCCGGCGGCGGGCGCCGCGCCGACATCTACCGCGCGCTCGCCGCGGTCGTCGAACGCTACGGCGACCAGATCCGCCGCCGCTTCCCCGACATCCCGCGCCGCGTCTCCGGCTACAACCTGCCGGCGCTCTTGCCCGAGAACGGCTTCGACGTGGCGCGGCTGCTGGTCGGCAGCGAAGGCACGCTGGTGACGATTCTCGAGGCGACGCTGCGGCTCGTGCCGTGGCCGGCGGCGCGCGCGCTCGTCGTCGTCGGCTTCGCCGACGTGTACGCCGCGGCCGCCGCGGTGCCGGCGGTACTGGCGCTCGGCCCCATGGGCCTCGAAGGGCTCGACGACCGCCTCATCCGCGACAACGTCGCCAAGAGGCTCAACGCCGAAGGGCGCGAGCTGCTGCCGCGGCAAGGTGCCGACCGCAGCGACGAGATCGACGGCGCCTACCTGCTCGTCGAGATGGGCGGCGCGACGCAGGCCGAAGCCGACGCCGAGGCGGCGCGCGCCATGCGCACGCTCCGCGAGCTGCCCGGATACCGCGGCCAGACGCTGCTCGCGCCGCCGCAGCAGCAGCGCATGTGGGAGCTGCGGGAGTCGGGGCTCGGCGCCACCGCGCGCGTGCCCGGCAAGAGCGACACCTGGGAAGGGTGGGAGGACTCGGCCGTGCCGCCCGAGCGCCTCGCCGACTACCTGCGCGACCTGCGCGCGCTCTACGAGAGCTACGGCTACCGCGGCTCGTTCTACGGCCACTTCGGGCAGGGCTGCGTGCACACGCGCATCTCGTTCGACCTCTACACGTCGGCGGGGATCGAGCGCTACCACCATTTCGTGGAAGAAGCGGCGGACCTCTGCGTCGCTTACGGCGGCTCGCTCTCAGGCGAGCACGGCGACGGCCAGAGCCGCGGCGAGCTGCTGCCGCGCATGTTCGGCTACGAGCTGCTCGAGGCGTTCCGCGCCGTCAAGGCGGCGTTCGATCCCGACGGGCGGATGAACCCCGGCAAGGTCGTCGATCCCTATCCGATCGTGTCCAATCTGCGGCTCGGCCCCGATTACAAGCCGGCGCAGCCGAAGACGGTCTTCCAGTTCGCCGACGACGACGGCTCGCTGGCGCGCGCCACCATGCGCTGCGTCGGCGTCGGCAAGTGCCGCCGGCTCGAAGGGGGCACCATGTGCCCGAGCTATCGCGTCACGCTGGAGGAGCAACACTCGACACGCGGCCGCGCCCACCTGCTGCACGAGATGCTCGTCGGCGAAGTCGTCCGCGACGGCTGGCGGTCGCGGGAGGTCAAGGAGGCACTCGACCTCTGCCTGGCGTGCAAGGGGTGCAAGAGCGACTGCCCGGTCAACGTCGACGTGGCGACGTACAAGGCGGAATTCCTCCACCACTACTACAAGCGGCGACTGCGGCCGCAGGCGGCCTACGCGATGGGCTTGATCCCGTGGTGGGCGCGCATCGCGTCGAAAGCACCGCGCGTCGTCAACGCGCTGATGGCGGCGCCGGGGATCTCGGCGCTGCTCAAAGGGGCCGCGGGGATCACACGCCAGCGCGAAGTGCCGCGGTTTGCGACGAAGACGTTTCGTGCGCGGATGGCGAAGCTCGAAAAGCACCGGGGCCGAGCCAACGGCAGCACGGCTGGCGACGGAGCGCCGCGGCTTGGGCCGCCTCGCGTCACCGCGACCACACGCGACGAGCGCCCGCGGGTGCTCCTCTACGCGGACACCTTCACCAACTTCTTCGACCCCGAGATCGGCGAGGCGGCGGTGGAAGTGCTCGAGGCTGCAGACTTCCGCGTCGAGCTGCCGGCGCGGCTGCTCTGTTGCGGCCGGCCGCTCTACGACTACGGCTTCCTCGGCCTCGCCAAGCGCCTCCTGCGCCGCAACGTGGAAGCGCTACGCGAGCCAGTGCGCGCCGGCGTACCCATCGTCGGCCTCGAGCCCTCCTGCATCGCCACCTTCCGCGACGAGCTGCCCGCCCTTTTCCCCGACGATCCTGATGCTGTGGCGCTGAGCCGCAACGTCTTCACCCTCGCCGAGCTGCTCCAGCAACACGCGCCCGACTGGCAACCGCCGCGCCTGACCGGAAAGGCCGTCGTCCACGGCCACTGCCACCACAAGGCCGTCATGGGCATGCGTGCCGACCGCGACCTCCTCGCCAAGACCGGCCTCGACGTCACCCTCCTCGACGCCGGCTGCTGCGGCCTCGCCGGCTCCTTCGGCTTTGAAGCCGATCATTACGAGATCTCGATGGCCTGCGGCGAGCAGGCGCTGCTGCCCGCCATGCGCGCCGTCGGTGGCGAGACATTCGTGCTCGCCGACGGCTTCTCCTGCCGCAACCAGATCCGCCACGGCAGCTCGCAGCGCCCGATCCACCTGGCTCAGCTGCTTGGTACGACAGTGCTATAGTCATGACCATGGTCATGAAAGCCAAGGCCCGAAAAGTGAAGACGCAGGAAGCGCGCGCGGTGACTGCCTCCGAGTTCAAGGCGCGCTGCCTGCAGCTCATGGACGAGGTCAACGACAGCGGCAAGGAGATCGTGATCACGAAGCGGGGCAAGCCGGTGAGCCGGCTCGTGCCTTATCGAGAGCGGCCCGCCACCCTCTTCGGCCTGTTCGCTGGGCAGATGAAGATCCTGGGGGACATCATCGAGCCGATCGACGTCGAGTGGGAAGCCAACCGCTGATCCTCCTCGACTCTCAAGCGCTCGTCTGGCTGGCGAGCGGGGACAAGCGGCTGGGGCGTCGATCTCGCGCGGCGGCCGATCGCGCCCTGGCTGACGGAAAGCTGGCGGCCTCCGCCGTCTCGTTCTGGGAGGTTGCGTTGCTGGTGGCGAAACGTCGGCTGCGACTCGGGCTGCCGCCGCTGTCATGGAGGGAGCAGTTGCTGCGCAGCGGGCTCCTGGAGATCGAGGTCGACGGCGAGATCGCGATTGCCGCCGCGCAAATCGGCGATTTTCACGGTGATCCAGCCGACCGCTTCATCGTCGCCACGGCCTCCCGCGCGGGAGCGACCCTGATCACGGCCGACCAGAGGATCCTCGAATGGAAGGGCTCTCTGCGCCGGCAGGACGCCGCTGAGTGAGGGCTAACGAACAGCTCAGTCTCCGGCCCGAGTCTTCTGCATCAACTCGGCGAGGAGGCCGGCGGTCTGCTCAGGGCGATCGAGCATCAGCCAGTGGCTCGACGGGGCGAGCCACTCGGTGACGAGGCCTGACACCGTGCGCGTCAGCGAGCCCGGTGTGTCGTTTAGCGGACTGGCGAGGCAGATCACGGGGCCAGGGTAGGCGGCGAGACGGGCGCGGGCTGGGTAGCGCATGGCTTCGGCGAGGCCGGTGAGGAGCACGTCTTCGCTGGTGGCGGCGAGATCGGCGAGAACGCGGCGCGCGGTGGCGGGCTTGGCGCCGTGGAGGAACTCGCGGTAGTGCTGCTCGAACTCGCTACGCGGGTCTTCGCGCGCCGTGGCGAGCGCGGTCTCGATGGCCGCGGGAGATTCGGCGCTGGTGTCGCCGCCGGGATCGACGAGCGCCAGCGCGGTGATGCGCTCGGGATGCGTGGCAGCGAGCTCGAGCGCCACCCAGGCGCCGAAGCTGTGGCCGGCGAGGGCGAAGCGGTCGAGGCCCAGTGCGTCGGCGACGGCGAGCAGGTCGGCGGCGTGAGCTTTCACCTCATAGCTGCCGTCGACTGCGCGCTCGGAGCGGCCGTGGCCGCGCAGGTCCGGCGCGAAGACGCGGCACGTCGCGCCGAGCGCCAGAAGCTGCGCCTGCCAGTGCGCGCTGGAGCCGCCGAGACCATGGACGAGCATGAGCGCCGGGCCGCTTTCGCCCGCGCTGCGTACGAAGATGCGGCCGCTCGCGCCGTCGACGAAGCGACCGCCGACTTCCTCCGCCTCGAGACCCGCGGCGTCGGCGTCAGGCTCCGGCCGCGGTGGCGCGGGCGTCGGTTCGTCGGCCTCCGCATCACGGGTGGCCAGGTAGACGAGACCAGCGCCGGCCGCGGCCAGCCCGAGCAGCTTCAGCAGGCGGCCGCGTCGACGGGTACCGTCGCCGCGTAAGCCGCGCCCACGCCGCTTCCGCGGCAACGGACCGAGCGGCAGGCGGCGGCTCCTCACAGTGGCGATGGTAACGCGACCGGTCGTGCCGGCGGCACCGCCGCTCGCGTCTCGGCTCCAGCCGCGACCATCGTTTCTCGTGTAGCGTGTCCGTATTCGAGGGAGGTGACGTGATGCGCCGCGATCGAATCCACCTGCTCGCTCTCGCGCTCGCTCCACTGCTCGCCGCCTGCGCATCCGCAGCACAGCCGGCAGCCAATCAGGCCAGCGCAGCGCGCGGCGGCGCCGCCGGCACCGAGGAGGCCTGCCGCACCTACTCGCCGCCGAACATGACCGGCGTCAGCCCGCCGAAGCTCCTCCACGGCGATCAGCCCGACCCGTCGCAGCTCTCGTCGAAGAGCGGCTACGCCTGCGTGCGCGTCACCATCACCACGTCGGGCTCGGTCACCGACGCGCAGGTGGTGCAGACGGACAACGACGAGCTCGCGCGCGCCTTCGTGCACGCGCTCGCCGATTGGAAGTACGAGCCGGCGACGCGCGGCACCGCGAAGGTGCCGTACCACACCGTGCTCTTTGCCAAGCTGCCGGGCTGACCCGCGGCGGCGAGCTGCGTTTCGACGCGCCAGCCGCGACGCGCCGCTTTGTTAGCATCGCCGCCCATGTCCTTCCGCGCCCACCTCAAGGTGCGCTTCGGCGACATCGACCACGCGGGCATCGTCTACTACCCGCGTTTCCTCCACTACTTCCACGTCGCGCTCGAGGAGTTCTTCAGCGAGGTCGTCGGCGTCGAGTACCACACGGTGATCAACGAGCAGCGGCTGGGGCTACCGTCGGTGCATCTGGAGATCGACTTCCGGCGGCCGCTGCGCTTCGGCGACGCCATCGACGTCGAGGTGCGCGGCCTCGAGCTCGGCACCACTTCCGTCACCTGGCGCTACAAGGTGTGGAAGCAGGACGGATCGCTGGCGGCCGAGGCGACCATCGTCACCGTCGGCATGGACATGGACAGCTACGCCAAGCGCGAGCTGCCGTCGTGGCTGCGCGAGAAGCTGGCCGCCTACGGCGCCTCGGTAGCGCTACCGGCGCCAGCCTGAACGTGATCTGGATGGAACGCGACGCAGACGGTCCGCGTAGAGTCACCTGAACGCACGCTCCGGTGCGCGCCTTGCAGTGCGCGCTGCCGAGGAGGAAACCGCCATGCCGCTCCACCGCTCTCGCAACAACCGCGTCATCGCCGGCGTCTGCGGCGGCGTCGCCGAGTGGCTCGGCTGGAGCCCGCTGCTCGTCCGCGTGCTGTGGGTGATCCTCACCCCTACCACGCTCTTCGCCGGCTCCGTCGTCTACCTGCTGCTCTGGATCTTGATGCCGCAGGCGTGAGGGCCGGCAACGAAACGCCGGCCACGCGGTAGGCTCGCGGCGTCCCGAAAGGCACGGCGTGCGCTACCAGTGAGCGGTTTTCCACTCGAGCCCGACGGCGCGCAGATGCGCGAGTTGGTCGACGCCGCGATGGCACGGCTGGTGCCCACCGTCGAGACGTACGGGCAGCAGCCGATCTACGACGTCGCGGGCGCCCTGGACGCGGCTGCGGCGCTGATCGCGCCGATGCCCGAGCAGGGGCAGCCGCTCGACGAGACGCTGTCGCTGATCTTCGACCACGCCACGCCGCACAGCTTCGGCACGCCGATGCCCGGCTACCTCGCCTACATCCCCGGCGGCGGCCTCTTCCACAGCGCGGTCGCCGACCTCGTGGGCGACACGCTCAACCGCTACACGGGCGTCTGGCAGGCGGCGCCGGGTCAGGTGCAGCTCGAGACCAACGTGCTGCGCTGGCTGTGCGACGAAGTGGGATACGGCAAGCGAGCGCGCGGCTTCTTCACCACCGGCGGTTCGCTCGCTAACTTCTCGGCGCTGGTGGTAGCGCGGCGCGAGAAGCTGCCTCCCGACTTCCTGCGCGGCACCGTCTACTGCTCCGACCAGGTGCACCACTCGCTGCAGAAGGCGGCGATGCTCGCCGGGCTGCCGGCCGACAACGTGCGCGCGCTGCCGTGCGACGTGCGGTTCCGGCTGGCGCCGGAGGCTGTCGAGGCGGCGATCGCGGCGGACCGCGCGCGAGGGCTGCAACCGTTCATGATCGTCGCCTCCGCCGGCACGGTGAACACCGGCGCGGTGGATCCACTGCCGGCGCTCGCCGACCTCGCCGCGCGCGAAGGTGTGTGGCTGCACGTCGACGGCGCCTACGGCGGCTTCTTCGTGCTCACCGCGCGCGGCCGAGAGGTACTCGCCGGCATCGATCGCGCCGACTCGGTGACGCTCGATCCGCACAAGGGACTGTTCCTGCCTTACGGCACCGGCTGCCTGCTCGTGCGCGACGGCGAGGCGCTGACCCGCGCGCACGGCCTGCACGCCGCCTACCTGCCGGAGCGGCCGCCGGCGCACCCCGGCGAAGCCGAGGGTGAGGGCTGGTGGGACTTCTCCGAGCTCTCGCCCGAGCTGTCACGGCCGTTCCGCGGCCTCCGGGTCTGGCTGCCGCTGCAGCTCTGCGGCGTGCAAGCCTTCCGCGATGCGCTCGACGAGAAGCTCGACCTCGCGCAGTGGGCGGCGGAGGAAGTCGCGAAGATCCCGCACCTACGCATCGTCGCACCGCCCGAGCTGTCGCTCTTCGCCTTCCGACTCGAACCGCCGGGCACGGACCGCGATCAACACGACGCCCTCAATCGCGCGTTACTGGCGAAGGTCGCGGCGCGCCAACGCGTGCTGCTCACCGGCACCGACCTCGACGACGGATTCGTCGGCCGCATCTGCGTGCTGTCGTTCCGTACCCACCGCGACCGCATGGAGATGGCGCTCGAAGACCTGCGCACCGCGGTGGCAGAGCTCACCGGCTGAGCAGCTGCTGGCGTCGCGGCAGTAGCCCGCCGCCTAAGTCTTCGCGCGCAGGCCCAGGACGCCGTTCAGCCAGCGCACGAGCGGCAGCAGCAGCGCGAAGTCCGCCTCGAGCAGCGCCGGCAGGAGTGCGCTCGTCACCTGGGCGTCGGTGAGCCGCCGGCCCAGGGTGAACGACTGGTGGCGCAGCCACGGCGCCGCCGGGTGGTCTTCGGCGTAACCGCGCGGCATGCGCTTGAGGCTGTTCTCGTCGCTGAGGCCGCCGAAGCGTTTGCGCAGGCGCGGCTCGGTGAGCAGCTTGCTGAAGCCCTTCGGGTCCTTGGCGATGGCGGCACGGAAGCGGTCGAGCAGCGGCCGCGGCGGCATCCACATGCCGCCGCCCACGAACGACGACCCCGGCTGGAGGTGGAAGTAGAAGCCGGCGCTGCCGCCCTCGGCCTCCTGGCCGACGCTCTTGTGCGCGCCGCGGTGGAAGAACCAGCACGCGCTGTGGGTCTTGTACGGCGACTTGTCCTTCGAGAAGCGGATGTCGCGGTGGAGACGGAAGACGGAGCGCCGTGGGTCGCCGCCGATCTCCGGGGCGAAGCGGGCGAAGCGCGCGTCCATGGCGGCGACAAGCGCCTGCATCGGCTCCTTGACGTGCCGTTCGTAGTCTTCGCGGTGCGCCTCGAACCAGGGCTTGCTGTTGTGCTCGCGCAGTCCGGTGAAGAAGTCGAGGCTCTTCTTGGTGAAGTAGGGCATCGCTCGCGCGCCTCCTCCGCCGTCAGCGCACCGCTTCGCCGAGCGCATGCCACCGACTACGCAGCAGCCGCAGCTGCTTCGCGTAGAGCGCCGGCTGCTGCTCGTACACCTCGGGCGTGTGCAGGACGTCCTGCTCCTCGAACGGGTCGGCGTCGAGGTCGAAGAGCTGCTCGTAGACCGGGCTCTGCTCGAGGTAGCGCACGTACTTCCAGCGCGCCCGCCGCACGCCTTCGCTCATCGGGATGCCGTTCCAGACCAGGTGGTGCTCGAAGAACCACTCGCTGCGCCACGGCACGCGCTGGCCGAAGACGAGCGGACGCAGGCTCTTCCCCTGCATGCCGGCGGGAGCGCGGATGCCGGCGGCGTCGAGCATCGTCGGCGCCAAGTCGACGTTGAGCGCGAGCTGGCCGGCACGGCCGCCGCGGCGCGCCGCCGGCAGCCCCGGCCAGACGACGAAGAGCGGCGTGCGGATCGACTCCTCGTACATCAGCCACTTGCCGGTGAGCCCGTGCTCGCCGAGCAGCAGGCCATTGTCGGAGGTGAAGACGATGAGCGTGCGGTCGGCGAGGCCGCGCTCCTGCAGCGCGGCGACGATCTCGCCCACCGCGCGGTCCATGCCGGTGATGAGGCGGTAGTAGTCCTTGAGCGACTTCTGCGCCATCGCGGGCGTCGCGAACTGGTCCTGCCAGCGCGTGCGCCCCTCCGAGTAGCGCAGGAAGTCCGGCAGCGCCTCCCACGCGGCCTCGGTGGCCGTGCGCGGGTTGGGGATGGTGACGTCGTCGTAGAGGTGAAGGTCGGCCGGGTCGGGAGGCATCGTGCACGAGCAGCCGCCGTCCTGCACGTGTGGCGCCTTGAATGCCACGGTGAGCTGGAAGGGCTCGGGCGCCGTGCGCAGGAACTCGGCCGCGGCGTGCCCTTGCCGCGCCGTGAGGTGCTCACGGTTGCCGGGCTCGAAGTAGTCGCCCTGCCCGGCAAAGCCCTGCCAGTCGTCGAACTCGCTCTCGGGCAGCTCGCCGCCGATACCCCACTTGCCGATGAAGCCCGTGTAGTAGCCGGCGCGGCGCAGGATCAGCGGGTAGGTGGCGTCGAGCGCCTCGGGCGTGAACGAATCCTCGAAGCTGTCGATGCCATGACGCCGGTTGTACTGCCCGGTGTAGATGCTGGCGCGGCTGGCGTAGCAGACCGGCGTGGTGCCGAAGTTGTTGGTGAAGAGGACGCCCTGCGCCGCCAGGCGGTCGAGGTTGGGCGTCTTGACGATGCGGTTGCCGGCGACGCCGAGCGTGTCCCAGCGCTGGTCGTCGGTGAGCAGGAAGAGGATGTTGAGGCGGCGCGGCGCGGTCTCGGCGACAGCGGCGGGCGGACGCGGAGCGATCGCGAGCGCCGCTGCAGCGAGGAAGACGAAGATCCGCGGGCCTCTGCCGAGCCTCATTCTTCGTGAGGACGCTAGCACGCGGCACCGATGCGAGCGCCGCGCTGCGCTACGAGTCAGTACGTCAGAACTTCGCGTGCCGCTGCGAGCACCTTGTCGACGTTCGGCAGCAGTTGCGCCTCGAGCACTTTGGCGTAAGGCGACGGGCGGTCGGGGTAGGCCACGCGCTTGACCGGCGCGTCGAGCCACGGGAAGGCGGCGTCGGCGAGGCGCGCCGCCACTTCGGCGCCGAAGCCGGCGGTGAGGAGGTCCTCGTGCACCACCACCGCGCGCGAGGTCTTCTGCACCGAGGCGAGGACCGTGGCCTCGTCGTAGGGCACCAGCGCGCGCAGGTCGACGACCTCCGCCGCGACGCCGTCTTTCTCGAGCAGCTCGGCGGCTTCGAGGCAGGTCCACGTGGTGGCGCCGTAGCCGACGAGCGTCACGTCGCTGCCCTCGCGCGCCACTCGCGCGCCGCCCAGCGGCTGCAGCGACTCGCCGGCCGGCAGTGACTCCTTGATGCGGCGGTAGAGGAACTTGTGCTCGCAGAAGATCACCGGGTTGGGGTCGCGGATGGCAGCCTTCATCAGCGCCCGCGCGTCGCGCGCCGTCGCCGGGCAGACGACCTTCAAGCCGCCGGCGTGGGCAAACCAGCCTTCCGGGTTCTGCGAGTGGAACGGCCCGGCGCCGACTCCGCCGCCGGAGGGCAGCCGCACCACCAGCGGGCACGGCACGCCGAAGCGGTAGTAGAGCTTCGCCGCCACGTTGACGAGCTGGTTGAAGGCGTTGGAGACGAAGTCGGCGAACTGCATCTCGACGACCGGCCGGTAGCCGAGGAGCGCGGCGCCCGCCGCGATGCCCACCGTACCCGCTTCGGCGATGGGGGTGTCGAGGACGCGCTCGGGCCAGCGCGCGAAGAGGCCGCGAGTGACACGGAAGGCGCCCTCGAAAGCGCCGATGTCCTGGCCCATCAGCACGACGCGCTCGTCGCGCTCCATCTCCTCGCGCAGGGCTTGGTGGATGGCGTCGAGATAGGTCGACTGCTCGCCGCCAGCGGCCTTCGTGGTACGCACGGCCGGCGCGGCGTCGGGCGCGAAGGCGGCCATCGCCACCGGCTCGATCGATGGTGCGGCGACGACCGCGCCGGTGGTCGTGCCGATGTCGCCGGTCTGCGGGGCGATGGCGTCCGCCGCGCGCTCGCCGTGCTCGCCGCTGCCGCGCGAGCTCTGGTCGCGCACGTTCTCGTCGCGGTCTTCTTCCGTCAGCGGCGCGAAGACCGGCCGCCAGGCCACCTCCGCCGCCGGCGGCGCCGCCGCCAGCGCGCGCTCGAGGCACCGCTCCACCAGCTCGGCGCAGCGCCGGTCGATCGCCTCGCGCACGTCGGGCGCCAGCACGCCGTCGCGCTCGAGCCGCTTCGCGTAGGCCGGCACCGGGTCCGCCGCCAGGTAACCGGCGAGCTCGGGCTCGGGCACCACCTTCAACGAGCCGTCGCCCTCGGCGTGGCCGCGCATGCGGCCGAGCATCGCCTCGATCAGCGTCGGCCCTTCGCCGGCGCGCGCCCGCGCTAATGCCTGATCGTAAGCGGCCGCCATCGCGTCGGGATCGTTGCCGTCCACGGTCGCCGCGGCGATGCCGTAGCCCGGCCCGCGGTCGGCGAGCTGGCGGCAGGCGTACTGCAGGCGCGTCGGCGTCGAGAAGGCGTAGCGGTTGTTCTCGACGACGAGCACGAGCGGCAGCCGCCAGACGGCCGCCATGTTGAGCCCTTCGTGGAAGTCGCCGGTGGAGGTGCCGCCGTCGCCGATGAAGTTGACGGCGACGCCATCTGTTCCGGACTGCTTCAACGCGAACGCGCACCCCGCCGCCACCGGGATCATCGAGCCGAGGTGGCTGATCATGCCGACGTGGCGGATGCCGTGCGCGGGATCGAGCCAGCCGTAGTGGAACGAGCGCTCGATACCCTGCGAGAACCCATCGCCCTTGCCGAGGAGCTGGCAGGCGAGGCGATAGAGCACGTCCTCGGGCTCGGGTCGCACGTCGGGCGCGCCATAACCTCCACCCGAGAGTCCGCCGCCGGGGAGGCCGAGCCCGGGGAAGGTGCGCACGGGGTCAAGGTACTGCGCGAGGATCGCTCCCAGGTCGCGGTGCAGCGTGCACAGCACGTCGCCGGCGCGCAGCGCGAGGCCGGCCGGCACCGTCGTCGCTTCGTTGCCCACTTCGCTGTACCACTTGGCGACGCGGCCGGTGAGCAAGAGGTTCTCGAAACGCGAGTCGAGCTCGCGAGTGAGCTTGATGAACGCGTAGCGCTGCAGCTGCAGCGCAACTTCACGGGCGGCGGCGGGGGCGAGCACCGTCGTCGGTTGAGTCATGGGAGGAGTTCCTGTGTCGGGAGCGCGCGGCGCGAGGATCGCCGCGGCGCCACGATCATATCCGCGCGCAACGGCGGCGCGGGCTGCGGCTCAACGCGGCGGTGGCTCGCGCCGCTGCGCCCAGCGCGCCGGCTAACCGCGCGCCTTGTTCAGGCGCCGCTCGGCGTCGTGCACGCGGCTGTCGTCGGCGCCGAGCTGCCGTAGCACCTTGAGCGCCACCTCCGCCTGCCCGATCTCGCCGGCGCGCAGGTAGCCGTCGAAAGCGCGCAGGCCCTCGGCGAGCGCCTGCTGGCGCTGCTCGGCCTCCTGCAGGCGTGCCACCTCGGCCAGCATTTGGTGCGGCCGCGGGCTGTCGGCGAAAGCCGCCTCGAAGTCGTACGCCGAGTGCCGCGCGGCATGCCAGTCGCGGCGCCCCACCGCCTCGCGGTACGCCGTCTCGAAGCCGGCCGTCGCCGCCTCGCGCGCGTGCTGCTGGCGCGCCTCGTCGACCTGGCCGCGCAGCATGTCGAGCGTCACCTTGGTGACCTCGAGCGTCGAGAGCTGCTCGAGCCCGCGGCTCGCCTCGTCGATGGCGCCGCGGCGCAGCGCCTCCTCCACCATCCGCCGCACCGAGGCCGCCTGCTGCCCCTGCGCGCGCGAGCGCTCGAGCTCGTTGATCTCGGCGAGCAGCGACCCGGCGAGCTTGCCCGTCGGGTCTTGGCGCTCCACCTCCGCGAGGCTCTTGCGGGCGCCGGCGAGGTCGCCGCGCGCCGCGGCGGCCTGGCCTTCGACGAAGAGCTTCTCGGCCCGCTTCTGCCGCTCGGCGTCGTCGGCGAGGCTGCCGATCCAGGTGAGGTAGGTGTGGCGCTTCGGATGGTTGGGGTAGAGGTCGAGCAGCGTCTCGAGAGCGAGGCTCGCCAGCGTCTGCGAGCGGTCGAGCAGGTACTTCTCGAGCATCTGCTCGGCCTGCACCACCTGCTGGCGGCGGCGGGCGATCTCCTCCGCTTCGGCGAGCCGGCGCTTGAGCTCGGCGACGCCGCGCGGCACCGGTGTCGCCGTCTCGAGCTTCTGGATCTGCTGGCGCGCGTCCTCGAAGCGGCCCTCCTTCAGCGCGGCCTCGGCTTGGGCGAGGAGCTGGCCGCCCTCCTGGACGCGGCTCGCGGCCTTGTCGATGCGGGCGAGGAGAGCGTCGCGCTCCACCTTCGACAGCTCGAGGCTGGCGGCGCCGCGCGCCGGCGGGCGCGGCGTCGCAGGTACGGCGGGCTTGGCGGCTGGCGGCGCCGCTGGCGGTTTAGCGGCGGCCGCGGATGGCGCCACGGCGCGAGGCGGTGCGGCGGGAGACGCGGTCGGTGGCGCGCCAGTCCGTGCCGCCGCGGACGGTTGCGCCCGCAGGCCCGACTGCGACGGCGATGACGTCGCGCCGGCGAGCCCCTGGCTCTCCAGCGCCTTCTGCACGTCGGCCGCCGAGAGTTCCTGCGTCGACAGCTCCTTCAACCCTTCGGCCACCTTGACCAGCGCGGTGATGAAGGCCGGCGCATCGGGGAAGCGATCGTTGCGGTCGCGCGCCAGCCCGCGCATCACCACCGCTTCGAGCGCCGCCGGCAGCGGCACGCGCGGGTTGCGGCGCCGCAGCGCCAGCGGCTCCTCGGTGAGCCGCTTCAACACGAAGCCGTGCTGGCTCTCCGACTCGAACGGCGGCAGCCCGGTGAGCATCTCGTAGAGCACCTGCGCGAGCGAGTAGAGATCGCTGCGATGGTCGAGCGGCTCGTCCTTCAGCGACCCGGCCTGCTCGGGCGAGCAGTACTGGAACTTGCCGAGGAACGCGCCCGCCTGCGTCAGCTCGAGATCGGCCTCGGGCGCCAGGTCCTTGGCGAGGCCGAGGTCGATGATCTTGAGCAGCCCGCGGCCGCGCCGGTCCTTGGTGATCATCAGGTTGTCGGGCGAGACGTCGCGGTGGATCAGCCCCGCCGAGTGGATGGCGTCGAGCCCGCGAAGCGCCTGGATGGCGAGGTCGATGGCCTCGGGAGCGTGGATCGGCCCCTTCTTGATGCGCGAGCCGACGTCCTCGCCCTCGATGTACTCGATCACCATGTAGAAGCGGCCGTCGGGCAGCCGCGAGAAGTCGTAGAGGATGGCGACGTTGGGGTGCTTGATCTGCGTCGCCACCCGCGCCTCGTGCTGGAAGCGCTGCATGGCGTCGGGATCGGTGGCGAGGTCGGCGCGCAGCACCTTGACGACGCGCTGCTCGTGCAGGTGGCGGTGGCGGGCGAGATACACGTCGCCCATGCCGCCGATGGCCAGGCGCTTGATGATCTCGTACTTGTCGTCCAGCAGCCCGCTGGTTTCCAGGCCCAACTGCGCCCTCTCTGCTGCGCCCCCGCGCGCCGAAACCGTTAGGCCTATTCTATGGCAGCGGTGCGCCTCGGCCCGGCCGGTGCCCTGTTATCGTCCCGCGGTCGTGCAGGAAGAGATCGTCGTCGTCGAAGGGCAGATCGACCCCGCCGAGCTCGCGCGGCTGGTGCAGCTCTTCTTCGAGGACATGGTGAAGTACGTAGTCGACACGCGACTGGGTGTCGCCGCGGTGGGCGGCCAGCTCCACGCCGACGCCGAGGCGCTCTTGCTCGCCCGCGGCAGCCTGCAGACGGACTTGTGGGGCGCCAACTACTACCCGGGCCGCGGCGAGGATGGGTGCATCGAGTACACCTCGCTGATCAACATTCGCCCCGCTCAGGGCAATCGCAGCATGGAGGTGCAGGACGAGGCGGTGCGCCGCCGCGTCCGCGAGCTCACCTTCGCGCTCATCGGGCGCGGGGAGCCGCTGCCGTGAGCCAGCACGGCGGCTTGACGTTGGAGCGCTGGCGGACGTTCGACCGCGACCGCCAGGTGTTGATGATCGCCAACGAGATGCATCGCGGGCGGAACGTGGCCTCCGAGGCGGACGTGCAGCGGACGTACGAGCG
>DASYQD010000124.1:0-180668 GCA_036005845.1 Thermoanaerobaculia bacterium | reverse complement strand
CGTGAGCCGCGTGCCCGTGGCGCCCAGCGGATGGCCGAGCGCGATGGCTCCGCCGTTGACGTTCAGCCGCTCGTGGTCGATGCCGAGCTCGCGCATCACCGCCAGCACTTCGCCGGCGAAGGCCTCGTTGATCTCGAAGAGGTCGAGGTCGGCGAGCGTCATCCCCGCCCTGGCCAGCGCGGCGCGGATCGCCGGCGCCGGGCCGATGCCCATGCGCGACGGCTCGACGCCCACCGCCGCCCACGCCACCAGCCTCCCGAGCGGCGACAACCCGCGCGCCTTCGCCCACGCCTCCGTCGTCAGCAGCATCATCGCGGCGCCATCGACGATCCCGGAGGCGTTGCCGGCGGTGACGAAGCCCGACTCGTCGAACGCGGTCGGCAGCGCCGCAAGCACTTCCATCGTGGTGTCGGGCCGCAGATGGTCGTCGCGCTCGACCTTGCGCGCGCGCTTCCCCTGGTCGCTCCTCTTGTCGGGCCTAGCCCGACTGCCCACTTCGACCGGCACCACCTCCTGCGACAGCTTGCAGCTCTCCCACGCCGCCGCCGCGCGCCGCTGGCTCTCGAGCGCGAAGGCGTCCTGCTCCTCGCGCGTGATGCCGTAGTCGCGCGCCAGGTTGTTGCTCGTCTGCGCCATGTAGCAGCCGCAGAAGCTGTCGAAGAGGGCCGCCATCAGCGAGTCCTCGAGCTTTCCCTGGCCGAGCTTGAACCCCTGCCGCGCGCCCCAGATGACGTGCGGCGCCTGCGACATGTTCTCCATGCCGCCGACGAGCGCCGTCGTCGCCTCACCGGCGAGGATGAGCCGCGCGCCGCTGGCGATCGCCTCCATGCCGGACCCGCAGAGGCGGTTCACCGTCAGCGCCGGCCGCTCCTTCGGCACTCCCGCCATCAAGGCGACGTGCCGCGCACCATAGATGGCGTCGGGCGAGGTCTGCATGACGTTGCCGATGACGACGTGGTCGACGGCCGCGGGCTCGACACCGGTGCGCGCGAAGAGCGCCTTCGCCGCATGCGCGCCCAGCTCGATCGCGGAGGTCTGCGCGAAGGCGCCGTTGTACTCCGCCATCGGCGTGCGCACGCCGTCGACGAGCACCAAGTCCCGCGGCTGCATCAGCGCTTGCCCTTCTCGCCCACCTCGACCGTCGTGTTCGGCCGCGCCTTCACCGTCTGCACGATCCCCGACGGCCAGGTCACCTCGACGCTGTCGATCGTCTTGGCGCCGTCGAGCCCGAAGTAGAGCGGCATCGAGCTCTGCGACAGGTAGCCGGACTTGCCGTCGTACCACTGGGTGAGCGTCTTGCCGCCCGCCTTGACCACCACCTTGGCGCCGAGACCGTCGCGGTTGCTCTGCGCGCCGTGCAGGCGCACCTTCAGCCACGACAGGTCCGCCTTCTTCTGTGCCAGGTCGGAGACCAGCACCTGCGGCTCGGCGTTGAAGTCCGAGGTGACGATGTCCAAGTCGCCGTCGCCGTCGAGGTCGAAGAGCACCGAGGCACGGCTGCCCAGCGTCGTCATGCCGCGCACCTTGCCGCTACGCCCCTGGCACGGCGTCTTGTCGCGGTCGGCGCCGTCGCACTCCCACACCGTGAAGGCGGTGTGTGTTCGGTTGCCGCGCCGCGGCTCGACGCCGAGGATGAACTCGGCGTCGCGGAACACCTTGCCGCCGTCGTTGAGCAGCAGCGAGTTGATCGCGTAGCGGAAGGGGAAGCTCATGCTGGCGGTGATGAACAGGTCCTGGTAGCCGTCGGCGTTGAGGTCGCCGGCCGACAGCCCCCACGGCCAGTAGTTCTCGACGCCCATGGCATCGGAGACCTCCTCGAAGCGCCCCTCGCCGAGGTTGTGGAAGAGGGCGTTGCCGAAGACGTTGTTCTCGCCGCCCTGCAGCATCTGCTCGGTCCACTGCATGTTGGCCTTCTTCTTCTCGTCGGCGACGCCGACCTCCATGCTCATGTCGGAGTGCATGTCGGTGAGCATGAGGTCGACGCGGCCGTCGTCGTCGTAGTCGAGGGCCTTGACGCCCATCGCTCCCCACGGCGTCTTGGCGAAGTGCGGCGCCGTCTCCTCGACGAAGCGCTTGCCGCCGTCGTTGCGGTAGAAGCGGTCGTCGCCCTGCATGCTGAGCACGTAGAGGTCGGGCCAGCCGTCGGCGTTGGCGTCGATCGCGGTGGCGTCCCCGCTCCAGCCCACGTGCTCGAGCACCGTCTTGGACACGTCCTCGAACTTCCCGCCGCCGAGGTTGTGGTAGAGGATGCTCGGCTCGCTGCGCTCCGGGTGCAGGTGCCCCTGGAACGCGTCCTCCATGCCGACGAAGAAGCCGCCGCGACCCTGCACGTCGGTCGTGTAGCGGCCGACGTTGGTGACGAAGAGGTCGAGCTTGCCGTCCTTGTCGTAGTCGAAGAAGACGGCGCCCGAGGAGTGGCCGCTGTAGTCGACGCCGGCCTCCTTGGTGACCTCGGTGAAGCGGTTCTTGCCTTCGTTGCGGAAGAGGTGGTTGCCCTTGCGCACCGTGGTGACGAAGAGGTCGGGGTCACCGTCGTTGTCGTAGTCGGCGAAGCTGGCGGTGACGCTGATCTGGTCGATGAGGCCGATGCCGGCGCGCCCGGTGACGTCGCTGAAGTGGCCGTCGCCGTTGTTGTGCCAGAGCTGATTGCTGCCGAGCTGGGTGACGAAGTAGATGTCGAGCATGCCGTCGCCGTCGACGTCGGCGACGGCGAGGCCGTTGCCGTGGTCGTAGTGCACCATCTTGTAGGTCCTGCCGCTGTCGTCGACCGCCTCGTGGCGGAAGGTGATGCCGGAGAGCGACAGGCGGTCGGTGAAGCCGAAGCCGTGGAAAGCGCCGATCTCGCCGGCGTGAGCGAGCTGGTCCTGGCGGCGCTGCGGCAGCGCGGCGACGCCGGGGTCGGGATCGGGGTAGAAGAACGAGTCGCTGGCGCTGGCACCGCTGGCCGCCACGGACGGTGAAGCGGCAGTCGGGGCCGGCGACGCGGCCGGCATGGGGCTGCCGTGCTCGTGCGCCTGCGCCAATGCCGCACTCGCGGTGATCGTGCACAACACGGCGGCGAAGAGTGAGGCCGCCGCGGGAAGTCGACGATTCGGCTCCATGTCTCGAGCTCCTGTGATCGGGTCTCTAGCTGGCGAGGTCTTTAGCTGGCGAGGGCGCGCGGCATCTCCGCCACGACGTCCACGGCCAGCCGGTGGAAGCGGCGCCGCCAGGGCGCCAGGTCGAAGGTGGGGCTGCGGCGGTGGGTCAGCAGCACGGCGACCAGGCCGCGCTGCGGATCGCTCCAACAGCTGCCGCCGGTGAAGCCGACCATGCCGAAGGCGCGCTCCGACAGCGCCGGGCCGGCGTGGCCGCGCATCCGCCGCCACCACCAGCCGAGGGCGTAGCGCTCGCCGTAGCCGAGGGCGTCGCGCACCTCGCGCTTCTTCAGCACGCGCCCCGGAGCGAGCCACTCGCGGCTCAGCTTCCAGAGCGAGCTGGCGGTGCCGAAGAGGCCGGCGTTGCCCGCCATCCCGCCGAGGAACCGCGCGTTGCCGTCCTGCACCGTGCCCTGCGGGATCTGCCGCACCGGCGCGATCTGGTAGCCCTGGTCGCGCGCCAGCTCCACCTCTTTGTCGTTGGAGAGGCGGCACTGCGCCACCTCCGGCCGCGGGCCCGGCGAGGGCAGCATGTTGTGGATCTCGAGCGCCACGAAGAGCTTCTCTTTGAGCAGCTGCGACAGCGGCGCGCCGAGCGCGTCTTCGACGGCGAAGCCCCAGAGGATGTAGCCGAGGTCGCTGTAGGTCTCGCCGTCGGCTGACAGCGCCTCGCCCGAGAGCAGCACGTCGAGCGCGTCGGAGCGCGACTCGCAGCGCTCGTAGAGCGGCGTCCACGGCGCCAGGCCGGAACGGTGGCGCAGGAGCTGGCCGAGGCGGCGCTTCTTGAGGCGCTCGTGAGACCGGCGGTAGATCTCGCCGATCGCGAGGTCGAGCGGCAGCAGGCCGCACTCGTCCAGCACCAGCGCCAGCGTGGCGACCACGGGCTTGGTGAGCGAGGCGAGGTCGAAGAGCGTGCCCTGGGTGGCGACGGTCGCGGGCTCCTCCACCGCGCGGCCGACCGCTTCCACCGCGGCAACGTCGGTGGTGGTGCCGACGAGGCCGACGCCGGCGCTGATGCCGCCGCTGTGCAGAAGCTCGTCGAGGAAGTCCTTGAGCAGCCGCTTGCGGTCTTGGAGGTCGAGGAAATCAGGCATGTTCCAGGTAATTCCACGGGCTGCCGGTCTGGAAGACGACCACCCGCTCCCCCTCGCGCAACGCGCCGCGGGCGGCCAGCTTCTCGAGCGCGACGAAGGCGGCGGCGCCTTCGGGGCCGACCTCCATGCCTTCGGCGCGGGCGAGGCGTGAGGTGGCGTCGGTCATCTCGTCTTCGCTCACGGTGACGCCGCAGCCGCCGCTCTTGCGCACCGCGGCGAGGATCAGCGGCGCCGCCAGCGCGCGCGGCACGCGCAGGCCCCAGGCTCGCGTCTGCGGGTCCTCCCACGGCTCGGCGTCGCCGCCGCGCTCGAGCGCGCGCGCGATCGGCGCGCAACCTTCCGCCTGCACGACGACGAGGCGCGGCAGGCGCGGACCGACGAGGCCGAGCTCCTGGAGCTGCTCGAAGGCGGCGATCATGCCGACGATGCCGGTGCCGCCGCCGGTGGGATAGAGGATCCACTCCGGCAGCTCCCAATCGAGCTGCTCGGCGATCTCGAGGCCCATCGTCTTCTTGCCTTCGACGCGGTAGGGCTCGCGGAACGTCGAAAGGTCGAAGAGTCCCGCCGGCTTCTGCAACAGCGCGGCGCGCGATTCGACGAGCGTGGCGCCGACGAGCAGCACCTCGGCGCCGAGCGACCGGCAGCGCGCCGCGATGGCGCCCGGCGTGTCGGGCGGCATCGCGACGCGTGCCCGCATCCCCGCCGCGGCGGCGTAGGCGCAGGCCGCCAGCGCCGCGTTGCCGGCGCTCGCCAGCTCGACGCCGGGGATGTCGAGCTCGCGGGCGCGAGTGATCGCCAGCGCCATGCCGCGCGCCTTGAACGAGCCCGTCGGATTGCCCGCCTCGTCCTTGATCAGCGCCTCGACGCCGCGCGGCGCCAGCCGCCGCAGCGGCACCAGCGGCGTGCCGCCCTCGCCGAGGTCGACGCGGTTCTGGAAATCGACGACCGGCAGCAGCTCGCGGTAGCGCCAGAGGCCGCGGTCGCGCGTCTGCAGCGCCCGCTTCCACGCCGCGCCGTCGCGGCCGGCGAGGTCGTAGCGCACCAGCCACGGCGCTCCCGCCGGCGACAACGAGGCCGGCTCGTCGAGCGGCGCCGTGACGCCGGTCCGCGAGCACTCCAAGTGGGTGGCCCATCGCGGCGCGGCCGCTGCGACGGCCGGAGAAGCGAGGGCTTCCGTCATGCCGACCAAAGGCAAGGATAGCGCGTTCCTGCAGCGGTTTGCGCGGACGTTCGGCCGCTGTGACCGTGTTAACATTCCGCCCGCTCCCCCGCCCATGCGCAACCCATCCGATACATGAGGAATATCGGAAAGTACGAGGTCGTCGAGAAGATCGGCGAAGGCGGCTTCGGCACCATCTTCAAGGGCTTCGACCCGCACATCCGCCGTTTCGTCGCCATCAAGAGCTGCAGCTCGGAGGAGCAGGAGGTCCGCAACCGCTTCTTCCACGAGGCGCAGATCGCCGGCAACCTGCAGCACCGGCACATCGTCACCGTCTACGACTTCGGCCTGCAGGACGGCGTGCCCTACCTGGTGCAGGAGTACCTCTCGGGCGAGGACCTCGACCGCAAGATCAAGCGCAAGGACGACATCCCGCTCGCCGAGAAGCTGCTCTACCTCATCCAGGTGGCGCGCGGCCTCGAGTACGCGCACAGCAAGGGCGTCGTGCACCGCGACATCAAGCCGGCCAACGTGCGCATCCTCGAAGACGGCACGGCGAAGATCATGGACTTCGGCATCGCCAAGCTGACCAACCAGGACACCGGCCTGACGCAGACCGGCATGACGCTGGGCACCGCCGCCTACCTGGCCCCGGAGCAGATCCGCGGCGAGACGATCGGGCCTGCCACCGACATGTTCTCGTGGGGAGTGACGGCCTGGGAGCTGCTGTCGTATTCGCGGCCGTTCAGCGGCCAGCACATCTCGACGGTGCTCTACCAGATCCTCAACGAGCCGCAGCCGCCGCTGCGCGACGCGGCGCCCGGCGTGCCGGCGGAGGTCGTCGCCGTCGTCGACCGCTGCCTGGAGAAGAAGCCCGAGCGCCGCTACCCCACCTGCACCGAGCTGCTGCGCGACCTCGACCGCGCCATCCAGGCGCGGCGCGCGGCGGCGCTGGGTGGCATGGGCGCGCTGGCGGCCGACTCGCGGGCCGAGATCGCCGAGACGCGCGCCTTCGCCGCAGCCGCCGCCCGCAAGCCGGCGGACGGCGCACGCACCGCCACCATCGCCACGGGGGGGACGGGGCTCGGCGACCTCGATCTCGAAGGCACCGGCGTCGACCCCCGCCGCACGCCGCACTCGATCAGCTCGACGCAGGCGATGAAGAGCCGCGGCTTCCCGTGGGGCACCTGGGTGGGGGCCGTCGCCGGCGTCCTCGTGCTCGCCGCGCTCGGCTGGTGGCTCGTGCAGCGCGGGCGACAGCCGGCGAAGCCGCAAGCGGAGGTCGCCACGAACGCGCGCGGCGAGAGCGGCGGCATCTCCGTGTCCGCCGAGCCGCGCGCGACGCTCGCGCCACCGGCGCCGACGCCGACTCCCCTGCCCACCGCGGCGCCGACGCCGACTCCCACGGCGACGCCGCGGCCGTCGTATCTCGTCGTGCCGGCGGCGTGGAGCCGCGACGTGTGGGTGACGGTGGGCAAGCAACGCCGCCGCCTCGACCACGAGCAGCGCTTCGCCGTCTCGCCCGGCAGCAACACCAAGGTGAGCTTCGAGTACTCGGGCGCCTATTCCGACCGCGCGCAGAGCAGCGTGCGCGTCGACGAAGGCGAGACGACGCGGCTGGCGGTGCCGCTCGAGCGCGGCGGGCTCATCCAGGTGCAGCAGAAGGTGGGGACGCCGATGGGGCGCGTCGTGCTCGACGGCGCCGACCTCGGCAACCCGATCGTGCGCAAGCCGGCGAAGCCCGGCTCGCACCAGCTCCGCATCGAGCCCAGTGGCGCGGGCGCCGCGGCCATCGACCAGCAGGTGGAGTTGCGCGCTGGCACGAGGCTGGTGCTCACCTTCGACCTCGCGTCCGGCAAGGTGACACAGGTCGTCGGCGAGCTGCCGGCCCCCTGATACCATCGCTCGCGCCATGCGAAGCGACCACCGCGCGCGCCGCGGCGGCGCCGGGCCGCTCTGTGCCGTCGGAATCGCCCTGAGGGTCGTCGGAATCGCCCGGAGTACCGCGCTCGCCGCCGTGCTCCTCGTCGCGGGGCCCTTCGCCGCGGGGCTGCGCGCACAGTCGGACCCACAGCCCTTCGCGTCGCCGTCCCCGGCGCCCGTGCAGGGCGAGGACCTGAGCCCGACGCCGATCGCGCCGCCGGTCGCCACGCCACCGCCCGCCGCGGGACCAACCCTCGAGCAGCAGGCCGAGGAGAAGTATGCGGCCGGCGACCTCGAGGGCGCCGCGGCCATCTATCGCCAGCTCGCCGTCGCCACCTCGGCGCCGCAGGAGCGGCTGCGGCTGCTCGTCGCCGCGGCGTGGCTCGAGCACCAGCTCGGCCAAGCCGATGTGGCGTACGACCTGCTGCGGCAGGGGCTAGTCGATCTCCCCGACTACCCCTTCCAACCGCAGAACTACAGCCAGGAGTTCGTCGACATCTTCGTCAAGGCGCGCGATCGCGCCCTCGCCGAGCGGCATCAGCGTGCCAACGAGCTGGTGCAGCGCAGCCTGCGCGAGATCGCCGCCGAGGACATGACGCGCGCGCGCGCCACGCTGGTGCAGGCGCTGGCGCTCCAGCCCGACGACCCGTTCGGCCTCTTCAACCTCGGTCTCGTCGAGATGAAGACGGCCCATCGCGACCAGGCGATCACCAACTTCGAACGGCTGCTCGCCGTCGAGGCCGGCAAGCCGGGTACGGTGCCGGTCGAAGTGCGCTCGCCGGCGCTCGCCACGTTGGGCCTGCTCTACTACGAGAAGGACTTCCTCGAGGACGCCAAGCGCTACCTGGAGCAGGCCGCGGCCCTCGACCCCGCGAGCTCGCGCACCTGGAACAACCTCGGGCTCACGCTGGGCAAGGCGGGCGACGCCGCCGGCGCCGAGCGTGCCTTCCGCAAAGGGCTCGAGATCGCGCCCGACAACGCGCAGCTCGCCAACAACCTGGCGCAGCTGCTGATGAACGCGCAGCGCTGGAACGACGCGGTGACGCTGTTGACGCCGGTGACCGCGGGCGCCAACGCCGACGCGCTGGCCTGGCTGAACTACGGCCTGGCGCAGCGCGGAGCGGGCGACCGCGCCGGCGCGGGAACGTCGCTGCAGCGCGTGCTGGCGCTCGACGCCGATAACAAGCAGGGGCTCGCGGCGCGCGCCGCCGTCTACCTCGCGCTGGTGCGCTTCGACCAGGGCGACGGCGCCGGCGCCATCGCGGCAGCCCGGCAGGCGATCGGCTGGCGGCCCGACGACGTCGATGCCTGGACCTACCTCGGCCTCGCGCAGAAGCTGCAGAAGGATCTTGCCGGCGCCCGCGACAGTCTGCAGCGCGCGGCGACGCTCGACGCGGCGCGGCCGGAGATCCACAACAACCTCGGCACCGTGCTGTTCGCGCTCAACGATCTGGCCGGCGCCGAAGCCGAGTTTCGGCAGGCGCTGACTCTGCGTCCCGGTTTCGCCCAGGCGCAGAGCAACCTCGACCAGGTTCTGGTGGCGCAGCTCGCGGGCAAGGTGGGCACCTCGTCGGCCACGTCGAGCAAGCCCGACAGCGGGCGGCCGCGCCGGCAGCCGAAGTACGTCGGCGTCCACTTCTCCGACGCCGACTTCACCTATCTCGGCATCAAGGGCGCCATGGTGGAGTCGGTGATGAGCGACAGCCCGGCGGCAAAGGCGGGGTTGCGCAAGGGCGACGTGGTGCTCGGCATCGACGGCAACCCGGTCGAAGGACCGCAGCAGCTGCTGCGCTATCTGCGCAACCTGACCGGCGAGCGCGACTACGTCGAAATGGACGTCCTGCGCGACGGCAGCCCGCGCCGGCTCCGCGTCGACATGTTTTGATCGAGGTGGGTCTGCCACCCCACTCTCCCCAACCCCTCTCTCCCCTCGCCGGGGAGAGCGGGGCCCAGAAGCGGATCGCGCGGCTGTCGTTGTTGGTCGTCGCGGCGCTGCTGCCCACCTTCGCCGCCTGGCTCTACTTCGTGGTGTGGGCGCACACGCCGTGGATGCGGGTGCTCTACGCGGCAAGCAAGGTCGCGCAGGGCGCGCTGCCGCTCGTCGGCTGGTGGGCGCTTCGCATGGAGCGGCGGCCCGCATGGTCCGCGCGCCCCGGCGCGGCATGGCTCGGACTGGTCTCCGGCGGCGCGCTCGGCGCCGCGGTGCTGCTCGCTTTCGCCGGACCGCTGCCGGCCTGGCTGCCGCTCGACGAGGCGGCGGCGCGCATCCACCGGCTGCTCGGCGACTTCGGCGCCGCCACGCCGACGCGCTTCCTGTTGCTGGCTCTCGCGCTCAGCGTCGCGCACTCGCTGTTCGAGGAGTACTACTGGCGCTGGTTCCTGCTTGGTCAGCTCGAGCTGCGGCTGCCGTTCGCGGCGGCGCTGCCGCTCGCCAGCCTCGCCTTTGCCGCCCACCATTGGATCGTCGTCGACAGCTTCCTCGGCAGCGGGCATCGGCTCACGACGACGGTGCTCACCTTGCTGGTCGGCGTGGGCGGCGCGTGGTGGGGATGGCTCTTCCACCGCCACCGCTCGCTGCTCGCACCGTGGCTGTCGCACCTGCTCGTCGACGGCGCGCTGATGGCCGTCGGCTGGCAACTGGTGAAGCACGCGCTCTAGGGTGGCGCTCGCCACGCGCCCGCACGGGCGCGAGCTCTTACGCCACCGCCAGGGCGGTGCCGCGCGAGTCCTCGATCGCGGTCACTACCTCCGCCATGCGCGGCCCCAGTTGCTCTCCCAACGCGCGCGCCCGCGCGAGATCGCCGGCGCGGCCGGCCGTATCGAGATCGGCGAGCAGGGTCGCCAGCCGGCGCGCACGAACGTTGCCCGCCGCCGCCTTGAGCGCGTGCGCGGCGAGCGCCGCCTCCCGCGCGTCGCCGGCGTCGAGGGCGGCGAGCACGGCCCGCACGCGCTCGGCCGCCTCGGCGACGAACGAGTCGAGGATCGCATCGGCGGCATCCTCGATCTCCGCGCCGCGCAGCCAGAGCCGGAAGGCGTCGAGGTCGACGCCCGGCTCCTCGTTCGCAGCCGGCGGTGCGGCTGGAAAGGTGATCGGCGCGCCGGCGCGCGCCTCCGACTCCGCCGCGAACGCCTCGACGGCCGCGAACAGCTCGTGCGCCCGGAAGGGCTTGGCGAGGTAGCCGTCCATGCCGTGCGCCAGGCAGCGCTCGCGCTCGCCGGCCAGCGCGTTGGCAGTGCAGGCGACGATGGGGAGCCGGTCGCCTTCTGGAGGAGCGGCAAGAGCGCGAATCGCGGCGGTCGCTTCGAAGCCGTCCATGACGGGCATGTGGACGTCCATCAGCACGACGTCGACGCCGCCGCGTCTCACCACGGCCACCGCCTCTCGGCCGTCGCGCGCCACCTCGACGAGGTGGCCGCGCTTGCGCAACATCGCCACCGCCACCTGCTGGTTGACCGGGTTGTCCTCCGCCAACAGCACGCGCAGAGAGCGACGCGCCCGCTGGATGGGCCCCGGCTCGGCCGTGGCGACGGCCGCAGAAGGCGCCAGCGGCACCGTCAGCACGAACGCGAACTCGCTGCCGACGCCAGGCGCGCTCGTCACCTCGAGCTCGCCTCCCATGCGGCGGACCAGCCGCTGCGCGATGGCGAGACCGAGGCCGGTGCCGCCGTAGCGGCGGGTCGTCGAGGCGTCGGCCTGGCTGAAGGCGCCGAAGATCCGCTCGAGCTGCTCGGCGGCGATGCCGATGCCGGTGTCGCGGACCGCCATCCTGATGGTGGCGCTCGTGCCGTCCGCCGACGCCGTATCCGCGGCGAGCACGACGGCACCGCGGTCGGTGAACTTGACGGCGTTGGCGAGCAGGTTGGAGAGCACCTGCCGCAGCCGCGTGGGATCGCCGAGGACGAAGCGCGGCACCGCCTCGCCGATCGCCGACACCAGCCCCACGCCGCGCTCCCCCGCCGTGGCGCCGAAGAGCGCCGCCACCGACTCGAGGAGCTGCCGCAGGTCGAAGGCGACGGTCTCCAGCTTCACCTGCTCGGCCTCGAGCTTCGAGAAGTCGAGCACGTCGTTGAGCAGCGCCAGCAGCGACTCGCCGGAGGAGCGCACCAGCTCCAGCGACCGCCGCTGGTCGGTGTCGAGCTCGCCGTCGAGCAGCAGCTCGGTCATGCCGAGCACGGCGTTCATCGGCGTGCGGATCTCGTGGCTCATGTTGGCGAGGAACTCGGAGCGGGCGCGGGCCGCGCGCTCGGCCGCGTCGCGCGCCTCGCGCAGCGCCCTCGCCACCTGCGCCCGCTCGGTGACGTCGCGGGCGATGCCGTAGGTGCCGATCACGGCGCCGTCGCCGCCGCGCAGCGGACGGATCGAGAAGCTGAGGTGGCGCGGCGTGCCGTCGGCGGCCAGGTGCACGGTCTCGTGGTCGATCAGCTCCCCGCCGGCCCTCAGCCGCAGGAAGGCCGCGTAGTCCTGCGCCAGATAGTCAGGGTGCACCCGCTCGGTGAAGCTGCGGCCGACCAGCTCGCCGGCGGTGAGGCCGTAAATGCGCTCGCAGGCGGGGCTGACGTACGACCAGCGCCCTTCGACGTCGCCGCGCCAGACCAGGTCCGACACCGACTCGACCAGCTCGCGGTAGTGGCGCTCGGCATCGCGCAGCTCCTGATGCGCGCGCAGGCGCTCGACGAACAGCACCTCGTGGGCGACGACGCCGGCATGGGTGCGGACGTGGAGGTGGGCGGAGAAGGCGGCGAAGACGAAGACCAGGATGACCGCCGCGAGGCTGTCGATCTCCCAGCCGAGCGCGTGCGCACGCCAGGCCATGCCGGCGGCGAGCGGCAGCAGCAGGGCGGCGGCGTAGAGCTGGAAAGCGCGGCGGTCGGCCATCATGGTGACCGTCGCCGCCGACGCCAGGCCGGCGACCACCACCATCAGCAGCCCGGCCTCGGCCAGCGGCAGTCGCGGCACGCTGACGGCGACGCCCAGGCCCCAGGTGAGGCCGAGCAATGTCACGCTCAGCCTCACCCGCCGGCGGACGATGCTCGAAGCCGGCAGCCGGCGCCGCATCCGCAGCCGGTCCCAGCCGCGCGTGACGGCCGCCGCGGCGACGGCGAGGCCCCACGAAACCAACCATCCGGTCGGCAGGTCGCGGATCAGGAAGGCCACCATCAGCGCCGCCACCAGCAGGTGCGTGCCTTCGGCCACCGGCGGGTCCTGGACGAGCCGGCGGGCGAGGGCCGACTCGACCTCCGCCCGCAGCTCGGTGGCCATTGGCGGTTCGACGCTCGGCGCACGCGGTGATCTCGGGCTCATGACGCGTAGCGCATCGCACGCGCCGTGCCCATCGTCGCAACAGCGCTATCCTGTGTGCGCTCAGCGAGTTAACGTGGAGCGTGCCGCCGTGCTCCGCCGTTAGGAATCCGCGAGCCGGAAGGCGCTCCGGCCCCCGGACGGTCCCGACCGTCAACCGCCGCCGGCCAGCCGGTCGCGCACCACCTGCATGTCCTCCCACGTCGGCCGCCTGAGCGCATCGTTGCGCAGCAGCGCGGCCGGGTGGTAGGTGACGCGCAGTGGCACGCCGAAGACGCGGTGCCAGGAGCCGCGCAGGCGTCCCACCGGCAGCTCGTTGCCGAGCAATGTCTGGCCGGCGATGCGGCCGAGGGCGACGAGGATGCGCGGCGCGATCAGCCGCACCTGCTCCTCGAGGAAACCGCGACAGGCGGCCACCTCGTCGGGCTGCGGGTCGCGGTTGCCGGGCGGCCGGCACTTGACGACGTTGGCGATGTAGACGTCCTCGCGGGCGAGGCCGATGGCGCCGATGATGCGCGTCAGCAGCTGCCCCGCCGGCCCGACGAAAGGCAGGCCCTGGCGGTCCTCCTCGGCGCCGGGGCCCTCGCCGATGAACATCAGGTCGGCGTCGGGGTTGCCGGTGCCGAAGACCACCGTGCGGCGGCCTTGGGCGAGCCGGCAGCGCGTGCAGGCGCTCGCTTCGACTCCGACCTGCGCGAGCAGCACGGCGCGCTCCGCGGCGGGTGCCGCGGGTGCAGGCGGCGCCGCCGCTACGGGTGGCGCCATCGCCGCCTGGATCGCTGCCGCGCGACTGACCTGGGCGGCCGCCGCCGTCGCGGTGCGGCTCGCTGGCGCAGCGGGCGGCGCCGTTCGTGCGGCGGCGGCGCTCGATGGCGAGGAGGGCGCGGGCGCGTAGATCTCCTCCCAGCCGATGCCCTGGAGGTACTCGAGCACCGCCGCGAGGTCCGGGGTCACGCACGCTCCGTCGCCGCGGCGGCGGGGACGCGGCGGGCGGGCAGCGAGTCGGCGAACAGATCGAGCAACGCCGCCGCCAGCGTTTCCTTCGACTGGCGGGGCAGACGCACCGGCTCGGCGTCGCGGCGGAAGACGGTGACCTCGTTCCAGCCGCTGCCGAAGCCGATGTCGCCGCGGGATACGTCGTTGGCGACGAGGAAAGCCGCGCCCTTCCGCCGCAACTTCTCCGCCGCGTGACGCGCGAGGTCGTCGGTCTCGGCCGCGAAGCCGACGACGAGACGGTCGCCCGGCTGCGCGGCCAGCTCGGCGAGGATGTCGGGGTTCTCCACCAGCTCGACGCGCGGCGTGCCCTCTTCCTTCTTCAACTTTCGCTGCGCGGCGTCACGAGGCCGGTAGTCGGCGACCGCCGCAGCCATGACGACGAGGTCGGCATCGGCGACACGGCGCAGCATTGCCTCGCGCATGTCGCGAGCGCTTTCGACGTCGGTGCGCCGCACGCCCGGCGGCGTCGGCAGCGAGACCGGACCGGCCACCAGCTCGACGGCCGCGCCGCGCCGCGCCGCCTCGGCGGCGAGGGCGAAGCCCATCTTGCCGCTCGAGCGGTTGGCGAGGAAGCGCACCGGGTCGAGCGCCTCCCACGTCGGACCGGCGCTCACCAGCACCTGGACACCCCGCCAGCGCGGAGCGGCAGCCGACGCTGCGATTGCGCGGTCGCCGGCGTCGAGCACGGCGGCGACGATCTCCGCCGGCTCCGCCATGCGGCCGAGCGCCACTTCACCGGACGCCAACGCTCCTACCACCGGACCGATGAAACGAACGCCGCGCTCGTGCAACGTCGCGGCGTGCGCGCGCGTCGCCGGGTGCTCCCACATCCGCGCGTGCATCGCCGGCGCCAGCAGGAGCGGCCGTGGCGACGCCAGAGCTGCGGTGGTAATGAAATCGTCCGCCAGCCCGAGCGCCAGCCGCGCGACGACGTGCGCCGTCGCCGGCGCCACCACGAAGACCTCCGCCCAATCGCCGGCCGCGAGGTGCGCCTCTTCCGGAGGTCCCGGCCCAAAGCCGGGCGACAGGTAGCTCTCGTCGTAGACGCGGTGGCCGCTCAGCACCTCGAGCGCCAGCGGCGTCACGAACGACGCCGCCGCGCGAGTCAACGCGCAGCGCACCTCGCACCCCGCCTCGCGCAGCCGCCGCACGAGGTCGGGCGCCTTCACCGCGGCGATGCCGCCGCCGACTCCGAGGAGCACGCGCGGCGCGGACATTCCGAGCTTCCGGCGCGACCTCTACGAGGAGGCGGTGCCTTCGGCGGGCGCGGCCTCGGCGCCCTCGGGCAGCTCGGCCGCGGGCGCCGGACCGTAGGCCCAGGGCACCAGGCCGCCCTTGAGCTCCTCCATCGCCACCCGCGTCGGCTTCTTGCTCGCGCCCTCGAGCTTGGTGCGCGCGCCGCGCACGAGCTGCTCGGCGCGGGTGCTGGCGAGGAGGACGAAACGGAACTTGCTGTCGTACTGCTCGAGGGCCTGGTCGAGGTCGAGCGCCCGATTGGTGGTGTGCGGCATGCTGGTCTCCGGCTAACGGGGTGTACTGGATATGCGCGGCGCGCTCTCGGGGACCGCGAGCGTTTCGCGGTCGCGGTCGAAGGCCGCCTCGAAGTCGCGCAGGATCGCCTCCGCCCGCTCTTCCATCCGCTCGCGGCGGTGGCGCCTGGCCAGGATGATCGCCGCCAGGGCCTCGCTCGCCCGCTTGGCGTCGTCGTTGACTATAGCATAGTCGTACAGGCTGTAACACCTTATTTCGCTGTAGGATACGGAGAGCCTCCGGCGTACAGTCTCCTCGCCGTCGAGGCCGCGCTGGGAGAGGCGCTCGCGGAGAGCCGCGAAGCCGGGCGGCATGACGAAGATGCTCACCGCCTGCGGGTAGCGGCGCACCACCTGCTCGGCGCCCTGCACCTCGATCTCGAGGATCACGTCTTCGCCGCGCTCGAGCCGCGGCTCCACCTCGTCACGGCTGGTGCCGTAGAGGTTGCGGTTGTACTCGGCGTGCTCGACGAAGCGGTCCTCGTCGACCATGCGCGCGAAGGTGGCGCGGTCGACGAAGTGGTAGTCGGTGCCGTCCACCTCACCGCGCCGCGGCGAGCGGGTCGTGTGGCTCACCGAGAAGGCGAGGTCGCGGAGGCTGCCGGTGCCGCCGCGCAGCATCGAGTGGATGAGGGTCGTCTTGCCGGTGCCGGAGGGCGCCGACAGGATGAAGAGGTCGCCGCGCGGCATTGAGATCGAGGCTACCACGCAGGTGACTTCGAGCCCGCGGCGGCTTCATTCCACGTTCTGGACCTGTTCTCTAAGCTGCTCGCAAAGCACTTTCGCGTCAAGGACGGTGCGGGCCATCTCGGCGTCGCGGCATTTGGAGCCGACGGTGTTGAGCTCTCGCAGGATCTCCTGGCTGAGGAAGTCGAGGCGCTTGCCGAGCGAGCCGTCGTTGGCGAGCAGCTCCTGGAAGTGCGTGAGGTGGGCGTCGAGGCGGTCGAGCTCTTCGGTGACGTCGCCGCGCTCGACGAGCAGCGCCACTTCCTGCGCGAGCCGCACGTCGTCGACGGCGCGGGCGTCCGGATGACCGGCGCGCGGAGCGAGCAGCTCCTGAAGGCGGCGTTCGAGGCTCGCATGCAGCTCCTCGCGCACGGCCGGTGCGCGGGTGCGCAGGCGCGCGGCCGCCTGCGTCAGCTCGCCCAGGCGCTCGCCGAGGATGCGGGCGAGCTGCTCGCCTTCCTGCTCGCGCGCCTCGACGAGCTGCAGCAGCGCGGCGTGCGCGGCGCCGAGCGCCAGCGTCTGCTCCGCCTCGCCGATCCGGTCGGTCTCGAGCTGGATCGACACCACCTCGGGCAGCCGCAGCAGGTCACCGAGCGTGAGCTCGGAGGCGACGAGGCCGCGCTCGGCGAGGTCGTGCCAGGCGCGATGCAGCGCCTCGACGACACCGGTCTGGATGGTGACGTTGGCGGGCAGCGCCTGCAGCGACCGCACGTCGACGTTCACCTCGACGCGGCCGCGGCGAAGCTGACCTTCGAGCAGGGCGCGCAGCGGCGCTTCGAGGCCGCGGTGACTCTCGTCGAGGCGGACGACGAGGTCGAGGAAGCGGCCGTTGACGCTGCGCAGCGTCACCGAGACCTGATGCCGCTCGCCGCTGGCACTGCCCTGCCCATAGCCGGTCATCGACCTCATACTTGGAACTGGAGGTCGTAGAGCCGCTTGTAGGTGCCGCCGCGCTCGAGCAGCGCCTGGTGGGGGCCGAGGTCGACGACGCGGCCGCCTTCCATCACCACGATGCGGTCGGCGCCCATCACGGTCGACAGGCGGTGCGCGATGACCAGCGTGGTGCGCCCGCGCATCAGGTTGCCGAGCGCCTTCTGCACCAGCGCCTCCGATTCGCTGTCGAGCTGCGAGGTCGCCTCGTCGAGGATGAGGATCGGCGCATCTTTGAGCAGCGCGCGGGCGATGGCGAGCCGCTGGCGCTGGCCGCCGGAGAGCTTGAGGCCGCCCTCGCCGATCGGCGTGTCGTAGCCCTCCGGGAGCTGCATGACGAACTCGTCGGCGTAAGCCGCCGCCGCCGCCTCGCGCACGCGTTCCAGCGACAGGTCGCCGCGGCCGTAAGCGATGTTGTTGCGGATCGTGTCGTTGAAGAGCACCGTCTCCTGGGTGACGATGCCGATCAGCGAGCGCAGGTTGGCGAGGGACAGCTCGCGCACGTCGATGCCGTCGATCGCCACCCGCCCTTCGTCGGCGTCGAAGAAGCGCGGCAGCAGGTTGACCACCGTCGTCTTGCCGGCGCCGGACGGTCCCACCAGGGCGATGATCTCCCCGGCGCGAATGTCGAGGTCGAGGTCGAGCAGCACCGGCTCGCGCTCGTAGGCGAAGCGCACGCCCTCGTAGCTGATGCCGCGCTCCACGGCGGCCAGGGGCCGCGGCTTCGCCGGCTCGGCGACGTCGATCGGGATCTCGATCAGCCGCACCACGCGCTCGCCGGCGGCGATCGCCTGCTGCAGCACCAGGTTCACCTTGTTCACCTTGCGGATCGGCTCGTACATGGCGAGCAGCGCGGTGAGGAAGGTGACGAAGGCCGAGGCGGTCAGCTCGTGGGCGCGGATGGTGCGGCCGGCATAGACGAGCAGCGCCGCGGCGCCGACGATGGCCAACATCTCGACCACCGGTCCCGAGGCGTTGGCGAGCATCTGCGCCCGCAGGTTGGTGCGCAGGTGCCGCCGCGATGCCTCCTGGAAGCGGCGCAGCTCGAAGCCCTCCATGCCGAAGGCCTTGACCACGCGGTGGCCGCGCACCACCTCCGCCACCAGGCTGGCGAGATCGGCCATGCGCTCCTGGATGCGGTGGCTGGTGCGCCGCATGCCGCGGCCGAAACGGATGATGGGGAACAGCAGCACCGGCGCCGCGACCAGGCAGATGAGCGCCAGCTTGAGGTGGATGGAGAGCAGGAACCAGAGCAGCACGACGAGCACCAGCGGCTGCTGGAAGAGGTCGAGGAGCTGGTTCGAGATGGCGCTCTGGATCACTTGCAGGTCGGCGACCACGCGGCTCACCAGCTCGCCCGACGGATGCTCGGCGTAGAAGCGGCTCGACTGCTCGAGGATCCGCCGGTACAGCTCGTTGCGCAGGTCGGTGGTGGCGCCGAGCCCGATGCGCTGGAAGGCATAGCCGCTCAGGAAGCCGGCGACGCTGCGCACGACGGCGATGATCACCAGCAAGGCGGGGACGAACCACATCACTTCGCGGGGCCCGATCCCCCAGCGCTTCTTGAGGCTCTTGTAGGCGCCCTCGAAGTGGCGCGGCAGGTCGCCGCGGCGGCCGAGGATGTTGACCTGGTGCCCGGCCGCCGGCTTGCCCGATGTGACTGCGCCGGCGATGCCCGGCGCCTGGTCGGAGAGCAGCACCTCCGAGAACATCGGCTTGATGAGCGAGATGCCGCCGACCGTGCCGGCGGCGTAGAAGAGCGAGCCGGCGAGACCGATGAGGCCCCAGGCGAGGTGGCGCCGGAAGTAGCGCGTCAACACGCTCCAGCGCACCGTCCCTTGGCTCACGCGGCGTCCTCCGCGGGCCGCTCGGCCAGCAGCTCCGCCACCGCGGTGGCGGCCCGCATGCTGGCGCCCGCCGCGCCGAGCCGGGCGCGCACCTCGCCCAGCCGCTGCCGCATCGCCGCGCGAGCGCGGCCGTCGCGCAGCAGGCGCAGCGACTCGGCCGCGATTCGCTGCGGGTTGGCTTCGGCCTGCAGCAGCTCCGGCACGGCGCCCTCGTCGAGCACCAGGTTGACGAGGCTCCACCAGGGCAGCCGCACCATCAGCTTGCCGAGCCAGTAGCTGCCGCGGTGCAGCCGGTAGAGCACGAGCAGCGGCGTGCGCAGCAGCGCCACCTCGAGCGTCGCCGTCCCCGAGGCGCAGAGAGCCAGGTGGCTGCCGGCGACGACGCAGAAGCGCTGCTCGCTCTCCACCACCTCGACGCTGACGCCGGCGTCGCGCAGGCGCGTGTCCTCGAGGTGCGGCCGCAGCAACTCGGGCGCGATCGTCTGCGCGCGCACGATGGTGACGCACAGCGGCAGCTCGCGGGCCAGCTCGAGCGCCGAATCGAGCATCACCGGCAACAGCTTCTCCACCTCGCTGCGCCGCGAGCCGGGCAGCAGCGCCAGCCGGCGGGGGCCGTCTTCCGCATGCGGCGCGTCCCACACCTGCGGCAGCTCCGGCACCTCGTCGACCAAGGGGTGGCCGACGTGCTCGACCTGCACGCCGTGCGCACCGTAAAACTCCGCTTCGAAGGGGAAGAGCACCAGCATGCGGTCGACCCAGCGCGAGATCATGCGCACCCGGCCGCGGCGCCAGGCCCACACTTGCGGGCTTACGTAGTAGGCGACGCGGACGCCCAGGCGCTTGAGCCGCTTGACCAGGCGCAGGTTGAACTCCGGGAAGTCGACGAGCAGCGCCACCGGCGGCCGCCGCCGCGCCGTCTCGGCCACCAGCAGCTCGAACACCTCGCGCGCCCGCGGCAGCACGCGCAGCGCCTCGGTGATGCCGACGACGGCGACCTCGCGGCTCTCGGCGAGCAGCTCGACGCCGGCACGCGCCGACTCCTCGCCCGCCATGCCGAAGGGCCGCAGGTCCGGCCGCATGCGCTTGAGCTCCGTGAGCAAACGCGCCGCGTGCATGTCGCCCGAAGCCTCGCCGGCGACGACGAGGAGCGGGACTCCGCCCGTTGCGGACGCGGCGCGCGCCGCGCCTTGGGTCATGGGATGGGCGCCGGCGGCCCCGACGGGAAGGGGTACATGAGCCAGGCGACGAGCAGGCCGCCACCGACCATGCCGACGAAGAGCTGGAGGAAGAGCACCACCTGCTCGCGCCGGTTGCGCCGCCAGAGCGCCGCGAAGAAGACGCTCAGCAGCAATGCGTAGACGACCATCAGCAGGAAGTGGCTCATCGCGGTGCTTTACTCCTTGCGCCCGGTACCGACGTCCCAGGCGTCGAGCACCAGCAGCAGGTTCATCAGCCCCGCCGAGAGCAGGAACGCCGTGCCGTAGTCGTAGCCCTGCGCCGTCACGTCGCCGGCGTAATGCAACGGATAGAGCAGCAGGAAGTACGGCAGCCCCATGCCCATGGAGCCGAGCGTGGCGAGGTAGGTCAGCGGGTGGCCTTGCATCGGCGTGTAGAGGTTGCCGTCGAGCTTGGCGCCCAGCACCACCGCGACGAGAACGATGACGGCGAAGAGCGCCGCCCGCGCTTTGCGCCCGAGGTAGAGGTGGCCGAGGCCGGGGAAGACGACGGCGAGCACCGCTGCCAGCGCGCCGCGCCGGCCCGCCGCGGCATCGACGGCGGCGGCGGCCGCGGCCTTCGCCGCCGGCGTCTCTGGCCGCGTCGTCTCCGGCGAACGGATGGGCGTGGTCAACTCGCCGCCTCCGCCACCGCGAGTTGCGCGAACAGCGGCCGCAGGCGCTCGCGGGTCTGCAGCAGATCCTCGGGGACGAGGCGGGTGTCGGCGATCGCGGTCATGAAATTGGTGTCTCCCTCCCAGCGCGGCACCAGGTGCACATGGTAATGGTCCGGCACCCCAGCTCCCGCCACCTTGCCGAGGTTCATCCCCAGGTTCATGCCGTTGGGGCGGTAGGCGGCGCCGAGCACGCGCTGGCAGAGCAGCAGCAAGGGCCACACCTCCGCCTGCGCCGCCGGCGAGGCGTCGTGCGGCGACGCCAGGTGCTGGCGCGGCGCCACCATCAGGTGGCCGTTGCTGTAGGGATGGCGGTTGAGCAGCACGAGGTGGTGACTCGCGGCGTGCACCACCAGCCGCTCCGGGTCGTCGGGCGCCGCCGCGGCGTCACAGAAGAAGCAGCCCGTGTCGCTCTCCCGCGCACCTTCGACGTAGGCGAACCTCCACGGGGTGAACAGGACTTCCATCCTTCTGGACCCTGCAGGTACGCCTACTCCTGGTTGAGCAGCTCGCGCAGCTCCTTGCCGGGCTTGAAGTAGGGGATGCGCTTGGCGGGCACGTCGACCTTCTCGCCGGTCTTCGGGTTGCGTCCCATCCGCGAGTCGCGCTGGCGGATGCGGAAGCTGCCGAAGCCGCGCAGCTCGATCTTCTCGCCCGTCTTCAGCGTCTCGACGATGCTCTCGAAGACGGTGTTGACGACGATCTCCGCCTGCTTCTTCGGCAGCCCGGTCTTCTCGGAGACCTCCTCCACCAGCTCGGCCTTCGTCATGCCGCCCCTCACCTCGTCATCCTCCACGATCACCTCTCCTCGCCCTCTTCACCGACCAGCTCCGCGACCGCCTCCTCCTCGCCCTCCTCGGCGTCGCCCTCCTCGCCGTCCTGGTGGCCGCGGCGCGGGCGCTCATCCTCCTCGGCGGCGCGTACGACGGCGGCCTCGCGCACGGCGGCGGCCTCCTTCTTGCGCTCGCTCTGCGCCGCCTCGAGCTCGGCGACCTCGTCGCTAGAAGGCTGCGAGACGCCGCGCATGGTGAGGCCGACCTTGCGCTCGGCGTCCTCGATGCGCAGGATGCGCGCGCGCACCCAGTCGCCGGCGCGGAAGTGGTCCTCGAGCCGGGCGCCCGAAGGCACGTCGATCTCGCTCACGTGCGCCAGCCCCTCGAGACCGTTGTAGATGTCGATGAAGAGGCCGAAGTCGGTGACGTTGACGACCTTGCCTTCGAGCGTGTCGCCGACGCGGTGGTCGGCGACGAAGGAGTCCCACTCGTCGTGCAGGAACTCCTTGATCGACAGCGAGACGCGCTGGTTGGGCACGTCGATGTTGGTGATGCGCGCCTTCACCACGTCGCCCTTGCGCAGCACCTCGTTGGGGTGCTTGACGCGCTTGGTCCAGCTCATGTCGGAGACGTGGATCAGGCCGTCGATGCCCTCGGTGATCTCGACGAAGGCGCCGAAGTCGGTGATGTTGCGCACCTTGCCCTCGATGATGGCACCCACCGGATGCGACTCGCCGAGCTCCTCCCACGGATTGCGCTCGGTCTGCCGCAGCGACAGGCTGATGCGCCGCTGGTCCATGTCGAGCTCGGAGACGATCGCCTCGACCTCCTGGCCGACCTCGAGCACCTTGGCGGGGTTGACGACCTTCTTGGTCCACGACATCTCACTGACGTGGATGAGGCCCTCGACCCCCTCTTCGAGCTCGACGAAAGCGCCGTAGTCGACGATCGATACCACCTTGCCTTTGACGCGCGAGCCCACCGGGTAGCGCTTGTCGACCAGCGTCCAGGGGTCCTCGGTCTTCTGCTTGTAGCCCAGCGACACGCGCTCGGTGTCGGGATCGAACTTGAGGACGACGACCTCGACCTCCTCGCCGACGCCGAAGTGCTCGGAGGGGTGGTTGACCCGCCCCCAGGAGATGTCGGTGATGTGCAGCAGGCCGTCGATGCCGCCGAGGTCGATGAAGACGCCGTAGTCGGTGATGTTCTTGACCACGCCGCCGAGGCGGGCGCCTTCCTGCAAGAGCTGGATGGTCTCGGCCTTCTTGTGCTCGAGCTCCTTCTCCAGCACCGCCTTGCGCGACAGCACGATGTTGTTGCGCCGGCGGTCGAGGCTGATCACCTTGAAGTCGAACGCCTTGTTCTTGAGCGACTCCAGGTTCTTGATCGGCTTGATGTCGGCGAGGCTGCCGGGGAGGAAGGCGCGAACGCCGACGTCCACCGTCAGGCCGCCCTTGATGCGGTCGATGACGCGGCCCTCGATCGGCTTGCCGTCGCGGTAGGCGGCCTCGATCTGCTCCCACACCTTCATGCGGTCGGCCTTGGTCTTGGAGAGCAGGATGTGGCCTTCCTGGTCCTCGGTGCTCTCCAGCAGCACGTCGACGTGGTCGCCGATCTTGACCTTGATCTGCCCGTCGCGGCCGACGAACTCCTCCAACGCGATGAGGCCTTCCGACTTGTATCCGACGTCGACGATGACGTTGTTGTTGGTCACGTCGATGACGCGTCCGGTCACCACCTCGCCCTCGGAAAGGTTCTTGAGGCTCTCTTCGTACATGCCGAGCAGGTCCTCGTAGGACATGTCGGCCTCGCCGCCAGCCCCCTCGCCGCCCATCGCGGGCGCAGGGATTCGGCGGTCTTTCTCCTCAGTCGAAGCCATACGTAGCTCTACCTCCTGGGGCGTGGATTCTTCCCTGATGCCATGGTGATTTGGCGGGGGAAGCGCGAGTCTTCGCTAAGTCTTGCGGACTCGGGGTTTTGGAGTATAGGTGGGCAGGGATGGCGAGTCAACGCGATGCGCGCGCGTCGTCACGCTCGTCGGCGTGAGGCGAGCGAGCGTCTCTACAATCGCCGGTGATGGACGCGCGACTCGCCGCGGCGCAGCTCGAAGAGTGGGCGCTCGAGGCCGGCTTCGACCGCGCCGGAATCGCCACGCTCGAGCCGCTCGCGCACGGCGAGGCGTTCGTGCGCTGGCTCGCGCGCGGCGCGCACGCGGGCATGAGCTACTTGGAGCGGCGCGTCGAGGCGCGGCTGCAGCCGGCGACGATCTTCGACGGCGCGCGTAGCGTGTTGTGCGTGGCGCTGCGTTACGCGCCGCTGGTCGACGAGGACGAGCCGAGCGGCGATCTCTGGCCGCGGGTGGCGCGCTATGCGCGCGGCCGCGACTATCACCCGCTGATGGAGGCACGGCTCGACGTCGTGGCGGCGCGCGTCGAGGCGGCGTTCCCCGGCGCGCGCACGCGGCGTTACGTCGACACCGGACCGGTGCTCGAGCGCGAGCTGGCGGCCCGCGCCGGCATCGGCGTCGTCGGCAAGAACACCATGCTGCTCGACCGCGAGATGGGCTCCTGGTTCCTGCTCGGCGAGCTCTTCACCACGCTCGATCTCGCACCGAGCGAGCCACTGGCGGAGCTCTGCGGCGGCTGCACGCTCTGCCTCGACGCCTGCCCCACCGGCGCGCTCGTCGAGCCCTTCCGCCTCGACAGCAACCGCTGCATCAGCTACTGGACGATCGAGCACCGCGGCGCCTTCGACGCCGAGGCCGCCGCCATGGTCGGCGACTGGGTCTTCGGCTGCGACGTCTGCCAGGAGGTCTGCCCGTGGAACCGCCGCCGCCACGCGCTACCGCCGGCCGACCACCCCGAGCTGCGGCTGCCTCCCGAGCGTCGCGAGCTCGACCTCGCCGGCCTGCTGTCGATGTCGCGTGACGAGTACGTCGAGCGCTTCCGCGGCAGCGCGATGAAGCGCGCGCGGCTGGAGGGCCTGCAGCGCAACGCGGCGGCGGCGATGAAGAATCGTGGCGAGCGGGTTCCTGTAGACTAGCCGCCGCCGCATTTGCCGCATCTTCAGCGGCCAGTTCCCGCATTCGCGGCACCCCCCGAAACGCAAGCAAGGAGCCGGAATGGCCATGTTCGAGCAGGTGGCGAAGATGGGTCACGAGCGGGTGTTGATCTGCTCGAACCCGGAGGTGGGGCTCAAGGCGATCATCGCCGTGCACTCGACGGTGCTCGGCCCCGGCCTCGGCGGCGTGCGGATGTGGAACTACGGCAGCGAGGAGGAGGCGGTCACCGACGTGCTGCGCCTCTCGCGCGGCATGACCTACAAGGCCGCCGCGGCCGGCCTCAACCTCGGCGGCGGCAAGGCGGTGATCATCGGCGACTCCAAGAAGCAGAAGTCCGAGGCGCTCTTCCGGGCCTTCGGCCGCTTCGTCGATTCGCTCGGCGGCCTCTACATCACCGCCGAGGACGTCGGCACCGACATGGAGGACATGGAGCTCATCTTCAGCGAGACGCGCTGGTGCACCGGCGTCTCGCCGTCGCACGGCGGCAGCGGCGACCCGTCGCCGGTGACGGCGTACGGCACGCTGCAGGGGATCAAGGCCGCCGCCAAGTGGCGCCTAGCCGCCGGCGAGCTGCGCGGCCGCTCGGTGGCGGTGCAGGGACTCGGCAGCGTCGGCCATCACCTCACCGGTTATCTGGTGCAGGAAGGCGCCAAGGTCTTCGGCTGCGACATCGACGAGGACGCGCGCGAGCAGGCGCGGCAGCTCGGCGTCGAGATCGTGCCGCCCGATCAGATCTTCGACGTCGAGTGCGACATCTTCGCGCCCTGCGCGCTCGGCGCCGTCCTCAACGAGCAGACGATCCCGCGCCTCAAGTGCCAGATCGTCGCCGGCGCCGCCAACAACCAGCTCGCCGACGACGTCCGCGACAGCAAGCTGCTCGAGGAGCGCGGCATCCTCTACGCGCCCGACTTCGTCATCAACGCCGGCGGCCTGATCAACGTCTACAACGAGCTGCTCGGCGGCTACAACCGCGAGCGCGCCCTGCGCATGACGCGCGGCATCTACCTCAACCTGACGCGCGTCTTCGAGACCGCCAAGCGCGAGAGCATCACCACCGCCGTCGCCGCCGACCACGTCGCCGAGGAGCGCATCGCCACCGTCCGCAAGCTCGGCAGCAAGCACTGGGGCCGGCTGCTGGCGCGGTAACCGCCAGCGTCGCCCCGGGCACTGTTCTTGAACCCGGCGCCCTCCCTCGGTGTACCCACGCACGAGAGGAGGATTCGCCCATGAAGCACTCGCGATGGTTCCCGTCCCTGCTCGCAGGCCTCGGCCTCGCCGCCGTCGCCGCCCCCGGCTTCGCCGCCACCCACGTCCGCGCCGACCTCAAGAGCTACGAGGAGGTGCCGGCCATCTCGGTGCCGCCGGCGCGCGGCCACTTCGAAGGCACGCTCAACGGCGCCAAGACCGAGCTGACGTACACGCTCACCCTCACCAACTTCGAGGGCACGTGGACGCAGTCGCACATCCACATCGCCCAGAAAGGGGTCAACGGCGGCATCACCATCTTCCTCTGCAGCAACCTCGGCAACGGGCCGGTCGGGACCCAGGCCTGCCCGGGCCCCGGCAGCACGGTGACCATCAGCGGCACCATCACCGCCGCCAACGTGCTCGCCGTCAACGCGCAGGGCGTGCCGGCCGGCTCGCTGTCGGAAGTGATCGAGGCGATGCGCAACGACGCCGCTTACGTCAACGCCCACAGCGAGGCGTTCCCCGGCGGCGAGATCCGCGGGCAGATCCGGCTCAGCGGCGGTGGTGGTGGCAACTCCACCGCCGAGAACGCCACCGAACCCTGACGTACGGTGCGGCGAGCGGCCGCTGAAGACCTCCGAAGGAGCTAGCCCCGCTCGCCGCCCTGCCTCACCGCCGCGCGCGCCGCGACGGCCGCGGCGAGGTGCGTTACCACCTCGTCGAGCGTCATGTCGGACGTGTCGACGCGCTCGTAGCTGGGGTCCCAGGCGAGCGGTGAGTGGGCGCGCTCGCGGTCGCGGCGGTCGCGGCGGTGGAGCTCCTCCCCGACCTCGGCGTCGCTCGCCTCGCGTCCGGCGGCGCGGAGCTGGTCGATGCGGCGCCGCACCCGCACCGGCGGGCGCGCGTCGAGGAAGAACTTGAACGGCGTCTGCGGGAAGACGACGGTGCCGATGTCGCGCCCTTCCATCACCGCGCCGTGGGTGCCGCCGAAGGCGCGCTGCAGCTCGACGAGGCGCGCGCGTACTGCCGGCTGGGCGGCGAGGCGCGACGCCATCTCGCCCACCTCGGGCGCGCGGATATGCGGCTCCACCGGCGCGCCGTCGAGGCGCACGTCGACGCCGCCGTCCGCGCGGGGCCGCAGGTCGAGATCGGTCGCGGCCGCGAGCCTCGCCACCGCGTCGTGGTCTTCGTGCGCGACGCCGTCGCGCAACGCCTTCCAGCCGAGCGCGCGGTACATGGCGCCGGTGTCGAGGTAGGGCAATCCGAGCTCGCGCGCGAGACCGCGCGCCACGGTGCTCTTCCCCACTCCCGCCGGGCCGTCGATGGCCACCACCAACGGCGCGACGGGATGCCGCGGGCGCTCGGCGCTCACCGCCGCTCTCGCTGCTTCGCACCGGGCCGTCGCTGCGCGCCGGCGCGGCGTCGTGGCGGACGGCCCGAAGGCACCGACGGTCGCGGTGCGCGGCCGCGCGGGTCCGTGCGCTGCTCCGCCGGCGCGGCTTGCGCATCGGCTGGCCTGCGCCCCTGAAACCGCGCGCTGGTGCGGCCGGCCTTGCGCAGCTGCTCGACCTCCGCCGGGTCGAGCTCGCGGTAGGCGCCCGATGGCAGCTCGGCATCGCGCAGCGGCCCGATGGCGACGCGATGCAGCTTCAGCACGCCGTTGCCGATGCGGAAGAACATCTCGCGGATCTGCCGCGAGCGGCCCTGGCGGAGCACCACCTCCCACCAACTGTTGCCGGTCTCGCGGCCGCGACCCGTCGTGCGCAGCAGCCGCACCTCCGCCGGCAGCGTGCGTTGTCCTTCGATCCACATGCCGCGGCGCAGGCGCTCGATGTCGCGCTCCTCCGGCATCCCCTTGACCTTCGCCTCGTAGGTCTTGGCGCAGCCGTAGCGGGGGTGGGCGATGCGCTGCGCCCATTCGCCATCGGTGGTGAGCAGCAGCAGACCTTCGCTCTGGAAGTCGAGCCTCCCAACCGGCACCAGCGCCTTGCGCAGCGCCGGCGGCACCAGGTCGATCACCGTCGGCCGCCCCTCGGGGTCCGACACGGTGCTGACGTAGCCCGGCGGCTTGTTGAGCAGCACGTAGCGCTGCGGCACCGGCGGCGGCACGCGGCGCCCCTCGACCTTCACGGCGTCGACCGCCGCGTCGGCCTTGTCGCCCAGCGACGCCACCTGGCCGTTGACGGTGACCAGGCCGCCGGCGATCAGCTCCTCGGCCTTGCGGCGCGAGGCGATGCCGGCGCGAGCGAGGATCTTCTGCAGGCGCTCCGGAGCCATCTAGTCGGCCTCCGTCGCGGCGACGGCCTCCTCGACGGCTTCCTCGCGCAGCTCCTCGTGGATCTCTTGGTCGTCGAGCGCGGCGCTCTCGCGCGCCAGCTCCTCCTCGCGGTCGACGAGCGGCGCCTCGCCGCCGCCTTCCATCGAGAACAGCTCCTCCATCTCCTCGAGCGGCGGCAGGTCGCCGAGGTTGCCGAGCCCGAAGTGGAGCAGGAACTCGCGCGTGGTGGCATAGAGGAACGGCTTGCCCACCACCTGCTTGCGGCCGGCGATGCGGATCATGCGCCGCTCCAGCAGCGTCTTGATCACCGTCGTCGACTGCGCGCCGCGCAGCTCGGTGATCTCGGGGCCGGTCAACGGCTGGCGGTAGGCAATGATCGCGAGCGTCTCGAGCGCCGGCATCGACAGGCGGCTGCGGCCGGTGACCTGGAAGAAGCGCTTGAGATAGGGGTGCAGCTCGGGACGCGAGACGAGGCGGATGCCGCCGCCGACTTCTTCCACCATGATGCCGCGCCCCTCGCCGCCGCCGTGGCGCTCGAGCACGGCGTCGAGCGCGGCGGCCGCCTGCTCGCGCTCGCCCTCGTCGAACAGCTCGAGCAGCCGCTCGCGCGACAGCGGCTCGGGCGCCACGAACAGCACCGCCTCGAGCGCCGCTTCCATCTCGCTCCGCTCCGTCATCCGTGGATTCCTTCCAGCGCCTCGATGTCGAGCTCCTTCGCCGTGCGATAGAGCAGCACCGAGCCCGCCTTCGTCTGGTGCAGGCGCACGAGCCCGAGCCGCGCCATCTCGAGGATGGCGAGGAACGCCGAGATCGCCTCGGCGCGGCAGGAGCGGCTGCGCAGGTCGTCGAGGGCGTCGAACGGCCGGCCGCCCTCGAGCCGCTTCCACAGCCGGTGGAGCTGGTCGCGCACCGAGAAGACCTCGCCGCTGAGCTGGTACTCCGGCGGGTGCTCGCGGTCGTAGCGGCCGAGCACGCCGTGCATGGCGCGCAGCAGGTCGTAGAGGCCGATCTCGGAGAAGGCGACGGTCTCCGCCTCCTCGTTCTCCTCCGCCGCGAGCTGCTGCAGCTCCTTGCCCTGGCGCGTCCAGATGCCGCTGCGCACGCTGTGCACTTCGGCGAGCGCCTGCGCCGCCTCCTTGATCTTGCGGTACTCGAGCAGCCGCTGCACCAGCTCCTGGCGCGGGTCGGCGATCGGCTCGCCCTGCGCGTCGACCTGCCGCGGCAGCAGCATGCGCGACTTGAGCTGGATGAGCAGCGCCGCCTCGTAGACGTACTCGCCGGCGATGTCGAGGTCGAGCTCCTCCATCAGCGCCAGGTACTCGTGGAACTGGTCGCAGATGCGCGCTACCGGGATGTCGGCGATCTCCACCTGGTTGATCTTCACCAGGTGCAGCAGCAGGTCGAGCGGCCCCTCGAAGACGGGCAGGCAGACGCGCCACGACTCGGGAAGCGTAGCGGCGGGAAGACGAGCTTCGGTCATGACCGTCATCGATGTCGCGCGCTGCCGGCGCTCACGCGGCCGAGCCGGCGCGGCCCTGCCACTGACGCATCAGCGCCGACTGAGAGTAGTCGAGCTTCATCGCCGCGCGCACGAGGTCGAGCGTCTCGGCCGCGCGGTCGCGCGCCTTCTTCGAGCCCTCGACGAGCACGTCGCGCAGCGTGTCGGGATCGCGCAGCAGCTCCTCGCGCCGGCGGCGGAAGGGCTCGGTGTAGTCGATGAGCACCTGGGCCAACAGCCGCTTGTCCTCAACGCAGCCGATGATGGCGCCGCGGCACTCGCGGTCGACGCGCTCGCGCAGCTCGGGCGTGCTCACCAGCTCGTGGAAGCGGAAGAGGTTGCAGACGTCGGGACGCCCGGGGTCACTCTTCCGCAGCCGCTGCGGGTCGGTGAACATCTGCATGCACTTCTTGCGGATGTCGTCGGGCGAGTCGGTGAGGTTGATGGCGTTGCCGTAGCTCTTCGACATCTTGCGGCCGTCGAGCCCCGGCACCTTCGGCGTCGGCGTCAGCAGCGGCTGCGGCTCGGGGAAGACCTCGCCGTAGAACGAGTTGAAGCGGCGGCAGATCTCGCGGCTGATCTCGAGGTGTGCCACCTGGTCCTCGCCCACCGGCACGTAGTGGGCGCGGTACATGAGGATGTCCGCCGTCTGCAGCACCGGGTAGCCGAGAAAGCCGATGGTCGACAGGTCCTTGTTCTCGAGCTGCTTGATCTGGTCCTTGTACGTCGGCACGCGCTCGAGCCAGCCGAGCGGCGTCAGCATGCTGAGGATGAGGAACAGCTCGGCGTGCTCGGGCACCATCGACTGCACGAAGATCACCGAGCGCGCCGGGTCGAGGCCGCCGGCGATCATGTCGGCCGCCACGTCGAGAGTGTTGGCCGCGACCTCCGAGGTGTCGGCGTAGTCGGTGGTCAGCGCGTGCCAGTCGGCGAGGAAGTAGTGGCAGTCGTAACGGTCCTGCAGCTCCGCCCAGTTCTTGAGCGCGCCGAAGTAGTTGCCGAGGTGCAGGCGGCCGGTGGGGCGGATGCCGGAGAGCACGATGCGGCCGCGCGCGTCGCCCGAAGGCGGCACGCTCGACTGCGTCTCGTTGCGCTGCATTTCGCTGCTCATGGGGAATGGCGGCGGGCCCCGCCGGTGGCGGCGGAGTATAGCTCCCACCCCTGCCTACGCGCCGCGTTCCCCGACCGTCTTCCCGGCCGTCCCGATGGCGGCGAGTCGCGCTTCTCCATCGCGCAACGCCCGGCTCGCGAGAACCAGGGTCACGACGTGCAGCAGGCCGACGACGACGAAGAGCGCGTGATGAAGCCAGCGCGGCCAGCTTTGGACGTAAACCGGGTAGCCGCTGCCGAAGAGCGTCGCCAGCGCCGCCGCGCCGGCGGCCGGCCAGATCGCGGTGGCGATCACCATGCGGCGGTGCTCGGCCAGCCAGTGCGGCGACAACGCCAGCTCGGCGACCGTGCGCCGCACGACGCGCAACGTCAGCGGCAGGTAGATCAACAGGCAGAGATCGGCGAAGAGCAGCGCGCCGGTGGGAAAGAGCGCCAGCGTGAGGTGAAGCTGCGTGTCGACATCCCCGGCGATCCGGTAGCCGGTGAACGCGGCGAGCAGGAGCAGCCCCACGCCGAGCCAGCCGACGACGACGATCGCTTTGATCATGAGCTCTCCAGCTCGCGCGCGTCGGTCCAGGCGCGCACCAGCCAATCGTGGTGACGCGGCAGCTCGGCGAAGCGGAAGGGCTGCGCGCCCGCCTGCCGCTCGCCCAGCAGCTCGCCGGGGCCGCGGAGGCGGAGGTCCTCTTCGGCGATGACGAAGCCGTCGCAGGTCGAGGCGAACGCGGCGAGCCGGCGCGCGCCGATCTCGCCGGCCGGGCCGTGCACGGCGATGCACCACGACGGCTTGGCGCCGCGGCCGACGCGGCCGCGGAGCTGGTGGAGCTGCGCCAGACCGAAGCGCTCGGCGCCTTCGATGATCATCGCCGTCGCCGCCGGCACGTCGACGCCCACCTCGATCACCGTGGTGGCGAGGAGGAGCCGCACGTCGCCGCGGCGAAAGCTATCCATCACCGCCTCGCGCTCGGCGACCGGGAGCTGGCCGTGGAGCACCGCGGTCGGCATCTTCGGGAACGACGCGCGCAGGCGTGCGCCGAGGCCGGCAAGCGACGGCTCGCGCGGCGAGTCGCCCGCTTCGCCGATGGCGGGAAAGACGACGTAGCCCTGACCGCCGTTGGCGAGCTCGGCGCGCAGGCGCTCGTAGGCCTCGCGCCGCCGCGCCGCCGGCAGCACCGTCGTCGCGATCGGCTGCCGCCCCGCGGGCAGCTCGTCGAGCACCGCCACGTCGAGGTCGCCGTGCGCGGCGAGCGCGAGCGAGCGCGGGATGGGCGTCGCGCTCATCACCAGCAGGTCGGGGCGCGCGCCCTTCGCCTGCAGCGCCTGCCGCTGGCGGACGCCGAAGCGGTGCTGTTCGTCGATCACCACCAGCGCCAGGTGCTGAAACCGCACGTTGCGCTCGAGCAGCGCCTGGGTGCCGACGACGAGCGGCACCTGGCCGCGCGCCACGGCGCGGCGGTCGGCGTCGGTCGCACGCCCGCCGGCGAACAGCGCCAGCGGATAGTGGCGGCCGAGGAGCCGCGACAGGGTTAGGAAGTGCTGCTCGGCGAGCAGCTCGGTGGGCGCCAGGAAGGCCGCCTGCAGCCGGCTCTCGGCGGCGATCAGCAGCAGCATCGCCGCGATGACCGTCTTGCCGCTGCCGACATCTCCTTGCAGCAGCCGCCTCATCGGCCGCGGCCGCTGCAGGTCGGCCGCCAGCTCGCCGAGCACGCGCTTCTGCGCCGCGGTGAGCTTGAACGGCAGCACTTCGCGCGCCCGCGCCCGCACCGCGTCGTCGACGCGATAACGATGCGGCTTGCTCACCGCGCGCTGCGCGGCGGCGCGCGCCGCGAGCTCGCGCTGCTGGGCCAACAGCTCGCCGTAGACGAGGCGGTGGTGCGCCGGCGTCTCGCCCGCGGCGAGCGCGGCGACGTCGCCGTTCGCCGGTGGCGCGTGGAGGAACCGCAGCGCCGCCGCGAGCGGCGGCAGGTGGTGCCGGCGGAGCAGCACCGGCGGCAGCGTCTCCGGCAACAAGCGGTCGAGGTCGAGCCGCGGCAACGCCGCCGCCACCCAGACGCGGAGTTGCGATCCCGTGAGGCCGCCGAGGTCCGGGTAGACGGGCACCACGCCGCCGGTCTCGTCCGAGGCCGCGCGCCACTCGGGGTGCGCCAGCACGACGCGGCGCCCGGCACGCTGCACGCGGCCATACAGCACCACCTCCGAGTCGCCGCCCAACTTGTCGACCAGCCACGGCTGGCCGAACCAGGTCACCGGCAGCGCGCCGGTCGCGTCGCGAAGCGTCGCCTCGACGATGACGCGGCGACCGGCGCGGCGGAGGCGCACGCTTTCCAGACGCCCGCGGAGCTGCACCGTCATTCCCGCGGCCGCGGCGCGCACCGTCGTCGTCTCGCGGCGGTCCTCGTACGTTCGCGGCAGGTGCCAGAGCAGGTCGCCCACCGTCGCGATGCCGGCCTCGGCGAGCATCGCCGCCTTCTTCGGCCCGATCCCCGGCAGCGCGCGCAGCGGCGAACGCAGGTCCAGCGGGCTGCCGACGACGACGGACGCCAGCCCCCCCGCATCGTCGGGCGCATGCGGAGAATCGGGCGAGGCGTCGGCGGTCAAGGCGGCGGCGAGCAGCGCGGCGCGCTCCCCGCTACTCGCGGAAGACCAGCTTCACCAGCCCGAACTGCACCTCGTCGCCGGGCTTGATCTCCACCGGCACGCCGGTCTCCACCCGCTCGCCGTTGACGAAGGTGCCGTTCATCGTCCCGATCTCTTCGCAGGCGAAGAACTTGCCGCCGCGCCGGTAGATCTTGGCGTGGCGGCGGCTGGTCGAGCGCTGGGTGTCGACGGGCGTGAGGTCGACGTCGGGGTGGATGCCGGTCACCGGGTCGCGGCGGCCGACCAGCGTCTCCGAGCTGGTCGACAGGTGCATCTCCATGCCGGAGACGTGCACCAGCTTCTGCGGCGCCATCGTCGACGGCGCCGGCGGCTTCTCCTGCGCCGGCATCTCGGGTATCCGCACGGCGGAGACCTCGTCGGGCGTGCCCAGCGCCTCGCGCAGCATCTGGTCGGTCTGCCGCAGCCGGCGCGACAGCTTGCGCATGATGCGCACTGCGATCTCCGGCTTGGTGCGCAGCATCTGGTCGAAGGTGGCTCCGTTGATGCGGATCACCTTGCAGTCGGTTACCGCGCGCGCCGAGGCGGTGCGCGGCAGGTCCTCGAGCAGCGACATCTCGCCGAAGAAGTCGCCCTTGTCGAGCACGGCGAGCTGCTCGTCGACGCCGCTGACGGCCTTGAGGATCTCGACTTGCCCTTCCTGCAGGATGAACATCTCGGTGCCGAGGTCCCCCTCACGGAAGAGGAAGGTGCCGGCCGGGTGCTCCTCGACGAACTGCTGGCCGGCGGCGCCCTTCTTCGCGGGTGGAGAGGGCGCTGGCGCCGGCGGCGGCGAGGCGCCGGCGACGCCGGTGGACTTGAAGACGGGCTTGGTCATCGCTCGCTCACGCGGGGGTTTCGACGATGAGCTCGGAGCGCGCGGCATCGAGGTAGCCGTGGGCGCCGAGCGGGAGCGTCAGGTTCGGTGTGCCGTGGCCGGACGCAAGCCCAAAGGCGATGGGGCCGGGCAGGCCGAGCAGCGTCTCGCCGTGCCAGGCGTCCTTGCTGCCGGCTGACGCACCGCCGGCTTCCCCGTTGCCGGTACGCCCGAAGTCGCGAATGGCCTGCTCCCATCCCTCGCCGAAGTGACCTGCGATGACGCCGCGAACGCCGGTCAGAGTACCGGACAGGCGGAGGTGGGTCAACATGCGGTCGACGCGGTGGAGGGGCTCGTTGACGTCCTCCATGAAGAGGAGCGCGTCGTCGAAAGTGGTGGCCCAGCGGGTGCCGAGGACTGCGGTGAGGAGGCTCAGGCAGCCGCCGAGGATGGTGCCTTCGGCGTTGCCTTCGCGGAGCCAGAGGAGCGGATAGCGCAGCGGACCCTGTTGGCTGAGGGCGGCTCGTAGGGATGCCGCTTCCGCGGCTTGGAGTCCGTCCGAGAGCTCCTTGCCGATCATCGGACCGTGGAAGGTCACCAGGCCGTGGCGTTGCGTCAGCTCGAGCAGGAATGGCGTGACGTCGGAATAGCCCACCCACGCGCGTGGGCGACGCGCGATGAGGCGCCAGTCGAGGCGCTCGATGATTCGTAAGAGTCCGTGGCCGCCGCGCGCGAAGATGACCGCCGCCAGTGAGTCGTCGGCGATGAGCTCGTGGAAGGCGTCGACGCGCTCGTCGTCGGTGCCGGCGAGGATGCCGTGGCGGGAGGCGAGGTTGCGCGCCGGGACGGGCTCGTAGCCGAGATCGCGGAGGGCGGCGAGGCCGCGGTCGAGCGACGGCGCATCGATCGCACTGGAGAGGGCCGCGACGCCGACGCGGTCGCCGGGGCGGAGCGGAGGCGGCCAGGTTGGTCGCATGGCGGCGCAGGATAGCGGAGGACGGAGGGAGCGCGGTCTGCGGATAGCGTTGACCACTCGGCCGGCGGGTGCGGAGCGGAGCCGGGGACCGCCGCCGCGGGACCGGGGCGCCTTTAGGTGGTAAGCGGATGAGGAGCGGCGCCCCTCCGCTCGGAGCCGCCGGAACGTCGCGACCGTGCAACATTCGCGAAGCGGCTCCGAGAGGTCCCGCCGCGGCGGCCCCCGGCTCCGCTGGGCACCCGCCTTCGTCGTGGTAGCCGAGCATCGACGGAGGCAGACGCGCTCGCCGGTGCGACATGATCGCGTGGTCCCACGAAAGCTGATGAGCGAACCTGTTCTTCCACCATCGACCGAGCAGCGCGTGCTGCGTTCGACCGCGGCGTCGTGGGCGATCCAGCTCGCGCGGCTGGGGATCAACTTCGCGGCGCGGCTGGTGTTGTTGCGCCTGGTGCTGCCCGAGGGGCATGGCGTCTATGAGCTGGCGTTGCGGATCGTCACCGTGGCGGCTGCGGTGCGCGATCTGGGGTTGCCGTACCAGTTGGTGCGGGATCCGCGGAAGCCTTACGGGACGGTGCTGGCGTTCGTGACGGCGAGCGGGGCGCTGTTGACGCTGGCGCTGGTCTTCGCGGCGCCTTGGGTGGGAGCGTTGGCGCCGCATACGCCGCAGTTGCCGGCGGTGCTGCGGGTGTTCGCGGTGTGGGTGTTGCTCGACGGGCTGGCCGTCGTGCCGCGGGCGTTCTTCGAGCGCGAGCTGTCGATCGGCTCGCTGGTGGCACCGGAGATCTGGCGCGGCCTTGGGGTGGCGGTGGTGTCGGTGGCGCTGGCGTGGCGCGGCTGGGGCTATTGGAGTTTCGTCGCCGGCGACCTGGTGGGAGCGGCGGTGCTCGCGGGGTGGTCGTGGTGGAAGGCGTGGGGCAAGGTGCCGCTGCGCCTCGAAACGGCGCTGGTACCCGACCTGATCCGGCGCAGCAGCCTGCTGTTTTTCATCTGGATCGCGGTGCAGCTCGTCACCAACGTCGATGCGTTCGTCGTCGAGTGGTTCCGGGAAGCGACCACGGTGGGGCTCTACACCAAGGCCTACTGGGTGGTGTTCCTCGTCGCCATCGTCGCCTACCCGCGGGCGCTCTTCCCCACTCTCGTCGAGTACCTGCCCGACCGCGCACGTTTCGTCGAGCTGTTCCGGTTGAGCGCCATCCAGCTCGTCGGCTGCCAGGCGGTGGCGAGCTGGTTCATCGTCTGCAACGCCGAGAAGACCATCCGAGTGCTGTTCGGTCCCGACTTACGGTGGCAGGCCGCGGCGCCGATCCTGCGCGCGCTGGCGTTCGTGCCGTTGTCCTATTACACGAGCTACGTCGGCGGCGAGATGCTCAAGGCCGAGCACCGCGACCGCGAGTGGCTGGTGATCGAGCTGCTCAACCTCGCTTCGCTCGTCGGCTTCGGCGTGCTGCTCACCCGACGCTGGGGCGCGCCCGGTATGGGAGCGGCGAACTTCCTGCTGCTCGGCAACCTGGTCATGGCGTGGGAGGTCCATCGCGTCTTCGGCGGCCGGCGGTTCTGGCGCTTGGTGGGCGACCTCGCACTGCTGCTGCTCGTGCCGCTGCCGTTGTTCGCCGCCGTCGTGTGGTTGCTGCCTGGCGAATCATGGCCGCGGTTCGTCGCCTCGCTCTTCGCGGCGGCCCTTGCCGCGGCGCTGCTGGCGGCCCTCCACTGGCGCGCGTTCCGCGCCTTCTTCGCCGGTCGCCACAGCGCGCCGGCCGAGGGGTCGTGAGCGCGCCGCTGCTGCCTTATGAGCAGGAGCTTCGGCGACCGGGCGAGCGCGCCAAGGAGCTCCTCAAGCGACTGATCGCGGTGACGGCCCGGCCGCTCGGCACCCTCGTTCGGGTCGCCACGACGGAGCCGGCGATCGCGCTCACCTTCGACGACGGGCCCGATCCCGAGGAGACGCCGCGTGTGCTCGATCTGCTCGCCGGCTACGACGCGCACGCGACCTTCTTCATGGTCGGCCGCCGCGCCGAGGCGCACCCGCAGCTCGTCGCACGCGTCATCGCCGCCGGACACGCCATCGCCAACCACTCGTGGGACCACGCCTCCTTCGTGCGCCTCGACAGCCGCGGGCGCCGCGAGCGACTTCGTCGCACCGCCGATGCGCTGGGCCCAAATAACGTACCGCTCTTCCGTCCGCCGTTCGGAGAGCAGAACGTCGCCTCGCTGCTCGACGCGCGACGCGCCGGCTATCGAATCGTCGGCTGGGACGTGGCGGCCGAGGACTGGCGCGACCACCCTGCCGAGCACCTGGTCGCGCGCACGATGCGCCGACTGCGGCGCGGCAGCATCGTCGTCTTCCACGACAGCCTCTACGTCACCGAAGACAGCCGTTACCGCGACCGCGCGCCGATGCGCCAAGCGCTCGCCACCCTGCTGGCGAGCCTCACGCCGACCCACCGCTTCGTCACCGTGCCCGAGCTGCTCCGAATCGGCCGGCCCGTCTATTGGCACCACTACCACCGGCTGCCGGGGGCTTTTCACCAAAAGCTGATCTAGAGAGTGAGCACGCGCACGGTCCAACTCCCCTTCGCGTTGCTGACCGTCGTCGCCTCGAGCTCGCGGTAGCGACGCAACAAGGCGCGGACGACGGCCTCGGCGCGTCGCGAGCGGAACGTCGAGACGACGAACGCGCCGCCCGGCGCCAGCACGCTCTCGTATCGCCGCAGCGTCGCCAGCGGATCGCGAAAGTAGTAGACGCTCTCGTTGAAGACGACGACGTTCCACGGTCCCGCCGGCGGCTCGCCCTCGGCGTCGGCGGCCAGGAACGTGGTGCTCGCATCGGCGCGCGAAGCCGCCTGAGCGATCGCCGCCTCCGACAGGTCGATACCGAAGTACTTGCGATAGCCGAGCGGCCGCAGCGCGTCGACCAGCAGCCCCTCGCCGCAGCCGAGGTCCAACACGGCGCCCCCCGGAGCGAGCCTCTGTGCGAACGCGGCGATCACCGCGTACCGCGCCGCCTCGTCGAGCTCGCGCATGAACGCCCAGCGGCCGCTTCGGTAGCCCTCTTCCCAAGCCCACTTCTCTGCGGGCGCGTCGCCGCGGCCCGTCGCGGCCTCCCACGCGTCCACCCGCCGCGCCAACCAGCGCGCGCCCGGAAACCGCCGGCCAAAGAGCGCCGAGTAGTAGAGCCAGTAGATCGGCTTGAAGGCCCGGCGAGCCAGCGAGGACGCCATGGCGCGAGCCTACGCGTTCCGGGATTCGCGCGTCTCGCCCATCAGGGCGACCAGCTTGACACCCGGAAAGGCGCGCCCCTCAGGCCGCGAGGCGGTCGGCGACGTCGAAAGCCGCCTCGACGCCCGCACCCAGCACGAGGTGCCCCGCGAGCCCGCGCGCATGCGTCTGCCACGGGAACTCGCTCGGCGGCGGCGTCAGCCGCAGCGCCGCGAGCGCGGCCTCGTCCATGAGCAGCCAGAAGGCGACGCCATAGGCCAGGCCGGAGCCCATACCGAGCCGCGGCAGGCGGTTCCGGAGCACGCCGTAGAGCGCGCCGGCGGTGGTGCCGAGCGCCCAGTGCATCGCGGCGCCCAGCTTCTTGCGCTGCCGCGGCGCCAGCTTGCGTTTCACCAAGCCGGCCGCTTTCTCGGCCGCGATCTCATACGCCGTCTTGCCGCCGCGCGCGGCGTTTTCCCGCTTCGTCACTTCTTCTGGTTGCCGCTCCTGCAGCACGGTCGTCGCCCTATCCATCAACCAGGTGGCTCCGGCGCCCGCGGCGGCGCCGAGCAACAGGTCGATCGCCAGGGACCGTCGGCATTCGTGTCTCATCGCATCCTCCCCTCGAGGCGACCGTGCTACACGATCGATGCCGACAGTCGCGGGGGAAGGGGACCGGAGAGTCCCGTAAGCCGAATCCTGTGCCGGTTCGAAAACCGGTGGCGGTCATTCCTCTAGGCGCGGACGTTGCCGCCGCGCTCCAGCGGCCTACCCGGAAGTGGTGCCGCCGCCGGCTCGCGCCGTCGACGGCAGCGGGACGGGCAGCCCGGCTGCCACTTCCCTATTTGGCCTTGCTCCGCATGGGGTTTGCCGTGCCCCTCGCCGTCGCCGGGAGGGCGGTGCGCTCTTACCGCACCCTTTCACCCTTGCCGGCGGCCCAATCCGGTGTCTCCACCCGATCAGGTCACCGGCGGTCTGCTCTCTGTTGCACTTTCCGTCGCGTTGCCACGCCTCGCCGTTGGCGAGCATGCTGCCCGTGGGAGTTCGGACTTTCCTCCCCACGCCGCCCGGCCGAAGCCGAGCGTCGTGCGGCGACCACCTGGGACTCTCCGGTCCACCTTCGATGATAACAGCGGCGCGCGAAGGCGGCCTTCCCGCCGCCGCTCAGCGCAGCCAGCCCTTGCGCTGCTTGGCTGCGGGCTGGGCTCCCAAGCGCTCGAGACCTGCCGTGGCGTCAGGCTGGTTGGGTACCTTCTCGAGCACCGCCCTGTACTCCGCGATGGCGTCGCTCGTCCGCTCCATGTCCTCGAGCAGGCGGCCGAGCTTGAGGCGGTAGGCGGGGTCGTCCGGCGCCAGCCGCACGGCGTGCTGCAGGTTCTCCAGCGCGGCGACGCGCCATTTCGGGTTCTTCGCCTGCGCCTCGGCGAGCAGCGCTAGCGACTCCGGCCGCGGGTCCCAGTGCACCGGCTCGCGCAGCAGCTCGACGACGTAGTGATACTGCTCCGACTTCATCAGCGACTGCGCGCGCCGGAACGCGCGGCGTGCCATCTCGCGCCGCACCTCGGCGAGCTCCTGCTCGCTGCGCAGCTCGGGCTCGGGAGGCGCCGAGTGCTCGCGGTCGTACTCCTTGCGGCGCAGCGGGTCGCTGAGCACGAGGTAGGCATGCGCGGCGTGCTCGAAGAGCAGCCGCAGCACCGCCTCGGGCAGGTCGAGCCAGCCGTGCAGCGAAGGGTGAATGCGGCGCCCGAGCTCGATGAATGCCTGCGTCACCTCGCCGGTGGTGGCGCCGACCGAGATGCCGAGATACTCGTAGAGCCCGACGGCGCCGGCCTTCGGCAGCAGCTGGGCGACCTCGCGCCGCAGGAGCTGGCTGTCGCGCGTCGGCGGCGACTCGTGGAGGTCTTCGCGGATGCGCTCCTCGAGACGCGCCAGCAGCGCCGGCGGCACCAGTCCGCCCTCACCCCCCATGTCCCGCTGGTCCGGCATCGGCCGCCGGAATCCTAACCCGGCGCCTCGCCGGGCGGTGCGGTCTCCGGCAGCGGCGGCGGCGCGTGGAGCTGCCCGTGCACGCGGTCGCCGAGGCGCGGGCCGAGCGCGGCCTGCAGCTCCTCGCGAGTAGCGCGCTGGACGCCGCTGAAGCTGCCGAACCGCTGCAGCAACATGCGACGGCGACCGGGACCGACGCCGGCGAGCTGGTCGAGGCGGCTCACCAGCGTGCGCTTCTGCCGCCGCGCGCGATGGCGCGAGACGGCGAAGCGATGCGCCTCGTCGCGCACCCGCTGCAGCACCTGCAGGCCGGCATCCTTGCGCGGCAGGCGGAGCGGCTCCGGCCGCGCCGGCAGGTAGATCTCCTCCTCGCGCTTGGCCAGCGCCACCACCGGCGTCTCCTCGACGCCCAGCTTCGCGAGCGCGTGGAGCGCGGCGTTGAGCTGCGCGCGGCCGCCGTCGATGAGCACCAGGTCGGGCATGGCGCCGACCTCCTCCAGCACGCGCTTGTAGCGGCGCTCGACCGCCTGCGCGATCGACGCCGGGTCGTCCGGTCCGGTGAGCTCGCGGATGTTGAAGCTGCGGTAGTCGGACTTGCGCATCTTTCCCGCCTCCCAGACGACGAGCGAGGCCACCGTCTCGCCGCCCTGGAAGTGCGAGATGTCGAAGCCCTCGACGCGCTGCGGCGGCTCGGCGAGGCCGAGGTGGCGGGCGAGCGCCACCGCGCCCGCCTGGTGCTGCTTCTGGCCGCGGAAGCGCCGCCGGTGCGCGAGCTGCGCGTTGTGCATGGCGAGCTGCACCCGCTGCGCCTTCTCGCCGCGCTCGGGGAAGCGGGCGTAGACGCGCTCGCCCTTGCGGCCCGACAGCCACTCCTCCAGCGCCTCGACGCCCTCCACCGGCAGCGGCAGGTGGATCTCCTTGGGGATGAAGGTGGTGGTGGCGTAAACCTGCGGCAGCAGCTCGGCGACGAGCCGCGCCGGCTCGATCTGGCCCTCGCCCTCCCAGAACAGCTCGCGGCGGTCGAGCACCTGGCCGCCGCGCATCACCAGGATCACCACCGCGGCGTTGCCGCCGGCGACGTGGAAGCCGTACACGTCGACGTCCTCGCCCCGCACCGAGGCAAGCTTCTGGCGGCCCTGCACCTCCTCGACGTCGGCGAGCAGGTCGCGAAGCTGGGCGGCGCGCTCGAACTCCAGCGCCTCGGCGGACGCCTCCATGTCGCGGCGCAGCTTGCGCATCAGCTCATCGGTGCGGCCGGCGAGGAAGAGCCGCGCCTGGTCGACGGCGGCGCGGTACTCCTCGGCCGTCGTCAGCCCGGCGACACACGGCCCGAGACAACGGCGCATGTCGTAGTAGAGGCAAGGCCGCGGCAGCGAGCCGTCGATCGGGATGCGGCAGACGCGCACCTTGAACAGCTTCTGTACCAGCTTGATGGCGCGGCGGGCGAGGCCGCCGGGAAGGAACGGTCCGAAGTAGGCGGCACCGTCGCCGCCGATGCGGCGGGTGAAGACCAGCCGCGGCCACTCCTCCCCCACCGTCAGCTTGAGGTACGGGTACGTCTTGTCGTCGCGAAGCCGGATGTTGTAGCGCGGCTGCGCGCGCTTGATCCAGCTGTTCTCGAGCAGCAGCGCCTCGGCCTCGGTGTCGGCGGCGACGAACTCCAGCTCCGCCGCCTCGGCCACCATCGCCTGCAGGCGAGAGTCCGCCTGCTCGCCGACGTAGTGGACGACCCGCCGCTTGAGCGACTTCGCCTTGCCGACGTAGAGCGGCAGGCCGGCGGCGTCGCGGAAGACGTAGATGCCGGGGCTGTCGGGAAGGGCGCGGATGCGTTCCTGAACGTTGTCGAGCATGCGCGGCCATAGCGTAGCCGCCGAGGTGTCTCGACCGCAGCTCAGCGAAACCCGCGGGCGCCAAGCCGCGTAGGGCGAGACAGGAGGCCCACCCATGTCCGAGCTGCTCGGCGAGATCCGCATCGCACTGCGCGCGATGGCACGCGACAAGACCTTCGCGCTGCCCGTGCTCGTCACCCTCACGCTCTGCCTGGCGGCCAACGCCGTGGTGTTCACGGTGGTGGATTCGGTGGTGCTGCGGCCGCTGCCGGTGCCGCGGCCCGAACGGCTGGTGTGGGTGGCCAACAGCTATCCGAAGGCGGGAGTGGCCGAGGGCGACAACAGCGTCCCCGACTACTTCGACCGCCGCGAGCATGTCCCCGCCTTCGCCGAGGTGGCGCTCTACGACCAGACCGGCCGCTCGCTCGGCACCCGCGATGGGGTCGAGCGCGTCACCGGCGCGCTGGCCACCCCGTCGCTCTTCTCGCTCCTGCGCGCGAAGCCGTGGCGCGGCCGGCTGCTCGAGGAGCGCGACGGCGTGCCCGGCCAGGACCACCAGATCGTGCTCGGCTACGGCCTCTGGCAGCGGCTCTACGCCGGCAGCGACGACGCCATCGGCAAGCAGCTGCGCGTCAACGGCGTGCCGCACACGGTCATCGGCGTGCTGCCGCGCGACTTCGTCTTCATCGATGCCGAGCCGGCCTTCTGGCTACCGCTCGCCTTCACCGCCGAAGACCGCGCCGAATCGCAGCGGCACAGCAACAACTACCAGATGGTGGCACGGCTGCGCGACGGCGCCACCGTCGAGCAGGCGCAGCAGCAGCTCCACGCGCTCAACGCCGCCATCATGGACCGCACGCCGGAGCTCAAGCAGCTGCTCCTCGATGCCGGCTACACGACGAACGTCACGCCGCTGCAGGAGCGGTTGGTGCGCGACGTGCGCAGCCCGTTGTTCCTGCTCTGGGGCGGCGTGCTGATCGTGCTGCTCATCGGCTGCGTCAACGTCGCCAACCTGGCGCTGGTGCGGGCCACGGCGCGGGTGCGCGAGGTGGCGGCCCGGCAGGCGCTGGGGGCGGGACCGTGGCGGCTGTTGCGCAAGCTCCTGGTGGAGAGCCTGCTGCTCACGGTCACTGCGGGCATCGCCGGCGCGCTGATCGCCGCGCTGGTGCTCCGCTGGCTCGCGCCGACGATGACGGACCGCATCCCGCGCGGCAGCGAGGTGGCGCTGGGCGCACCGACGTTGGGGATGCTGGCCCTTGCCAGCCTGCTCCTCGGCTCGATGCTGGCCGCGCTGCCATTCACGCACGGGATGCGCGCCGGCCTCGCGCGCACACTGCGCGAAGAGGGCCGGGCCGGGACGGCCAGCCGCGGGGCGCGCTCGGTGCGGCGGGCCCTGGTCGCCGCACAGGTGGCCTTCGCCTTCGTACTACTGCTCGGCGCCGGCCTGCTGCTCGCCAGCTTCGACGAGCTGCTGCGCGTGCGTCCGGGCTTCGCGCCGGCTGGAGTGCTCAGCGGCAAGGTCAGCCTGCCGACGTCGGCATATCCCGAGGACGCAAACCGCGCGGCGTTTGCAGCTCGTGCGCTCGAGCGCATCCGCGCGCTGCCAGGCGTCGACAGCGCCGCCTTCGCCAGTGCCGCGCCGTTTGCCGGCAACTACAGCGACAGCGTCATCATCGCCGAGGGCTACACGCCGGCCCCTGGCGAGTCCGTCATCTCGCCGTCGCAGATCGAGGTGACGCCGGGCTACTTCTCCACCCTCGGCATCCCGGTGCTGCGCGGCCGCCCGATCGACGAGCGCGACACCGCCACCTCGGCGGGAGTAGTGGTCGTCGACAAACGGCTCGCGGAGAAATTCTGGCCGGGCAAGGACCCCATCGGCCGGCGCATGTACAGCCCCAACAGCGCCGAGGAAGTCGCGCACCCGGGACCGAAGACGCGCTGGCTGCAAGTCGTCGGCGTGGTGGGTGACGTCAAGCAGCGCGGGCTCGCCTCGACCGAGGAGCGCGTCGGCGCCTACTACTTTCCCTACACCCAGACCAGCGCTCGCACCATCACGCTCGTCGTGCGCAGCAGCGGCGATCCCCTGCGGCTGACCAGCTCGATCCGCCGTGAGCTCGCGGCCATCGATCCCGAGCTGCCCTTCTTCGACGTGCAAACGATGGAAGCGCGCGTCGCCGACTCGGTCGCCGGCCGCCGCGTCGCCATGCGCCTCGCCACCGGCTTCGGCCTGCTGGCGCTGCTGCTCGCCACGGTTGGCATCTACGGCGTCCTCGCCTACCAAGTGAGCCAGCGCCGCCGCGAGATCGGCATCCGCATGGCCCTCGGCAGCGCCAGCGGCCGCGTCTTCCAGCTCGTCCTCGGTGAAGGGGCGACGCTGCTCGGAGTCGGCTTGGTCATCGGCTTCGCCGGCGTCTTCGCGATCAAGAAGGCGCTGGCAGGCGCTCTCTACGGCGTCTCGCCCTTCGAGCCACGAGTGGTCGCGGTGGTCACCGCACTCCTGGCGCTCGTCGCTCTGATCGCTTGCGTCGTGCCGGCGCGCCGTGCCGCGCGCATCGATCCGGTGGTAGCGCTGACCGATTAGGAGCGCTGAAGCGGCCGGAGATCGCGGCGCGCGCTCAGATCTCCGTATGGTCCCGCGGATCGTCCATGTCGACGACTTCGAGCACAGCGCGGCCCGGAGCCCGGCGGAAGCGGAGTCCCATAGTCTCGGCGATCACCCAGCCATCCCGGTCGGCCGACACCGGCACATAGGTGCTCCCTGCGAGCCGATAGACCTCCGGCCGCTTGCTGTCGCGATCGATGACGAGGACCTCGCCCACGGCCAACTTGGCGTAAAACGGGAGCTTGTCGTACGTCTCATCGTCGGGCGAGCGAACCTCGATCACTGCATCTGGTCCGCCGCCGCGAATCCCGTCGGCGGCGAACAGGGCCTCTCGGCCCAAGCCAACGAAGGTGACGTCGGGGATCCGATAGTTTTCCTCAGCCGACGACTCGTCGAAGACGTTGATCCCCGACCGCAGCGTTCCACGACCCCGACGCCTTAGTAGCGGCACGAGATAGATGATCAGCTCGTCGAGGGTCCTCTGGTGCTCGTTGCCCGGTGCCGGCGTCATGTGCAGCACTCCCTCCCACATCTCGTCCCAGCGATCGGCACCGATCGCCTTGCGATGCGCCAGCTCGGCGGGCCTGACTTCGAGGAGAACCGCCCTCATGACGCGATGGTACTCCCGCTACGCGTAGATCCGCAGGTCCTTCAGCTCCTTGAGCTGGTCGCGGATCTTCGCCGCTTCTTCGAACTCCAGCGCGCGGGCGTGCTCCTTCATCTGCTTCTCGAGCTTGGCGATGCGCTCGCTGAGCGGGATGGAAGCGTCTTCGGCGATCTCTGAGAGACGCTTCGGCGTCGGGTCGTAGAGGTCGAGCTCCGACAGCCGCACCAGCGGGTTGTGGATGTCCTTGAGGATGGTCTTGGGCTCGATGCCGTGCTCTTTGTTGTGGGCTGCCTGGCGCTCGCGGCGGCGGCGCGTCTCTTCCAGGGCGCGGTCCATCGACCCGGTGGTCGAGTCGGCGTAGAAGATCACTCGCCCGTTGAGGTTGCGCGCCGCGCGGCCGGCGGTCTGGATGAGCGAGGTCTCGCTGCGCAGGAAGCCTTCCTTGTCGGCGTCGAGCACGGCGACCAGCGCCACTTCGGGCAGATCGAGCCCCTCGCGCAGCAGGTTGATGCCCACCAGCACGTCGAACTCGCCGCGGCGCAGGGCGGTGAGGATCTCCACCCGCTCCAGCGTCTCGACGTCGGAGTGCAGGTAGCGGACGCGCACGCCGAGCTCCTGGAAGTAGTGCGTCAGCTCCTCGGCCATGCGCTTGGTCAGCGTCGTCACCAGCACGCGCTCGCCACGCTCGACGACGGCGCGCACCTCGCCGAGCAGGTCGTCCACCTGGCCGCTCGCCGGCCGCACCTCGATCTCGGGATCGATCAGACCGGTCGGGCGGATGAGCTGCTCGACCACCACGCCGCCGGTGCGCTCGAGCTCGAACGGCGACGGCGTCGCCGAGACGTAGAGCCGCTGGCCGATCTTCTTGTCGAACTCGTCGAAGGTGAGCGGCCGGTTGTCGAGCGCGCTGGGCAGCCGGAAGCCGTACTCGACCAGCGTCTCCTTGCGCGAGCGGTCGCCGTGGTACATGCCGCGCACCTGCGGCACCGTCTGGTGGCTCTCGTCGATCACCAGCAGGTAGCCCTCGGGCAGGTAGTCGAGCAGCGTCGGCGGCGGCTCGCCGGGGGCGCGGCCGGTGAGGTGGCGCGAGTAGTTCTCGATGCCCTGGCAGTGGCCCAGCTCCTTGAGCATCTCGAGGTCGAAGCGGGTGCGCTGCTCGAGGCGCTGCGCCTCGAGCAGCTTGTCCTCGGCGTAGAGCTGCGCCAGCCGCTCCTGCAGCTCTTCGCGGATGGTGGTCATCGCCCGCTGCATGCGGTCCTTCGGCGTCACGTAGTGCGTGCGCGGATAGACGGCCATGCGCTCGACCTCCTGCAGCACCTCGCCGCGCAGAGGGTCGAAGCGGCTGATGCGCTCGATCTCATCGCCGAAGTACTCGACGCGGATGCCCAGCTCGTCGTAAGCCGGCAGCACCTCGAGCACGTCGCCGCGGGCGCGAAAGCTGCCATGCCACAGGTCCATGTTGGTGCGCTGGTACTGCATGTCGACGAGGCGTCGCAGGGCGGCGTCCATGCCCGGCGCCTCGCCGCGGTCGAAGAAGAGCAGCATGTCGTAGAACGACTCCGGCGAGCCGAGGCCGTAGATGCACGACACCGAGGCGACGATGAGCACGTCGCGGCGCTCGAACAGCGACTTGGTGGCGCGCAGCCGCAGCCGCTCGATGTCCTCGTTGATCGTCGTCTCCTTCTCGATGTAGGTGTCGCTCTGCGGCACGTACGCTTCCGGCTGGTAGTAGTCGTAGTAGGAGACAAAGTACTCGACGGCGTTCTCGGGGAAGAAGCTCTTGAACTCCTGGTAGAGCTGCGCCGCGAGGGTCTTGTTGTGCGACAGCACGAGCGTCGGCCGGTCGAGCGCCTCCACCATCTTGGCGACGGTGAAGGTCTTGCCCGAGCCGGTGACGCCGAGCAGCACCTGCTCCTTGTGGCCGGCCTGGAAGCCTTCGACGAGCTGCGAGATGGCCTGCGGCTGATCGCCCTGCGGCGTAAATGGAGACAGGAGACGGAATCCACTCATCCGGAGAGTGTAGCGGGCGTTAGAACTGGCTCGAGGCAAACGGGCGCGATGCCAGAAACGTCTCTTTGGGAATTTACTTGACTAGTCATGTATTGTAGGCAGCATGGCGCAGCCTCCCTACGGCATTCCAGCCCCAGTTTTCCGACTTCCCGCCGAGACGCGGCTCGGGCGCGTGGTCCTCGAGATCGCCGATCTCGACCGCTCGATGGACTACTACCAGCGCGTGCTCGGATTGCGCGCGCTGCAACGCGAGCCCGGGCGCGCGGTGCTCGGCCCGCAGGGCGACGACACCGCGATCGTCGAGTTGCGCCAGGTTCGCGGCGCCCGGCCCGTGCCGCCGCACGGACGGCTCGGTCTCTACCACTTCGCCATCCTCCTCCCCGACCGGGCGGCGCTTGCCCGCTTCCTGCCCCACCTCGCCGCCCTCGGTCACCGTCCCGGGATGTCCGATCACCTGGTCAGCGAAGCGCTCTACCTCACCGATCCCGACGGCCTCGGCATCGAGGTCTACGCCGACCGCCCGCGCAGCAGCTGGCGAGCCCGCGAGAGGCAGCTCGTGATGGCCACCGAGCCGCTCGACGTCGCGGATCTGCTGGCAGCGGGCGGCGGCGAGCCGTGGACCGGCGCGCCCGCCGGGACGAAGCTGGGCCACGTGCACCTGCACGTGGGCGACCTGCAACGCGCTGCCGACTTCTACCATCGCGGCCTCGGTCTCGATCAGGTGGTGTGGAGTTATCCCGGCGCGCTCTTCCTTTCCGCCGGCGGCTACCACCACCACCTCGGCGTCAACACCTGGGCGCGCGGAGTCGCGCCCGCGAGCGACGGCGACGCCCGCCTCGTCGAATGGGAAGTGCTGTTGCCTTCGGCCGGCGACACGGCCGCCGCGCTCGACAGCCTCGCCGCCGCTGGTGCCGGCGTGCAGCGCGCCGACGACGGCGGTACCGCTCGCGACCCTTGGGGAGTCGGGTTGCGGCTCCGCGCCGCCGCTTAAGACGGGCTCGGTACCGCGGCCGGCGCCGGCGCCGCGCGCCCCGCCGCGTGCTCGGCGGCCTCGGTCAGCCGCAGCACCTGCTCGCGGCTCAGCCCGCGGTCGACTTCCGTCGAGATCGCGAACAGCTCGCGCTGCAGCGGTTGCACGGCGGCGGGCTCGATCTTCCCCTCGTCGATGGCGCGGTAGAGGTCGGCGAACGCGGCCGAGAAGCGGGCGCGCTCGGCCGGCGTCATGTCGGCCGGCATCTTCTCCGTCACCTGCGCCTCTAGCCGGTGGAATACCCACGCCATCATGCGGTTGGCGTTGAGCGCCAGCGCTACCGCGCCGACCCCGAACAGCAGCACCAGCACGCCGCAGCCGATCAGCGCGCCGCGGCCGCACCCCGGCGTGCGCAGCGGGCGCGGCGCCGGCGCGAAGGGTTCAGGCAGCGGCGGCAGCGGTGCTTGCGGTTCGCTCATCGCCGTGGAGTCTATTGCGGACCGGCCGCCGCGCCATCGCCGCGCCCGCGCGCCGCCCGAGCTCCGCCACGGGCAGGCACTACAATCGCCCTTCATGGACTACGAGCCGCTCCCCGAGGCGCCGGCCGGCCCGCCGCCGCTCGCGGAGCAGCCGCCGCGCGGACCGCTGCGCGTGCGACGTCCCGGCAGGTTGCAGCGCGACCCGGCATCGCCGCGCCGCACCATGCGCAGCCACCTCTGGCGCTGGGCGTGGATCTATGCCCTCGGCCTCGGCGCCTGCAGCGGCCTGCTCGTCGCCGCCGTCATCCACATGCCGGAGGTCGACACCATCGACGACTTCCGCCCCGGCCTCGTCACCGAGATCTTCGACCGCCACGGCGGCTCCTACGCCAACTACGCCTTCGAGCGCCGCGTGATGCTGCGCCAGGGCCAGGTGCCGCGCCTGCTGCAGAACGCCATCGTCGCCGTCGAGGACGAGCACTTCTTCCAGCACGGCGGCGTCGACCTCTCGGGCATCCTGCGCGCCGCGGTCGAGAACGTGCGCGCCGGCCGCATCCGCGAGGGTGCCTCGACGCTCACCATGCAGGTGGCCGAGAACGTCTTCCACACCCGCGGCCGCAGCTGGCGGCGCAAGCTGGAAGAGGCGCTGCTCGCGGTCGAGATCGAGAAGCGCTACAGCAAGCAGCAGATCATCACCCTCTACTGCAACGTCATCTACACCGGCAACGGCAACTACGGCATGTCGGCGGCCGCCACCGACTACTTCAACAAGCCGGTGGGCCAGCTCACCCTCGCCGAGTCGGCGACGCTCGCCGGGATCCCGCAGCGGCCCAACGAATACAACCCGTACCACAACCCTGAAGCGGTGACGCGGCGCCGCAACCACGTGCTGCGGCGGATGCGCGAGGCGGGCTTCGTCGACGAGGCCGCCTACCAGGCGGCCGTCGCCGAGCCGCTGCTGCTCGCCCAGCACCGCCGCACGCCGCAGGAGAGCGGCGGCACCTATTTCGCCGAGGAGGTGCGCCGCTACCTCGAGCAGCGCTACGGCTCGCAGCGGCTCTACGGCGCCGGCCTGCGCGTGCAGACGACGCTCGACCCCAAGATGCAGGCGGCGGCCGAGGAGGCGATCCGCAAGCACCTGCTGGCGATGGACCATCGCCGCGGCTGGCGCGGGCCGCTGCTGCACCTCGACCGCGAGGACCCGGAAGCGCAGGTGCTGCCGTCGTGGCGGCGCGGTGAATCGGTGGTGCCCGGACGGTGGTACGAGGGCGTGGTGGTCGCGTCGGCCGCCGACTCGGCGGAGGTGCGCATCGGCGGCGAGCGCTTCACGCTAGGCCGCGACGGCATCGCCTGGACGCGCAAGGCGAAGGTGAGCGACGCGCTGAAGCGCGGCGACGTGGCGTGGTTCCGGCTCGAAGAGCAAGCGGTCGCGGTGAAGCCGCCCCCGAAGGCCACGGTGGCCGCCGCCGCCAAGCCCGGACCGCCGCGCCTGATGCTCGAGCAGGAGCCGCGCATCGAGGGCGTGGCGCTGGTCCTCGATTCCGCCAGCGGCGCCGTGCGCGCGATGGTGGGCGGCTGGGACTTCGAGCGCAGCAAGTTCAACCGCGCCACGCAGGCGCAGCGGCAGGTGGGCTCGGCGTTCAAGCCGTTCGTCTACGGCGCCGCCATCGAGCAGGGCTACACGGCGGCGGACACGCTCTTCGATGCGCCGACGGCGTTCATCGGCGCCGACGCCAAGCTCTCGTACTTCCCGCAGAACTACTACCACAAGTACTCCGGCGTCATCACGCTGCGGCGCGCGCTCGAGCAGTCGGTGAACGTACCGGCGGTGAAGCTGCTCGACTTGATCGGCGTGCGGCGGGTGATCGACTTCGCGCGCCGCACGGGCATCGCCAGTCCGCTGCCGCCCTACCCCAGCCTGGCGCTCGGCAGCGCTGACCTGGTACCGCTCGAGCTGGCGGCGGCATACGCGACCTTCGCGAACTCGGGCCTTTACATGCACCCGTACTTCGTCGAGCAGGTGGCGACTGCCGACGGCGAGGTGCTAGAGCACCACGCGCCGCAGGCCCGCAAGGCGATCGACGCGCCGGCAGCGTATGTGTTGACGCACATGCTCGAGGGCGTCATCGACCACGGCACGGCGTTCGCCCTGTCGCCGTTGGACGTGGATATCGCGGGGAAGACGGGGACGACGGATGACTACTCGGACGCCTGGTTCGTCGGGTTCACGCCGAAGCTGACGATGCTCACTTGGGTGGGCTACGACGTGAAGAAGAGCCTCGGCAACGGCATGACGGGCGCGGCGGCCGCGCTGCCGGCGTGGAAGGACGTGGCGGAACGGGGGCTCGCCGAGGGATGGATCACGAAGGGTGAACGGTTCGTGCCGCCGCCGGGCGTGACGATGCTCGCCGTGGAGAGGTACACCGGACTGTTGCCGCCGCCTGGTGGGGCGAGTTATCTACGGTTGCAGCAGGAGGCGTTCGTCGCGGGCACGGAGCCGACGCGGCCTTGGGAGGGATCGCTGGCGAGCATCAGCGGGCTGCCGTGGTATCAGCAGCGGGCGTTTTACTTGCCCAAGGAAGGCGAGCGGATGCCTTGAGAGCCCCGCCTGTCTCAGTCGCCTAGAATCTCCGTCATGTCGGTGGCGTCGGCCCACGAGCTCAGCGAGCTGATCCTTTCGCAGGCGCCGGAGATCCGCGCTCTCGGTGCAAGGTCGCTCTCGCTATTTGGGTCTTTCGCCCGTGGAGAGCAAGTGTCTTCGAGCGACGTAGATCTCCTGGTCGAGTTCGAACCCGGCAAGAAGAATTTCGACAGCTTCATGCGACTGGCGTTCTTCCTCGAAGAGCTGTTGGGCAGGCCAGTCGAGCTCTTGACGCGTGAATCGCTGAGCCGTCACATTGGCCCGCGGATTCTCGCGGAGGCCCGGGATGTCCCGCTCGGACCGTGACTATCTCGGGCATATCCTCGACGAGATCGATTATCTGGAGGCCGAATCAACCTCGCTGAGCTTCTCGTCGTTCTTCGCCGACGCAACGCACAAACGAGCTTTCGCGCACAGCATCCAGATCGTCGGAGAAGCCGCCAAGAAGATATCGGCCGCCACTAAGGCGCTCGCGCCCGAAGTCGACTGGCGGGCCATCGCCGGCATGCGTGACCACTTGATCCATGGCTACTTCGGTGTTGACTTCGACATCGTGTGGGACGTCGTCACGCGGAAGATGCCGGAGCTACGCGGGTCGATCGAGCGATTGTTAGCTCAAATCGACGAGTGAGAAGGTCACTCCCACTCGATCGTCCCCGGCGGCTTGCTAGTGACGTCGTAGACGACTCGATTCACCTTCGGCACTTCGTTGACGATCCGGCTCGCCACGCGTCCCAGCAAGTCGTAGGGTAGCTGGCTCCAGTCGGCGGTCATGAAGTCGCGGGTCTCGACGGCTCGGATGGCGACGACGTCGTGATAGGTGCGCTGGTCGCCCATGACGCCGACCGATTTCACGGGCAGCAGCACCGCGAAGGCCTGAGCGACCTTGTCGTACCAGCCGGCCTCGTGCAGCTCTTCGAGGAAGATGCAGTCCGCGGCGCGCAACGTGTCCAACCGCTCCTCGGTGATCTCGCCCAGCACACGCACCGCCAGGCCCGGTCCCGGGAACGGGTGACGCCGCAGAACCTCTTCCGGCAACCCGAGCTCGCGCCCCAGCTGCCGTACCTCGTCCTTGAACAACCACCGCAGCGGCTCGATCAGCTCGAAGCCGAGCTCCTCCGGCAGGCCGCCGACGTTGTGGTGCGTCTTGATCACCTCCGACGGCCCCTTTACCGACACTGATTCGATGACGTCCGGGTACAACGTGCCCTGCGCTAGGAACGACACGCCGTGCATCTCCGCGGCGCCGACCTTCGCGGCTTCTTCCTTGAACACGTCGATGAACGTGTGGCCGATGATCTTGCGCTTCTTCTCCGGATCCGTGACGCCGGCCAGCGCGCGCAGGAACCGCTCTCTCGCATCGGCCAAGTGGATGGGGATTCCCAGCTCGTGCCCGAGCGTGTGCACCACCTGCTGCGCCTCGCCTTTGCGCAGGAGGCCGTTGTCCACGAACACCGCGGTGAAGCGCTCCGGGATGGCGCGCTGCAGCAGCGCCGCGACCACCGAGGAGTCGACGCCGCCCGACAGCGCGCAGATCGCCCGGCCCTCGCCGACCTGTGCGCGCACGGCCGCCACCGCCTCTTCGAGGTAATCCGCCATCCGCCAGTCGCCGCGCGCGCCGCAGACGCGGTAGAGGAAGTTGCGCAGGATCTCGCCGCCGTTGGTGGTGTGATTCACCTCGGGGTGAAATTGGATGGCGCACAGCTTGCGCAGCTCGCTCTCGAAGGCCACCACGGGGCTGTTGGGAGTCGAGGCGAGCAGCGCGAAGTCCGGCGGCAGCTCCGTGATGTGGTCGCCGTGGCTCATCCACACCGTCTGTTTGCCCTCGAGTCCCTCAAACAACATGCCGGGGTAGTCGATCTCGATCTCGGCGCGGCCGTACTCGCGGTGCTCGGCAGCCACGACGTCGCCGCCGAGGGCCTGCGCCATCAGCTGCGCGCCGTAGCAGATGCCGAGGACCGGGATACCGAGCTCGAACAGCTCGCTGCCGCGCACCGGCGCGCCCGGCCAATAGACGCTCTGCGGCCCGCCGGAGAGGATGAGGCCGATGGGCGCACGGCGCTCGATCTCCTCCTCGGGGATGTCGAACGGGTGCACTTCGCAGTAGACGCGGTTCTCGCGCACGCGGCGGGCGATGAGCTGCGTGTACTGGCCGCCGAAGTCGAGGATGAGGACGGTCTGGTGGCTCATGGGGCCGCTATTGTGCCGCACGCGCGCGTCGACGCGCCGGCTTACAGGGTCGCCTCGGACTTGAGCTCGCGCAGCATCAGCTCCTCGACGGCGCCCCGCGGCGACTTGCCGCCGTGAATCACTGCCACCATCTGCTCGCAGATCGGCATCTCGACCTGCTTGCGCTCGGCGAGGCGGGCGATGGCGGTCGACGTGCGTACACCTTCGGCCACCTGGCCGGTCTCGGATTCGAACCGCGCCAGCGGCTCGCCATGCGCCAGCGCCAGCCCGGCGCGGCGGTTGCGCGACGCCTCGCCGGTGCAGGTGAGCACCAGGTCGCCGAGGCCGGCGAGCCCCGAGAAGGTCTGCTGCTGGCCGCCGTAGGCGAGCCCGAGCCGCGTCATCTCGTGGAGGCCGCGCGTGATCAACGCCGCCAGCGTGTTCTGGCCGAAGCCGAGACCGGAGACGACGCCGGCGGCGATGGCGACGACGTTCTTCGCGGCGCCGGCGAGTTCGACGCCGGCGACGTCGCGGCTGGTGTAGAGGCGGAGCTGGCGCGTCGATAGCGTCGCCTGAAGTGCGCGTCCGAAGCCCTCGTCGATGCTGGCGATCACCGCCGCGGTGGGCACGCCGAGCGCCAGCTCCGCCGCGAACGACGGCCCCGAGAGCACCGCGAAACGTAGCGGCTGCCCGCCGCGCACGGCTTCCTCCGCCGACACCTCGCTCATGCGCGCCAACGCCTCGTTTTCGATGCCCTTGGTCGCCGACACGAGACAGAGCTCGCGTCCGCGGTCCCGATGCTCGATCAGATGGCGCAGCACTTCGCGGTATCCATGCGAAGGCACCGCCATCACTACCACCTCGGCGTCCGCGGCGGCCGCCAGGTCGGTCGTGGTGGTCACGGTTGCGGGCAGCTCCGCCTCCGGCAGATAGCGCCGGTTGCGGTGCTCGCGCTCGAGGTCCGCCGCCGCCTCGGCGCGCCGCGCCCACAGCGTCACCGCGCAGCCGGCGCGTGCCGCGTGCACGGCAAGCGCGGTGCCGAAGGAGCCTGCGCCGACGATCGCGACACGCTTCACGACTTCGCCTCCCGTGGAGCGCCGAGGCGCCGCTCGGTGCCGGCGCGCAAGCGGCGGATGTTGCCGCGGTGCTTCCACACCGACAGCGCCGGCACCAGCGCGCTGCTCAAGAGGAACGCCCGGTCGTGCGGCGCGTCGCCGCGCGAGGCCAGCGCCATCACCAGCAACGGGAACGAGACCAGCGCCGCGATCGAGCCCAGCGACACGTAACGGGAGAGCGCCGTCACCACCAGGAAGACGATGGCGCAGAGCAGCGCCGGAAGGGGCGCCAACGCGCCGAGCGCACCCGCCGCCGTGGCGACGCCCTTGCCGCCGCCGTGAAAGCCCAGCCACACCGGATACATGTGGCCGAGCACGGCGAGCGCCGCCGCGCACGAGACGACGAGCGGCGGCGCGTCGAGCGCGCGGGCGACGAGCACCGGCACGACGCCCTTGGCGATGTCGAGCAGCAGCGCCAGCACTCCGGCGGCGCGACCGGCCGCGCGCATGGCGTTGGTGGCGCCGACGTTGCCGCTGCCGATCTGGCGGACGTCCTGCCCCGTCTTCCAGCGCACCACCAGCCAGCTCCACGGAATGGCGCCCACCAGGTAGGCGCCGACCAGCAGCGCCAGCCAGACCGTCACGCCGGCTCCGGCTTGCGCAGCGGGAAGCGTTCGATCGCCTCGTACTGCGCGCCGCGCGGTGACAGCCGGCTGCGGTAGAGCACGCCCTCGTCGGCGACGAACTCCTCACCCCACGAGCCCTGCACCTCGGAGTGGAACCGCTCGGCCTGCGCGCGCGGCCAGGCGGGGTTGCAGCGGGTCAACGTGACGTGCGGGTGAAAGGGGCGCTTCTCGGGCTCCCAGTCGAGCACGCCCGCCGCCGCGTCGGCGACGTCGTGCTGCAGCGGCAGCAACTCGGCGGGAGCGCGCACTCCCACCCAGGCGACGCGCGCCGGCCGCCCTTGGGGAAACGTGCCGCCGCCGTGCAGCCGCAAAGGCATCGCCGGGTAGCGCCAGAAGACGTCGCGCAGGGCGGCGGCGAGCAGCGCCACGCGCTCCTCCGGTTGATGGCCGAGGAAGGCGAGCGTCAGGTGCGCGTTGTCGGGATCCACCCAGCGCGCCTGCGGCACGAGCGAGCGCAGCCGCCCCAGGCGGCGTCGCATCGCGGCGCGGACCTCGTCCGAGAGCGCGAAGGCGACGAAGAGCCGCAGCGAGCCGGTCGGCGCCGCCGCGTCCTCACCATGGTCGCGGGCGCGCGGCCGGTCCTCGCCCCTCATCGGCCGCTCCGCATCAACCAGCAGCCTCGATCGGAGGCGCCTCGAGTGGAGGCGATGGCGCGGCCGCCGCCGCGGCGGCGCGACGCAGCAGCTCGCGACGCAGCAGCTCGAGCGCGAGCTGGCTCGCCTGCCAGCGCACGCGTTCGCGCTCGCCGGGGAAGCGCGCCAGGCGATGCACGAGGCCGCCCTCCGGACCGGCGATGGCGATGTGTACCGTACCCACCGGCTTCGCGTCGCTGCCGCCGCCGGGACCGGCGACGCCGGTGATGCCGATACCGAAGGTAGCGTCGAGCCGTCGCGCCGCGCCGGCGGCGAGCGCTCGCGCCACCGGCTCGCTCACCGCGCCGTGCTCGCTCAGCAACGGGGCCGGCACGTCGAGCAGCGCCTGCTTCGCTTCGTTCGAGTAGGCGACGACGCCGCCGCGCACGTAGTCGCTGCTGCCGGGCACCGCGGTGAGGCGCTCCGCCACCAGGCCGCCGGTGCACGACTCGCCGGTGGCGATCGTGGCGCCCGCTGCGCGCAGCAGCCGGCCGACGACCGCCTCCAACTCGTCCTCGCCTTCGGCGAAGACACAGTCGCCGAGCAGCTCGCGCAGCCGAGCGCGCGCGTGCACGAGCTCGCGCTCGCGCGACGCCGCCGCACCGCGCGCGGTCACCTCGACGCGGATCTCGTCCGGCTTGGCGAGCACCGTCACCCGCTCGCGGCCCAGCTCGGCGTAGGCGGGAGCGATGCGCTCTTCCACCTCCGACTCGGGCATGCAGGCGATCTTGAGCACGCAGGTGTCGGTGCCCTCGCCGCCGCTGCGTGCCTCCAGCCACGCCCCGACGTGCTCGACGAGCATCGGCTCGAGCTCGCGCGGCGGCCCCGGCAGCAGGAAGATCGCCGTGCCTTGCTCTTCGAGCTGCTGGCCGGGCGCCGTGCCGCGTGGGTTGGGCAGCAGCTCGGCGCCGTCGATCCGGTGCGCCTGCCGCTTGTTGACCTCCGGCATGCGGCGGCCGATGCGACGGAACCGCTCCTCGATGTCGGCAACGACCTTTGGTTCGAAGACCAGCGAGCGGCCGCAGGCGCGCGCCACCGCTTCGCGCGTCACGTCGTCCGCCGTGGGACCGAGACCGCCGCTGACCAGAACCAGCTCGTAACCGCCGAGGAGCGCGCGCAGCTCGCTCTCGAGGTCGCCTTCACTGTCGCCGACGACCGCCTTGCGGCGCAGCTCCACGCCGTGCCGGCGCAGCAGCGCGGCGGCGATCAACGCGTTGGTATCGAGCCGCTCGGTGCCGAGCAGCTCGCTGCCGACGGCGATCCAGGCGGCGCGCATCGCGCGCGATCATAACGGCAGCAACGCCAACGGATTCCGTTTGACGCTCCTGGGGTGCCTTGCTAGACTCCCGCCCTCGCGGAGAGAGACATTCGATGATCAAAGCGGACATCGTGAACCGCGTCGCCGACTCGTGCGACATCCCCCGCATCAAGGCGGCCGAAGCGGTGGATACCATCCTCGACGCGATCAAGGACGCGCTCACCGGCGGCAAGCGCATCGAGCTGCGCGGCTTCGGCGTCTTCCAGGTACGCAACCGCAAGCGCGGCGTCGGGCGCAACCCGAAGACCGGCGTCGAGGTGGCGATCTCTCCCGGCAAGACGGTCCGCTTCAAGCCCGGCAAAGAGCTGAAGGCGCTCTAGGGCGATGGCCGAGCCGGCCTCGCCGGCTGGAAACCAGGCGGCTGGAAACCAGGCGGCTGGAAATCAGCCGGGTGTAAGCCAGCCCGCTGACAAACCAGTGCGGCAGTGGCTGCTCGCCGGCGGCCTGTTCGCCGTCGTCTGCTTCACCGCCACGACGATGGGCGTCGATTGGGTGCTCGCCGCCCGCACCGACGTCGTCTCGCCGATCCCGCAAGTCCCGTACGCGGGCGCCATGCTCACGCCGGCCGTCGTGCGCATGGTGTGGAGCGATCCCGCGCTGCTGCGCGTCGGCCTGATGTTCTCGCTGCCGGTGATGCTCATCCTGCTCTGCCACGAGCTCGGCCACTACGTCTTCTGCCGCCGCTACCGCATCGACTCGACGCCGCCGTTCTTCCTGCCGGCGCCGGCCGCCATCGGCACCTTCGGCGCCTTCATCCGCATCCGCGCGCCCATTCGCGACAAGCGGCAGCTCTTCGACGTCGGCATCGCCGGTCCGATCGGCGGCTTCGTCGTGCTGCTGCCGTTTCTCGTCTACGGCATCGCACGCTCGGTGCCGACCGCGATCGCACTGGCGGCGCCCAACCAGAGCGCCCTCATGCTGCAGCTACCCGGACCCAGCCTGCTGACGTTGTTGGTGAGGTGGCTCGTGCACGGTCCGCTGCCGCCGAACACGGTGCTCAACCCGCACCCGTTCGTGCTCGCGGCCTGGGTGGGACTGTTCGCCACCAGCCTCAACCTGCTGCCGCTGTCGCAGCTCGACGGCGGCCACATCCTTTATGCGGTGCTGGGGAGGCGACAGTGGAAGCTGGCGCTGCCGCTCTGGCTGCTTCTCGTTGCTGCCGGCTTCCTCTTCCCCGGCTGGTGGCTGTGGGCGCTGATCGTCATGCTCATCGGCCTCCGCCATCCGCCGGTCGCCGACGAGGAGATGCCGCTCGGCCGCGGCCGCATCGCGCTCGCCGTGGTGGCGCTGGCGATGCTCGTGCTCTGCTTCATGCCGGTGCCACTGGTGTGGCTGCCGACCCGGCCGTGAGCGTTCAGCGCCCGGTTGCGCCGGCCGCGGGCGGCAAGTCGAGCACGAACGTCACCGGGCCGTCGTTGACCAGCTCGACTTCCATGTAGGCGCGAAAGCGGCCGGTCGCCACCGTCGCGCCCTCGGCGCGCAGCGCGGCGACCAGCGCCTCGACCAACGGCTCGGCAGTCTCGGGCGGCGCGGCGCCGTCGAACGACGGCCGCCGGCCGCGCGCCAGCGACCCGGCGAGGGTGAACTGCGAGACGACGAGGAAGGCGCCGCCGGCGTCCGCGACGGCGAGGTTCATCTTCCCTTCGCCGTCCTCGAAGACACGCAGGCCGGCGAGCTTGCGCGCCGCGGCCGCCGCCTGCTCGGCGCCGTCGCCGCGCTCGACGCCGGCGAGCACCAGCAGGCCGCGGCCGATGGCGCCCACCTCTTCGCCGCCGACCGTCACCCGCGCGCGGCTGACGCGCTGGATGACGAGTCTCACGCCGCCGTCACTGCAAGGTTTCGCAAGCCGTTCCCGTTCGATGTGGGCAAGGAGGAAAGCGCGGCCATGATACTTTCGCAAACTCAGCATTCGGCAGCGCCCGACGCGCAGAACGGCGGCGATGCCGGCAAGAGGAGGTCCTGGCGGCCCATGGTGAACAAGGTGATCCTCGTCGGCAATCTCGGACGCGACCCGGAGGTGCGGTCTCTCCCCTCCGGCCAGCCGGTGGCCAGCTTCAGCGTCGCCACCAGCCGGCGGTGGAAGGACCGCGACGGCAATCGCCAGGAGCAGACCGAGTGGCACAACGTCGTCTGCTTCGGCAAGCAGGCCGAGATCGCCGGCCAGTACCTCACCAAGGGCAAGCAGGTCTTCGTCGAGGGGCGCATCCAGACCCGCTCCTGGGACGACAAGACGACCGGCGAGAAGAAGTACCGCACCGAGATCATCTGCGACAACTTCCAGATGCTCGGCAGCGCCGGCGGCGGCGGCCGGAGCGGCGGCGGGCAGGCCTCTCCCGAGTACGACGAGCCCTCGTACGGCGGCAGCGGCGGCGGCACGGGTGGCGCGGGCGGCGGCGGCGGCGAGGACGACGACATCCCGTTCTGACCGGTCGCGACCTGCCACTTTGCTCTCGACGCGCTCCGAGGGGAGCGAACGGCCGCTTTTTATGGTAAAAAGGCGAGCCTAAACCCTCCCCTCTGGAGAACCGAGATGCCCAAGAGTCGCGCGGTCCGCCTTCTCGTGCTCATTGTGTTCGCCTGTTGCGCGGCGGCCCCGGTGTTTGCCGCCCCGAAGAAGCCGGCCGCAACCGCGCCGGCGCAGCCCTCCGTCGCCGCGAACGAAGCGGAGCTTCAGACCTTCGACGACGACGCCGATCTGCCAGCGTTCATGCGCGGCAAGATCGACAAGGTCGAGTACATGAAGCTGCGGGCGGACGCCATCGCCCAGAAGCTCGGTTTTCCCTACGGCACCACCGCCTACAACCCGCGCGCCAAGGCGATCCGCGAAACGGAAGCGGCGGAAGCATCGCCCGCCCACCAGAGCTCGCCCGATATCTCGGAGACGAGCTGGACCGAGCTCGGCCCCAACCCGATCCCCAACGGCCAGACGACGACCACGTCCTTCGCGGTGAGCGGGCGCACGGTCGCCATCGCCGTCCATCCCACCGATCCCAACAAGGTGTACGTGGGCACGGCGCAGGGCGGCCTGTACCGCAGCCTCGACGGCGGCGCCACCTGGACGGCGCTCACCGACGGCATCCTCACCCTCGCCATCGGCGCGGTGGCGATCGACCCCAGCGATACCACCCGGGTGTGGATCGGCACCGGCGAGAGCGGCTTCTCCGCCGACAGCTGGGTCGGCGTCGGCCTCTACCGCATCAGCAACGCCGAGTCGGTGTCGCCCACCATCGACGGTCCGTTCAACATCAACACCGGCTCCAGCGACGTGATGACGTTTCGCTCGATCAGCCGCATCATGATCCACCCGACGCTGCCCAACACGGTGTTCGTGGGCACCGCTTCGGGCGTCGGCGGCCTGTTCGGCGTCAACGGCAGCCCACTTCCCGGCCGCGGCGTCTTCCGCTCCCAGGACGCGCTCTCCGCCACGCCGCACTTCGACCGCCTCGACGTGCCCACCGGCTCCACCAACGTGGCGGCGACCGACATCGCCCTCGAGCCCGGCAACCCCGACCATCTGGTGGTGGTCTCCACCATCGGCTGCGTCGCCGCCACCTGCGGGATCTGGCGGTCGACCAACGCCAACGCCGTGGCGCCGACCTTCACCCGCACGTTCGCCATGACGACGACGCCGGTCCGCGGCGAGCTCGCCGTCAACCCGGCGGCGCCGCTCAACATGCTGGCGGCCATCGACGGAGCGACCGGCGGCGCCGGCTGCGCCGCAACCGCCGGACGGTTGATCCGCTCCACCGACGGCGGCGCCACCTGGGGCGCGCCGATCGCCGGCGCCAACGGCTTCTGCGGCGGCCAGTGCTTCTACGACATCTTCGTCGCCATGGACCCCACCGACGCCACCGGCAACAAGATCTTCCTCGGCGGCGCCGCCAACGGCACCTGCACGCGCGTCTACACGCAGTCCACCGACGGCACCACCTTCAGCGGCGCCGGTGTCCGCGACGTCGGGCTGCACGCCGACAGCCACGCCATCGCGGTCGCCCCGTCGAACCCGTTGATCGTCTACGAGAGCAGCGACGGCGGCATCTTCAAGTCGATCGACGGCGGCCTCACCTGGGCGAGCCTCAACAACACCACCTTCCGCGCCACCCAGTTCCAGAGTGTCGCCTACCACCCCACCGACCCGAACTTCTCCATCGGCGGCACCCAGGACAACGGCACCGAGTTCATGAACAGCGCCGGGGTGTGGACGCGCGCCGACTTCGGCGACGGCGGCCAGTCGGCGATCGACCAGAGCTCGGTCGGCGTGGTCAACGTCACCTCGTACCACACCTACTTCAACCAGACCAACAACCTCATCGGCTACGCCCGCAACAACGTCGTCGCCTGCTACAACGACGGCGGCGGGCTCGGCAACTGGACGTTCCATGGCATCTACGGCGGCGCCGTGGACCCCACCGTCTATTGCGACGGCACGTCCGACACCTTCAACGGCATCGCCATCACCGACTCGACGGAGTTCTACGCTCCGCTCACCCTCGGCCCCGGCACGCCGAACACGGTCTACTTCGGCACCAACAAGCTCTACCGGTCGGCCAACAAGGGCGACACCGCGGCAACGGTCAGCCAGGTGATGGCCAGCACCATCACCGCCATCGCCATCGCTCCCAGCAACGACAGCGTGCGCATCGTCGGCCTGCGCAACGGCGGCATCTTCAAGACCACCACCGCCGGCAACCCGCTCGACGATGCCGACGCCGGCAACACGGTCCCCAACCAGATCGTCAACCGCATCGCCATCGACCCCTCCAACCCTGACGTGGCCTACGTCGGGCTCAACAGCTACGGCCTGCTCGCCGCCGGGCAGCACATCTGGAAAACGAGCAACCTCAGCGCCGTAAGCCCCACGTGGACGGCCTCGGGGACCGGCATTCCCGACGTGCCGGTCAACGCCATCGTCATCAATCCCGGCAACACGATGCATCTCTACGCCGGCACCGACATCGGCGTCTACAACTCCACCGACGGCGGCGCCACCTGGGCCCCTTACAACACGGGTCTGCCGCGCGTGGCGGTGTTCGACATGGCGCTGCAGAACGTCGCCGGCAACCGTCGCCTGCGTATCGCCACCCACGGCCGCGGCCTCTGGGAGCGCGTGCCGGTGAGCGTGCCCGTCGAGCTGCTGGACGCCACGGTCGAGCCCTCGCCGTAGCGGAACGCTGAATCCCGGCTCGTTCGCGAGCCGAACCACGAGGTGGCGGGCGCCGAGCTCGCCACCTCGTTTCGTTTTCGGACGCCCTACTCCAGCCGGCGCCGCAGCTCGTGCAGCAGGTTGAGCGCCTCGAGCGGCGTCATGCGGTCGAGGTCGGCGGCGCGCAGAGCCCGCGCCACCGCTTCCTCGCCGGCGGCGAAGAGCTGGAGCTGCGCCGGCATCGTCTCGCGCGTGCCGCTGCTCGCCGGCGCCTCCGCGCCCTCGCCTGCGCGGTGCTTCGCCAACCGCGGCCGCCCCGCCATGTCGTACTCCTGCGCCTCGAGGTTGGCGAGCACCTCGCCGGCGCGCTCCACCACCGGACCCGGAAGGCCGGCGAGCCGCGCCACGTGCAGGCCGTACGACTTGTCGGCGGCCCCGGGGACGACGCGGCGCAGGAAGATGATGCGCTCCTCCCACTCCTTGACCGCCATCGTGCGGTTGACGGCATGCGGCAGCAGCGCCGCGAGCTCCGTCATCTCGTGGTAGTGGGTGGCGAAGAGCGTCTTGGCGCCGGTCACCTCGTGCAGATGCTCGGCGATCGCCCAGGCCAGCGACAGGCCGTCGAAGGTGGCGGTGCCGCGTCCTACCTCGTCGAGCACCACCAGGCTGTACGCGGTGGCATGGTGGAGGATCCGTGCCGTCTCGATCATCTCCACCATGAAGGTCGACTCGCCGCGCGTCAGGTCGTCGCTGGCGCCGACGCGGGTGAAGATGCGGTCGACGACGCCGATCTCGGCCGAGGCCGCCGGCACGAAGCTGCCCGCCTGGGCCATCAGCACGATCAGCGCCGCCTGCCGCAGGTAGGTGGACTTGCCGCCCATGTTGGGGCCGGTGAGCACGACCACGCGCGCCCGTTCGTCGTCGAGCTCCAGATCGTTGGGCACGAACGGCTCGCTGCCCAGCGCTTCCACCACCGGGTGCCGGCCGTCGCGCACGACGATCGGCCCACCGGGCTCGCCGATGCGCGGCCGCACGTAGCGCTGGCGCGACGCCGTCTCGGCGAAGGCGGCGAGCACGTCGGCGGCGGCGAGGGTCTCGGCCAGCCGCCGCACCTCGGCCGCGCGCGCCGCCACGGCGGCCAGCAGCTTGCGGAAGTGCTCCTCCTCGAGCGCGAGCTGCCGCTCCTCGGCGCCGAGGATCGCCGCCTCCAGCTCCTTGACCTCGGGCGTGACGAAGCGCTCGGCGTTGGCCAGCGTCTGGCGGCGCGTGAAGTCGTCCGGCACGAGGTGTTGGTTGGCGCGCGAGACCTCGATGTAGTAACCGAAGACCTTGTTGTAACGGATCTTCAGCGAGGCGATGCCGGTACGCTGCCGTTCGCGAGCCTCCAGCGCAAGAATGTGGCGCTTACTGTCGCGCGCCAGCGCGCGCGCGGCGTCGAGCTCGGGATCGAGCCCGTCGGCGATGACGCCGCCGTCGCGCCAGGTCGCCGGCGGGGTCGCCACCAGGCAACGCTCGAGCTCGCGGTGCAGGTCGGCCAGCGGATCGACGCCGCCCAGCTCGCGCAGCAGCGGCGCCGATGCCGTGGCCAGCTCGGCGAGCGCCGCCGGCACTCGCGCCAGACCGTCACGCAGAGCCGCCGCCTCGCGCGGCGAGAGCGTGCCCAGCACGGCGCGCCCCGCCCAGCGTTCCGGGTCGCCGAGCGCGGCGAGCGCCTCGCGCAGGCGCTCGCGCCGCGCTCCCTCGGCGAGCAGCTCCCCCACCGCTTCGTGCCGCGCGCGGATCGCCGCCGGATCGCGCAGCGGGCGCCGCAGCCATTCCTTGACGAGACGACCGCCGGCGGGCGTCACCGTGCGGTCGAGCACACTGAGCAGCGTGCCTCTCTTTCCACCTTCGCGGAGACTCCGCAACACCTCCAAATTGGCGAGCGTCGTGGCGTCGAGCAGCAGCGCGGCGTCGGCCTCGCGCAGCGAAAGCGCGCGCACGTGCGCGAGGTCGCTGCGCTGCGTGTCGCGGGCGTAGGCGAGCGCGGCAGCCGCCGCCTCAACGGCGGGCTCGCCGTCCTCGAGGCCCAATCCCTTGAGCGTCGCCAGGCCGAGCTGGCGCTGCAGCAGCTCGGCGGCGCGGCGGCCGTCGAGGCGCTGCTCCTCGTCGAGCGCGCTGCGGCAGATGCCGGTGCGCTCGACCCAGCGCTGCAATGCGGGCGGCAGCGCGCCGTTCCTGCTCTCGTCGGCCACCACCAGCAGCTCGCGCGGCCGCAGCAACTCGAGGTCTTCCAGCGCCTCCTCGGCATCGCGGCAGCGGCGCACGAAGAACGAACCCGTCGACACTTCGAGAAACGCCGCGGCGCCGCTGCCGTCTTCCCGGAAGCGCACGCTGGCGAGAAGGTTCTCTTCCTTGCCGTCGAGCAGCCCCGGCTCGGAGAGCGTGCCCGGAGTGATGACGCGCGTCACCTCGCGCTTCACCAGGCCCTTCGCGGTGGCCGGGTCCTCCGTCTGGTCGCACACCGCCACCTTGAGCCCGGCGCGCAGCACTTTGCCGAGGTACGACTCCAGCGCGTGGTAGGGCACGCCGCACATCGGCGTCTCGTTCTCGGTGCCGCGGCCGCGGGCGGTGAGCGCCACTTCCAGCAGCGGCGCCGCGCGCTGCGCGTCCTCGAAGAAGAGCTCGAAGAAGTCGCCCATGCGGTAGAAGAGCAGGGCGTCCGGATGCTGCGACTTCACCTCGAGGTAATGGCGCAGCATCGGCGTCGGATTCGCCGGCTTGGGAAGCACGAAAGGCAGTATATGGGTCCGTATACTGGCGCTCGGGATGGCGGGCGAACCCTCGCGCGACGTGCTCTCCGCTGCTCGCGATGTCGCGCGCAATGCCGTGCTCGCGCTCGACACGGCGACGCCGCGGGTGAGCGTCGCGATCGCGCGCGGCGCGCGCGTGCTGGCGACGCGCGAGGGCGCGCAGCGCGAGTCCTCGGCTCTGCTGATCGGCTGGATCGACGAAGCGCTCGCCGAGGCGGGCCTCGCGTTGGGCGACCTCGCCGGCGCCGTCGCGGCGAGCGGCCCCGGGAGCTTCACCGGCCTGCGCGTCGGGCTGGCGACGCTGCTCGGCTTTCACCAGGCGATCGGCCTGCGGGTGACGGGAATCCCCACCCTGGCGCTGCTCGCCGCGGCGGCATTCAGCGCACGCCGCGTGGCGGCGCTGGTGCCGGCCGGACCGGGCGAATGGTTCGCGCAAGTCTTCGGCGCAACTTGGCCGCCGGCCCCGCAAGGCGAGCCGCGACGGCTGCCGGCCGCCGGCCTCGCCGCGCAACTCGCCGGCGACGGCGACGCGCAGCGAAGGGAAGCCATCGACCTGCTGGTGGTCGCCGCGGCGGACGAGGCGGCGCGCCTGCGAGACTTGCCTTGGCCCGTGCACGTCGCCGGCTCGCTGGCGCCGGTCGTGGCGCGTCTGGCGAGCGAGCACCCGCCCACCTGGGACGCCGCGACTCTGCGCGCGCCGCTCTACCTCGCGCCGCCGCCGGTCACCGTGCCCGGCGCGCCGAAGCCGGTGCTGCCGCTCGGCGAAGGGGCCGTTCGCTGAGCGCCGGCGCCTCGCAGAGCGCCCCTCCCCAGGCGCTGCCGCTTCGCGTTCGGCACGCCGCCGCCGGCGACGTCGATGCCATGGCCGCGCTCGAGCTCGCTGCCTTCCCCCAGCCGTGGAACCGCGCCCAGCTCGCCTCCGAGCTGGCGCTCGCTTCCTCGCTGGGGCTGCTGGCCCGCGACGCCGACGGCGTCCTCGCCGGCTACGTGCTCTTCCGCCGCATCCTCGACGAGGCCGAGCTGCTCCGCCTCGCCGTCAGTCGCGAGCGCCGGCGGCGCGGTCTCGCCACGGCGCTCGTCGAGCGCGGCCTCGCCGACCTCCGCGCCGCCGGCTGCACGACGGCGTTCCTCGAGGTGCGCGCCGACAACGCGCCGGCGATCGCGTTCTACGAGCGCGGCGGCTGGCGCTTCGCCGGCCGGCGCTCCCGCTATTACCCCGATGGCATCGACGCGCTGCTCTACCGGCGAGCCGTCGTCGAGCCGTGATGGCCGACCTCGACGTTACGGCTGCCGCTTCAGCACCATGGGCTCGTCGGCCATGCCGATGAGCCGCAGGCCGGTGACCTTGCCGCCGCTCTCGTCGACCTCGACCGCGTAATTCGGCGGCAGGCTCTCGAAACCGAAGCGCGTCGCCGAGCGGGGCACGAGCAGGAAGCTGTCCTCGCCGACGATGTTCAGCCGCAGCCGGTCGCCCGCCGGCTCGACGACGACGGTCATGCCATCGGCGCCGGCGTAGCGGCCGAGCAGGCGGTTGCGCTGCGCGGCGGTGAGCGCGGCCTCCTTGGGCGGCAGCTCGGTGGCGAACGCTGGCCGCTCGATCTTCGCCACGCACGAGGTGTCGAGGCCGCGCGTCGTGCCGCGCTCCACCAGCTCGTCGAGCAGCCGGTCGATGCACTCGGCGCCACGCATCCCCTCGGTGCCGTGGCCGCCGTCGGGAACGATCACGTGCACGGCGTTGGGCAGCGTGCGCGCCACCTCATCGCCCCAGCGCCCCGGCGTCACGGGATCGCGCTCGCCGGAGACGAGGAGAGCCGGAACCGGGCCGGTGACCGGCGCCACCTCGGCCGCCGGCGCCCGCGAGACGTTCCACTCCCGGCAAGCCGCCTGCTGGGCACGGACGCGGAAGTCGTAGAGGAAGGTGCCGCGCGCGCCGGTCGCAGCGTCGGCGGCGCCGATGAACGGCACGTCCTCGCTGCAGGTGACGGAGAGGAAGAAGCCGTCGCTCATTCCGCCGGCGAAGCGCGCGAACAGGGCCGCCGTCTTGCCCAGCGGTTGGAAGTCGCCCTCGGCGGCAGCGTGCACGTGGAGCGGGATCAGCACGGCGGTGCTGGGCAGGTAGAGCATGTAGCGGATCGTCTGCGCCACGCCCTGGCGCGTCAGCCGCAGCTCGTGGGATTCGCCGCTGGCGGGATCGCGAACGGTCACCGTGACCGGCTCCTTCGCGGCGCGCGCCAGCACCGCGTCGAGCTCCTCGCGCACGTGCGGAAACGCCGCCGCGCAGGCCGCGTCGCCGGCGCACTCGCGAAGCGTGCCGTCGAGCGCGTCCTGGGCGTCGCGCGCGAAGGTGCTCGGCATCCGCGCGTCCGGCGGCACCACGCCGATGAGGCCGAGAGTGCGCACCAGCCGCGGGTGGCGCTGCGCCAGCTCGAGCGCCGCGCGGGTGCCGTACGAGCCGCCCCAGGCGTTGACCTGGTCGTAGCCGAGTGCGGCGAGGACCTCGGCGACGTCGTCCACCGCCACCGCCGTACGGTATTGAGCGAGGTCCCGGCCGGCCTGGTCGGCGCGGCACGCGCGCACCGCTGCGGCGGGAAGGAAGTCGTCGAGGAAACCCTGCACGCCGTGCTCGCCCATCAACTGCTTGCAGAGCAGCGGCACCGAACCTCCGGTGCCTCGCAGGTCGACGAGGACGACGTCGCGCCGCGCGCGCAAGCGGGCGTGCGCAGCGGCGAGGCCGGCCGCCTCGTCCACCGACGACTGGCCCGGACCACCGGCGAAGCTGATCACCGGATCGGGCGCGTGGTCGGTGCCCGTGGCCGGCAGCACCACCACCCGCAGCGCGATCTTCCGGCCGTTGGGGTTGCCGCGGTCCTCGGGCACCTCGTAGTTGCCGCAGCGCGCCTGGCCGGCGATCCCTTCGAGCGTGCACGGTTTGAGCGTGAGCGCCGGCTTGGGCCCGGCGGCGTGCGAGCAGGCGATGCCGACAGCCGCCAGGACGGCGAGCGCGAATCCGGTCGAATGAAGTCGTGACATGGAGGCACCTCTCCCTGCCTCTTACGGCGGCCCGGTTTGGGTGTTTCCGGCGCGTGCCGCCGCCCGCCTGCCTTGCGAGCCATTCGGCCCAGGTATAACCTCGAAGCCGTCCGATGCCCTGCCGACTTGCCACACCCTTCTCCACTTGCTCCGCTTTCTCCGCTTCGCCAGTGTTCTCCACTTCCCGCTGCGACCAGGAGGTCCGCCGACATGTCGAACCGTGACGCCCTGCGCGACGAGCTGCTGCGCACCGACGAGCGCTTCCGCAAGCTCCACGAGGAGCACCAGGCGCTCGAGCACCAGCTCGAGGCGCTGAACGCGAAGACCCTCCACTCCGAGGACGACGAGACCGAGACCAAGCGCATCAAGCGCGAGAAGCTGCGCCTCAAGGACGAGATGGAGCAGCTGCTGCGCGCCCGCGACGAAGCGCACGTGCACGCCTGAGCAGGGCACCGGGCACGCGGCGCGCATATGATCCGCGCATGAAGTTCGCGCGCGAGGCCTGGCCGTTCGTCGCTCCCTTCCCCCTGCTGGCGCTGGCGCTCGCCGCCACCGGCCGCAAGAAGTCGGCGCTCGGCGCCCTCGCCGCCGGCGGCGCCGTGCTGGCCTTCTTCCGCGACCCCGAGCGCGCCTACTTCGGCGATGCCGACACCGCGGTGGCCGCCGCCGACGGCATGGTGACGGTGGTCGACGACCTCGAGGACCCCGCCGTCGGCCCCGGCCGCTTCCATCGCGTCGTCACCTTCCTCTCCGCCTTCGACGTCCACGTGCAGAAGACGCCGACCGACGGCGTCGTCGTCGCCTCCGCCCTCACCCGCGGCAAGAAGCTGGCGGCGTTCAAGCCCGACGTCGACAAGGTCAACGAGGCGCACCTGACGGTGATCGAGCGGCCCGACGGCGAGCGCCTCGGCGTGCGCCAGATCGCCGGCCTCATCGCCCGTCGCGTCGTCTGCCACCTCTCCCCCGGCCAGCCGGTGCACCGCGGCCAGCCGATGGGGCTCATCAAGTTCGGCTCGCGCGTCGACCTGCTGGTGCCCGAGTCTTGGGAGGTCCTCGCCCGCGTCGGGGACCGGCTGCGCAATGGCGAGACGCCCGTCGCCCGCCGGCGCTGACGGCCCGCCCGCGGTGGCGCGGAGGCGGCGGCTGCAGCGGGGCATCTACCTGCTGCCCAGCGCCTTCACCATGGGCAACATCTTCCTCGGCTTCTGGGCGATCGTGCTCGGCCTGCGCGGCCGCTTCGACATCGCGGCGCTGGCGGTGGCTGGCGCCGGCGTGCTCGACGGCATCGACGGCCGCATCGCGCGGATGACCGGCACCGAGAGCGACTTCGGCCGCGAGTTCGACTCGCTCGCCGACGTCATCACCTTCGGCGTCGCGCCGGCGCTGCTCGCCTTCCTCTGGGGCCTGCAGGAATTCCCGCGGCTGGGCTGGCTGGTGCCGCTCTTCTTCGTCGTCTGCGGCGCCACGCGCCTGGCGCGCTTCAACGTGCAGACCAAGGTGCACGACAAGCGCTACTTCGCCGGCCTGCCGATCCCCGCCGCCGCGGGCACCGTCGTCGCCGTGCTCTTCTTCGACCCCGACCGCGACTGGCGGACGTGGATGGCGGCCGGCCTGCTCGTCGCCATGGCGCTCATCGGCTTCCTCATGGTGTCGACGATCCGCTACCGCAGCTTCAAGCAGCTCAACCTGCGGCGGCGGCGCAGCTATCGCATGGCGCCGCTGCTCATCCTGGTGCTGGTGCTCATCGCCCTCGACCCGCACGTGGCGCTGGTGGTGCTGGCCATCACCTACACGGTGTCGGGACCCATCGAGTGGGCGATCTCGCGGCTGCGCGGCTCGCACCACGGCGGCAGCGACGCCGGCGCGCCGCCGCCCGGCGGCGAACCGCCGCCGACCTTCGAACCGACGCCGTGAAGGTTGCCGCCATCGTCAATCCCGTGGGCCTCCTGGCGAAGGAGCTCCGCGACCAACTCGCCAACCGTCCCGACCTCGTGCGCGAGCAGCGGCTGCTCACCACCGTCGAGGAGGAGGTCGGCACGCTCACCGAGAGCGGCGGCGCTGCCGCGGTCGTGCAGCGCTTCGACGCCGGCGACCTCGACAACGTCGACGTGCTCTTCCTCTGCGGACCGGCGGCGGAGATCCGCGCGGTCCTGGCGGCGTTGCCGGAGTCGAAGCCGGCGGTCCTGCTGTCGCTCGACGCCACCGCCGATGATGCGCCGCCGCTCGTCGCCGGCGTCAACCTCGACGATGGGCTGCGCGGGCCGCGGGCGTTGAGCCCGCACCCGGCGGCCATCCTGCTCGCGCACCTGCTTCACCCGCTGCGCGAGCACGGCCTGCGGCGCGCCGAAGCGACGCTGCTGCAGCCGGCCTCCGTCTTCTCCACCGAAGCGCTCGACCAGCTCTTCGAGCAGGCGCGCAACCTGCTCACCTTCCAGCCGCTCGTCGACTCGCCGCACTGGCCGCGCCAGCTCGCCTTCAACGTGCTCGCCACCGAAGGCGTCGCCGCCAACATCCGCAGCGAGACGCAGGCGGTCCTCGGCAACTCGGTCGCCGTCAGCGCCCAACTCCTCCAAGCTGGCGTCTTCCACGGTTTCGCCGCCAGCGTTCACCTCGCCTTCGATCCCGACCCCGGCGCCGCCGCGCTCCGCGACGCTTACGCCGACCGCCCGCACGTGCGCTGGGCCGACGAGGAACCGCTCGGGCCCGTCGACGCCGCCTCCACCGATGACGTCCTGCTCGGCCACCTCCGCGCTGAAAGTGCAGAAGGCCCAGATGCTCCCGGCTCCTACTGGCTGTGGAGCGTGATGGACAACCTCACCCGCGGCGGCGCCTCCAACGCCATCGCCGTCGCCGAAGCGCTCCTGCGCTGATATCTGGCAGCGGCTTTGCTGTGCGCTTCTCGGGTGAGGAGGCAGCCCACCATGTCCAGCCGCTTGCAAGCCTCGTGTTTGTCGCTTTTGATCGCACTCGCAGTGATCTGCGTCGCATCCCATAAGGCAACCGCCGATCGTCAGAGCTTCGTTCCGCAGCCCGTCGCCAGCCACGCCGCTCTTCCCCTGCAGCAGTCACCGGTGCTCTACTACGGGGCAGAGCCTTGGCTCCAACAGCAGCCGACGATGGCCGCCCACACCCGTGCGCCGTTCGTCAACGTCTTCGCGATCTACCGCCGCGGCCTGCCCGACGTGCTCCGTCAGCGGGCCCGGGAGGAGGCAACGCCGGACGTGACGACGCACCACTTCCTGCTCACCGGCCAGCAGACCGCGGCACTGGCGTCGGCGCAAGCCGGCGACGTGCTCTCTTGAACGACACCCGCCCCATCCGCCTGCCCGGCGCCGCGCCGCGGCCGGTGGACCTGCCGCCGGACCTCGCCGACGTCCGCTTCGACGCCGCCGGCGCGACTGATCGCGGCAAGCAGCGGGCGCGCAACGAGGACGCCTTCGCCGTCGAGCCGCTGCGCGGCCGCGACGGCCTGCTTCTGGTCGTCTGCGACGGCCTCGGCGGCGCCCACGGCGGCGAGGTGGCGAGCCGCATCGCCGTCGACGTGGTGGTCGACGAGTTGGCGCGCCGGCCGCTGCCCGCCGACCGCACGCTGCGCTTGGCGCTGCGCCGCGCCGTCGAGCGGGCGAGCCAGGCGCTCGACGAGACGGCGAAGGCACGCCCGGAGCTCGCCCACTTCGGCACCACGCTCACCGCGGCGCTGCTCTCCTGGCCGGAGATGTGGATCGCCCACGTCGGCGACAGCCGCGCCTACCTCTGGCGCGGCGGCCGCCTGGAGCGGCTCACGCGCGACCACACCATGGCCGAGCGGCTGCGCGAGGAGGGCCTCGTCGGCCGGCGCCAGAAGGTCCCGACCTGGGAGTCGGTGCTGTGGAACGCCCTCGGGCCCTCCGGCGAGGAGGCGCAGCTCGAGGAGCGCCACGAGCGGCTCGAGCCCGGCGACCGCTTGCTGTTGTGCAGCGACGGCCTCACCCGCCACCTGCCGGATGACGAGCTGGCGAGGCGGCTGGCGCAGCGCGCGTCCTCGCAGGAGCTGTGCGCCGAGCTGGTGGCGGCCGCCAACCGTGCCGGCGGCGAGGACAACATCACCGCCGTGGCCGCGCGCGCCGCCGCCGCAGCGTAGCCGCTACTCGGCGCCGCCCTCCTTCGGCACCAGGCTCTCGCGCGACAGGTAGTCCTCGACCTGCAGCAGGTTCTCCTCGCCGGCGCGCTCGATGATCTGGGTGAGCCCGTCCATCAGGCTCACCTCTTCGAGCTGCTCGGTGACGAACCAGTCGAGGAAGCGCAGCGCGATGTAGTTCTTGTCGCCGTGCGCGCAGTCGACGAGCTCGTAGATCTGCTTGGTCACCTCGTTCTCCCACTTCAGCGACAGCTCGGCGCACTCTCTGGCGCTCGCGAAGTCGCCCTTTGGCGCCGCGATCGCCGGCAAGGTAACCGTGCCGCCGGCATCGACGACGAAGTGGAGGAACTTGAGCGCGTGGTCGCGCTCCTCGTCGGCTTGGCGATAGAAGAAGCGCGCCAGCTGCTTGAGGCTCTGGCGGTCGAAGTGCGCGGCGATCGCCAGGTACTGCAGAGAGGCGCCCATCTCGCGCCCGATCTGGCGGTTGATGGCGGCCTCCAAGGTCTCGCTGATGAGCATTCCGGGTCTCCTTTCGCGCATTCTATGGCCGCCCGGGACACGCGGCATCGCGGCGTATACTGCCGGCCATGCTGGACGCGCAGGGTGAGCGCCACCACCGGCTGGTCATTCTCGGCAGCGGTCCGGCGGGGTTGACGGCTGCCCTCTACGCCGCGCGCGCCAACCTCGCGCCGCTGGTGCTCGAGGGCTCGCAGCCCGGCGGCCAGCTCACCATCACCACCGACGTCGAGAACTACCCCGGCTTCCCGCGCGGCATCATGGGGCCCGAGCTGGTCGACCTGATGCGCGAGCAGGCGCGGCGCTTCGGCGCCAAGAGCCGCTTCGAGACGGTGTCGCGCGTCGACCTCTCCCGGCGCCCGTTCACCATCGAGAGCGACGTCGCCACCTACACCGCCGACGCGCTGATCGTCGCCACCGGCGCCTCGGCCAAGCAGCTCGGCATCGCCAGCGAGACCCACCTGCTCGGCTACGGCGTCTCCGCCTGCGCCACCTGCGACGGCTTCTTCTTCCGCGGCAAGGACGTGGTGGTCGTCGGCGGCGGCGACACCGCGGTCGAGGAGGCGCTCTTCCTCACCAAGTTTGCCAGCAAGGTCACCCTCGTCCACCGCCGCGACGAGCTGCGCGCCTCGAAGATCATGCAGGAGCGCGCGCTCAAGCACGAGAAGATCGGCTTCCTCTGGAACAGCGTGATCACCGAGGTGCTCGGCACGCGCGAGGGCGGCGTCACCGGTGTGCGGCTGGGCGACACGCGCAGCGGCGCCGAGAGCGTGCACGACACGCAGGGCGTCTTCATCGCCATCGGCCACCAGCCCAACACCGCGGTCTTCCAGGGGCAGCTGGCGATGAACGCCGTCGGCTACCTCGAGGTCGAGGAGCCGACCAGCCGAACCAGCGTCGAGGGCGTCTTCGCCGCCGGCGATGTCATGGATCCGCACTATCGGCAGGCGGTGACCGCCGCCGGCACCGGCTGCCGCGCCGCCATCGACGCCGAACGGTGGCTGGAGACGCAGGGCGAGCACACGCCGGCGGCCACGATACAGACGCAGCCGCCCGCGCGTGCCACCGCTGCCGCCGCGGCCGCGGCCGCGGAAGGCGCGGCTTGATCGCCGCCCTCACCAGGCCGCGTACGCTCGGCGAGCTGGTGGCCGCGGGCTACCGCTCGCGCACCGTCAAGGACGAGCTGCGCGACAACCTGCGTACCAAGCTGGCGGCGAACGAGCCGCTCTTCCCCGGCGTCCTCGGCTACGAGCGCACCGTGGTGCCGGGGATCGTCAACGCCCTGCTGGCGCGCCACGACTTCATCCTCCTCGGCCTGCGCGGCCAGGCGAAGTCGCGTCTGTTGCGCTCGCTGGTGCCGCTCCTCGACGAGTGGGTCCCGGTCCTCGCCGGCAGCCCGCTCAACGAAGACCCGCTGCAGCCGATCATCCCGCAGAGCGTCGCCCGCATCGCCGAGCTGGGCGACGAGACGCCGATCGAGTGGCTGCACCGCGACGCGCGCTACAACGAGAAGCTGGCGACGCCCGACGTCTCCATCGCCGATCTGCTCGGCGACCTCGATCCCATCAAGGCGGCGACCCGGCGGCTCACCTACGCCGACCCCGAGGTCATCCACTTCGGCATCGTGCCGCGCACCAACCGCGGCATCTTCGCCATCAACGAGCTGCCCGACCTGGCGCCGCGCATCCAGGTGGGCCTGCTCAACATCCTCGAAGAGCGCGACCTGCAGATCCGCGGCTTCCCCATCCGCATCCCGCTCGACCTCCTGCTGGTGTTCTCGGCCAACCCCGAGGACTACACCAACCGCGGCACCATCATCACGCCGCTCAAGGACCGCATCTCGTCGCAGATCCTCACCCACTACCCGCCCGACCTCGCGACGGCGCAGCTCATCACCGAGCAGGAGGCGTGGTGGCGGCGCGGCACGCCGCAGCTCGCGGTCCCCGACCTGGCGCGGCAGCTCATCGAGACCATCGCCCTGGTGTCGCGCGAGAGCGAGCTCGTCGACCAGTCCTCGGGCGTCTCGGCGCGCGTCTCGATCTCGGCGCTCGAGTTGCTGGTCTCCAACATGGAGCGCCGCGCCTGGTCGACCGGCGACGATCCCGTCTACCCGCGGCTTGCCGATCTCCACATGGTGCTGCCGGCCCTCACCGGCAAGGTGGAGATGGTCTACGAGGGCGAGCAGGAGGGGCCCGAGGTCGTGGCGCGGCGGCTCGTCGGCGAAGCGGCGAAGCGGCTCGCGGCCGAACGGCTGCCGGCCGTCGAGAAGGCGGCGGGCAGCGGCGGCGAGGACGACACCGGCCCCTACGCCGAGATGCTACGTTGGTTCGCCGACGGCAACGCGGTGACGCTGTCGGACGCGACCAGCGACGGCGACCACCTCGGTGAGCTGCGGCAGGTGCCGGGCCTGCTGGCGCTGGCGGCCGAGGCGGCGCAGGAACCGGCCGAACGCGCGCTGCTCGCCGAGCTGGCGCTCGAGGCCCTCCACCAGCACCTCAAGCTCGCCCGCGAAGACCTCGACTCGCGCATCACCTTCCGCGAGATGGTGAAGTTCCAGCTCTTGAAACCGCACCGCGCACGGCCACGGCGTGAACGCGAGGAGTACTAAAAGGACGCCCGACCGAACAGGCGCCGTGAATGCCGGCAAAACCGGCACGAGCCGCGCACAACGATGAGCGAGGATCCTGATCCCGAACCTGATATCGAGAGTCGATTAGGCCGACTCGAGGCACAGATTCAACTGTTTGAGCGCATCGCCGCGAGCGAGGCAAGACTCGTCACTCTCCGGGATGCAACTGTGCCGCAGCCTTGGTGGCGTAATGGAAAGACCGTGACGACGTTAGTGGCTCTCGTAGCCGCAGTCGTCCCGATCTTGACAGCCATCAACGGACTGATTAGCAGTACGCAGCAAAGTCAAAGACTCGTCGTTCAGGAACGCAATCGTATTCGTTCCGACTACCTCAATCGCGTTCTCAAACCAGGAGTTACGGAAGCCGACCAGAAGCGTCTCTTTGGTCTGTTAGCGAAACTCAAGGGCGATCCCGAGTTTCAGGAATGGGCTAGCGAGCAATTGAAATCGAGCTCCGATCGCATCGACGAGTTGAAGGCACAAATCTCTTCACTCGAAACGAAGAATGCCGAGTTCGCCGCTCAGATAAAGAAAGCGAGCGTTTCTGCCGCAGAGCGAGACCGGCTCGAAGCGGATCTCAGGCAGCGACGGGAGCAGGTGCGCTATTGGCGCGAACGCGTGGGCGCGGCTGCATCGCTGCTGTCCACCGAGAATCTCATGGTTAATCTGTACGTCACATCTGTGATTCCAAACGTCAAAATAGAACTTAGGCCTGTCGGAGCCAACGCGTACACTACAGCTACTGCGGTCACACCAATTGTCATCCAGAATCTCTATCGTGGTCTTTACATCTTGACCGCGTCGAAGACAGGGTTCCTAACTCGTCAGATCAAGATCGACTTGGTCACATCCGAGGCGACGACCCAGGCTGTAGCGATTACGCTGGAGCCGATCGGAAAGACATCCGGCTCCTGACGCATGCGCCACAAGTATTCCTACCTCGACCCCGAGCTGCTGCAGCAGCTGCTTCAGGGCATGGACCTCATGCGCTTCTTCCAGCAGTTGCTTCTCGCCAGCGGCGGCGACGTCGAAGAGGCGATGGAGTGGATGCGGCGCCTGCAGCGGCAGGGCATCCTCGATCCCGGGCTCGACCTCGAAGCATTCCTGGAGCAGCTCCAGGAGCGCCAGCTCCTCGCGCGCGACGCGCAGGGCGAGCTGCGGCTCAGCGGTGCCGGCGAGCGGCGGCTGCGCCGCAGCGCCTTCGAGGAAGTCTTCACCAGCATGAAGAAAGGCGGGCCCGGCTACCACCCGATCGCCGCCAGCGGTGAGGGGATCGAGCGGCTGCCCGAGACGCGCGCCTACGAGTTCGGCGACGACTTCCAGCTCCTCGACCCGCTGCGCTCGGTGCACAACGCCTTGAAGCGCACGCACGGCGAGCTGGCGCTCGCCGAGGAAGACCTCGAGGTGCACGAGACCGAGCACCTCACCTCCTGCGCCAGCGTGCTCGCCATCGACATCAGCCACTCGATGGTGCTTTACGGCGAGGACCGCATCACGCCGGCGCGCAAGCTGGCGCTCGCCCTCACCGAGCTGATCCAGATCCGCTACCCGAAGGACCACATCGAAGTGGTGCTCTTCGGCGACCGCGCCCAACGGGTGCCGCTCGCCGAGCTGGCGCACATCCAGGCGGGGCCGTTCCACACCAACACCCGCGAGGCGCTGAAAGTGTCGCGCGGCCTGCTGGCGCGCCAGAAGCATCCCAACAAACAGATCCTCCTCATCACCGACGGCAAGCCGTCGGCGATCACCGAAGGCAACCAGGTCTACAAGAACCCCTTCGGTCTCGACTTGAAGATCGTCAACCTGACGCTCGAAGAGGCCGATCTCTGCCGCCGCCAGCGCGTGGTGATCAGCACCTTCATGCTCGCCACCGAGCCGATGCTCACCGAGTTCGTCGAGAAGCTCACTCGCGTCAATCGCGGCCGCGCGTTCTTCGCCTCGCCCTACGACTTGGGCGAGTTCGTGCTGGCGGACTACCTGCGCAACCGGCGCAAGCTGTTGCGCTAGCGGCAGCTAGCCGTCAGCGCCCGGCGCGCCGGCGTCGCCGTCCTCCGGCTCCGGAGCAACGCGCAACGCCAGGGCCGTCAGCAGCAGCACCGCCAGGAAGGGCATCAGCGTCGCCACCCCGCGCAGCGCCAGCGGCTGGTCGCCGGTGGAGCGCACACCGCGCACGCCGTGGACGCTGAGCACGGCGGCTAGGCAGATGACGAACGGGCCCAACGAGCGCACGCGACTCGCCCCGGCCTCGACCCGCGGGCGCCGCCAGCGCCGCCAGGTCCTTTCCAGCGCCAGCACCTGCACCGGCAGCGTGAGCAGGAAGGTGCTCGGGTTGTTGACCGGCAGAGCGACGACGTTGAGCGCCGCCGCCACCGCGACGCGCGCGCGATGGTTGGGTGCGTACCGCCAGACCACCCAGGCTCCCACGGCGGTCACCGCGACCATCACCACCAGCGGCGGTACTTCCAGCCCGAGCGCCGCCAGTCCGACCGCGACCGCGATGTTGTTGAAGCCGGCGGGCGGCGCGCCGGTGGCCCCGCCCATCGCCGGCAGCCACCGCCAACCGAACATCAGCCAGGGCAGCACCGCCACCGTCGCCGCCAGCAGAGCGCGCCGCGGCAGCTGCCAGCCGTCGATTCCACGGCGCGGCGTGGCGGCAAGGATCCCGGCGGTGATCCCCATCGGTTTCATCGCGGTCACCGCGCCGACGAGGAGACCACCGGCCGCGGGCCGCGCTCCGACGAGCAGCAACCCGGCGAGCAGCGGCCCCGCCAACAGCAGCGTGGCATTGCCATGGAAGAGCCCGTCTCTCACCAGTGGCGACACCGCCACCAGCAGCGCCACCGCCGCCCGCGTGCGCAGCGAGGCCGCGGCGCCGGCCAGTGACAGCGTCGCCACCAGCCAGACACCCAGCAGGGCGGCGAGTCGAAAGGCGAGGAGCGTTCCCGGCGTCCCCAGCCCGTGATGCAGCCAGCCGACCCCGTAGGCGAAGGCAGGCGTGTAGAAGTAACCCACGGCCCCGTAGGGGTTGCGGCCGGCGAGCGCCCGTTCCCCGGCGTCGAGATAGCAGCGCAGGTCGACCATGCCGTCGAGCGGCCGCGCCAGCGCGTCGCGGTGCGCCAGGGCGGCGGCGGCGAACACCAGCGGCAGCGTCGAGAGGGCCGCCGGCAGCTTGCCGCCGGCAGCCCTCGTCCGATCGTCCGCGCTCGCCGCCCGCAAAGCGAGCCGAATCTACTCCAGCTCGGCCCCCGGCACGCCGCCTACCACGCGCTTGAGCTCGTCGCCCGCCTGGTAGCGGGTGTCGAGCTCGGCGTTGTTGAGCAGCGCCACGCGCTCCACCGGCACCGTCGACGGGTAGCGGCGGTCGAACTCGCGCAGCGTCATCGGCGCGTCGAGCTTGACCACGCTGACGGTCCAGGGCTCGACGCGGCCCAGCTCACGCGAGCTGACGCGCTGGAACGACCGCATCGCCTCGGCGATCTCGTTGCCGTAGGCGCGGAACGAGCCCTGCGGCGCGAAGCCGAGGAGCTGGTAGACCTTGCCGCCGTTCTCGATGAAGGTCACGGCGCCGGCCACCGGGCCCTGCTGCGTGTTGGCGGCGAACTGGCCGCCCTCGACGCCCCCACCCTGCTGCAGCGGCAACTGGCCGGCGAACTGCACCCCCTGCTGGTTGAAAAACTGCTGCGCCGCGCTGCGCGCGTCGCGGGCGTTGGCGAGGGTGAGCGCGAAGATGGCGTCCTTCTCGCGCGGCTGCCAGACCACCGCCTGCTTTTGGTTGGTGCCCTTCCAGCCGCGCGGCGAGGTGACGGCGAAACCGAGCCCCGGGTGGTAGAAGACGCCATTCCTGAAGAAGCCCTCGCGGGGGTCGGGCCCGTAGGTGACGCCGTCCACGACCTGCAGCAGCGGCTCGCGCTTCCAGCCTTCGTTGCCGAGGCCGCTGGGCAGCCGCGCGTAGTAGGTCTGCATCAGCTTGAGCCGCGTCTCGGGATCGGGGTGGGTGGCGAGCCACTGCGGCAGACGGCCGCCCTGCTCGACGCGGCTCACCCGCGACAGCAGGGTGAAGACGTTGCCCATCGCCTGCGGCGGATAGCCGCTGCGGCTGATGTAGCGCAGTCCGAGCTCGTCGGCCTGGGCCTCGTCGTCGCGGCTGAACTTCAGGAACACCAGACCGCCGGCGAGGTTGACGAGATCGCCGTAGCGCTGGACCTGTTGGCCGCCGAGCACCATCCCCAGCGTCAGCCCGATCTGCGTGAGCTGCTGCTTCGAGAGCTGGTTCACGGTGTGACGGCTGGCGACGTGGCCGATCTCGTGGCCTATGACGCCGGCGAGCTCGGCCTCCGAGCCCATGTGGTCGACGAGGCCGCGGGTGACGTAGATGAAGCCGCCGGGCAGCGCGAAGGCGTTGACCGCGGGATCGTCGACGACGGTGAACGTCCACGGCAGGTCGGGGCGTTCGGAGCGCGCGGCGAGCTGGCGGCCCAGACGCTCGACGTAGTTCTGGAGCTGGCGGTCCTGGTAGACGCCGATCTGCTGTACCACTTGCTCGTGGTACTGCCGGCCCATCGCAATCTCTTGATCCTGGCTGTAGAAGTTGAGCTGCTTGTGACCGGTAGCGGGGTTGGTGGAGCACGCGATCACCGCCAGAAGGGCGGTAAGCGCCAACCACCGGGGGAGGGCGCGAAGGGTTTGCATGGGGAGTCCTCCTTCCATCGCCTCCCCGCGGTAGCAATTTTCCTTCCAGCCCTGTAAAGCACGGCATTGGCGGCCGTTCCAGGGTTCTGGCAGACTGATCCGCAGCCGTGTCCCAGCCCCGCATGCTGCTGATGAAGGGCGGCCAGGTGCTCTCCGAGCACCCGCTGCCGCCCGGCGCCGAGCTCGTCGTCGGCCGCAGCGAGGGGTGCGAGGTGACGATCGCCGACAGCTCGGTGTCGCGCCTGCACGCGCGCCTGGTTGCCGACGGCGAGGGCGTCTACGTCGAGGACCTGGGCTCGGCCAACGGCACTTTCGTCGACGGCTCGCGGGTGCGCGGGCGCGTGCGGCTCGGCGATGGGCAGGAGGTGCGCGTGGCGCAGCGGGCGCAGGCGGCGCCCTTCGTCCTGCGGCTGGTCGATGCGCGCGCCGCGACGGTCGACGGGCCGCCGACGACGGGCGACATTCGCGAGCGCTGGGCGCGGTTTGCGGCCGAGAGTAGCGGCGGCGACGGCGAGGTGCTGCCGGGACTGCCGCCGACTCCAGCGGCGAATCAGCCGCTGTGGAGGATCGGCGCGCCGGAGCCGGTGCCGATGCCGCTGGTGACGATGCCGGTGACAGAGTCGCCGCGCCCGGCACCGCCGTCGGCCGGAGCTTCTCGCGAGCCACCACCGTCACCTGCGGCCGTCTCGCTGTCCCCTCAGGCGGGCACTGCTTTCCCGCCCCCTGTTGCTGTCGCTGTGTCACGGCGTGCGCCTTGGCCGTGGGCGATCGCGGCGCTGGCGGTTCTCGTCGTGCTCGGCGCCGCTCTCGTCGCCTGGTGGTGGGAGCGTTCGCGCGGCGCTGCTGCGGACGCGCGTGCTGAGGCGATCGTGGCGAGCGCGGCGTCGCCGGCGCCCGCTCCGCGCCCGGCGGCGGTGACGGCAGTGCCGCCAGTCATCGCGGCGGTGCCCGCGGCGTCGCCGTCTTTGTCCGGCGAAGTGCTGGTGATGGCCGCCACTCCTACGGTAACCAACGTCGCCGCCCAATCCGCACCACCGGCGGCGCTGCCTGCGAGCTCACTCGCCGGCAGGTGGGCGGCGCGGCTCGAGAACGTCTTCTACCCGGAGGACGACTACGTCATCGAGCTGCGCCTCGACCTGCGGCAGCGCGGCGGCGAGGTGAGCGGCACGGGCAAGGTCACCGTCGAAGGCAGGGCGATGACCTTCGGCGTCCCCGGCACGACGGTGAGCGGCACGGTGCGGCGCGGCCCGCCGCCGTGGCCAGTCCGGCTGCGCCTGCCGTTCGGCCGCCCGATCGGCGAGCTGCAGCTAGAGGGCACGCTCGACGGCGACGCGCTCGCCGGCACCTTCCGCTCGTCGGCGGCGAAGCAGCCGGGCGCCTGGCAAGCGGTGCGCTCGCAGCGGTAGCGCTGAGCTGCGAATGCCTGCGACCGTCCGGCCGGCGTTCGCTGCCGGGTCCGGAGGGCGCCGCTGTGGGGCACGCTCGCCTTTCTGAGGTGTGCGGGTGGAGCGGCTCGCTTGCCTCCGGGCGCTCGTTCGACCCGCTGTTTTCGAGCAATTACGAATGCGCCCTCCGGAAGCCCCACTGCGGCGCCCTCCGGACCCGCTGTCGCGAACGCCTCCATGCGTGGTCGTCGAACGTTCTATGCCCGAGCTCGATCGTCAGTCCGGCGGCATGCCCCAACCGCCGCCGCCCGGCGTCTCGAGCAGCAGCCGGTCGCCGGCCTCGACCTCGCGGCCGTCGACGCTCCCCAGGTTCTCGACGACGCCGCTGTTGCGCAGGAGCCGCTGGCGGCCGCGCGCTCCGTCGCCGCCACCGGCAGCGCCGAACGGCGCCTCCACGCGGTGCTGGGTGACCACCGACAGCGCCACCGGCGCCAGGAAGGTCAGCTCGCGCACGGCGCCGTCGCCGCCGCGAAAGGCGCCGGCGCCGCCCGAGCCGCGGCGCACCGCGAAGCGCTCGAGCCGCACCGGGAAGCGGTGCTCGAGCACCTCGGGATCGGTGATCCGCGTGTTGGTCATGTGGCTGTGTACGGCGCTAGCGCCGGCGAAGCCGGGACCGGCGCCGGTGCCGCCGCAAACCGTTTCGTAGTAGCCGAAACTTTCGTTGCCGAACAGCACGTTGTTCATCGTGCCTTGGCTGCACGCGGCAAGATCGAGCGCGCGGACGAGGGTGTCGGCGAGCCGCTGGCTGGTCTCGACGTTGCCGCCGACCACCGCCGGCGCCTGCGACGGGTCGTCGGGGAAGCGCGGATTGAGCATGCCCTCGGGAACCACCAGCTCGACGGGCTCGAGCAGCCCTTCATTGAGCGGCAGCGGCTCGGCGACGAGCAGCCGCAGCACGTAGAGCACGACGGCGCGCACCACGGCCGGCGTGGCGTTGAGGTTGCCGGGATGCACGCGGGCCGAGCCGGTGAAGTCGATGCGCACGCGGTCGCCGTTCACCTCGAAGGCGACGCACAACCGCGCGCCGTCGTCGAGACGTTGCTCGGCCTCGCGCCGGCCGTCGCCCAGGCGGAGCAGCGCGGCGCGGAGCTGCGCGGCGGCGCGGGCACGCAGCGCTGTCATCGCGTCGTTCACGCGCGTACGGCCGTGCTCGTCCACCAACCGGCGCAGGGTCTCGGCACCGTGATGATTGGCCGCCATCGCGGCGGCGAGGTCGGCGAGGTTCTCGGCGACGGCGCGGCTCGGCCAGGGCGGCGCCTGCAGCAGCGCGGTGACCTCGTCCCAGCAGGGCGCGCCGGCCCGCACGAGAAGGCGCGGCGCGATGACCACGCCTTCTTCGACGAGCGTGCGCGCATCGGGCGGCATCGAGCCGGGGCGCGTGCCGCCGAGCTCCGCGTGATGAGCGCGGCTGGCCACATAACCGAGGAGGGCCGCTCTCGCCCCCTCCGCGAACACCGGCGTGATGACGGTGACGTCCGGCAGGTGAGAGCCGCCGAAGGCCGGATGGTTGGTGACCGCGACGTCGCCGGGCCGCAGCCGCAGCGCTGCGGCGACGGCGCGCACGCAGAGGCCGAGGGCACCGAGGTGCACGGGGATGTGCGGCGCGTTCACCACCAGCCGGCCGCGCGCGTCGAGCAGCGCGCAGGAGAAGTCGAGGCGCTCCTTGACGTTCGTCGACACCGCCGTGCGGCGCAGCCGCTCGCCCATGCCGCGCGCCAACGCGGCGAAGCGGTGGGTGAAGAGCTCCAGCTCGATCGCTTTCATCCCGCGCTCCCGCCGGCGCGGCCGCGGCGCGCAGCCCGCGGCCGCTCACCGCGGCGCATGACGAGCGCGCCGGCACCGTCCACCGTCAGCTTCCAATCACGCTCGACGAGCGTGGCGCTGTGCCGCTCGAGCACCAGCGCCGGTCCGTCCACCACGGTGCCGGCCGGCAACGACTCGCGGTCGAAGGCCGGCACGCGTCGCCAACGGCCGCCGAGCCACACCCGCCGTCGCGCCAACGGCTTCGGCGCGGCGCGGTGCGCCGGCATAGGCGGCACCGGCTCCAGCGTAGGTCGCGCCGCCGCCGCGGCGCGCAGCGCCACCACCTCGACTGCGCGCGCCTCGGGAACGTATCCGAACAGCTCGCGATAGCGCGCCGCGAAATCCTCGGCGAGCGCACCGCCTTCCTCCCACGTCACCTCGACCACGCTCTCCTGCCCGGCGAAGCGCAGCTCGGCTAGCCGGCGCTCGACTGCCACTTCGTCGAGCGATACACCTTGCGCGGCCACCTCGGCGCTCGCCGCAGCGCCCAGCTCAGCGAAGGCGCGCGACAGCTCGCCCTCGACCTCGGCCAACGGCCGCAAAACCTGCCGCGACGCCACGCGTTCGAGGCGCGCCACGCCGAGGCCGAGCGCCGACAGGAGACCGGCGTCGGGCGGCACCACGATCGCGCGCATGCCGAGCAGCTCCGCGACGGCGCAGGCGTGCTGGCCGCCGGCGCCGCCGAAGGCGAGCAGCGCGTAGCCGGCGGGGTCGTACCCCTGGCGCACCGAGATCTGCCGAATCGCTTCGGCCATTCGCTCGTCGGCGATGCGCAGCAGGCCGGCGAGCAGCCGCTCGCGCGGCACCGACTCGCCGGCAGCGGCGAGGCTCGCCTCCAGCCGCGCGCAGGCGCGCTCGGCAGCGCCGACGTCGAGCGGAACGCCGAACCGCGACGCGTCGATGCGGCCCAGCAAGAGGTTCACATCGGTCAAGCAGAGCGGTCCACCCGCGCCGTAGCACGCGGGCCCCGGCCGCGCGCCGCCGCTCTCCGGCCCGACGCGCAGACGCTGGCCGTCGAAGGAACAGATCGAGCCGCCGCCGGCCGCCACCGTCTCGACGGCGACCGCGGGCGCCAGCAGGCGCGCGTCGCCGACGCGGTGCTCGAACACCCACGGAAGAGCGCCCTCCCAGCGGGCGACGTCGGTGGAAGTGCCGCCCATGTCGAAGGTGAGGACGCGCGCGAAACCGCTCCGCCGCGCCGCCTCCGCCGCGCCGACGACGCCGCCGGCCGGGCCCGACAGCAGCCCTTCGTGAGCGCGGAAGCGCTCGGCGGCGACGAGCCCACCGGCGCTGGTCATGATGAGCAACGACGCCCGCTCGCCGGCGCCCGCGAGCGAAGCGGCGATGCGGCCCAGGTAACTCTCGAAGATCGGCGCCAGGTAGGCGTCGACGAGCGCCGTCTCGGCCCGCGCCAGGTAGCCCTGCGCCGGCGCCAGCTCGGCCGACGCCGACGCGTGCGCGAACCCCTCCTCGCGCAGCAGCGCGGCGGCGCGCCGTTCGACCTCGGGAAAGCGAAAGCTGTGCAGCAACGCCACGGCAGCCGAGCTGGCGCCGGCGGCGCGCGCGCGCTGCGCCGCTGCTGCGAGCGCCGGCGCGTCGAGCTCGACCAGCACCTCGCCGCTCGCGCTCTGCCGTTCCGCCACCTCCACCGTCAGCGCGTAGAGCGGCGCCGGCTTCTCCACCGCCAGCGCGAAGAGCTCCGGCCGCTGCTGCGTGCCGATCTCGAGCAGGTCGCCGAAGCCACGCGTCAGGAAGAGCGCGGTGGGCGCGCCGCGGCGCTCGAGCAACGCGTTGGTGCCCAGCGTGGTGGCGAGCCGCAGCCGCAGCGGCGGCAGCGACGCATCGGGCGCGGTGCCGGTGACCAGGCGGCAGGCGAGCACCGGCGCCTCCTCCGGGCTCGCCAGCTCGCAGACGACGCCGCGCGCGAACGACCGCGGCGCCGCCGCGGCCAGCTCGACGTCGCGCCCGTTCCACGCCAAGGCCGACAGCCGCTCGTCGCCGCCGAGGGTCGACAGCCGCCAGCCGTGCAGCGCACCCGGCGGCAGATCGTCGAGACCGGCCAGCGTCAACTGGCGCTTGCCCCGCCGCTCGACCACCGTCGCCCGCAGACTCGCGCTCGACAGCACCTTGACGCGCCGCAGGGCCCCATCGGGATCGCGCGCCAGGCAGTCCGTGAACGTGCCGCCTGTGTCGACCCAGATCTGCCAGGGCGGCGGGGCGGCGGCGCTCGGGGTGCTCACGGGCCGCGCGATGATACGGCCGTCTCGGAGTCTCGGCTGCGGCCGCCGTCCTCTTCAGCTCGGCCGCCAGAGCCGGCGTCGGGGCTTCTGACCTCAGACCAAGTTCACGAGGCCAAAGGCTGTCAACGCCACGATGCCCACGAAGAACGCGACCAGCGACAGCGGCGCTGACCACGTACCCAGGGCCGAGCCTCCTGCGCGGCCGTTGAGCATGTGGTCCAACTGAACGCCGAGCGTGCCAAGCGTCGCCGCAACGAAGCTCACCAGCGCTATCGGCAACAAGATCTTGCAGTCGGGCTGCCTATTCAGCTTCTCAAGAAAGGTCACCATCAACAGCGTGGACCCTGTCGACAAGGTGGCGATGTGCTTGCACCACTCGAAGGACAGCTTGAGCAGATCCGCGTCGGAAATGCTGGGGTTTGGCGGCCCGTTGCCCATGGATTTGCGAGACGCGGTTCCGAAGCCCGAGATAGCTGGCTAAAACCGGCCGGAGTAGCTAGACTAGCTATCGATCCTCGCTCCGTCAATCCGTCAGTTCGACTGCCCTCAAAGGGGGTGAGAACCAGCCTATGAATCCTGCGCCCGCGGCGCCGCCGGAGGTTGTGAATCCAACAGGCGGAGAGAGGCCATCGCCGCCACCTGCCCCTACCGTCTATAGATTCGTCCTCAAGGCCCTCCGCTATGCGGCGGCCGCTATCGTCTTGGTCGCTATTCTGGTTCTTTGCTGGCCGCGTGTGCGCCAGGCCTGGCGCGAGTACATGGCCGTGGAGAGGCTGGACCCCCCGGCGAAGATCGACTTGCACAGGGAGGGCCCCGAGTTCGAGGCGGCTTTCCCAAAGGCGGTTGTTGTCTTCGACGATGGCGACTACCGCGCCGCTCGTGACCAGTTCCTGCCACTTCTCCGAACTCGCACCCCGGCCATGCGGAGACTTGTCCAGGACTACGTAACCGCCACTTTTGACCGCGCCGGACAACCCGAGCTCGGCCTTGGCTATCTCTGCAAGACCTACCATGATCGCCCGCTCGCGGACGTGAGCGCGCGCCTCGATTTCCACATATTCCTCCGATCGATTGCTACCAAGAAGGGCTTCGGCTATGTGGAGGACCTGGTCACTAGGCTGCGGCCAGGCTGTCCGCGCCGGGATCTCAGTTATGTCTGGGCCGGCATCCCACGCGGAAAGGCGGAGCAATTGGCGGCCGGCGTTACCCTCTATGACGATGGCCGTCGGCTTGGTCGCGAGGACGCCAAATACCTCCGCCACGTGATCCAGCGATATCCTTCTGACGCCTTCCTCGACCACGCCCTCTACTTCCTTCAGGAGTTCGATACTGTTCTCCGCGAGTATCCGAATACGTTCCTTGCTGAAGTCCTGTTCCGAGCCGCCGGCGAGCGCGCTCTGAAGGCGAAGGACTACAGCGGCGCGATCAAGTATTTCACCACCGCTGCTGAGCGCTGGCCGCAGTCGGCGCACTGGGACGAGACCTGCGAGCACTTGGCGGACGCCTACCGCCGCAATGGCGCTCCAGAAACGGCGTTCGAATGGCTTTCGCGCCGGCGCGGGGGCGGGGGCGGCGTTGTCGCAGCCTTTCTTGGACACAACGAGGAGTTCACTAGCGCCCGGGAGGTGCGAAGCTTCCTTCGCCGCGTTCGCGGCCAGAAAGGCACGGTTCAAATGCGTGCCCTGTTCGAATCTGATTGCCGCAAGTGGTTCGACATCGACCGCGAGTCGCTCCGGTCTGGGGAATATGAGCATGCCTTGGCCGAATACGAGGGCGTCGCCGAAGCCTTCCGCCAGTATGAGATGGCCGTCCCATCGTGCATGCAGCGGGCAATTGGCGTCCTCCGTCGGGTCATCAATAGCGCCCACGAAACACCAGCAGGTCTGCTCGACCTCGGCTTCTACCTGAGGGATCGGGCCGCTGATGACCTCGGCAACTCGGCGTTCGCTGCAGTTGCTGCTGATGTTTGGGAGGAATGCGCCGACCGCTTTCCCGGCACGGCAGAGGCAGAGAAGGCGCTTTACTTGGCGGCGGCAGTCCATCGCCGGGCGAGTGATTACGACCAAGCAGCAGCTCTGTTCCGCCGGCTGGTCAAGGAGTATCCACACAGCGAGCTTCGCGACGACGCGCTGACCGAAATCGGGTGGTACAACTACTACTACCAAGGTGACACGGAGCTGGCGCGAAAGTACTTCCGCCGGGTATTGAAGGAATATCCGCGGCGCAACGCCGCGGACAATGCGCTCAACTGGCTTGCCCGCACTTACTGCCACTCGGGCGAATATGACAAGGCCCTCGAAACCTACCGGCGGCTGCTCCACGATTACGGATCCGGTCGCCTGGCGATTCTCTACGTCCGCGACGAGTACCGCGCTCTTCGGCCTGTGGTGGCCACCAAGGCGCGACGCAATACCATCGCCGGGCTGCTCGAGATCGATGTCGCAAGCGATCCGGCTGGTGCCTACCTGTCGTCCATCAAGGCAGGTAGCGACGCAGAACGCGCCGGCCTCGAGGAAGAGGACGTTGTCTTCGCGGTGAACGGCGAGACCGTTGACGGCGTCGAGCCCTTCTACGAGCTGCTAGCCGCCGTGAAGCCTGGCGCTCCGGTCGTCCTCGGGGTCATCCGCGGCGTCGACAGCAAGCTAGAGATCCAGGCGACGGTGAGCGCCGAGACTTACTATGCAAAGGAACCAGAGTCAGATTGCGGCCCCCTGGAGCCCATCTATTGAGGCCCCGGACGGACCTACCCTACTGGCTCTACTCGCCGATCACCTTCACCAGCACCCGCTTCGGGCGCCGGCCGTCGAACTCGCCGTAGAAGATCTGTTCCCAGGGGCCGAAGTCGAGCTTGCCGGCGGTGATCGCCACCACCACCTCGCGGCCCATCACCTGGCGCTTCAGGTGGGCGTCGGCGTTGTCCTCGCCGGTGCGGTTGTGGCGGTAGCGCTGCGGCGAGGCGTCGAACGGCGCGAGCTGCTCGAGCCAGCGCGCGCAGTCCTCGTGCAGGCCGCTCTCGTCGTCGTTGACGAAGACGCTGGCGGTGATGTGCATGGCGTTGACGAGGACCAGCCCCTCCTGGACGCCGCTCTTGCGCACCGCGGCCTCGACGTGGCGCGTGATGTTCTGGAAGGCCATCCGCGCGCCGATCTCGAAGGTCAGGTACTCGGTGTGCAACTTCATCGCGTGCGCTCCGTCAAGTCCGCCGCAGCCACGTCTTGAGCTCCGGGAAGCGCAGCGCCGCCGCGCCGCCGAGATAGGCGGCAGTGAAGGCGCCGAGCACGACCGACGCGACGAGGTAGAGCCGCGCACCGCCATGGTCGAGCAGGCGCCAGACGCCGCCGGCCAGCAACGCCGCCCCACCGGCCAGCGCCGCCGTCCGCAGCATCGCTGCCCACGGCAGGTGCAGCTCGGGCACGCGTCGCCGCGCGCCGCGGGCCAGCAGCAGCAGCTCCAGCCAGGCGCCCAGCGAGGTGCCGAGCCCCAGCCCGACGGCGCCGAGGTGCAGCTCGTGATCGCGGAACGGCGCGGTCACCAGCTGCGACACGTTCACGCGGTCGAGAGCGAACATCAGCGCTCCGCCGGCAACGACCGACACCACCACGCGCATCACCGCGAGCCGCGCCGGATAGCGCGTCTCGTGCAAGGCGTAGAAGAGGTTCTGCAGCAGCCGCGAGTTGGTGGCCGGCAGCAGGCCGATGGTGAAGCTCGCCAGCACCAGCGTCACCAGGTACTGCTCCTGGCGGCCGAAGGCGCCGCGCACGAACGCCAGGCCGACGACCAGCGAGCCGAAGGCAAGGAAGCCGACGACGGCGGGCAGGCTGAGGAACGAGATCTGGCGCCATGCCCACTCGACGCGCCGCGCCCGCTCCTCGTCGGTCTTCAGCCGCGACACCTCCGGCAGCTCGGTCACCGCCACCGAGGTGGCGAAGAGGCCGACCGGCAGCAGGAACAGCGCGTAGGCGTAGCGGAACGCCGAGGCGGCGCCGGCCGCCGCCATCGACGCCAGCACGTAGTCGAGATAGCCGGAGAGCTGCAGCGCGCCGCGCCCCGCCACCACCGGGCCGAAGGCGCGCAACGCGTCGCGCACGCCGCGCGCGCGGGTGCCGAACGACACCTCGAGCCCGCCGAGGAGCCGCAGCACCGTCGGAAGCTGGATGGCGAGCTGCAGCGCGCCACCCACCAGCGCGCCCCAGGCCGCGGCGTAGAGCAATTCGCTCTTCGCCAGCGGCCCGAGATGCGCCCCGCCGCGCCGCCGGCCGACGAGCACGAACGTGGCGATGATCGACAGGTTCCACAACACCGGCGCCGCGTACGGGAGGAAGAACCGCCGGTGACTGTTGAGCACCGCCAGCGCCCATGCCGAGAGCACCAGCAGCCCGGCCATCGGGAAGAGCACGCGCACCTGCTGCACGGTGAGCGCGTAGCGGTCGACGGCCAACGTGTGCGCCGCCACCTTTTGCGCGTCGTGCACGAAACCGGGCGCGGTCACCGCCACGATCGGCCGCGCGAAGACGACGCCGAGCAGCGCCAGCCCGCCCGCCGCCATTAGCAGCAGGCCGAGGATGGCGCCGGCGAAGCGCCGCGCATCCTCGTCGCGCTTCTCGGCCAGCATCTTCGAGTAGAAGGGGATGAACGACGCCGACAGCGCCTGGTCGCCCAGGAGGTTCTGCAGCAGGTTCGGCATCCGCATCGCGGTCGAGTAGACGTCGGCCCAGGCGCTGACGCCGAAGAAGTAGCCGCTGATCGCCTCACGCGCGAAGCCGGCGACGCGCGACAGCAGAATGCCGGCAGCGACCTTCACTGCGTGAGCGCCGCCGCGCCCGTGCTGCTTCGCCGGCGCCGGCGCGGCCGCGAGCGCCGCGTCGAGCCCTTCGGCCAACACAGGCTCGCCGACCGGATCGCCGGCGCTCGGCTCCGGCTCCACGCCCGGCCCTACCCCACCAGCGCGCGGCCGCTGCGCTGGCGGCCCATGCGGCGGGCGATCAGCATCGCCATCTCGAGCGCCTGCTCGTAGTTGAGGCGCGGGTCGACGAAGCTGCGGTAGTCGCGGTGGAGGTCGGCTTCGCCGAGGCCGCGGGCACCGCCGACGCATTCGGTGACATCCTCGCCGGTGAGCTCGAAGTGGACGCCGCCGAGGTAGCTGCCCATCTCGGCGTGGACGTCGAACGACTGCTCGAGCTCGCCGAGGATGTCCTCGAAGCGGCGCGTCTTCAGGCCGTCGTGGGTGTCGCGCGTGTTGGCGTGCATCGGGTCGCAGCACCAGAGCACCGGCTTGCCGGTGAGGCGCGCCGCTTCGACCAGCGGCGGCAGGTAGCGCGCCACCTTGTCGACGCCGAAGCGGTGGATGAGGGTGATGCGTCCCGGCTCGCCCTCGGGATCGAGTACCTGCAGCAGCTCGCGGAGCTGCTCGGGCGTCGTCGTCGGGCCGACCTTGACGCCGATCGGGTTGCGGATGCCGCGGAAGTACTCGACGTGGGCGCCGGCGGGGTCGGAGGTGCGCACGCCGATCCACGGCAGGTGGGTCGACAGGTTGTACCAGCCGGGACGATGCGGCACGCGGCGCGTCTGCGCCTGCTCGTAGGGCAGCAGCAGGCCCTCGTGGCTGGTGAAGAAGTCGACGCGGCGCAGCTCGGCCACCGAGCCGCCCGCCAGCGTATCCATGAAGCGCAGCGACTCGCCGATCTGCTCCACCATCCGCTGGTATTCGCCGGCGTGCGGCGAGTGCTCGACGAAGCCCAGCTCCCAGTACTCGGGATGATGAAGGTCGGCGAAGCCGCCATCGATCAGGCTGCGGATGAAGTTGAGCGTCAGCGCGGCGCGCTCGTAGCCGCGCAGCATCAGCTCCGGCCTCGGCAGCCGGTCCTCGGCCGAGAACGGCGCGCGGTTGACGACGTCGCCGCGGTAGCTGGGCAGCGTGACGCCGCCGCGCTCCTCGAGCTCGGCCGAACGCGGCTTCGCATACTGGCCGGCGAAGCGGCCGACGCGCGTCACCCGCTTGCGGCTGCCGTGCACCAGCACCAGGCTCATCTGCAGCAGGATCTTGAGCTTGCTCGTCACCGCGTCGGCCGAGCAGTCGGCGAACATCTCGGCGCAGTCGCCGCCCTGCAGCAGGAAGCGCTCGCCGCGCTGCGCCTCGGCGAGCTGCGTCTTCAGCCCCTCGACCTCCCACGAGGTGACGAGCGGCGGCAGGCAGGAAAGCTCCTCCACCACACGGTCCACGGCGGCCGGGTCCGGGTAGAGCGGCTGCTGCAAGGCCGGCCGTCGCTGCCAAGAGTCGGGCTGCCAACCGGACTGCCGGTCCTGGCGGCCGAGCTCGAGCGAAGCGTTGGGCGCCATGGGCGGTCGAAGGATAGCCGATGCCGCTTCGACGATTGCGCTTACAGACGGACGGCGATACTCTCGAAGCACATCATTGATGGCGAGGCGATCGCACACCGCAGTCGAGGCCACTTCCGGCTCTCTCAGCCGGGGTGTCGCACGGCACGCCGAGCTCGCGGAGGCGCGCCGCGGCCGAACGCTCGTCGCCTGCCCGCCGGAAGAGGGCCGCATGGACGATGGCACCGCCGCCTCGCCTTCGCCGCATGACGTCCAGCCGCATGACGTCCAGCCGCATGACGTTCAAGCGTGGTTCGAGGCTGCGGTCGAGCACGACCGCAATGCCGACGCGCCGGCGGCACTGGAAGCGGCGCGGCGGACGTTGCTCCTGGCCCCTCGCCACCTGGGGGCCGAGTTCCTCATCGCCCGAGCGCTCACCGCCGTGGGCCGTATTGACGAGGCCGCCGAGACCTACCGCCGCCTGACCCGGCGCTCCGGCGCCGAGGCCCGGGCGTGGTTCGGACTGCTCGACCTCAAGACCGTGCCGCTCGAGGCGGACGAGCTCCGCGCTCTCGAGCGGCTGGCGCGGCGCCCCAGCAACAGCCAAGAGACCAAGGTGCTCGTTCACTTCGCACTGGGCCAGGCTTACGAGATGGCGGGCCGGCCCGTCGACGCGGTGCGCGCCTTCGACATCGCCAATCGATTGCAGCGACGGCGAACCCCGTGGAGCGCCGAGGCCTTCTCCCACGCCGTCGACGTCACCCTGGAGGAGTTTCCCGAGCCGGCGCCGGACACCGGCAGCCGTCGCGGCGCCGCGGTGACGTTCGTCCTCGGCATGCCGCGGTCGGGCACGACGCTCGTCGAGCACATCCTGGCCGCCCACTCGCAGGTGACCGGCGCGAGCGAGCTGCCCGATATCGGCCTCATCCTTGCCGACGAGTCGATCCGCCGCGGGAAACCATTTCCGACCTGGGTAGGCGACGCCGACGCCGGCGACTGGCAGCGGCTCGGCGAGGAGTACCTGGCGCGTACCGCGCGCTGGCAGGGCCGGGTGCTGTTCACCGACAAGATGCCGGAGAACTGGCTGTATCTCGGCGCCATCCTGCGCATGCTGCCGGGCGCCCGCGTCATCCGCTGTTCGCGCGCGCCGCTCGAGACCGCGTGGTCTTGCTACAAGCAGCTCTTCGCGCCCGGCATGTTCGGCTGGAGCTACGACTTCGACTCCCTGGCGGCCTACACCGTCGACGAGGAGCGGCAGTGGCAGCACTTCGCGCGGCAACACCCGCAGCGCTGCCGCACGCAGGCGCACGAAGCTCTGCTCGCCGACTTCGCCGGCCAGGTGCGCGAGCTGCTGGCCTTCGTCGGCCTGCCGTACGAGCCGGCTTGCCTCGAGTTCTCCTCGGCGCCGCAAGAGACGCGCACGGCGAGCGCCGCCCAGGTCCGCAAGCCCCTCAACACCTCGACGGCTCGCAGAAACCTCTACGGGCCGGCCCTCGATCCCTTGGCACGCGCTCTCGCGCGCGCCGTAACCATCGATTGACTGGAGGACACGATGCCTAGCTCCAAGACCCGCGCCGCCGCCGTTGCCGTCTCCCTGTTCGCGCTTGCCTCCGCTGCCAAGGGCACCGTGCAGTGCCACCCGAGCCCAGCCATTCCCGTTCCGGCGACGACGGCCGGGGTGTACGTGAACCTGGTGACCGGGGTGAACGCGACCACTCCGGCCGGCGCCCCCAACTGGGACTTCAACCCTTGGGGCTCCTCGTCGATCAACTTCTGGCTCAACAACAGCGCCGACCCGGCAGGGAACCCCGACGGGAACGTGGCGGCGTCGGCCGGGGGCACCCTGCTCGTCCTGTCGTCAGGGGCGACGATCGATGCCACGAGCTTCTACTCCACCGAAACACCCAACGCGACGGCCATGGCTCCCTGGCGAACGACCCAAACTGGAAAGTACCTCGGCGTCCGCTTCTACAACGAGACCACGGCGTCCACCAACTACGGCTGGATCCAGATCGACACGGTCTCGCCGACGACGGGCCTGCCGGCGACCATCCAGAGCTGGTGCTACCAGGACGACGGAACGGGGATCACTGCCGGTACGTCACCTGTCGAGCTGGAGACGTTCACCGTCGAGTAGCGTCGGCAGGGAAGCGACACTACGCCTCGATCCGCTGAAGAGATCAGCGAGCCGCTCCGGGCCGCCCTGTGCGGCCTCGGCAGGGGCGGCCTGTTGGTCGTCACCGGCGCCGGCGTCAGCGTCGCGTCCGGCATCCCCACCTTCCGCGGCAACGACGCCGGCGCCATCTGGAAGCGCGACGTCACCGAGCTCGGTACGCGCCGCTACTTCGAGGAAGACCCCGTCGGCTCCTGGCGCTGGTACCTGGAGCGTTTCGACCGCGTCGCCCATGCTCGCCCCAACGCGGCGCACGCGGCCATCGTCGCGCTCGAGCGCTGGCAGACGGGCCGCGGCGCGCCCTTCCTGCTGGTCACTCAGAACGTCGACACGCTGCACGAACAGGCCGGCAGCAGGGCGATGGTCAAGGTGCACGGCAGCGCCGACCGCGTGCGCTGCTCGCGCGACGGCTGCGCTCTCGGCGCGCCGCACGGCTCGCTGCCGCGGTCGGCGATCGACCTCGCCGCCTTCCGGCGGGAGCCGGCGCTCGCCCACCTGCCGCGCTGCCCGGGGTGCGGCGCGCTGCTGCGCCAGCACCTGCTCTGGTTCGACGAGACCTACGACGAGCACGCCGACTACCAGATCCACCGCGTGATCGCGGCCGCCGAGGAGGCCGCGCTGGTGCTGTTCGCCGGCACCTCGTTTTCGGTGGGGATCACCGACCTGCTGCTCGATTCGGCCTGGCGCAACGGTGCCGCGGCGTTCGCCGTCGACCCGGCGCCCCCGCCGCGGGCGACGCCGGGCGTGCGCCACCTGCGGGCAGCCGCTGAAGAGCTGTTGCCGGCGATCGTCGCCGCTCTTTGAAACCATTCCGCGTTAGAATGCCGCCGCGTTCCGCGACGAGGGCCGTGTACTCCCAGGAGGCGTTCATGCGAGGGAAGCTCTGGGTCTTGGCGATTCTGTTGGCGACGGCGGCGTTGGTGCCGGCAGCGGCGAGCGCCCAGGTGTTCACGGTCGGCCCGGGCCTGGGCCTGGCGATCCCGGACAACACCTACAACGGCACCACCGGCACGATGCTCTGCAACACCATCAACGTGCCCTCGGGCGGCGGCGGCGGCGACACGGTGGACAACCTCAGCGTGCAGATCCGCATGAACCACACCTTCGTGGGCGACCTCACCATCAAGCTGGTGGGCCCGACGGGGATCATCACCACCCTGGTCTCGCGGCCGGGCGTCATCGAGACCGCCGACGACGGCAACGACACCGCCGGCTTCGGCGAGAACTCCAACCTCGCCAACAACAACCCGCTCACCTATATCCAGACGGCGACCGACGAGTCGGAGGTGATGGGCCGCACCCCCGTCGACCTCGCGACCGGGCAGACCATCTGCCTCGACGGCGGCACGCCGTGCAGCTACAACCCCAACCGCGGCGCGGCAGTCGCCACGCAGGAAGACCTCTCCACCGCGTACGACGGCACCAGCAAGGTCGGCAACTGGCAGCTCTGCATCGGCGACTCCGCCGGCGCCGACACCGGCTCGCTCGACGGCTGGACGCTCAACCTCTTCGCCACCACGCCGGTGGAGCTGATCGACGCCGCCGTCGACTGACGGTGGCGCGGCCATCGCCTGGCGAGTGAAGCGCTTGGCTTGACGCCTCCCCTTCGGTTCCGTACCCTCGAACGGAACCGAGAGGAGGCGTCCGCATCATGGTGAACAGCTCCGGCCGGCGCGCCGTCGTCGGACCCGCCTCGGCGCTGCGCGGCCAGCTCTCCGCGCGCGAAGACGTCTGGATCGAAGGGCAGCTCGAGGGCGAGGTGCAGGCGCCGGCGCACCAGGTGACGGTGAGCGCCGGCGGCCGCGTGCGCGGCGAGGTCAAGGCGAAGAGCGTCGTCGTCGAAGGCGAGCTCTTCGGCAACGTGGTGGCGAGCCAGATGGTCACCGTGCGCGCCGGCGGCCGCATGCAGGGCGACATCCGGGCGCCGCGCGTCGCTCTCGAGGAAGGCTGCCAGTTCCAGGGCGACGTCGACATGGACGGTAGCCAGGCCATCGCTGCCGGAGCGGCCGCTCCCGAGCCTGCCGCCGCCGCCGACGCCGCCTCGCCGGCGATGGCCGCCGAAGGGAGCGGCTGAGTGCGCCTCTGGCGCGCCGTCGCGAGAACGCCGGTCCGCGCCGACGCGCCGCGTTCGCTGCCCGCGCCGCCGGCGGCGCCGACGCCCGCCTTCCGCTCGTGGGCGCTCGCCGACCTGCTGCGCCGCCGCGAGGCGGACCGCCGCTGGCGCGTGCTCGACCTCGGCAGCGCCAACCACAACAACATGACCTTCTTCGTCGGCCGCGGCGCGAGCTACGTCGTCGAGGCGCTCTACTCCACCACCGCGCCATGCCGCACCGGCGGCCGCTTCGACACCGCCTGCATGCGCGCGCTGCCCGATCTGCTGCGCTTCCCCGCCGAAATGCGGTTCGACGCCGTCCTCGCCTGGGACCTGCTCGACTACCTGGGCGCCGCCGGCCTCGCCGTGCTCGGCGAACGGCTCGCGCCCCACTGCCACGGGCGAACGCTGCTGCACGCGATGGTGGCGCGCGAGGGCAAGCTCCCGGCGCAGCCGGCGCGCTGGGAGATCGTCGACGAACACACCATCCGCCAGTGGCCGTACGGCGGGCCGCTGCTCGACGCGGTGCGGCTCACGGACGCGAGCCTGCAGCGCGCGCTGGGCAGCTTCCGCGTCGACCGCAGCTACCTGCTGCAGAACGGGCTGCAGGAGTTCCTGCTCGAGCCGGGCGCGCCGTCGCTGCCGCCGACCGTCGCCGGTCCGGTGCGGCGGCGGCTGCCGATGGGCAGGTCGTAACGCCTCCGCATTAGAAGCCGACGGCGTCAGAAGCCGAGACCGGCGCCGCCCTCGACCCGTTGCAACAGCTCGAGCTCGGCGATCCGCCACTCGCCGCCATCCTCGATCCACAGCGAGCGCACGCGCCAGCTCTCGCGCGCCGGGCCGCCGCCGCGGTCGAGCGTCACGGCGGCGAGAAAGACCAGCTCGCCGCTGCGCTCGCCGGGCCCGAGGGTGAGATGGCGGTCGGAGATCTCGACGTCGACGTGCCGCGCGGCGCCGCGGAAGCGCATCACGGCGCCCATCAGCTCCTGCGGGTCGCGCAGTTCGGCCTCGTAGGGGCGGGCGCGGACGATGAAGCCCGGCGCGAAGAAGTCGAGCACGCCGTGAGCCGTCGCGGCGCCGGCGAGCGCCGACTCGTCGCCGTCCTTCTCGAGCCGGCTGACGAGCGCATCGAGCCGCCGGTAGATGCGGCGCTCGGTCGAGTGCCACCAGCTCCAGCCCAGCCAGACGGCCACCGCCGCCGCGGCGAGCGCGGCGAGGCGGATCGATCGTGGTGACATGCGGCGGACCATAACAGTGTCTACGCGGGCCCCAACGCAAACGCCCGCTCGTGCGTCTTCATCGGTGTGCATGCGACGACCCTCGTGCAGGAGCTGCCGCTGACCGCCGCCGGTGCCGATGTCGCGGCGGCGGCGCGGAATGACGCCACGGCGCGGCTCGGCGGCCTCTTCGACGCGCACCACCGCCGGCTGTACCGGCTCGGCCTGCGGCTGCTGTGCGATGCCGAAGAGGCGCGCGACCTCGTGCAGGAGACCTTCCTGCGCGCGGCCAGCGCCGCGGCACGCGTGCCCGACGAGGAGCCCGCGGCGGAGGCATGGCTGGTGCGGGTCGCGATCAACCTCTGCCGCGACCGCCACCGGCGCCGTGCGGTGCGCCGGGCCCACGCGGCGCCGATGCCGCGCGAGGTGGCCGCGGGCGACGGCGAGGCGGCGCGGCTGGCGCGCTGGTCGGTGCGGACGGCTCTGTTGGCGCTGTCGCCACGCCGGCGCGCCGTCGTCGTGCTGCACGAGATCGAGGGGCGCACGGCGGCGGAGATCGCGGCGCTGCTCGGCACGCGCGCGGTGACGGTGCGCTGGCACCTGTCGCGTGCGCGCCGCGAGCTGGCGAAGGTGCTGATGGCCGCCGACGCCGGCGGCAAGGAGATGCGATGAAGTCACGAAACGAACGGCTGCGGCAGCTGCTGCGTGAGGCCGATCCGGCGCCCGATGCCGGCGAGCTCGGCGCCGGCGAGGTGCAGCGGCTGCGGCGTGCGATGCTCGCCGCGGCGAAGAGCGACGCGCGGCCGCGGCTCGCGCGTCCCGCGTACGCGCTGGCATTCGCCGCCGCGGTGGCGGCCGTCGTCGCCGGGGTCGCGCTGTCGCGTTTTGATGCTCGACGTCGGTCGTCGCCGCACGACGTGCGCACGGCCTCGTCCTCGCGGCACGCCGACGTCGCGCGCGCCGGTGTTCAGCCACCACGGCTCGGCGAGACGACGTCGTCGCCGGACGCGAGCCAGGCGCTCGCGGCGCTGCATGGAACCGCGGGCTCGCCGTCCTCGCCCGCGGCATCCTCGCCAGCGCCTATGGGCGCAGACCACAGAGCCGGTCTGCACACGCCCAGCGGCACCTCCGGCAGCGGACAACACGCTCCGCGCGCGATCGACTCGACGACGCTCGCCGCGATCCATCCGCCGTCCACGGCCGTCGCGCCCAGTGACGTCGCTCCCGTCGAAAGTGTTGCCGCCGTTCGGCCGGCGAGCGAACCGCAACAGCCCTACCAACTCCAGCTCACGGCACCCGGCGGGACGAGGATCGTCTGGCTCCTCACCGATCCGAGCGGCCGCTGACCGCCGACACGTCCCAAGGAGACCAACGATGACCACCGCTGCCGTCCTCTCCGCCACCCGCTCCGCGCGCCGCGCGCGCCTGCGCCGCGCGCTCGCCGTCGCCGCCTTCGTCGTCGCTCCGGCGCTCGCCATCGCATCGTCCGCATCGGCACAAGCCGCCGACCACGCGGTCGACCGCCGCTACAAGCTGCGCTTCCTCGCCGCCTCCGATGCGGTCACCGTCGGCCAGGAGCTCTGCCCGGCCGAGGGCCGCTGCGACATGATCCCGCTCGGACCTTACGAGCTGCACGTGATCGCCGACGCGGCGACGCAGACCGCGATCGCCAAGGCGCTGCAGGCCGCCGACCTGCCGCCCGCCGCGCAGGCCTTCCAGCTCGTCCTGCTCGAGGCGCACCGCGGCGCCGGCGGCACGCCTGGACTGCCGGAAGGGCTGCCCGCCTCGGCGCGCAAGGCGCTCGCCGACGTCGCCGACTTCCTTCCTTACGGCCGCTTCGACCTGCTGGCGCCGGTGGCATTCGTGCGCACCACCCACGACGCACGGGTGACGGTGGCGAGCGACGAGGACTTCTCCTACGAGCTCGAGCTCGCCTTCCGCGGCGACGCGCGCAAGCCGGGCGCCGAGCTGCTCGTCGAAGGCTTCCGGTTGCGGCTGGTGCCCGCCGAGCCGATCCTCGTCGCGCTCGCCGCGCAGCCCGGCTTCTCCGCCGGCGCCGCGCTGCCGCGACGGACGCCGGCGCCAGGCGGCGCGCCGACTTCCGCGGCGACGACCGCTGCGCCGATGCGCGCCGAGAACGCCGTCGCGCCCGCGAATCCGGCCCCGCCGGCCGCGATCACGCCGCCGCCGACCGTCGCCGAGAACCTCCTCTCCACCTCCTTCTCCATCCGCAAAGGCGAGACGGTGGTGGTGGGCACCTCGAAGCTCAACGGCAACGACCGCGCCCTGGTGGTGCTGCTCACTGCGCTGCCGTAGCCCGCGCGAAGGCGCGGGCGTATCGCGAGGAGCGGAGCGACGAAGCGATCTCGATGCCCGCAGACGAAAGCGGCGGGCCTATGCCCGCCGCCGTTCCGTGCCGCGATCTGGGCCGAGGTTACTTCTTCTCGCTGTACACGCCGGCGACGCGCGTCTTGCCCGACTCGGCGCCGATGGTGAAGGTGACGGTGCGCTTGCCGTCGTTGCTCTCACCCACCACCATGCCGCCGTCGCCGCCGGTGCCGGAATACTTCGTCACGTTGACCTTGAAGCCGGCGCCTTCGAGCTGCGACTTGTAGAAGTCGAACACCTGCGTCACGCCGTCGCCGGTGGTGAGGCCGAAGGTGCCGCCCCGCTGCGTCCCGTCCTCGGCCGCGTAGACGCCCTCGGGCGCCGCCCCGGGGTAAGCCGGCACCCAGCTCGGGAGCTGCGCGGAAGCGCCGAAGGAAGCGGTCTGGCCGTTAGCGCCCTGCACCTCCAGCTTGCCGGCGTTCTGGTCGAAGCTCATGCTCGAGTGGCCCTGCGCGCTGTCGAAGCTGATCTTGCCGTTCTGGATGTCGGCCATGTTGAGGGTGACCACCTCGCCCGTCTTCTTGTTCTTGATGGTCACCTTGCCGTTCGCCTCGTCGCTGCTCACCAGCTCGAGATCGGGGTTCGCAGCGGTGATCATCTTCACCGCCGCCAAGCCTGGGTGGTCCTTGTACTCGGCAACCACCGACTTGGCCTTGTGGTAGCCCCACCAGGTGAGGGCACCGAAGCCGACGCCGCAGACGACGAGGATGCCGACGCATCCGATTGCCACCCACGCCCAGACGCTCATTCCCTTCTTCTGCGGCGGCACGGACTGGGGCTGCACCATGGACACGATCTCCTTGCTGAGTCTGTTGCTGGGAACGATGCGTGATGTGCGGGCAATTAGGGTAGCACGCGTGCGGTAGCATCGCGGTAGGGATGGCGGAGAGCGAGATCGACTACGGCGCGCTGCTGCAGCGCGCGCTACGCTCGGTGGTGCGGGTCGTGCTCGAGCGCACCGTGTGCGAGGGGCTGCCGGGCGAGCATCACTTCTACCTCAGCCTGCGCACCGACCACCCCGGCACCCAGGTGCCGCCCTTCCTGCGCCAGCGCTTCCCGGAAGAGATCACCGTCGTCCTCCAGCACCAGTTCCGCGATCTCACCGTCGACGACGACGGCTTCGCGGTGACGCTGCGCTTCGACGGCATGCCCGCCCGCCTCGTCGTGCCGTGGGACGCGGTCGTCGCCTTCTTCGACCCCACCGCCGAATTCGGGCTGCGCTTCGACATGCCGGCGCTTTCTGGCGCCGCAGCGCAGCGGAGCGGGCTCGCCGCGGTGCCGCGGCCGGTGCCCGACGTGCCGCCGGAGCGCGACGTTGCCGCCGACTCGGCAGAGAGCGGCGAGGATACGGACGGCGCGAAGGTTCTCTCCTTCGGCCGGCCCCGCGACCGGCGCAGCGACTAGTGGCGGCCGGCCCCGGAGCTCGCGGCCGCACGCTCGAGAGCCGCGTGCGCTATGAAGGCCGCACCGTCGAAGTGCGCAGCGAGCGCGTCGAGCTGCCCAACGGTCATCAGGTCGAGCTCGACGTCGTGCATCATCCCGGCGCCGCGGCGGTGGTGGCGCTCGACGGCGATGGCTCGCTGCTCATGGTGCGGCAGTACCGCCACACCGTCGGCGGCTGGCTGCTCGAGGTCCCCGCCGGCAAGCTGTCGGCGGGCGAAGACCCCGCCTCGTGCGCGCGCCGCGAGCTCGAGGAGGAGGCCGGCGTGCGCGCCGCGACGCTGCGCGAGCTCGGCTCCATCTTCGTCTCGCCCGGCTTCTGCGACGAGCGCATCTGGCTCTTCCTGGCGACCGATCTCGTGCCGACGGAGCAGCGGCTCGAAGCCGACGAGGTGCTCGCCGTAGAGCGCGTGCCGCTCGCGGAGGCCGAGCGCCGCGCCCTCGATGGCGAGCTCGTCGACGCCAAGTCGACGGTGGCGATCCTGCGCGCCGCCGCGCTGCTGCGCTCGCTTGGCTGACCTACGGCGCCGGCAGGCCTGTGGCGCGCGTGTACGCATCGCGCACGGTGGCGATGGTGTCGGCGTCCTGCGGCCGCTTGTCGTGGCGGTAGCCCTTGACGCGCGCGAAGCGGAGGGCGAGGCCGGCCGGGTACTGCGGGCTCTCCTGCAGGTCGTTGTAGGCGATCTCCACCACGACCTCGGGGCGGACGTAGACGACGTGCCGGTGGCGCTCGGTGGTGAGGGCGAGCAGGCGCTCGGTCTGCCAGGCGAGCATCTCGTCGGTGAGGCCCTTGAAGGTCTTGCCGAGCATGACCCAGCCCGCAGCGTGGCGCCGATCGTTGGCCGGCGACGACGCGTAGACCCCTTCCGCGTCGCGAGCGCCGAGGTGGAGGTTGGACAGCCACCCCTGGCGCCGCCCGCTCCCCCACTCGACGCCGAGGATGACGAGGTCGAGCGTCTTCGCCTGCTTGATCTTCAGCCAGCTGGCGCCCCGGCTCCCCGCTTCGTAGGGCGAGTCGAGCCCCTTCGCCATCACGCCCTCGTGGCCGCGCGCCAGCGTCGCGCGCAGGAACTCCCCGGCGGCGTCCGCGTCGGCGGTGACCAGCCGCTCGACGCGTTGCTCCGGCGGCAGCAGCGCCGCGAGCGCCGCCGCGCGCTCGCGCTGCGGCGCGCCGAGCAGGCTGTTGCCGTCGAGCCAGAGCAGGTCGAAGAAGAACGGCGACAGCGGCAGCTCGCCGCGCAGCCCGTCGACGTCGAGCTTGCGCCCGAAGCGCCGCATGGTGACCTGGAACGGGTGCGGCTTGCCGTCGGGCCGCAGCGCGATCACCTCGCCGTCGAGGATCAGCTCGCGCGCGGGCAGCGCCGACACCGCCTCGACCACCTCGGGCACGGCGACGGTGACGTCGTTGAGCCGCCGCGAGAAGACGCGCACGTCGCCGCCGCTCTTGTGGACCTGCACGCGCGCGCCGTCGAGCTTCGCCTCGAGGCTCGCCTCGCCGAGCAGCTCGAGAGCCTCCGTCACCGTCGACGCCGTCTGCGCCAGCATCGGCTGCAGCGGCCGGAAGAGCTCGACGCCGAGCGCGCTCAACGCCGCCTCGCCGCCGTGCAGCGCCGCCGCGGCGACCTCGCCGAGGCTGCCCGAGACCATCAGTGCCCGCCGCACGACCGCGCTCGAGATCCCGGCGGCCTTGGCCACCGCTTCCGCAACGACTCCTTCCAGGGCGCCCTGCCGCAGCTCGCCGAACAACAGCCGCCGCAGGAAGTCCTGCTCCGCCGCCGTCGCGCGCGCGAGCAGCGCCGTCAACATCTCGGCCCGCGCCGCGCCGGAGCCGCTGCCGCTCACTTCTGCGATGGCGCCCAGCGAAGCGTCGACTTCTTCCAGCGTGAGCGACGCCGCAGCCGCCGCCGGGGGCCGCACCTGATGCAGCAACGCCGGACCGATACCGATCCTCCGCTGCCGCGGGGCACCGGTGACGAACGCGGCGGCGATCACGATCTCTTGCGGCGACGACCGCGCCAATAACTCGCCGAGGATGACGATCTTCTCCAGCCGCTTCGAGGTCGCGGCGACGCGATCGGCGGCACTCACCAGATCGGCAAGAAGCATCTTCCGATCATAGGGCGCAGCAGCGGCCCGATGACCGTGATCCCGCGGCGAGCCGCCACGCATGGGGCGCGCCGGGCGGAGGGCTCCCAGCCGCGCGCAGCGAAGCGAGCACGGATGGGATACCGACCGGCAGGCGGGGCCCACGTGCGTGGCGGGTCGCCGCGGCTCGAGGCGCTCTTCTTCTTACTCCGCGACCAGCGCACGCACCGCCGCGAACACTTCTTCGCGGCTCGGCTTCGCAAAGTAATCGCCATCCGAACCATAAGGCGGCCGGTGGTCCTTTGCGGTCAACGTCCGCGCCGGAGCGTCGAGCCACCAAAACGCTTCGCCGCCCTCGAGCACCTTCTGCACGATGTACGCAGAGGCGCCACCCGGCACGTCCTCGTCGACGACCAGCAGCCGGTGCGTTTTCTTCAGCGACTCGCGGATCACGCCGGGCCGATCGAACGGCAGCAGCGTTTGCACGTCGATCACCTCGGCGTCGACGCCCACCTGCGCGAGCTGCTCCGCCGCCTCGAGCACGATGCGCAGCGTGGCGCCGTAGCTCACCACCGTCACGTCGCTACCCGCGCGCAGCACCTCGGGCACGCCGAGCGGCACCGTGAAGTCGGCGACGTTGCTCGGCAGCCGCTCCTTGACGCGGTAGCCGTTGAGCACCTCGACGACGATCGCCGGGTCCTCGCTCTGCAGCAGCGTGTTGTACATGCCGGCCGCTCGCGTCATGTCGCGCGGCACGCACAGCCAGAGCCCGCGCACGAGGTGCAGGATGCCGCCCATCGGCGAGCCCGAGTGCCACACCCCTTCGAGCCGGTGCCCGCGCGTGCGCACGATGACCGGCGCGCGCTGCCGGCCGGCGCTGCGGAACGACAGCGTCGCCAGGTCGTCGGAGAGGATCTGCAGCGCATAGAGCAGATAATCGAGGTACTGGATCTCGGCGATCGGCCGCAGCCCGCGCATCGCCAGGCCGATCGCCTGGCCCATGATGGTGGTCTCGCGGATGCCGGTGTCGCCGACGCGCACCGCGCCGTACTTCTCCTGCAGGCCCATGAACCCCTGGTTGACGTCGCCGAGGCGGCCCACGTCTTCGCCGAAGGCAAGCAGCCGCGGCTCGCGCTGCAAGTGTGCGTCGAAGCAGGCGTTCAACACCTCGAAGCCGTTGAGCACCGGCGCATCGTCGGCGTACGCCGGCGCCACCGCGGCGACGTGCAGCGCCGAGCGCTGGCCCTCGGCGTAGAGGTGCGCGCCGTAGCGCCGCAGGTTGACGCGCTCTTGCTCGTCGCGCCATGCCGCCAGCCGCTCGGCCGCGGGCAACTCCTCATCGCGCACCAACAGCAGCGCGTCGTGGGCCGCGACCATCAGGTGCCGGCGCAGCAGCGTGCCCTGCCGCTCGATCCCACGCGCGATGTCCTTGCACGCGTCGCCCTTCGGCGACGTCGCGGCGAGCTCGTCGAGCAGCGCGATCATCTCGCGACCCTCGGCGCGGATGGGCGCCTGGAACTCCTCCCACGCACGCCGCTGCGCCTCGCGCACGAGCCGCAGCTCTTCGCTGTCGATCGCGTCCAGCTCCTCGCGGCCGGCCAGCCCCTCGGCCAGCATCCAGCCCCGCAAACGCTGCACCGGGTCGTTCTCCTCCTCCCAGCGCAGCCGCTCGGGCGACTTGTAGCGCTCGTGGCTGCCGGAGGTGGAGTGCCCCTGCGGCTGCGTCATCTCGACGACGTGGACGATGGCCGGCACGTGCTCGCGGCGCGCCGTCTCGGCGGCGACGCGGAAGGTCTCGACGAGGGCGGGATAGTCCCAGCCGCGGACCGTGTAGACGTCGTAGCCGCCCGGCTGTCCGGGCTGGCGCTGGAAGCCGGAGAGCAGCGCCGAGAGGTCGCCCTTCGAGACCTGGAACTCGTTGGGCACCGAGATGCCGTAGCCGTCGTCCCAGATCGCGATCACCGCCGGCCCCTGGATCACGCCGATGGCGTTGACCGACTCCCAGAACATCCCCTCGGCGCAACTGGCGTTGCCGATGGTGCCCCAGGCGACCTCGTTGCCGTTGCGCGTGAAGCGCGGGTCGGCGGCGCCCGGCAGCTCGCGGTAGACCTTCGACGCCTGCGCCAGTCCGACGAGGCGCGGCATTTGCGAGCCGGTGGGCGAGAGGTCGGCGGAGGTGTTGAAGCGCTCTGTCGCCGCCAGCCACTCGCCGTCCTCCGACAGCAGCGGTGTCGCGAAGTGCGCGTTCATCTGCCGCCCCGCCGAATGCGGGTCGTGCTCGGGGTCGGGATCGGCGTAGAGCTGCGCGAAGTACTGCTCGACGGTGAGCAGCTCGAGCGCAAACATCAGCGTCTGGTCGCGGTAATAGCCCGAGCGGAAGTCACCCGGCCGCCAGGCGCGTGCCATCGCCAGCTGGGCGACCTCCTTGCCGTCGCCGAAGATGCCGAACTTGGCCTTGCCGGTGAGCACCTCGCGGCGACCGAGCAAGCTCACTTGGCGGCTGCGCACGGCGATGCGGTAATCGCGCAGGATGCCGTCGCGCGCCAGCTCCACGCCGGCGCCGCCGGCGCGGCTGGAAGGGCTCTCGTGGAGCAGCACGCGCCGATGCTAACGCGGCTCGTCGGCCCCGTCGAGGATTGCCCGCACCCGGCGCGCCAGCACGTCGGCGGTGAACGGCTTCTCGAGCAGCTCGACGCCGGGATCGAGCACGCCGTGGTTGGCGATCGACTCGTCGGTGTAGCCGGAGACGAACAGCACCTTGAGGCCGGGCCGCAGGCGCCGCAGCCGGTCGGCAAGCTCACGGCCGCTCATGTCGGGCATCACCACATCGGTGATCAGGAGCTCCAGGTCGGACGTGGCCGCGGCCGCCGCCAGCGCCGTTTCGCCGCGGTCGGCTTCCACGACACGGTAGCCGCGCAGCTCGAGGAGACGCACGACGAGGCCGCGCACCACCTCTTCGTCCTCCGCCACCAGCACCGCCTCGCCGCCCTCGAGCGCGTCGCGGCTGGGCGCCGGCGCCTGGCGCGCCTCCGCCGCCGTGTCGACGCGCGGCAGGAAGAGCTTGAAGGTGGTGCCGTGGCCCGGCTCGCTGTAGACCCAGATGTAGCCGCCGCTCTGCTTGACGACGCCGTAGACCATCGACAACCCGAGCCCGGTGCCCTTGCCGCGCTCCTTGGTGGTGAAGAACGGCTCGAAGATCCGGCTGCGCACCGATTCGTCCATGCCGGTGCCGGTGTCGCTCACCGCGATCATCACGTACGAGCCCGGCCGCGCGCCGGGGTGCACCTGCGCGTAGGCGTCGTCGAGCTCGCGGTTGCGCGTCTCGATGAGCAGCCGCCCACCGCCGGGCATGGCGTCGCGCGCGTTGACCAGCAGGTTGACCAGCACCTGGTGGAGCTGGTTGCGGTCCACCAGCACGCGGCCGGCATCGGGCGCCAGACTGGTGCTGAGCTCGACGTTCTCGGCGATCAGTCGGCGCAGCATCTGCTCGAGCTCGCGCACCTCGTCGTTGGGAGAGACCACCTCCGGCTGCAGCACCTGCTTGCGCGAGAAGGCGAGGAGCTGGCGCGTCAGCGCCGCGGCGCGCGCGGCGGCGCGGCGGATCTCGCCCAGGTCGCCGCGCACGCCGGAGCTCTCCTCCACCCGCAGCTCGGCCAGCTCGCAGTAGCCGAGGATGACGGTCAGCAGATTGTTGAAGTCGTGGGCGACGCCGCCGGCGAGCTGGCCGACCGCCTCGATCTTCTGCGCCTGCAAGAGCTGCTCCTCGAGCTGCTCCTGCGCGCTGACGTCGCGCACCACGCAGAGCGCGCCGCCGATCGTGCCGCCGGCGTCGAGCACCGGCGCATAGTGCCCTTCGAGCGTCAGCTCGCCGCCGTCGGGGCGCGCCAGATGGCGCCGCGGCGCCGCCACCTTCTCTCCCGCCAGCGCGCGGCGGAAGTAGGGCAGCAGGTCGGGCGCGCCGAGCCGTTCGAGCACGCTCTCGAGCGGAGCACCGACACAGGTCGCGCCGACGAGACCGCTGAGCTGCTCCATCGCCGGGTTCCACACCCGCACCCGGCCCGAACGGTCGATGCTGATGATGCCGTCGAGGCTGCTGCGGACCAGCGCCTCGGCCATCTCGGGCCGTCCCTGGAGCGCGTCGACGGGCGCGCCTTCGACGTCGCGGGACGGACAAGACGGTGGTGGCGTCGTCTCGGTGTGCATCGCTCCCCCGCTTAGACGGCCGCGAAGATCGAAATTCCACCCGTCCCGGCGCGACGTTTCTCGCGTACAATCTCGTTTCACGCTTCGAATCGTCCGTCCGGCGCCCGGTTCCATCGACAAACCGGATGGCCGGGCGGACTCCAAGGGGCCCCGGGATGGGTGCCGCGTCGTCGGACTTGAGCCCGCGCGAGCTGTTGCTCGCCAACCTGTCGCTGCTGCGCGACCTGGTGGGCTTCCTCGCGCGCCGCTACCGGCTCAACGCCGAGCAGACCGAAGAGCTCGAGTCGTTCGTCCGTCTGCGCCTGGTGGAGGACGACTACGAGACCCTGCGCAGCTGGCGGCAGCACAGCACGCTGCGCACGTACCTCACCGTCGTCGTGCAGCGTCTCTTCCACGACTACTGCAATCAGCTCTGGGGCAAGTGGCGCGCCTCGGCCGCCGCGCTCCGCCTGGGGCCGGTGGCGGAGGCGCTCGAGGAGCTGCTCTACCGCGAAGGGCTCACCTTCGCCGAGGCCTGCCAGGTGCTCGGCGTTCGTTTCAACGTCGGCCCCGGAGAGCTGACGCGCCTCTACGCCCAGCTGCCGCCGCGCCCCGGCCGCCCGCGCACCCAGCCGCTCGGCGCCGACGAGGTGGCCGAGCCGGAGCCCTCGCCGAACCACGAAGACACCCTGGTTCAGCGCGCCGAAGAGGACGAGGTCACCCGCGCCGTGGCGGCGAGCCTGCGCCGGCTGCGCGCCCAGGACCGCCTGCTCCTCCGCCTCCACTTCAGCGACGGCCTGTCAGTGGCCGAGGCGGCGCGCGGCATGAGAGTGCCGCAAAAGGCGCTTTACAAGCGCCTCACCAGCATCCTCAAGAGCATCAAGCGCGACCTGCGCGAGGCGGGCGTCGAGCGCCACGACGTCTCCCGGCTGCTCCAGCGGGGACCGACTTTGGACTTCGGTCTCGCCAACGAGGGGGAATCCGAGGCGGCGCGTCCGTCTAAGCAGGACGATGCCGACGACGATCGCCACCAAAGCTAGGCCGGGCGAGGGGGCCGTTGCCCCGCTGTCCTGAGCCCGAGCGCCTGGCCGCCTACCTCGACGGCCAGCTCTTCCCCGAACAGCGCGAGCGCCTCGAGGAACACCTCGCGGGCTGCGACCGCTGCGGCAACGCCATGGCGGACGCCATGCGCTTCCAGGCGTGCGCCCTGCCGCCGCCGCAGCGGGAGGGTGCGCCCGGACGGTGGGTGGCCGCGGCGGCAGTGGTCATGGTGGCGGTGCCGGCGGCGCTGTGGATGGCGACCCGCGGCGAGGAGGCGCCCTGGCGAACCAACCCGCGCGCGCCGCTGATCGCCGCGACGGCGGAAGCGCGGCCGCTGTTGCCGCGGCTCACGGGAGGGTTCCACTGGGCGCCGGTAACGGAGGTGAAGAGGGGCATTTCTGCAAGCAACGGCGGCGCTGACGCCTGGCGCTATTACGCAGCCGCCGAAGCCGTGCGCCAAGCCGCGGTCACTTCCAGTCAACCGGAGACGCTTGGCGCGCTCGCCGACGCGCACTATCTCGTCGGCAATCTCGATTCTGCGCTTGCCACTCTCGGTCGCGCCCTCGCCGCGCGCCCCTCCGACCCCGGCCTGCGGAGCGACCTCGCCGCCGTTTATCTCGCTCGCGGCATGCAGGACGGCGGTTCTGCGGATGCCGCCGCCGCACTGGAGCTCGCGTCGGCTGCCCTTCGTTCCGCGCCCGCCCTACTGGAGGCAAAGTTCAACCAGGCCATCGCGCTCGAGCTGCTCGGACTTCGGGCCGAAGCAATTCGCGCGTGGACCGACTACGGAGAGCTGGAGACCGACGCGCATTGGCGAGGCGAGGCGAGGACGCACCTGGCGAGATTTGGTCGCACGCCCAGCGGCGCCAGCACGCCTACATTGCGCCGCGCGGCCGAGCGTGGCGACCGGGAGTTGCCCGCACTGGTCGCTGCCCACCGCTTCGCGGCACGACGACTAGTCGAGCACGACCTGCTGCGCGACTGGGGCGACGCGATAGTCCAGGGCGATGAGTCAGCCGCCACCCAACTGTTGGCCACGGCCTCGAGGATCGCCAATCTCTATCGCCAACAGACAGGCGACTCCCGTCTCGAGGATCAGATCGACGAGGCGACAACCTCCGATCGGGTGTCGCTACGCTTGCTTGCCGAGGCACAACGCTCGCTGGCCCAAGGGGAGCTGCTTCTAGAGGAAGGGTCTTGGCGCGGCGCCGAGGATCACCTCCGACTTGCCGTTTCCTCGTTCCCCCACGACGGCATCGGCCTTCGGCGAGCGCAAGTCGAGCTGCTCGCCATTCGCCTGGTCAGCGCGGGCCCCAGCGACGGGCTCATCGCCGAGATCGACCGCAGCGCCGGAGCGCAGGAAACTGATCCGGTCAGTCGCGGCAGGCTTGCCCAGGCGCGTGGCCTCGCGGCGACGCTACGGGGCCGGCCGAGCGAAGCCATCGGCCACTACCAGTCGGCGATGGCCGCCTATCGGCTCGTCGGCGAGGACGAGCCCGTGATCTGGCTCGACTACCTCCTCGGCGAGGCGTACACGCTCGCCGGCGATCAGCGCAACGCTTGGCAGCACCGGATTGCGGGGATTGCCGGCGTGCCCAGTCTGGGCGACGACCCGCAACGAGCGCAGAACATTCTCCTGCAGACGGCAACCTCGTGCCTTCTGCTCGGCCACGTCAACCTCGCCAGCGCCTTGCTCGACGAAGCCTCGACGCAGAGTGCGACTCTTCGGCCGTATCAACTGGTAACCCTCCATCTACGCCGTGCGCAAATAGCGTTGCAGCTCGACGACCACGGTTCCGCAGCCGTCGAGGTTGGCCGTGCAGCCGTGGCGCTCTCGTCGGTAGACAACTCCGCAATGCGTACGCGACTCCTTCCGGAACTGGCAGCGGTCAGAGCTGCGACGGCAGGCTCGCCCGCCATCGCCATCGCCGCCTCGTCCCGCGCCCTTGCCGGTTTCGAGCAGCTTCAGCAGAGCGTTCGCCTTCCAGGCCTGTTCCTGCAGCGTGCGAACGCCCACCGCGCCGACGGCGACTTCGACGCCGCGGCGCGAGACCTCGCGGAGGGCATCTCGCTACTGGAGTCGACGCCGGCCGCTCCCCACGACTTGCTCTGGCTCGACCGCCTGGACGGCGCCGGCAGGCTTTACGACGAGATGGCTGCCGCGGCCCTCGATCGCGGCCGCACCGCGGAAGCATTCGACTGGATCGAGCGAGCGCGCGCCCACTCCCTAGGCTCGACCGCGAGCATCCAGAACATCGGCCTCGCCGAGCTCCCGGCTGCTCTGGACACGGAGACGGCCGTGTTGTCGTACGCCTTGCTCGGTGAGCGCGCGGTGCTCTGGCGGGCCGATCACCGCGGCGTGCGGACGATCACGCTGCCCGTGCGGCCGGCGCAGGTCGCCGCATGGAGCGCGATCATCGACGCCGATCTCACCGCGGGCACCTGGACTCCGGCGAGCGACGAGGCGGCGGCGGAGCTGTACCGTACGCTGGTGGCTCCTGCCGAGCTCGCCGACACCGCCCGTAGGCTGGTGATCGTTGCCGACAAGAGCCTCGAGTCGTTGCCCTTCTCGGCGCTCGGCGGCGCGCGCCACAAGTTCCTCATGCAGGAGCACGTTCTCGAGCTGGCGCCGAGCGCCAGTTACTTCGTTCACGCTCGTGCACGCGAAATCGCACTATCGCAAGGGCAGCGCACACCACCGTTCCTGCTCGGCGATCCGGCGCTCGACGACCATCTCTTCCCCGGCCTTCAGCGCCTCTCCGGAGCCGCAGACGAGGTGCGCGCCGTCGCGGCGCTGTACCGGGGCGCCGTCGTGGTCACCGGGGAGCGAGCGACGCGCAGCACCCTCGTGGCCGCGATGGGCGATCACTCGGTCGTCCACGTCGCCACCCATGCGCTGGTCGACGACGCCCTCCCATCGCGCTCCGCGCTCGCCTTGGCACCGCTGCAGCCCGGCGACGGCAGCGGGGCGCTCTACGCGGATGAGATCCCCTCGCTGTCATTCGCGCGCACGCGGACCGTCGTATTGGCGGTCTGCGGCGGAACCGGCGATCCTCTGTCCGGCACCGCCGGGAGGGTCAGCCTGGCCCGTTCATTCCTGGCCGCGAACGTGCCGACGGTCGTAGCGGCGCTGTGGCCCGTAGGCGACCAGCGTAGCGTGCCGCTCCTCACCGCCCTCCACACTCGGTTGAGCTCCGGCGAAGATGCCGCCAGCGCGCTGCGCTCGGCGCAGCTACAGCTCCTCGCCAGCCCCGACCCTGCTCTCCGCTCGCCTGCGAATTGGGCTTTGTTCCAAGCCCTCGGCGGCTGAACACCAAGCGCCTCGCCACCACCGAGTCGAGGATCGACTCGGCGTCAGCGGCGGTTCTCATGTTCGCGAGATCCCCTGTCGCCGACGCTCGGGGGCCGCCACGGGCGGCCCGCCTCGCCTCGTCCTTCCCCGGTGGTCAAAAACGTCGCACAGAGAGGAGAAGAACCATGGGTGGCGGAGGTCCGATGTGCATGTTTGGATTCTCGGTCAGTTGCAGCAACGCCTTTTCAGAGACGCTCGAGCGCCGTTGCAGGATGCTCGACCGCAGCTTTCGCGAGTCGAACCTGGCTCTGAGCCTTGGCCTTCGCGATCTGCACGAGGCCGTGGACGAAGCCCTCGCCGGCGATGCGGCCTCGTCGGCGGCAGCTCTCGAGCGCGGCCTCGCACAGCTGGCCGTGACGCACGAACAGCTCACCGTCCTCGGACAGGAGCTCGTCCAATCGCGCGCCGACCTTTTCGAGCGCGGCAAGATCGACCCTGTCGATCCGCTGATCGCACGCGAACCGTGCTTCGCCGCCCTCGACTACGACGGTCTCTATCAAGACCTCGTCAGCCGCGGAGCGGCGCTGCCGCAACGCGTGTATTGGACCGAGATCGCGACCCGCATTCGGGAGGGTGGAGCCCGCGCCGGCCTGCGCCTGCTCGATCGTCAGCTACGGCAACTGCAGAGTCGATTGCGCACGTTCATCGACGAAGCAACGCGGGCGCGAGCAGTGACGCTGTCCGCCCGCGCCGCCAGACTGCACGACACGTCGATCGAGGTCTTCGCCCTGGTTCAGGGATTCACTCAGCTGCTCACCACAATGAACTACATGTCCATCATCTGCGAGCGCGCCTCGCAGCTCTACGAGCGCGAGCTCGAGGAGGCCGCCGCGCCGATCGCCGTCGCCGGGTGACCTTGGTTCACTGCGGCGCGCCGCCTTCGCGGTGCGCCGATGCCTGGGCCGGGCGAGGGGCCACTCGCCCGGCCGTGCATTTCGTCGTCGAGTGATTGCCGAGCCCGTGCTACGGTCGCGCGTCATGCCGACCGGGGCGCAGCCGTGGCCCACGACGTTCTTTCTCGACGGCACGCGCGGCGAGCTCGCCGATCCGGTGGCGATCGAGGATCCGCTCGAGATCCAACTCGCGTTCGGCGATGCGTCGCCTGCACAGCTCGCGGTGACGCTGCGCACACCGGGGCACGATCGCGAGCTTGCGGCAGGGCTGCTCCACGCGGAGGGGATCGTCGAGAGCGCCGCCGATCTCGTGGCGCTCGACGAGGCTGAGCTCGGCGAGGTTCCCGGCAGCCGCATCGTGGCGCGGCTCGGCTCTCGCCGCGACGGCGCGAGCACGATCGCCGCACGGCCGTTCCTGTCCACCGCCGCCTGCGGTCTTTGTGGCAAGGCCTCGGTCGATGCCGTCTTCGCGAGTGGCTTTCCGGCGCTTCCCGTCGGACCGCGCCTCACGTTGCCGCTGCTGCTCGAGCTGCCCGGCCGCATGGCGCCGGCGCAGGAGCTCTTCGCGCAGACGGGCGGCATTCACGCCGCCGCGCTCTTCGCGGCCGACGGCGAGCTGGTGGTCTCGCGCGAGGACGTCGGGCGGCACAACGCGGTCGACAAGGTCGTCGGTTCGCTGCTGCTTGCGGGCCGCATCCCCGCCGGCGAGACGATCCTCGCCGTGTCGGGCCGCATCGGGTTCGAGATCGTGCAAAAGGCATTGCGCGCGGGAGTGCCGGTACTCGCCGCGGTGGGCGCGCCGTCGACGCTCGCGTTGCGGCTCGCGGCGCGCGCCGGGATGACGGTCGTCGGCTTCGTGCGGCCGGGCCGCTGCAACGTCTATTGCGGCATCGAGCGCATCGCGGGCTGAATGCGACTCAGCCGGCGACGGCTTCCGCGGCGATCCGCTCGAGCGCGGTCTGCGGTCCCTGCACCGCCGTGCGCTGCATGAAGTGGTGGAGGCCGCGGATACCGCCGAGCTCTTCGCCGCTGCCGGCGCGGCCGGGGCCGCCGTGCACCAGACCCGGCAGCACCGTGCCCGGCCCCAACGATTCGGCCGCCACCTCGCCGGTGCCCACGTGCACGCGGCCGTTGTACGGCGCCATCGCCAGCACCGCCGCGGCGACGAAGCCGGTGTCGTCGGAGTAGACGCTCGACACCAGCGAGCCTTCGCCGAGGCCGACGAGCTCGCCCGCCTCCTCCGCCGTGCCGTCGTACGGCATCAGCGTGGCGACGGGACCGAACACCTCGCGGCGGTGCACGTCCGCCGCGGCGCGCGGATCGTCCGCCACCAATAAGCGCGGCGCCACGAAGCCGTGCTCGCTCGGCGACTCGCCCTTCCACGCCACCGTCGCACCGCGCGCGATGGTGGCGACGCCTTCCTCGACGTCGCGCGCCTGGCCGGCGCTCACCACCGGGCCCATACCGACGCCTTCGGTCGACGGATCGCCCACGCGCACCTGCGACAGCCGCTCCACCAACGCCTCGCGTGCCGCATCGAGCCGTTCGCGCGGCACGAAGACGCGCCGCGTCGCCGTGCACTTCTGCCCCGCCTTCTGCGTCACCTCGTGCACGACTTCCTTGACGAACAGCTCCCACGTCGGCGAGCCGGGCTCGACGTCGGGACCGAGCACGGCGGCGTTCAACGAGTCGGCCTCGACGTTGACGCGCACCCCCTTCTCCAGCACGCGCGGATGCGAACGCATCTTCGCGCCCGTCGCCGCCGAGCCGGTGAACGCCAGCACGTCCTGCGCCTCGAGATGGTCGAGGAGGTCGCCAGCCGGCCCGGCGAGGAACGTCCAGCTCCCCGGCGGCAGCGCGCCGCTGTCCACGAAGAGCTGCGCGATGCGCCACGCTACCAGCGCCGTCTGCGTCGCCGGCTTCACCACCACCGGCATCGCGGCAAGCAGCGCGCAGGCGGCCTTCTCGGCGAAGCCCCAGGCCGGGAAATTGTAGGCATTGACGAGCACCGCGGCGCCGCGCCGCGGCACCCAGAAGTGGCGGCCGGCGAACGGCGTGGCGCGGCCGAGCGGCACCGCATCGCCGTCGAGCAGGTAGCGCCCCTCGCCCAGCCCGCGCCCGAGGTTGGCGTAGAAGGCGAGCGTGCCGCCCGCGCCGTCGACGTCGAACTTGGCGTCGCCCTTCGTGTTGCCGCCGTTTCGCATCGCCAGCTCGAGCAGCTCGTCGCGATGCTCGCGAATGATGGCGGAGAGCGACTTCAGGATGGCGGCGCGCTGTGCGAAGGTGAACGAACGCAGCGCGGGCCCGCCCACGTCGCGTGCATGGCGAAGCGCCGCGCCGAGGTCGATGCCGGTGGTGGAGGCGGTGGCCAGCGGCTCGCCCGTCGCCGGATTGACCAGCGTGCTCCCCTCGCCCTCGCCGGGCACCCAGCGGTCCTCGACGTAGCTCTCGATCCTCGCCAGCTCGGCCATGCGACTTGTCTCCAGGAAGGTGGCGGGCCTGAAGGGCGCCGCGGGGCGGCCTACCCTATCAGCGAGCTCACCGCGTCACCGCGGGCTCAATACGGCTCGTGGCCAAAGAGCAGCTCGACGCCGAGACCGATCATCGCCGAGCCCTCGCGTGCCTGGTAGCGCCGCTCGCGCGGCCACGAGTAGCCGACGATGAGGTCACCGAATAGATAAGGTGCGCGCAGCGGCTGGCGATAGATCGTCCGCGCCCCGATCTCGCGGAAGCTCACCTCGGCGTCGGTGGCGCCGCGCGCGAAGAGCTCCTCCGCGATGGCGCGCAGACCGCGCAGGTTCTTGTAGAGCACCATCGCCGAGCGCCACTCGAATCCGTCCGAGGCCTCGGAGATGGTGCCGACGTTGCCCCAGCGCAGCAGCAGGTCGCGGCGCAGCACGCGGTCCCAGTCGAGGCTGGTCGTCGAGCCGAAGCCGTCGCGGTTCTCCCAGAACACCGTCTCGCGGAAGCGCCAGACGTCGTTGCGGCCGAGAAAGACGTTGCGGCGATAGCGCGTCTGCGCGAACACCTCGGGCGAGCTCTTGAGCCGCGCGCCGACGCCGAAGTCGACGCGCTGCAGGAAGCGGCCGGGCGGCCGGTAGCCGAGGCCCGCCAGCCACTCGTCGCGGTCGTCGAGGCCGAACACCGCCGAGCGGATGGCGAAACCCTCCTGGCGATCGGAGGTGAAGCTGCGCTCGTCGCGGCCGAGGAAGAAGCGCACGCGGCGCTGCAGGTTCGGCAGCTCGTAGTTGAGGCGCAGGCGCGCCTTGCCGTCGAAGCCCTCGAAGTCGGTGCGCAGCCCCGACAGCTCGACGCGGCCCGATACGGCGCGCGCATTGCGCACGTCGGGCGTGCCGCCGAAGAGACCGTCGAACCAGAGCGTGGCGCCGCAGAAGGTCTCGGCGAGAACGCGCCGGCTCTCGTCGACGAAGCTCGGGCTGTCGCTCTCTTGGCGGCAGAGGTCATGGAGAGACGCCTCGGCCGGCGGCGGCGCGGGGGTGGGAACCGCGACGGGCGTCACCGACGTCGCCGATTCGTCGGTAGCGGCGGAGGCCGGCGCCGAGTCGGATGGCGGCGGCGCCGCCTGCACGCTCGCTTCCGGCGGGATCGCCGTGATCCCGGCGTCGACGACCACCGGCTGTCGCCGCGCCGCGCAGCCCGCGGCCAACGACGCCACCATGAGCCAGCCGGCGATTGCGGCCCGACCGCGCCACCTCACGGGCTAGATGGTAGTCGAGATCGCGGCCGCGGATGGCAACTCCCTGACTGGACCCGCTTGAAATCCCGTCGGACGGCCGCCTGCGGGGCGCCACCAAGGGGGTGGTTACCCATGCGCGCCCCGATCTGCTAGGGTATGTCCCCGGATCACAACAGAGCTCGCATCCCTTCGGGCAGCCACGTCGGGCGGTCGAGGTCCGAGTAGCGCTCCCTCCGGGCGGCGAGATGGGCGCCACCAACCTCGGATAGATACAGGTCTCGGCCGCAGACCTGGAGGGTGATCGATGCGACGCATCCACTTCGTTCCCGCCCTGCTCGCCGCAACGCTGATCACGATCGGCCTCGCCGCTCCGGCGGCGGCGGTGCAGTCCGACCTGACGATCTTCATCGACTTCGACAACAACCCGGCGACGGGTTGCAACGACGGCCCGTCGGGCTTCCTGGGCTACGACCAGAAGGTCGTCACCACGGTGAACACCACCACCTCGCCCAACGCGGCGACGGTGACGCAGATCCAGGGCCGCGACTGCGCCAACGCGTCGATCTTCTCCGACACCACCCCGCATCCGGTCGGCATCGGCAACGGCGACCTCGGCCTCAACGTCATCGAGACCTTCTGGCCGATGGTTGCGATATCGCCGCCGCCGCTTTTCCCCTGCCACGGCGCCTCGCAGGCCAACTGCCTCCGCCTCGGCGTCTTCGCCCAGAACGCCAACGGCGGCACCGACACGCTCTTCACCACCGACGGCACGCCCACCGGGCCGCCGATCCTCTTCATCCTCGGCGGCACTCCCGACATTCCGACGTTGTCGCAGTGGGGCCTGCTCGCCCTCATCCTGCTGCTCGCCGGGATGGCGGCGTTCAAGCTGCGCCGGCGGCCGCTGCGCGCGCTGCTCCTCGTGCTGCTGGTGCTCGCCGCGGGCGGCGTCGCCTACGCCGTCGTCTTCGACCTCGACGGCAACACGCTCCAGGAGTGGAACGTCGGCTTCCGCGTCGCCTTCGACCCCACGGCGCAGAACGACGGCGACGACATCGCGTCGCTGTACGCGCGCAGCGACGTCCCCAGCGCCCGCGTCTACTTCCGCATCGACGCCTCGCTGGTCTTCAACACGCCGCCGGTGGTGACGCCGACGCCCGGCGCGACGACGTTCACCGAGGACGGCCCGGCGGTCGTCGTCGACTCCGGCATCACCGTCACCGACGCCGACAGCGCGAACCTCGCCTCCGCCACGGTGACGATCACGAATCCACAGGACGGCGCGCTCGAGACCCTCGCCGCCTCCGCCTGCGCCGGCCTCACCGTGACGCCCGGCCTCAACAGCCTGAGCATCACCGGCAGCCAGCCGCCCGCCACCTACCAGACCTGCTTCCGCTCGGTCACCTACAACGACACCTCGAACACGCCGGGCACCACGCCGCGCACGGTCGCCTTCGTCGCCAACGACGGCATTGTCAACAGCGCACCGGGCAACAAGACGGTCAACGTGACGCCGAACAACGACGCGCCGGTGGTGACCACGACCGCCGGCAGCACCGCCTTCACCGAGGACGGCGGGCCGGTGGTGATCGACAACGGCGTGACGGTGACCGACGTCGACTCGCCGAACCTCGCCTCGGCGACGGTGACGATCACCAACCCGCAGGACGGCGCCTCCGAGGTGCTCGCGGGAACCGCTTGCGCCGGGCTGACGGTGACGCCGGGCCTCAACACGCTGTCGATCACCGGCAGCCAGCCGCTCGCCACTTACCAGACCTGCCTGCAGTCGGTGACCTTCGACGACACCTCGAACAACCCGAGCACCACGGCGCGCGTGGTCTCCTTCCTCGTCAACGACGGCGTCGCGAGCTCCGCGCCGGCGAACAAGACGGTGACCGTGGCGGCCAGCCCGGACGCCCCGGTGGTGACCACCACGGCCGGCTCCACCTCCTTCACCGAGGACGGCGGCGCCGTCGTCGTCGACGCCGGCGTGACGGTGACCGATCCCGACGACACCAACCTCGTCTCGGCGACGGTGAGCATCACCAACGTGCTCGACGCCGGCTCTGAGCAGCTCGCCGCCACCGCCTGCGGCGCGCTCGCGGTGGGCGGCAGCGGCACGCCCACCCTCACCATCAGCGGCACGCAGCCGCTCGCCGTCTACCAGACCTGCCTGCAGTCGGTGACCTACAACAACACCGACCAGGATCCCGACGCCACCGCGCGCGTCATCTCGTTCGTCGCCAACGACGGCACCAACAGCAGCGCGCCGGCCAACAAGACGGTGACGGTGACGCCGGTCAACGACGCCCCGGTGGTGACCACCACCGGCGGCACCACCGCCTTCACCGAGGGCGGCGGCGCGATCGTCGTTGACGCCGGCGTGACGGTGACCGACGTCGACAACGCCAACCTCGCCTCGGCGACGGTGACCATCACCAACGTGCTCGACGCCGGCTCCGAGCAGCTCGCCGCCACGGCGTGCGGCGCCCTGACGGTCGGCGGCAGCGGCACGGCCACGCTCACCATCAGCGGCAGCCAGCCGCTCACCACCTATCAGACCTGCCTGCGCTCGGTGACCTACGACAACACCGACCAGGACCCCGACACCACCAACCGCGTGATCTCGTTCGTCGCCAACGACGGCACGGCCAACAGCGCGCCCGCCAACAAGACGGTGAGCGTGGCCGCGGTCAACAACGCGCCGGTGGTGACGACGACCGGCGGCTCGACCGCCTTCACCGAGGACGGCGGCGCGGTGACCATCGACAGCGGCCTGACGGTGACCGACGCCGACTCCGCCAATCTCGCCTCGGCGACGGTGACCATCACCAACGTGCAGGACGTCGGGTTCGAGGCGCTCGCCGCCACCTCCTGCGCCGGCTTGACCGTCGGTGGCAGCGGCACCGCAACCCTCAGCATCAGCGGCAGCCAGCCGCTGGCCACCTACCAGACCTGCTTGCGCTCGGTGACCTACAACAACACCGACCAGGACCCCAACAACACGGCGCGCGTGATCTCGTTCGTCGCCAACGACGGCACCAACAACAGCAATACCGCCAATAAGACGGTGACGGTGGCTCCGGTCAACGACGCTCCGGTGGTCACCACCACCGGCGGGACTACCGCCTTCACCGAGGACGGCGGGCCGGTGACGATCGACAGCGGCCTCACCGTCACCGACGTCGATTCCGCCAACCTCGCCTCGGCGACGGTCAGCATCACCAACGTGCAGGACGTCGGCTCCGAGGCGCTCGCCGCCACCGCCTGCGGCGGCTTGACGGTGGGCGGCAGCGGCACGGCCACCCTCACCATCAGCGGCAGCCAGACGCTGGCGACGTACCAGACCTGCCTGCGCTCGGTGACCTACAACGACACCGACCAGGATCCCAACACCACGACGCGGGTGATCTCCTTCCTCGCCAACGACGGCGCCGCGAGCAGCGCTCCCGCCAACAAGAGCGTGTCGGTGGCGGCGGTCAACGACGCCCCGGTCGTCACCACCACCGGCGGCAGCACCTCCTTCACCGAGGGCGGCGGCGCGGTGGTCGTCGACTCCGGCGTCACCGTGACCGACGTCGACAGCCCCAACCTCGCTTCGGCCACCGTGACCATCACCAACGTGCAGGACGTCGGCTTCGAGGCGCTCGCCGCCACCGCCTGCGGCGCGCTCACGGTCGGCGGCAGCGGCACCCCGACGCTCACCATCACCGGCAGCCAGCCGCCGGCCACCTACCAGGCCTGCCTGCAGTCGGTGACGTACAACAACACCGACCTCGACCCGGGCACGACGGCGCGCGTCATCTCCTTTGTCGCCAACGACGGCGCGCTGCCCAGCAACACGGCCAACAAGACGGTGACGGTGACGGCGGTAAACAGCGCGCCGGTGGTCACCACCACCGGCGGCACCACCGCCTTCATCGAGGACGCCGGCGCGGTCGTCGTCGACAACGGCGTCACCGTCACCGACGTCGACTCCGCCAACCTCGCCTCGGCGACGGTGACCATCACCAACCTGCAGGACGGCGCCTTCGAGCAGCTCAACGCCACCTCCTGCGCGGGCCTGACGGTCGGCGGTGCCGGCACCTCGATCCTCGCCATCAGCGGCAGCCAGCCGCCTGCGACCTACCAGACCTGCCTGCGGTCGGTGACCTACAACGACACCTCGGACACCCCCAACACCACGACGCGGGTGATCTCGTTCGTCGCCAGCGACGGAGCCGCCAGTAGCGCGCCGGCCACCAAGAACGTCAGCGTCACGCCGTCCAACGACGCGCCGATCGTCGTCACCACTGCCGGCAACACCGCCTTCACCGAGGACGGCGGCGCGGTGGTCGTCGACTCGGGCGTCACCGTCGTCGACCCCGACAGCGGCAACCTCGCCTCGGCCACGGTGACCATCACCAACGTGCTGAACGTCGGCTCCGAGGCGCTGGCGGCCACCGCCTGCGGCGCGTTCACCGTCGGCGGCAGCGGCACTCCCACCCTGACCATCACCGGCAGCCAGACGCCGGCCGCCTACCAGAGCTGCCTGCAGTCGGTGACCTACAACAACACCTCGCAGACCCCCAACACCACGACGCGGGTCATCTCGTTCGTGGCCAACGACGGCGCTCTCTCCAGCGCGCCCGCCACCAAGAACGTCACCGTGACGGCGGTCAACGACGCGCCGGTGGTCACCACCACCGGCGGCACCACCGCCTTCACCGAGGACGCCGGCGCCGTGGTGATCGACTCCGGCGTCACCGTCACCGACGTCGACTCCGCCAACCTCGCCTCGGCCACGGTGACCATCACCAACGTGCTCGATGGCGCCTCCGAGCAGCTCACCGCCACCGCCTGCGGCGCGCTGACGGTGAGCGGCAGCGGCACGTCGACGCTCAACATCAGCGGCAGCCAGCCGCTGGCCACCTACCAGGCCTGCCTGCAGTCGGCGCGCTACAACAACACCTCGAACAACCCCAGCACGACGACGCGAGTGATCTCCTTCGTCGCCAACGACGGCGCCCTCTCCAGCGCGCCGGCGACCAAGAACGTGTCGGTGACCGCGGTCAATGACGCGCCGGTCGTCACCACCACCGGCGGCAACACCAGCTTCACCGAGGACGCCGGCGCCGTCGTCGTCGACTCCGGCGTCACCGTCAGCGACGTGGACAACGCCAACCTCGCCTCGGCGACGGTGACCATCACCAACGTTCAGGACGCCGGCTTCGAGAGCCTGGCGGCCACCGCCTGCGGCGCGTTCACCGTCGGCGGCAGCGGCACGGCAACGTTGACCATCACCGGCAGCCAGCCGCTCGCCACCTATCAGACCTGCCTGCAGTCGGTGACCTACAACAACACCGACCAGGACCCGGCCGGCGCGCCCAACCGCGTCGTCCGCTTCGTCGTCAACGACGGCACCAGCAACAGCAACAACGGCGACAAGACGGTGACGGTGACGCCGGTCAACGACGCTCCGGTGGTGACCACCTCCGGCGGCGCCACCAGCTTCACCGAGGACGGCGGCGCGGTGGTCGTCGACAACGCCCTCACCGTGACCGACGTCGACAACGCCAACCTCACGTCGGCGACGGTGACCATCACCAACGTCCTCGACGTGAGCTTCGAGAGCCTCGCCGCCACCTCCTGCGCCGGCCTCACGGTGACCGGCGGCGGTACCACCGCTCTCAGCATCAGCGGCAGCCAGCCCAAGGCCACCTACCAGACCTGCCTGCGCTCGGTGACCTACAACAACCTCGACCAGGACCCCAACGCCACCACCCGCGTCGTCCGCTTCGTCGTCAACGACGGCGCGCTGAACAGCAACAACGGCGACAAGCAGGTGACCGTGACGCCGGTCAACGACCTGCCGGTCTGCGCCAACACCGTCAACTACACGACGCCGGGCAACACCCAGCTCCACGTCAACGCGACGACCCCGGGCGTCGCCGCCTGGACCGACTCCACCAGCCTGCTGGCCAAGTGCAGCCCGACCGACCCCGACGGTCCGGCCGCCACGACGGTCGTCACCGGCTCGGGCTCCTCGGCCAACGGCGGCACCTTCACCATCAGCAACGCGGCCGCCGGCGACTTCTTCTTCGTGCCCGCGGTCGGTTTCACCGGCGCCGACACCTTCACCTTCCAGCTCAGCGACGGCGCGGGGACGAACAACCAGACCGCCAACGTCGCCGTCGGCCAGCGGGTCTGGTACATCCGCGACGTTATCGATGCCAACAACGCCGCCGGCGGCGACGGGCGCTCCACCAACGCCTTCGACAGCGTCGCGGCCTTCAACGCCGCCACGACCAACGATGGCGACATCATCTACGTCTTCGCCGGCAACACGGCCACCACGCCGCACAGCGGCAGCATCACCCTGCGCAACGGCCAGAAGCTGTGGGGGCAGGGCATCGCCCTCGACGTCCCCGGCTTCGGCACCTCGCTGGTGGCCGCCTCGACCCAGGCGCGGATCCGCAGCACGGTGGCGAGCACCAATACCGTCAACGTGCCGGCCACCGCCGGCAACCGGCAGAACGTCGAGATCCGCGGCCTCGACCTCGAGGCCACCGGCGCCACCTCCAACGCCATCGACGTCACCGCCACGGGCGCCAACACGATCGGCGTCACCATCAGCAACGACACCATCCGCGGTGCCACCTCCGAGGGGATCGACGTCAATCAGGGCAGCACCAGCATCACCGCGACGCTGGCGCTGGCCAGCAACACGCTCACCAGCAGCGGCGCCGCCGCCGACGTTCAGAACACGGCGGGGACGCTCACTATCACCGCCTTCAACGACAACGTGGTGACGGGCACCTCGGTGGGCGGCATCACGGTGGCCGGCAGCGCCAACCCCGTGGTCTTCGACGTCACCCCCGGCGGCGCCATCCAGCCGGTCCCTGGCGGCAACACGCAGATCGGCGCCTCCGGCGATCACATCGCCGGCAACGGCCTCGTGCTGAGCAACGTGACCGGTGCGTTGAACTTCGCTACCGACCTCGACATCTTCACCGACAGCGGGGCGGCGCTGAGCGTGACCGGCGGCACCGGCGGCTTCGATTTCGACGTCCTCGCCAACGCCGGCACTCTGGTGGCCACCGCCGGCCCGGCTGCGGCGATCAGCGCCGCCGACATCACGCTGCAGCTCAACTCGCTGACGAGCACCACCTCCACCAACGGCGTGTCGCTCACCACGGTGAGCGGCACCTTCTCGGCGCCGTCGGGAAGCTCGATCACCAAGTCGAGCGGCGGCGGCACGGCGTTCTCGGTCGACAACTCGGCCGCCGGCACGACGGTGCTCACCGCGACCTACGGCGGCACCATCACCAGCAGCGCCGGCCGCTCGGTGTCCATCAACAATGCCGACAGCGGCTCGTCGGTGGCGTTCACCGGTCAGGTCAGCGACACCGGACAAGGGATCTCACTCACCACCAACACCGGCGCCACCATCAGCTTCCGCGGCGGCTTGACGGCTTCGACCGGCGCCAATGCCGCCTTCGCGGCCACCGGCGGCGGCACCGTCGAGGTCTGCGACGAGAACCCGTGCAACGCCGGTGCGACCGGTGCGCTGGTGAACACCCTGACCACCACCACCGGGACGGCGCTCACCGTCACCAACACCACCATCAGCGCCAACAACATCGAGCTGCGCAGCGTCGCGGCCAACGGCGCCGTCAACGGCATCCTGCTCAACAACACCGGCGGCTCGGGCGGCCTCAAGGTCAAGGCCAACGGCGGCAGCTGCTCGAGCGTCGGCACCTGCACCGGCGGTGCCATCCAGAACACCACCGCCGACGGCGTGCTCCTCCTCACCACCACCAACCCTTCGCTGAGCAACATGGCGATCGTCGACGCCGCCGACAGCGGCATCTCCATCGATGCCGTCAGCGGGCTGAGCCTCACCAACCTGTGGATGGACAGCAACGGCGCCCAGGCCGAGGGCGGCGCGATCCAGGACTCCGGCATCCACATCGAGGACCTCATCGGCAGCGCCAACACCATCACCAACTCGACGGTGCAGGAGTCGCGCAACACCAACCTCGACTGGGACCCCAACAGCAGCTCGGGGCAGAGCGTGCTCACCGTCACCGGTACCAACCTCAACCACGCCGGCGAAGGTGTCGTCGGCCAAGGCAACGCCGGCATCAACCTCACCGCCACCGGCAGCGCCAACGTCAAGCTGGTGGTCAACGGCGGCCAGGTCAAGAACAACGCCGCGGCGGGCATCCTCATCACCGGCGGCGCCGGCACCACGGTGTTCAGCGACATCGACGCCGTCGACATGGTGAGCAGCGCGCCGCCCGTGGATCCCTCCGGCGCCACCTGGGGCAACGGCGTGGGCACCAACTTCGGCATCAGCATCAGCTCGACCGGCAACTCCATCCAGCGGCACGACATCACCAACGTGCAGCTCGCCTACACCGGCATCGCTCCCAACGACGGCGGCTCGGCGAGCGCGCTGTCGTTCGTCCCGGCCGGCACCGGCACCTTCGACATCAACATAACGGGCAACACCATCGGCCTGGTCGGCGCGCCGCGCTCGGGCAACGAGAATTTCTTCGGCATCGCCGGCGACCTGCAGGACTCGCCGACGGTGAAGGCCAACGTCAGCAGCAACATCATCCGCAACACCGCCCTCAACGGCATCTTCATCCAGACCCGCGACCCCAGCGCGGTCGCCGGCAACATCGACGCCGACGTGACGGTGAGGAGCAACACCGTCGGCCCGATCAGCGACGACGACGACTTCCCCTTCGGCGCCGGCCCCAACCAGGCGGAGACGCACGCCATCCGGATCGAGGCGCGCAACGACAGCAACCTTTGCGTCGACATCAACGGAAACAGCGCCGACGGCGAGGGCGGCAACCAGGACTACCTGGTCCGCCAGCGCGACACCTCGACGTACAACCTCGAGCGCCTGACGGGCAACGCCGCCGACGACACCAACATCCAGAACTTCATCGTCGGCCAGAACCCGACGCCGGCGGGCCAGACGGCGCGTTCGACCCACGCGACGACCTACACGGCCGTGGCCGACGGTACGTGCCAGAACCCGCTGGCGCCGTAGCGGCGGCGGGCAATGTTCATATCCGTGGACGCCGGTTAAACCAGAGGGGGGGACATGGCAGAGCCGTTTCTCTCGGAAGTCCGTCTGATGTCCTTTGTGTTCGCACCCAAGGGGTGGGCGTTGTGCAACGGGCAGCTGCTGCCCATCAACCAGAACCAGGCCCTGTTCTCGCTGCTGGGCACCACCTTCGGAGGCGACGGCCGCGTCAACTTCGGCCTGCCGGACCTCCGCGGCCGGGTGCCGATCCACGTCGGCAGCGGCCACACCCTGGGCGAGCGCGGCGGCGAGCAGGCGCACACCCTGTCGATCGCCGAGCTCCCACAGCACACCCACGTGCTGCAGGCGTCCCCCACCGACGGCAACGTGCCGATCCCGAACAATCCGAGCGTGCTCGCCCGCACGGTCAACAACGTCTACCAGACCGCTACCGGTCTGGTGGCGCTGAACCCCGGGTCGGTGACCAACACCGGCGGGAGCCAGGCCCACCTGAACATGCAGCCGTTCCTGACCCTCAGCTACTGCATCGCCCTGCAGGGCATCTTCCCCAGCGCGACTTAAAGGAGACGCCAATGGCACAACCCTACGTTGGCGAGATCCGCATGTTCGCCGGCAACTTCGCGCCCGCCGGGTGGATGTTCTGCGAAGGCCAGCTGCTGCCGATCTCGGAATACGAGACCCTCTTCAACCTCATCGGCACCACCTACGGTGGTGACGGCCAATCCACTTTCGCGCTACCCGACCTGCGCGGCAGGATCCCCATCCACCAGGGCAACGGCTTCATCCTGGCGGAGACCGGCGGCGCGGAGGAGATCACGCTCACCGTCAACCAGATCGCGGCGCACTCTCACCCGCTGCTGGGAAGCGCCAACGCCGGAACGTTGCCGGATCCGGGCGGCAACGTGGTGGCGAAGAGCACCACGGCCAACGTCGATTTCTACCTGCAAGACGTGCCCACCGCCAACATGGCGGCGCAGTCGATCACGTCGACGGGTGGCAGCCAACCGCACACCAACTTCCAGCCCTACCTGTGCGTGAACTTCATCATCTCGTTGTTCGGGATCTTCCCGTCGCCTACATGATTCCGGAGGAGAGCTCATGGATCCATTCGTAGCCGAGATCCGCATCTTCCCGTTCAACTTCGCGCCCAAGGGGTGGGCGTGGTGCGACGGCCAGCTCCTGCCGCTGTCGCAGAACACGGCGCTGTTCTCGCTCCTGGGCACCACCTATGGAGGCAACGGCAAGTCGAACTTCGCGCTGCCCGACCTGCAGGGCCGCGCGCCGATGCACCCCGGACAGGGCCCCGGCCTGTCGCTTCACGACCTCGGCGAGACCGGCGGCTCGGAGACCGTCTCGCTGTTGGAGTCGGAGATCCCGTCCCATTCGCACACCCTGCGCGCCGCCACTTCCTTGGGCGACAATCCGAACCCGGCGGGCAACTCGTTGGCGCGTTACGTCAACGCCTACCAGAGCACGTTGACCGGGTTGGTGTCGATGTCGGACAATGCGCTGCCGCCCGCCGGGGGCGACCAGCCGCACAACAACCTGCAGCCTTACCTCACCTTCTACTTCTGCATCGCACTCCAAGGCGTGTACCCGCCGCGGACTTGATTTTTCCTGGGGGCGAGCGGGGGGAGGAGATGGGATCTGATGTCAGCACGGAGCGAGCGGCGGCAGCCTGCGCACGACGAAGGCAGCGAGGGGGACGGCAGCCGTGATGTGCGAGGGGGCCCGGCGCCGCGCGGAGAGCCCGCGCGGCGCGAGCCAACCCCGAGCGGAGCGCTCACCGGCATCGACGTGAGGGCGCCGCTCGGCGATTCGCCGGGCGGCGCGCTCCTTCGTCTGCGCCGGCGCGATCTGCTGGCGTGGGGCGGCGCCGCGGCGCTGCTTCCCGCACTGGCGCGGCCGGCGCGGGCGCAGGAGGCGCTCACCGGAGCGGCCGACGTGGTGCGGCCGATGTCCGTCGGCTTCGTCGACGGCAGCGAGACCTGGCGCCGCTACCGCGGTATCGCCGCGGCCGCGCTCAACCGCGGCATCCGCTCCGAGGCGGGCCGGCCGCCGGAGCCGGCCCGGGTGGTGCCGGCGACGTCGCTCATCGCCGGCCAGCAGGAGCTCGCCAACGAGCTGGTGGAGGTGCGCATCCACGGCCTCTACCCGATCCCGAACCCGACCTCGGTGCGCAACGCCTACGTCACCGTCTACTTCCCATCGGACGAGCCGGCGCGGCGGCGGCAGCCGCTGCCGTTCACCGCCTGGGGCTACCACAGCCGGCCGGCGCCCGACCCGGCGGCGCCGATCCGCTTCGTGGCGCCGCTGGGCGCCGACGGAGCGCTCGACTTCCTGCTCGAAGCGGCCCCGGCGCCGAACAATCCGTTCACCCGGCGCCCGTCGTCGCTGCTCTCACCGTCGGTCGGCCCGATCGGCGGCCGCTTCAGTACCAGCTTCACCGTCGACTGGTTCGCCGGCCGTCCGCGGCTGCAGCGCGGCGTCTACCTGCTCGGCCTGGCGCCCGACACCTGGTCGAGCGAGCGCGAGCTGCCGATGCCGAAGGCCGGGCAGACGCGGCCGGTCGAGCTGCTGTCGCTGATGGTGAGCTTCGAGCCCGTCGAGCGCGAGTGATCGCAGCGTAGTGACCTCGCCGGCCGACGAGCATGCGGAGCCTCGAGGCGGCATGGTGCCGCCGCCGCTGAGCCTACGGCCGGTGACCGACGACGACCTGCCCTTCCTGCTGCGCCTGTATGCCAGCTCGCGCGAGGAAGAGCTCGCCGGCGTCGAGTGGCCGCGCGAGCAGCGCGAGGCCTTCGTGCGCCAGCAGTTCGAGGCGCAGCACGCGTGGTACCGCGAGCAGTACACGACGGCCACTTTCGACGTCGTCGAAGTCGCCGGCGTGCCCGCCGGCCGTCTCTACGTCGACCGCTGGCCGCGCGAGGTGCGCATCGTCGACATCAGCCTGCTGCCCGAGCACCGCGGCAAGGGACTCGGCGGCGCGCTGCTGCAGGCGGTGTTCGCGGAGGCCGACGCGGCGGGCAAGCCGGTGAGCATCCACGTCGAGCGCTTCAACCCGGCGCTGCGGCTCTACGCCCGTCTCGGCTTTGCGCTCCGGGAGGACAAGGGCGTCTACCTGCTGCTCGAGCGGCCGGTCGGCGGCGCGGCGCCGAGCGGCTGACGCGCGCGGGAGCTAAGCTCCTCTCGGAGGTGCCGCATGGCAGCCGAGATCGTCCACGACGCCGCCCGCCAGCGCTTCACGCACGAGCGCGATGGCCAGACTTCCTACCTCGTCTATCGCCGGCTCGACGAGCGGACGGTCGACTTCGTCAGCACCTACACCCCGCCGGCGCTGCGCGGGCGCGGCATCGCGGCGCGGGTGGTCAAGCGCGCGCTCGAGTGGGCGGAGTCGGAAGGGCTGAAAGTGGTGCCCTCCTGCTGGTTCGTCGCCGAGTACGTCGAGCGCGACCCGAGCTGGCAGCGGGTGCTCGCGACTCGCTGAGCGATCACTCCTGGACGAGCGGACGCGCGGTGGAGAACCCGCGGGCCGGCGGCGCACCAGGGCGTGACCGGCGTCACCTCGCCGGCCACGAGGCTTTGATAGCCTCGCTCGACCGCGACCAGATCGTTCTCGCCGGCGACGACGGACGTCGCCCTGCCTCGCACGCATGGGCAACACTCCTCTCCCCCGGTCCGTCGCCGCCGCGCTGCTCGCCGCGGCCGCGCTGGCGTCAGCCCCGCCGGCGCGCGCCATCGACCAGGGCAAGCCCGCGCGCCCCGGGCGCACCTGGTACGTCGACAACACGGCGGCGCCCGACGGCGACGGCTCGATGGTCGCGCCCTTCGACCGCCTCGCCCGTGCCGAGCGGGCCGCCGACGCCGGCGACACCCTCTACGTCTTCCGCGGCGACGGCACCTCGCGCGGGCTCGACGCCGGCATCCGGCTACGCCCTTTCCAGCGGCTGATCGGCAGCGGCGCGCGCTTCGAGGCCGAGGGCGAGACACCGCTGCCTGCCGGCGACCGTCCGCTGCTCGCCGCGGCCGGCGGACCAGTCCTGGTGCTCGCCGACGGCGTGCGCGTCGAGGGGCTGGCGATCGCGGGTGGCGGTGACGCCATCGCCGGCGACGGCCTCGCCGATGTGCACCTCGCCGGCGTCCACGTCGACGGCGGGTTGCGGCTGCGCGACCCGCGCGGCCTCGTGCACGTCGAGTCGACCGACCTGCGCGCCGGCGGCGGTCCCGCGCTCGCGGTCGAGAGCGCGCGCGGCGAGGCACGCCTCGAGCTCGACGGCGTGACGCTGCTCGGCGGCGGCGCCACCGACGACGGGCTCGCGGTGCGCGCCGGCGGCGACGCGTCGCTGACCGTCGCCGCCGAGTCGACGGTGCTCGACGGCGTCGCCGGCAACGGCGTAGCGCTCGCCGCCGCAGGCCGGAGCCGGCTCCGCCTCGAGCTCGCGGGCAGCGGTCTGGTCGGCGACCTTCCCGCCGGCACCTCGGCCGCGCTCGCCGCCGTCGTGCGCGACGACGCAACGCTGGAGATCGCCGCCCGCGGCAACGACCTGCCGGCGCGCGAGACGGCGGTCCTGCTCGCCGCCAACGGCCGCGGCCACCTGCGCGCCGAGCTCGACGACAACGTCGTCGGCGGCGCCGGCAGCGCGCGCGGCGTCGTGCTGCTGCTCGGCGACGCCGGCGACGCGGCGCTGACGCTGACCGGCAACCGCATCGCCGGCCAACGCGCCGAAGCGCTCTACGCCGTCGCCGGCGCGCAGACCGCCCTCGGCATCGCGGCGCGCGACAACGACCTGGCGGCCGGCGCCGCCGCCGGCAGCGCCTCCTACCCCGCGCTCCTCGTCGAGAGCAACGGCACCGCGCGCGCCTGCGTCACGCTGGCCGAGAACCGCTTCGCCGAGACGGGCGGCGGTGCGCCGGCGGTGACGCTACGCCAGCGCGACACTGGCATTCTCGCGGTCGGCGGCTACACGCCCGCGTCCGCCGGCGATCTGACGCAGCGGCTGGCGGCAACCAATCGACTCTCACGCGCCGCCGTCGAAGCCGACCGTCCGCTCGGCGACCCGACGAGCACACCCTGCATCGACTTGCCGCCGCCGCGGCCCGCAATGGCCGTTGCCGCCCCACCGCCGTAGTCCGCTTCTCTTTCTCTGGACCCCTCTCTCCCCGGCGAGGGGAGAGAGGGGCTGGGGAGAGAGGGGTGGCAGGCGAATACAGTCTTCTCTGGGGTGGGGTTCCCTCAGTTGAAGACGGCCTCGTACTCGATGCCGGCGGGACCGCCCTGCACCGGCACGAGGAAGATCACCAACTGGCCGAGCTCGGCGTGCGCCAGCGTGTACGTCCGTTGCGGCAATACCGGTTGCTGCGGGCCGCGAAACAGCAGCACGAAGGGCTGCCCCTGGCGCCGCGAGTGGGCCGGCAGCTCGCGCACGTTGACGAGCTCGAGGCCGAAGTCGCCCTCGTTGAGCACCACGGTGAAACGCTGGCCGACGAGCGTTTGGAAGTCGCCCGGGCCGAGCTCCTCGACGGGCTTCGCTTCGGCGCTCATTCCAGGCTCCCCGTGCCCTGGCGAACGATGTTGCCGTCGCTCTCGACGCGCCACACCTCGCCCGAGTAGAGCAGCGACTCCAGCGTGCCCGTTCCCTTGGTGTCGAGCTGGGCCTGGATCTGGCCGATGACGCGCTGCTCGTAGGTCGGCCGCGAGACGGCGCGGTAGACGCCGACCGGGGTCGGGAACGCCGGCGGCTCGAGCTGCGCCAGCATGAAGGCGATCGCCGGGTCGCTGCGCGTCTCGTCCCACACCACCAGATCGTCGGGCAGCACGCCGTTCTCGATCGGCACCACCTCCAGCTTGAGCGTGCGCGAGTCGAGGCGGATGCCCTTGTCCTTCTTGGCGCCGTAGACCAGCGGCTTGCCGTGCTCGAGGTAGAGCGTCGTCTCCTCGCGCGTCTCCTTCTCGGTCATCTTCTCGAAGGCGCCGTCGTTGAAGATGTTGCAGTTCTGGTAGATCTCGACGAAGGCGGTGCCTTGGTGCTCGGCGGCCCGCTTCAGCGTCTGCTTGAGGTGCTGCTGAAAGACGTCGACGCTGCGCGCCACGAACGTCGCGCCGGCGCCGAGCGCCACCGACAGCGGGTTGAAGGGATAGTCGACCGAGCCGTAGGGCGTCGACTTGGTCTTCTTCCCCATCTCGCTGGTCGGCGAGTACTGACCCTTCGTCAAGCCGTAGATGCGGTTGTTGAAGAGCAGGATCTTCAAGCCGACGTTGCGTCGGATGGTGTGGATCAGGTGGTTGCCGCCGATCGACAGCGCGTCGCCGTCGCCGGTCACCACCCAGACGTCGAGGTCGGGGCGCGAGGTCTTGAGCCCGGTGGCGATCGCCGGCGCGCGGCCGTGGATGGTGTGGAAGCCGTAGACGTTCATGTAATACGGGAAGCGGCTGCTGCAGCCGATCCCCGAGACGATCACCATGCGCTCCTTGGGGATGCCGAGCTCGGGGAAGACGGCCTGCACCGCCGACAGGATGGCGTAGTCGCCGCAGCCAGGGCACCAGCGGACCTCCTGGTCGGATTGGAAGTCCTTCTTCGTCAGCGTCGCGCTAGTTGGAGCCACGAAGCACCTCGACGATCTTGTCGAACACCTGCTGGCGGAAGAACGGCCGCCCCTGCACCTTGGTGTAGCTGATGACGTCCTTGAGGAAACGCGCGCGCAGCAGCAGCGCCAGCTGCCCGAGGTTCATCTCCGGCAGCAGCACCTTGTCGAAGCGCGACAGCACCTCGCCGGTGTTGCTGGGCAGCGGGTTGAGCCAGCGGAAGTGCGCCCGCGAGACGCGCAGCCCGGCCTTCCGCGCCGCGTTGACGCCGCCGATGATGGCGCCGCGGGTGCTGCCCCAGCCCACCACCAGCAGCTCGCCCTCCGCATCGCCGTCGACCTCGAGCGGCGGCAGCTCGTCCGCGACGCGCGCCACCTTCTCCGCCCGCAGGTGCACCATGCGCTCGTGGTTCTGCGGCTCGTAGTTGACGTTGCCGGTGCCTTCCTGCTTCTCGATGCCGCCGATGCGGTGCTCTAGCCCTGGGGTGCCGGGGATCGCCCATGGCCGCGCCAGCGTGCGCGGGTCACGCAGGTAGGGCGTGAAGCCCTGCGGGTCGGTGCGGAACTCGACCGCGAGGTCCGGCAGCTCGGCGAGCTCCGGCAGCTTCCACGGCTCGGCGCCGTTGGCGAGGTAGCCGTCGGAGAGCAGGATCACCGGCACCATGTGGCGCGTCGCCACCGCGCACGCCTCCAGCGCCGCGTCGAAGCAGTCGGCGGGCGAGGCGGGCGCCACGATCGGCAACGGCGACTCGCCGTGGCGGCCGAACATCGCCTGCAGCAGGTCGGCCTGCTCGGTCTTCGTCGGCATCCCCGTCGACGGGCCGGCGCGCTGGATGTCGCAGATGACCAGCGGCAACTCCACCATCACTGCCAGACTGATCGCCTCCTGCTTGAGCGCCAGCCCGGGCCCCGACGTCGAGGTGACGCCGAGCGCGCCGCCGAACGAGGCGCCGATCGCCGAGCAGACGGCGGCGATCTCGTCCTCGGCCTGGAAGGTGGTGACCCCGTAACTCTTGAGTGGCGCCAGGTGGTGGAGGATGTCGCTCGCCGGCGTGATCGGGTAGGAGCCGAAAAAGAGCGGCAGCCCGCTCTTGCGGCTCGCCGTCACCAGGCCCAGCGCCAGTGCCAGGTTGCCGTTCATGTTGCGGTAAGTGCCGGGCTCGAGCTTCGCCGGCGCCACCTCGTAGCGCACCTGGAAGAGGCCGGTGATGTCGCAGTAGTTGTAGCCCGCCTTCATCACCTTGACGTTGGCGGCGGCGAGCTCGGGCTTGCTGGCGAAGCGTTTCTCCAGCCACTCCACCGTCGACTCCAGCGGCCGGCTGAACAGCCAGTAGCACATGCCGAGGGCGAAGAAGTTCTTGCAGCGCTCCTGCGAGCGCGCGTCGAGCCCGCTGTCCTCCAGCGCCCGCTTGGTCAGCGTTGCGATGTCGACCTTGAAGACGCGGAAGCCGTCGAGCGTGCCGTCCTCGAGCGGATTGACCTCGATGCCCACCTTTTTGAAATTGCGCGGCACGAACTCGTCCGTGTTGACGATCACCACGCCGTTGGGCTTCAAGTCCCGCAAGTTGGCCTTGAGCGCCGCCGGGTTCATCGCCACCAGCACGTCCGGTTGGTCGCCCGGGGTGTGGATGTCGTAGTCGGCGATACGCACCTGGAAGGCGGAGACGCCGGGCAAGGTGCCGGCGGGGGCGCGGATCTCGGCCGGGAAGTCGGGCAGCGTCGAGAGGTCGTTGCCGACCAGGGCCGACGTCGAGGTGAACTGGCCGCCGGTGACCTGCATGCCGTCGCCCGAGTCGCCGGCGAAGCGGATGACCACTTCGTGCAGCGGCTCCTGGTTGCTCCGCAGGGCGGCGGGCTGCTGTGCGTCCTGGCTCTCGGCGTCGGCGATCACGGGCAGCGTCATCGGCGGTTCCTTCCGTCGGACCGTGGCGGGATCCCTCCGATTGTAGGTCACGGGCGGAGATCCGTCGAAGGAACCACCCCATGGCGCGTCGCGCCCGCCCGTTCGTGGCGAGGCGCTATCATGGCGAGCGGTCCCACCCGGCCCGCGTCCTCCAGGAGAGTCGCATGCAGAAGCTCGCCAAGCTGATCGCCGTCGCCTGTCTCGCCCTCGCCGGCCTTGCCACCGCGGCCGCTCACAGCGCTCAATCTGGTGCCGGGGCCGCCGGCGGTCCGCTCGAGCTCCGCGTCACCGCCCGCATCTCCGGCAAGTTCGTCTCGCCCGCCGGCACCGAGCCACCAGGCTTCGACGTCGACATCCTCCGCCGCTTCGCCGCTTGGCACAAAGTGCGCTCGGGCCAGGAGGCGCACCTCGCGTTCAGCTACTCCTCCACCGTGGCGCCGGTGCTCGAGGCGGTGCAGAAGGGCACCGCCGACCTCGGCGTTGGCGGCATCACCGCCACCGCCGAGCGCGCCAAGCTGGTCGACTTCTCCACCGCCACGCTGCCGGTGCGCAGCGTGCTGGTGGCGCCCCCGGGCATCCTCGACGCCAAGCGCTGGCGCGAGCAGCTCAAGGGCGGCCTGCGCCTCGGCGCTACGGTCGGCAGCACCAACGCCGCCGAGGTCGATCGCGTCGCGGCCTCGCTCGCTGGCGTCCGCACCAACACCAGCTTCGCCAGCAACGAGGCGGTCTTCGCCGCCCTCGGCGGCGCGCGGCAGCTCGACGCCGCCCTCGTCGACCTGCCGCAGTACTGGACCAACGGCAAGCAGAAAGGCCTCGTGCTCGTCGACAGCGTCGGCCAGCCGCAGACGATGGCGATCGTGCTGCGCAAGGGCTCGCCGCTGCGGACCGAGGTCGACCAGTTCCTGGAAGGCTTCACCCACTCCACCGACTACTTCCAGCTCATCCGCCGCTACTTCGGCGGCGACGCCGAGCAGATGGTGCGGCTCTCGCGCGGTCAGACCTAGCGCGGCACCGCGCGCTCGGGTTCAGGCGCGCCCGTCAGTACCGGATACCGCGCTTCGCGGTACCGCCAGTGGAAGAGCGCGAAGAGCGCGACCACCATCGCCAGGGTGAAGACGCTCGCCTGCGCGCCGGTGCGCCCGCCGGTCAGCCAGTCCGGCCCCTGGAAGCTGCTGGCGAGCAGGTGCCCCTCGAGCGGCTTGCCGCCCTCGTTGCCGGTGTTGGGCGAGCCCATGACGCCCATCGACATGAAGTTGAAGGTGAAGTGCCAGCCGGCGGCGAACCAGATGTCGCCGGTGCGGCGCACCGTGAAGCAGAAGAAGAGCCCGATCAGCCCGACGTTGAGGAAGTCGAGCCAGGTCTCGTTCGGCTTCTGGAAGTAGTGCAGGGCACCGAAGCCGAGCGAGAGCAGCAGCGCCGCCGGCCAGTAGCCGATGCCGCGCGACAGGGTGAAGAGCTGGAAGCCGCGAAACGCCGGCTCCTCGTAGAGCGCCACGCACAACATGGCCAGCGCCCACAGGAACACCCAACGCAGCGCCGTGGCGCCCTGCTCGGCCAGCCCGTGCACGCGGTAGGCGCCGAACAGCGCCAGCAGTGCGTAGACCAAGCCGCACGAGCCGACGCCCCACAGCGCGCCCTCCCAGAAACGGCCGCCGAAGGCGCGCCGTAGCGGCAGGCCGTAGGTGGCGAGGCTGCGCTTCTCGATGCGGCCCATCAGCAGGGTCACGCCGACGACGATGACCCCCTGCACGAGCTCGGCGGCGATCAACAGTCCCGGCGTGAACCGCGGCTGGTCGGGGAGGTTCCAGATGCGTTGAATGGCGAAGAACAGCGCCGCGCCGAGAGTCTGCGTCAGCGCCACGTAGATCAGCAGCGACCAGCCCGCGCGCAGGCCGTGCGGACCCCAGAAGATCCACCGCCAGCCGCGCCTCTGGTTTCCTACCGCCGAGCCGACCGCGACCGCGTCGTTCATGGCGCCCTCCCGGCGGCGAGCTCGCCGCTCCAGCGAAGACTACGCCCCTACGACCGGCCGGGTTTCATGACGGGGCCGGCGTAATCGCCGTCTCAGGCGTCGCCGCGCGCCGCGCTCACCAGATCGAAGGCCTCGCGCCGCATCTGCGCCCGCTGGCGGTCCTCTTCCGGGTAGTAGGGCCGGTAGCCGAGCCGTTCCACGTCGACGGTGAATGGCTTCATGAGCTGCGCCTTGCCGACGATCGACTGCTCGCGGGTGAAGTAGGCCATGTCCGTGTTGCGGCTCATGATGATCGCCTCCTCGGGGCAGGCGTCGACGCAGTAGCCGCAGAAGACGCAGCGCAGCATGTCGATCTCGTAGACGACGGGGTACTTCTCGATGTTGACGTCGGGCTGCTCGGCGGCCTCGATGTGGATGCACTCGGCCGGGCAGTTGGTGGCGCAGAGGAAGCAGGCGACGCAGCGCACGGAGCCGTCGGGCCGGGTGGTGAGGATGTGGTGGCCGCGGTAGCGGCCGCTGTACGGCCGCCGCTCCTCGGGGTAGCTGATGGTGTACTTGCTCTTCACCAAGTTCTTGAAGAAGTGGCGCGCGGTGACGACGAGCCCCTGCAGCAGCGGCAGGTAGAGCCGGTCCGCCCAGGTGTACTTGTACGGCTTCGGCGCGCGCGGATGCTCGGGCACCGGCTGCGCGCCCGCCTGCGGCGGCTGAGCGGCGGCGCTGAGCGTGGGTTCGCCTGGGATGGGCTCGCTCATCGCTCCAGCTCTCCGGCGATGACATTCAAGCCGCCGAGCGAGATCACCGCGTCCGACACCGTGTGCCCCAGGATGAGCTGGTTGAAGGTGGAGAAGATCGGGAAGCAGGGCGGCCGCACGCGCACGCGGTACGGCTTCGCCGAGCCGTCGCTGACGCAGTAGAAGCCGAGCTCGCCGTTGCCGCCTTCCACCATCCCGTAGCGCTCCCCCGCCGGCACCTGCACGCCGTCCATGATCAGCTTGAAGTGATAGATCATGGCCTCCATCTGGTTGTAGGCCTTGTCCTTTGGCGGCAGCGCCACGTGCGGGTCGTCGACGATGAACGGGCCTTCCGGGATGCCGCGGTCGAGGAGCTGCTCGATGATGCGCAGCGATTGGCGAATCTCCGCCATGCGCACGCGGTAGCGGTCGTGCACGTCGCCGCCGTAGAAGACCGGCACCTCCCAGTCGACGGTGTCGTAGAGGTCGTAGGGGAAGGCCTTGCGCACGTCGTAGGCGACACCGGAGGCGCGCAGGCACGGCCCGGTCCAGCCCCAGTTCACCGCGTCGTCGCCGGAGATGGCGGCGATGCCCACCGAGCGGTCGAGCCAGATGCGGTTGTGGTCGACGAGCTTCTCCATGTCGTCGACGAAGGCGGGGATGATCTCGAGCAGCCGCCGGCTGCGGGCCATGAAATCAGGCGGCAGGTCGGCGAGCAGGCCGCCGATGCGGCAGCCCGACACGGTGAGGCGGCCGCCGAAGCACGCCTCGAGCAGCCCGTAGATCTCCTCGCGCGGCTGGAACATGTACCAGAAGTTGGTGATGCCGCCGGTGTCCACCAGCGTCGTGCCGTTGCAGACGCAGTGGTCCATGATGCGCGAGAACTCGCTCAGGATCGTGCGCGCCCACACCGCCTTTGGCGGCGCCTCGACGCCGAGCATCTTCTCCACCACCCGGCAATAGCCGACGTTGTTGATGAACGCCGAGCAATAGTTGAGGCGGTCGGTGTACGGGATCACCTGGTTCCAGGTGTGGGTCTCCGACATCTTGTCGAAGCAGCGGTGGAGGTAGCCGATCTCGATGTCGGAAGCGACGATCACCTCGCCGTCGAGCACGGCGGTGAGCCGGAAGGTGCCGTGCATCGCCGGGTGCGACGGGCCGATGTTGATCGTCATGCGCTCGAACATGTCGTCCTGCTGCGGCGGCGGCTCGAGCTTGGGCTTGTAGATGTCCTTCTCGGTGCAGATCCAGCGCCGCGCCGGGTCGTAGTCCTTGCGCAGAGGGTGGCCCTGGAAGGCCTCGTGGCAGAGGATGCGGCGCAGGTCGGGGTGGCCCTCGGCGCGGAAGCCGAAGTGGTCCCACATCTCGCGCTCGAACCAGTCGGCGGCCTTCCACACCGGCAACAGCGACGGCACCGTCGGGTCGTTCTCCGGCAGCGGCACCTTCAGGCGCAGCCGCTTGCCGTGCGGGATCGAGTAGAGGTGGTAGACCGCCTCGAAGCGCGGCTCGCGCTCGGGGTAATCCATGCCAAAGCACTCGAGCAGCAGGTCGAAGCGCGTCTCCGGGTTGGTCTTGAGGTCCTCGCAGACCTCGCGCAGCACCGAGCGGTCGACGATCCAGCAGGGCTGGTCGAGACCTTCCTGCGGCGTGATCTTCGCGGCGTGCTTCTCGAGCAGCGGCTCAGGCGGCGCCAGAGTGGGCATGCTCCTCCTCGGCCGCCGTCTGCTTCTCCTTGGCGCCGCCGTGCTTGCCCTTCTCGCGCATCACCCGCTCCTTGAGCTGGAGGATGCCGTAGATGAGCCCCTCGGGCGAGGGCGGGCAGCCCGGCACGTAGACGTCGACGGGGATGATCTCGTCGATGCCCTGCATCACGTGGTAGGCGCGGTAGAAGCCGCCCGAGCAGGCGCAGGCGCCCATCGAGATCACCCACTTGGGGTCGGGCATCTGGTCGTAGATCTTCTTGAGCACCGGCCCCATCTTGTCGGTGATGGTGCCGGCGACGATGAGGACGTCGCTCTGTCGGGGCGAGAAGCGCACGACCTCGTAGCCGAAACGCGCCACGTCGTAGTGCGACGAGACGACGCCCATGAACTCGATGGCGCAGCAGGCGGTGCCGAACGGGAGCGGCCAGAACGAGCGCGTCTGGGCCCACTCCTCGAGCCTGTCGAAGGTGGTGGTGAGCCAGGATTCGCCGGTCATCGAGGCAGTCTAGCGCCTGTGCGTGGGGGTCACAAGCACGTCGGACGCGCTGGCGCGAGAGGCCCGTGCCAGAATCGCGCCCATCCATGCCGGTGCTCGATCTGCTCGGAGCGGTGGCCACCGCGATCACGCTCCTGTTCCTCGTCGTAAACGGCTATCTGTTGGCGAGGAAAGCGCTTGGCGCCGGCGCCGCCGACCCGCTGGCGCTGGCGATCGCGACGTTGCTCGCGGCGATCTTCGAAGCGGAGCTGATCGCCATCGTGCTCGGCAAGCTGGGGCTGCTGCGCATCGAGGCCGCGCTGATGGTCATGGTCATGGTGTTCGTGCTGCTGGTGCGCATTGAGCAGCGGCGTGGTGCGGACTCGGGGGCCGAGGCGCGGCTGCTGTGGCGGCGCGTCTGGGCGCGGACGGTCGAGCATCCGGCGATGAGCCTGATCGCCGTGCACGCGCTGGCGGCCGAGGCGCTGCGCGGTCTGCTGCGGCCGCCGCTGTCGTGGGACAGCGTCATGTACCACCTGCCGATCGCCGGGACGTGGCTGCAGGAGCAGCGCATCGCGCCCATCTTCGGCATGCGGCCGATCAGCTTCTACGGCCTGCAGCCGGCGGGGGGGCCGGTGTGGCTCTGGTGGTGGCTGGCGCCGTCGCACGGCGAGCTCTACGTCAACCTGGCGGCGTTCCCCCACGCGGTGCTGCTGGCGCTCGCGGCGGGCGGCGTGGCGCGCGAGCTGGGCGCGCGACGCCACTGGCCGCTCGCCGGTTTCCTGGCGCTGATGGCGCCCGTGGTGCTGCGCGCGGCGGCGACGCAGTACGCCGATCTCCTCGTCGGCGGCACGATCGTCGCGGGGTGTTTCTTTGCGCTGCGGTGGATTCGCTCGACGCGCGCCGGCGATGCGCTGCTGCTGGGTGCGGCGTGCGGAGTGGCGGCTGGCGCCAAGGTGCTCGGTCTCGGGTACGCTGCGGCGCTCGCCGGCGTCGCGGTGTTGCTGGCGCGCGGCGAGTGGCGCCGGCGCGCCTGGCAACTCCTCGCGGCGGCGGCGGTCGCGGTGGTCCCGGCCAGCATCTTCTACTTCCAGGCGTGGCGAGCGGGCGTCGGCCCGTTCGCCGCCGCCTGCGAAGGGCTGAACGTCGTCGGCGCCGGTGTCCGCTTCCCGCGGCCCTTCACACTCGTCGCCATCTGGCCGGAGCTGATCCGCAACGGCAACCTGCTCACCGCCTTCCTCGGCAGCAGCAAGCCGAAGTCGCTGGAGCTCGGGCTTGGCCCGCCGGCGCTGCTGCTGCTGGCGGCGCTGCTCCTGCCGCTGCTGCTGCCCAGGGGCGAGCGCCGATCGGCGACGCTGGTGTGGAGTCAGATCGCGGCGCAGGCCTTCATCTTCGTCACCGTGCCTTACGCCAACGGCCAGCAGTTCCTCGCCAACCCGCGCTATCTCGACGGCGCCTTCGCGCTCGCCTTCGCCGGCCTCGTCGCGGCGGCCGAGCGCCGCGGCGTGCGCGATGCGTGGCTCGGCGTTCTCGCCTTCGCGCTGTTGGTCCAAGACCTCGTACTGCTCCACGAGGAGATGCCGTTCGGCGTCCGCATCGCGCTGGCGATCGTCGACCTCGGCGCCGTTTCGCTCGCCCTGTCGCCGCGGTTGCGTGAGCTCACTCGGCGGCACGCCGTGTCTCTCGCTGTCGCCACCTCGGCGGCGGTCCTGCTCGTCGGCGCTCCGCTGCTCGGCCGCTGGCGCGTCGCCGACCGCGGCCGCGCCTTCGGCGAGGAGAGCACCTTCCACGAGACCACCATGCGCGCCTTCGCCGGTGCTTGGGAGTGGCTCGATGCGCACGGCGGCAACGGCACGGTGGCGGTGGTCGAGTCGCCGACGAGCGTCTTCTGGTACCCGGCGATGGGGCCGCACCTCGAGCGGCGCGTCGTCTACGTCAACAGCAACCGCGACAACGTGCGCGACGTCACCGCCTACCCCGGCTGCGACCCGCGCCAGGAGCTCGATCCGCAGGCGTGGCTGGCGAACCTGCGCCGCGCCCGTGTGCGCTGGGTGCACGTCGGCCGCTTCCCCGGCTACCCCTTCCCGCCCGAGCTCGACTGGGCGGCGGCGCGGCCCGACCTCTTCGCGCTGCGCTACCGCGACCCGGGCAACGCGGTGCTGGAGCTGCTGCGCTAGCGCCATGGTGCTCGTCGACCTGCTCGGCGCGCTGCTGACGCTGCTGGCGCTCTTCTTCCTCGCGCTCGGCGGCTACCTCGCGGCGCTGCGGCTGCTCGGCGAGGAGGCGGCGCGCGATCCGCTCACGCTCGCCGTTGGCACGCTGCTGGTCGCCACCGCGGAGGCGATCGCCATCGCGCTCGTGCTGGGCGCGCTCGGCGTGCTGCGCATCGACCTCGCGCTCGGGCTGCAGATCCTGCTGGTGCTGGCGCTGCTATTGCGCGCGCGGCGCCAGCCGCCCGTCGGCGGTCTCGCGGCGCCGCTGGTTATCATCGCGCGCCGTACCTGGCAGGTGGCGCGGCAGTTCTGGGCGCCCTCGCTGCTCGTTCTCCACGGCGCCGGCAGCGAGGCGCTGCGCGGGCTGCTGCTTCCGCCGCTGTCGTGGGACGCGCTGATGTACCACCTGCTGCTCGCCGGCACCTGGCTGCGCGACCGGAATCTCGCGCCGGTCTTCGGCGCCAACCCGGTCAACTACTACGGCTACGTGCCCGCCAACGGCTCGCTCTGGTTCTGGTGGTGGATGGCGCCGTCGCACAGCGAGCTCTACGTCAACCTGGCGAGCGTGCCGCACTGGCTGCTGGTCACGCTGGCGACCGGCGCCATCGCGCGGCAGCTCGGCGCGCGGCGCTGGTGGCCGCTCGCCGCCTTCCTCGTCGCGCTGACGCCGATCGTCGTGCGCTCGGCGGCCACCGAGTACGTCGACCTCTTTCTCGCCGGCGCGCTGCTCGCCGGCTTCTACTTCGGCCTGCGCTGGCTGCGCTCGGCGAGCTGGGCCGACGCGCTGCTGCTCGGCGCCGGCCTCGGTCTCGCCTGCGGCGCCAAGGTGCTCGGCGTCGTCTTCGGGCTGGCGGCGGGCGGCGCGCTGACGCTCCTCGCGCGCGGGGAGTGGCGGCGGCGCGTTTCGCAGCTCGCCGCGGCGGTCGCCGTCACCGCGCTCCTCGGCGGCTACTTCTACCTGCGCAACGCCGCGCTCGGCGTCGATCCGCTCGCCGTCGCCTGCGAGCGCAACGTCGCCGGCCGCGAGGCGGCCGCGCCGATCGCCTTCCCGCGTCGCAACTCCGCCGTCGAGTCGTGGCGCGAGATGGTGGGCGGGGGCCGCATCGTCGAGGCCTTCCTCGGCACCACCCACCGCACCTCGCTCGAAGTGGGCGCCGGGCCGCAGGCGGCGCTCCTGCTGCTCGCCGCGCTCGCGCTGCCCTGGCTCGTGCCGCGCGAGCGCCGGCGCGAAGGGTGGACGGCCGCGCTCCTGGTGTGGGCGGAGATCGTCTTCTGGCTGACGATTCCGTTCGCCCGGCTGCGCCATGTCTACAACAACGTCCGCTACCTCGTCTCCGCCTTCGGCGTCACCTTCGCCGCCGCCGCGGCGGGCGCCGAGCGGCGCGCGATCCCCGATCGGTGGATCGAAGGCATCGCCATCGCGCTGCTCGTGCAGGACCTGCTGCAGCTCCACGCCGACGTGCCGCTGCTTCTGCGCGTCACCGTCGCGCTCGCCGACGGTGCGGCCGCGGTGCTGCTGTTCAGCCCAGCCGCGCGCGCCTTCGTCGTCCGCCGCCGGCGTGAGCTCGCGCTCGCCGCCCTCGTCTTGGCGCTGGCCGGCGCTCCCCTCCTCGCCCGCTTCCGCCTCGCCGACCGGCCGCGTGCGCTCGCCAACGACCTGACGTTCCACCAGACGTCGTCGCGCCTCTTCGCCCCTGGCTGGGCCTGGCTCGACGCGCATGCCGCCGAGGGCGCCGTCGACGTCGTCTACGCGCCGAACAACTACCTCACCTACCCGGCGATGGGCCCGCGCCTCGAGCGCGACGTGCGCTACGTCAACGTCGACGCCGCCGACCGGCCGCTCGCCATCCGCTACCCCGGCTGCGAGCTGCGCGCCGCGCCGTCGGCCGAGGCGTGGCTGCGCAACCTGGCGCGGCGCGACATCCGCTGGCTGCACCTCGCGCGCTATCCCAACTTCGACTTCCCGCTCGAGCGTCAGTGGGCCGACGCCATGCCGCAGTGGTTCGCGCTGCGCTTCGCGGACGCCACCAACCTGGTCTACGAAGTGCGCCTGCCGCGGCGAGCGAACGCGCCGCCGGGCGGGCGCTAGCCCGAGCCAGCCCGCGAGTCGATCCTGAAGTTGACGGTGAGCGTGAAGTAGACCGCCACCGGCTTGCCGTACAGCATCGCCGGCGCGAACTTCCACTGCTCCACGGCTTCGACGGCCGCGTCGTCGAGGCCGTGCGGCAGGCCCTTGAGCACGCGCACCTTCGACACCTCGCCGTGCTGGTCGATCACCGCTTCCACGATGACCACGCCCTGCGTGCCGGTGAGGCGGGCTGCCAAGGGATACACCGGCTGGACTTGCCTGACGAGGCGCGGCGCCGCCACTTCGCCGCCGACACGGTGGATGTCTTGGGAGGCCTCGGGCGCCGCCGCCGCGCGATCGAGGCGCGCCTTCATCCGGCGAAACTCGCGCTCCACCTCGCGCTCGATCTCCTCACTCGAAACGGCGGTCGGAGCGGCCGTGGGAGTCGGTTCCGGCTCCTCGGCGACGGCGGCGGCCGCCGGCTCCGCTGAAGGCGTCGGCTCCGCCGAGGTGAGGGGCGGATAAGGTCGCCAGCCGCCCCGCATCATCCACCAGACACCACCTCCAGCCGCCGCCAAAGCGACAACGAAGGCACAGCCGAGAAGGGCTGCCGGCGAAGCAAGCGGCCGATCCCACTGAGGCTCGCGCGGCTGCATGGCGCTCAGGTGCTCCGCCGCGCGTCGAGCTCGACGCGGCGTCCTTCGAGGAAGGTGCCCACGGCGCGCCCCTGGAGCGTCCACTCCGCGAACGGCGTGCTGCGTCCCTTGCTGCGGAACCCCGACGGCTGCACCGTGTAGCGCTCGTCGAGCGACAGCAGCGTCACGTCCGCGGGCGAACCGACGCGCAGCGTGCCGGTAGGCAGGTTCATCACGCGCGCGGGACCGCAGGCCAGCAGCTCGACGAGCCGCGACAGCGAGATCACTCCGGGCCGCACCAGCCGGTCGAGGCACAGCGGCACCGTCGTCTCCAGCCCGACTATGCCGAACGGCGCGTTGTGGAAGCTCTCGTCCTTCTCGTCTGTGTGATGCGGCGCGTGGTCGGAGGCGATGGCGTCGACAGTGCCGTCGGCGAGGCCGGCGAGCATCGCCTCCCTGTCGGCGGCGCTGCGCAGCGGCGGCTTCATCTTGCACGCCGTCGAGAAGCCCGTCTTCGCCACCTCGTCGTCGGTCAACAACAGGTGGTGCGGCGTCACCTCGCACGTCGCTGGCAGCCCGCGCTGCTTCGCCGCACGCACCAGCTCGAGGCTGCGCGCGGTCGAGATGTGCGCCACGTGGTAGCGGCCGCCGCAGTCCTCGAGCAGGATGAGGTCGCGCGCCACCATCACGTCCTCGGCCGAGCCCGGGATGCCAGGCAGCCCGAGCCGCGCCGAGATCTCGCCCTCGTGCATGACACCGCCGCCCGAGAGGCTGAGGTCTTCGGCGTGCTGCACCACCGGCAGGCCATTCTGGATGCCATAGTGCTGCGCGTAGAGCAGCGCGCGGCGCATCAGCTCGGCGTCCATCACCGGCTTGCCGTCGTCGGAGATCGCCACCGCGCCGGCGGCCGCCATCTCGCCGATCTCGGCGAGCTGCTTGCCCTCGAGCCCCTTCGACACCGCGCCGATCGGGTGCACGCGCGCGAAGCCGTGGCGCTCCGCCTCGCCGCGGATGTGCTCGGTGATCGAGCGGTGGTCGTTGACCGGCACGGTGTTGGCCATGCAGCAGACGGCGGTGAAGCCGCCGGCGGCGGCCGCCATCGTGCCGGTGCGCACCGTCTCCTTGTACTCCTGCCCCGGCTCGCGCAGGTGGACGTGGATGTCGATGAAGCCGGGCGCGACGATCAGCCCCACGACGTCGACGACCTCGCAGTGCTCCGGCGCCTGCAGCTTCTCGCCGAGGCGCGCCACTTCGCCGTCCTCGATCAGCAGATCGACGAACGAGTCGAGCCCCTGCGACGGATCGACGACGCGGCCGCCACGAATGAGCGTCCTCACGCCGCCTCCCCCGCTCCCGAGCACAGATAGAGCACGGCCATGCGCACGGCGACGCCGTTGGTGACCTGCTCGAGGATCACCGAGCGCTCGCCGTCGGCGACGTCGCTGGCGATCTCGACGCCGCGGTTCATCGGCCCGGGGTGCATCACCAGGCAGTCGGGCTTGGCGAGCTTCAGCCGCTCGCGCGTCAGCGCGAAGAGCTTGAAGTACTCCTTCACCGTCGGGAAGAGGGGCCGCGCCATGCGCTCGAGCTGGGCGCGCAGCATCATCACCACGTCGGCGCCCTCGAGCGCCTCCTCGATCGAGTAGAACCAGGGCACGCCGAAGGCCGCGATGCCCACCGGCATCATCGTCCGCGGGCCCGCGAGCACCACCTCGGCGCCGAGCTTCTTGAGCAGGTGCAGGTTGCTGCGCACGACGCGGCTGTGCTCGAGGTCGCCGACGATGGCCACCTTGAGACCTTCGATGCGCTGCTTGCGGTCGCGGATGGTGTAGGCGTCGAGCAAGGCCTGTGTCGGGTGTTCGTGCGCGCCGTCCCCGGCGTTGATGACGCCGGCCTTGAGCCGCTTGGCGAGCATGTGCGGCACGCCCGGATGCGCGTGGCGGATGACGATGAGATCGGGCGCCATCGCCTGCAGGTTGAGCGCGGTGTCGACCAGGCTCTCGCCCTTCTCCAGCGCCGAGCCCGAGCTCGAAAAGTTGAGGTTGTCGGCGGAGAGCCGCTTCTCGGCGATCTCGAAGCTCGAGCGCGTGCGCGTCGAGGCCTCGAAGAAGAGGTTGAGCACCGTCTTGCCGCGCAGCGTCGGCACCTTCTTGATCGGCCGCGCGCCCACCTCGGCGAACGAGACAGCGGTGTCGAGGACGAGCTCGATCTCCCCCCGCGACAGCTCGGCGATGCCGAGCAGGTCCTTCCGCTGCCAGCGAACGTCGGTCACTTCGCGGCCCGATACTCGTGCAGGAGCATGACCTCCTGCCGCCCGTCCGTCGCCTCGAAGGCCACCTTCACCACGTCGTCGTCGAGCGTCTCGACCGTCTTGCCGATGAAGTCGGCCTGGACGGGCAGCTCGCGGTGGCCGCGGTCGACGAGCACGGCGAGGCGCACCGCCTTCGGCCGCCCGTAGTCGATGAGGGCATCGAGCGCGGCGCGCACGGTGCGGCCGGTGAACAGCACGTCGTCGCAGAGCACCACCACCTTGTCGTCGATGGGCTCCTGCAGCGACGTCGGACGCACGATCGGCTGCGGCCCGATCACCGACAGGTCGTCGCGGTACAGGGTGATGTCGAGGATGCCGCGCGGTACCTCGACGCCCTCGAGGCGCCCGATCTCGTCGGCCAGCGCCTCGGCCAGCGGCACGCCGCGGGTGCGGATGCCGACGAGGATGAGGTCGCTGGCGCCATGGTTTTGCTCCAGGATCTCGCCCGCCATGCGCCGCATCACGCGGTCCATCTGGCGCGCGTCGAGGAGCCTGCGCGAGCGCTGGGCGTCGGTGTCGGGCAAGGTGCCTCCCGCGGGTCCGCGGGATGGTACGGCAAAGGTCCGGGGGCGGCAAGCGAGGCGGCACCAAGTGCGGCCTCTCCGCACGCGGCGGTCGCGTGCGGCGCCGGCTGCGCGCTCTGGCCGAGCGCCCGGGCTTCAGTCTGCGCGCCGCAACCGGCGGCGCAGGCGAGCTCGCCAGCGCCAGTAGAGCGTCACCGTCCGCCAAAGGCGGCTGTTCTCGATCGCTGCCCAGCGCTCCTCCGCCGCTCGGCAGCGTTCCTCGGCCCACCGCTGGCGCGCCGCCGACTCCGCCACCGCCGCCGCGAGCTCCTCGGCGCGGCGGTCGCGGAGCGCTACTTCGCCGTGGAGGCGGCTTATCCCGCCATCGCGGCGCGCCACTTCGCGGTGCAGCAGCGCCACCATGTCGTCACGGACCGCCACTTCCTGGTGCAGCCAGGCGATGACCTCGTCGCGCTCGGCGAGCTCGCGTAGGAGCGCCGCGAACCCGACCTCGGCGGGCGGCGGCGCCGACCGCTGGGGTAGGAAGACCTCGGCCGCGTCGGGATCGACCGCGGCATCGTCCGCGCCGGGCAACACCTTCTCCAAGTAACCGCGCGGATTGAAGGTGAGGAGCAGCTTCTCGCGCTCGCGGTCCACCCGTAGCTCGGCGTGGCTCTGCAGGAACTCGTCGAGCGCCTCCATCGGTCCGGGGCCGAAGCGCGGGTACACGGGGTGGCCGTTGACGTTGGTGTCCTCGAGGATGAGGTAGCTGCCGACGCTCACCAGCTCGTGGAAGCGCTCGAGCTCCGCGAGCACGTGCTGGCGCGAGTGGTCGGAGTCGAGGATGACCAGCACCCGCTCGCTCTCGCCGATGCGCGCCCGCAGCTCGCGCCACACTTCGTCGCTCACCGACGAGCCGCGGAGGTACTCGAGACGCGGGTGCTGCGGCAGCGGCTCCTGCGGCGCGATGTCGATGCTGTAGACGCGGCCCTGGCCGAGCAGCTCGCAGATGCAGGCGAGGAAGAGAGCGCTGCCGCCGTGGTAGGTGCCGGCCTCGACGATCACGTCCGGCCGCCGCTCGGCGAGAATCTCCTGGTAGATCCAGAGATCCAGCGGGCACTTGGCCGTGGGCACCCCGAGCCAGTAGGTGTTCATCCAGGTCTGCTGGCCGCGGTGGTAGTAGAGGGCGTGGAAGCGCTCGATCGCGGCGCGCTGGGCGTCGGCGTCTTGAAGGTCGGGATACAGCAGCTCGTTCCAGGTCATCGTCTCTCCGCCGGCGCCAGCAGGGCGTCGAGCCGCGCCACCTCGTCCTGAGCGGCGGCGATCGCGGCGTCGAGGCACGCCGCTTCCCGGTGGCCGTCGGCGATCTGCCGGTCGCACGCCGCCACCCGGCGATACATCTCCTCGAGCACGGAGTCGCGGGCCTGCGCCTCGCCGTGCAACCGCCGGACCTCAACCTCGAGCGAGGAGTGGACGGCGTGCAGTCGCCGGATGCGCTCGTGCGCCGCCACCAGCTCGGGGTAGACGTTGACGGCGAAGGGCGACAGGAAGCGCTCCGCCGCCGCCGGCAGGTGACCGAGGAAGTGGGGCGCGCGAAAGGGCCGCGGCCACACCCACTCCTCGCCGCGAATGGCGAGGTATTCGCGCTTGAACCCCTCCACCAGCGGCTCGAGCCTCGATTGTGGCGTGCTGCTGGTGTGCCCGCCATGGAATTGGTGGAAGGTCCCCTCGCCCAGCACGATCACGGTGTCCACTCGCGGGTGGTCGAGCAGCTGGACTTGCACGTCGAGGTTGACCAACCCTCCGGCGGCGCACTGGTAGCGCTCGTCGTAGCCGCCCACCTCTGCCAACACGTCGCGGTGGGCGAACGTGCAGTTGCTCTCGTCGACGAGCTCGAACCAGGTGGCGATGGGGTCGTGCGGCGAGCTGATCTCGAACAGCCGGTAGCCGTCCGCCGGCCAGCCGATGCTCGCCAACAGCGCGTCCTCGACGTCGCGGCCGTAGCCGCGCTCGATCGAGCGGCTCTGGAAGTCCGGCCCGATGTGCCAGCCGTGGACCAGGCCGCATGGTCGCGCGAACAGCCGCGGCAGCTCGAGGCCGTGACGCAGCACGCCGGGGCTCAGGATGCGCGCCCCGTCGATCATGATCGCCAGGTAGTCGCTGCGCGCCATTGCGATGCCGAGGTTGATGGCGCGCGACGGCGACGGGCTGGCATCCTCGACGTAGCGGTAGCGGAAGTTGGGCCCGAAGCGGCGTACGGCCTCCTCGCCGAGCGGCGGCCGCGAGCCGTTGTCCACCACCACGACCTCGTACTCGTCGGCGCCGACGCCCTGCTGGTAGGCCGCCGACAGCGAGTGCAGCATGCGCGGCGCCTCGCGCGCCATGTTGAAGACGACCACGACCACCGACAGCGCCGGCGAGGCGTCGCGCCGCGCTTCCACGTTGCCGCTCAATTGGGCACCGCCGGTGGAGCGCTCACCGCCGGCGCGCACGGCTCGCCCTCGACGAGAGCCGACTGCGGCTCCGCGACCTCGCGCTCGAGCCGCGACAGCGTCGCCCGGCGCGCCGCGACCTCGTCCGCCAACCAATTCGCGGTAGCGATGCGCGCCGCCAGCTCCTCGCGCAGCCGCGCCAGCTCGGCGTCGCGGTCGGCGATCATGCCGTGTACGTGCAGCATCTCCCGTTGCCGGTCGCTCGTCGCGCTCTCGAGGAGGCGTACGGTGCGCCGCACCCGCGTCAGCTCGGCGGCGAGCTCGTCGCGCCGGTGGGCGAGCCAACGGCGCGCCGGCGGCGGCAGGTGACCGAGGAATCGCGACGGCCGGGCCGGCGGGCGGCCCGACCAGGGCGCGCCGACGATGCTCCGGTAATCCTCCCGCAAGGCCTCCGTGAGCTCCGCTTGCGCCGACTGCGGCACGCCCGTCGCTGCGCCGCCGTGCATCTGGTGGAAGGTGGCTTCGCCGAGCAGGGTGACGAGCTCCACTTCCGGCTGAGCGCAGAACCGCTCGTGCATGTGAATGTTGACCATGCCGCCGCCGGCGCTGGTGAAGCGCTCGTCGAAGCCGCCGACGCCCTCGAAGGTGCGGCGGGTGACGAACACCAACGTGCTCTCCAGCAGTGGAGCGAACCAGCCGTCGGCGGCGGTGACGCCGACGTCGAAGAGGCGCTGGCCGTCCGCCGGCCAGCCGATGCTCGCCAGCAGCGCGTCCTCGCGCTCACGGTCGTAGCCCTGCTCGATGGCGATCGGCTGCAGCGCCGGGCCGAGGTCGAAGCAATGGGTGACGACGTAGGGCTCCGCCACGAGCCGCCGGGCGGCCAGCGCGTAGCGCAGGATCCCCGGCGTGAGCAGGCGCGCGCCGTCGATCATCACGCCGAGGTAGTCCGCCGTGGCCAGGCGGGCTCCGTAGTTGATCGCCCCGGCGGGCGAGCGGCTCGGCTGCGGCATCCGGTGGTAATGGAAGTTGGGACCATACTCGGCGACGGAGCCGGCGTGAAACGGCTCCGGCGAGCCGTTGTCGAGCACCAGCACTTCGTACTGCTCGGCGCTCACCCCGCGCTGATAGTCGTCGGCCAGCGAGCGCAGCGTACGGTGCGCTTCGCGCTCCATGTCGAAGACGACGACGAGGACGGAGAGCTGCGGAAGGGCGCGCTCGCTCAGCGTTGGCATGAGGGCGTCGTGATTGTACCCAGCCGCGGCCGGCGTCGAGCGCGGCGCGGGCGGCGCGATCGTCGCTGCGGCACCCATTTCTGGCGGCCAGGTGAGCAGGCGCTCGCAGGTGCCGGCTGCCGCGGGTGTCTAGCCGCCGGACGCCGGCATCGCGTAGCGGCCGTAGTAGATCTGGCCGGTCGTCAGGTCGAAGGCGACGAGCCCCCAGACCAGCGCCGGCTTCGCGGCCACCGACGCCTCGATCGGGTCGTGCATCGGCGTCGGGCTGAACATCCGCTTCTCCAGACTGACGAGCTGCGGCGGCTCGCCGGGCGCGACGACGACGCTGAACAGCTCCATGCCGCGCAGCGCCATCTCGGTCGACCAGTCGCCCGGGACGAAGCGCAGGTGCATCGCCTCGCCCTGGCGGTCGAAGTGCGGCGTGCCGGCGAAGCCCTCGAGCGCCGGCGTCACCAGGTTGCGCAGCGCCGAGCGTGGGTCTTTCGCCATCGTCATCTGCACGGCGAGGAAGGCGCGCTCGGGCGGCTGCAGCTCGCGCGGCGAGCGCGGCGGCTGCAGCCAGCGGGCGGTCCACGCGTGCACGCCCGGCCGCTTGACGCGGATCTCGGCCTGGAGCGGCTTGCCGAGCTGCTCGGCGGTCACGTAGACGCCCAGCTCGTAGCGCGAGTCCAGCCAGCCGCCCAGCTTGTCCTGCAGCGTCGCGGTGTTGGGATCGGTCAGCACCAGCCCGCCGCTCGTCTCGCTCATCAACTGCAGCGTGCCGCCGCCGGTGGGGGCGTCGTCGACCCAGTGCGCCTCGGCGTCGGGCTCGACGCCTTCCACGCGGTCGCCCGGCTCGAATCCCACCACCGGGTCGACGAAGAACAGCGCCGCGCCGGTCTCCGCGAGCGCCTTCAGCGCCGGATCGAAGACGGCACGCAACGAGCCGTGGCGGATGGCGCCGTGCCCGCCCAGGTCGACACCCGCCGCGAGGCCGCCGTAGACGTCGCTGTCGATGCCCTGCGTGAAGTAGAGGACCGCCTTCGGCCCCGGCACCTGGCGCAGGAAGGCCGAGAAGCTCTGCAGCGACTGGGCCAGCGCGGCGCCCTCGGCGGCGTAGGCGTCGAGCTCGTTGTCGTGCGCCCGGGTGTAAGTGTCGGCCATCAGGCCGCCGTCGCTGCGCTTGCCGAGGCCGTGATAGTTGGGCAGGTCGACGCGGCGGTGGATGCGCTCGACGTTGGGCGTCATGGCGTCGATGCGCTGCACCAGCGCCTGCCGGCCGGCGGCGTCGGTGACCGGGCCGAGCTCCTGGTTCATGCCGCGCTGGCTGTGGTAGGTGACGAGGTAGAGGAAGTCGCTCGGCGGCAGCTTCTCCACCAGGCCGTCGGCCACCTTCTTGGCGGCGGGGAGAGCGCGCGGCAGCGAGAAGGTGAGGTCGAAGAAGAAGAAGACGTGGCGCGGGCCGGCGGCGCCTCGCGCGGGAGATGGCGCGGCGGGCGACGGCGCGGTCTTCGGCGCTGCCGGCGCCGCGGCATCGGCCGCGAGCTCCGCTCCCACCGGCTCGAAGTGGGCGATCTGGGCCGGTTTGCCCGCGACCGTGACCTCGACCTCGTCCTGCCGCAGGTCGCGCACCGGCTTGCCGCCGGCGTCGACGACGTAGAAGGTGGTGGTGACGAGGGTGACGTCGACCGTCTCGTCGTAGTGCGGCACTTCCGCCGGCGGTTGCTGCGCCGGGACCGCGCTGGTCACGAGTCCCGCACACGCGAGCAGCGCCAGCGCGGCTCGGCCGCGGTGGCGGAGAGAAGGCCGGTCGGGCGAGGCGATGCTTGACGGCATGCGAGGGGCTCCTCGGTCGGTCACGATCTCACGGCTTGGGCTCAGCACGTGAGAGGCCCGGCGGGTCCGGAATCCTGCGCGGGCAGCACCCTCGCCGGCTCTAGAGGAGGTCGTATGGGTCGACGTCCACCATCAAGTCGCGGTCGGCGCCCTCGGGCAGCACCGCGCCGACGAGCCGTCGCAGCTTGACGCCCGACGTCTCGCGCAGCAGCAACTGGAACCGCCACTGGTTGCGCAGCCGCTCGAGCGGCGCCGGCGCCGGCCCTGACATCCGCACGCCGGCCGCCAGCGGGTGCTCGGAGATGCGTTCCGCCAGCTCCTGGATGCGTGCCCAGCCGCGCTCGCGCTTCTTGTCGCGCACTAGCAGGTGCACCATGCGCGTGAACGGCGGATAGTGGAAGACCCGGCGGAAGCGCATCTCCTCGGCAGCGAAGCGCTTGTCGTCGTGCTGCAGCGCCGCCTGGATGGCGTAATGATCGGGGTGAAAGGTCTGGATGACGACGCGACCGGCGCGCTCGCCGCGGCCGGCGCGGCCGGCGAGCTGGGTGAGCAGCGTGTACGTGCGCTCGACGGCACGGAAGTCGGGAAAGCTGAGGTACGCGTCGGCGGCGAGCACGGCGGCGAGCGCGATGCGCGGGAAGTGGTGACCCTTCGATACCATCTGCGTGCCGATGAGCACCTGCGCGTCGCCGTGCGCCAGGCGATCGAGGATGGCGGCGGCGCCGCCGGGGCGGCGGGCGGTGTCGCGGTCCAACACCGCCACCTTCGCCTCCGGGAACAGCTCGGAGAAGCGCTCCTCCACCCGCTCGGTGCCGGCGCCGACGGGCTCGAGCGCCGCCGCGTCGCACACCGGGCAGAAGGCGGGCGCCGAGCTCGACTGCCCGCAGTAGTGGCAGAGCAGGCGGTTGGCGCGGCGGTGGTAGGTGCGCGGGAGACCGCAGTCATCGCAGCGGAAGTCTTCGCCGCAGGCGCGGCAGAGCAGGATCGGTGCGTAGCCGCGGCGATTGCGCAGCAGCACGATCTGCTCGCCGGCGTCGAGCGCGCGGGCGATCTCCTCGCGTAGTCGCAGCGAGAACAGCACCTCGCCGGGGCGCTTCGAGCCGGGCTCCTGCCGCAGGTCGACGAGGATCCCCTCCGGCAGCTCGCCCTGCCCGACGCGCTGCGTGAGCGCCAGCGGCACGAGCTTGCCGGTCTCGACGTTGTGCCGGCTCTCCAGCGACGGCGTCGCCGAGACGAGCACCGCCACCGCGCCCGCCGAGCGCGCGCGCACGAGCGCGAGGTCGCGGCCGTGGTAGCGCGGCACCGAGTCCTGCTTATACGACGGATCCTGCTCCTCGTCGACGACGAGGAGGCCGAGGTCGGCGATCGGTGCGAAGAGGGCGGAGCGGGCGCCGAGCACCACGCGGGCGGCGCCGCCGCGCACGCGCTGCCATTCCTGCTGCCGCTCGGGGCCGGAGAGGCCGGAGTGCAGCACCGCCACCTGCTCGCCGAAGCGCTCGCGCACCGCGCGCGCCAGCGCCGGCACGAGCGCGATCTCGGGCAGCAGCAGCAGCACGCCGCGGCCGGCGTCGAGCGCGGCGCGAGCGGCGCGCAGGTAGACCTCGGTCTTGCCGGAGCCCGTCATGCCGGCGAGTAGGAAGGCCCCCCCGCGGGCAAAGCCCGCTGCCGCCCCCCACCCAACCCCCTCCCCTAAGTTCCGTTTCACCCCTATCCCCCCAGCCCCCTGCCCCTCAAGGGGCAGGGGGAAAGACCGCCGCATCGCATCCACGATCCGGTCGACGGCCTCCTCCTGGTCGGCCCGCAGCCGCACCGGCGGCGAGCTCGTGCCGCTCAGCAGGTGTCCGTCGAGCGACAGCCGCTGCACCTCGAGGAAGCTGCGCAGCACGCCGACCTTGACCAGCCGCCGCAGCACCGCCGGCGAGCTGCCGGTCGCGTCGTGGAGCTCCTCCACGGTCGCCGGCCGGCCGAGGGCGGCGAGGTGGGCCACCACGGCGCGGCCCTGCTGCGAGCGGCCGACGCGCGCCGTCAGCTCGTCGACGGAGCCCGCGGCGAGCTCCACCGCCGGCTTGTAGCGCGCGCCGGCGTGACGGTCGCCGCCTTCCACCACCACCTTGCCCTGCGCGCGCAACCGTTCAAGCAGCGCCGGCAGCGCGGCCAGTCCAGTGCGCTCCTGCAGCTCGGCGACGCGCAGGCGGCCGTGGTCGCGCAGGGCGGCGAGCACCAGCGCCTCGTCGCCCGTCGCCGCCGCCAGCGCGCCGCGGTCGGTGAGCCGCACCCGCTGCGCGCCCCATGGCTCGAGGTCGGGCGGCAGCATCGTGCGCACCACCTCGCCGATCGGCGCCAGGTAGTAATCGGAGGTGAACGCCGCGAGCTCCAGCAGCTCCGCCGTAAGCACCGGCTCGGGATCGAGCACCTCGACGAGCGGCCTCGTCTCGACGCCTTCGGGCGGCGCGTCGAGCAACCCGACGACGACGCCGACGAGCCGCCGTCGCCCTACCGGCACTAGCACCCGCGTCCCCGGCACCGCGGCGCCCTGCCACGGGGGGGGCACCTCGTACGTCAGCGCGCCCGGCAGCGGCACCGGCACCGCCACCTCGCACCAGCGGGCGCCGGCTGCATCGTTCGGCATCGAGATCGCTTCGTCGCTGCGCTCCTCGCGATGACCGGCCAACTGCGCGGCCATCGCGCCGGAGCCGTTAGCCGGTCACGCCGCGCCGCTTCGCCTGGCGACCTCGTCGGCGAGCTTCGCCACCTCGGGGTTGTCGGGCTGGAGCTGCCGCAGCCGCGCCAGCACCTGCTGCGCCTTCGCCGTGTCCTTCAAGTCGAAGGCGAGCACCACTACCTCGTTGTAGAGCGACTGCCAGTGGCCGTCCTGGAGCTGCTGCGCCTGCTCGAAGCGCGCCATCGCCTCGGGGAAGCGCTTGAGGCCGCGCAGGGAGACGCCGAGGTCGGTGAGGATGTCCGGCTGCGCCGGCCGCAGCTCGAGGTAATGCTCGTAGAGCTGCCGCGCACGGTCCCAGTTGCGGATGTCGTAGTTGAGGTTGGCGAGGGTGAGCACGGCCTCGGCGTCGTTGGGGTTCTTCTCCACCTGCTCGCGCAGGCGCAGGATGTCCGCCATCGCCGGCCCGGCGGGCGCGCCGGCGCCGCCGGCCGAACCGGTGCCCCGCGGGTCGCCGGGAGCGGCGGCGCCTTCGAAGGGGCCGGCGCCCGCGCCGTCGGCCTGCGCGTCGCCCATCGCCGCCGCCTGCGCCTGTGCCGCCTGCAGCACCGCCAGCGGCGGCGGCTGGCGCACCGCCATCACCTCGTGGGTGAAGTAGCCGGAGATGAAGCCGGCGAGCACGCCGATGGTGATGAAGAGCAGATTGTCGCGTGTCATGAGATCGCGATCTTAGCTGTCGCCGGTCCTCCAGATGCACGAAGGCCCCACCGGAGTGGGGCCTTCGACGATCGCGAGTCCCGAATCAGCTCAGCAGGCCCGCGGCTCCTTCTTGTGCCGCTTGGCCAGGCTCGAGTCGAGCGCCGACTCCACCGCCCGCAGGGCGTCGGGCTCGGCGATGCCGCGCACGTGGGCAACCTCGCTGACGATGAAGTGCTTGGCGCGCTCGAACATCTTCTTCTCGCGGAACGACAGGCTCTTGCGCTCGGAGACGAGGCGGAGGTTCTTGAGCACCTCGGCGACCTCGATCAGCCGGCCGGTGCGCATCTTGTCGAGGTTCTGCTTGTAGCGGCCCTTCCAGTCCTTGTAAGTGTCGATGTTGCCGTCTTCGAGGATCCCGAACAGGCTGCGGATCTCGCCGTTGCCGCCCAGCGGACGCAGGCCGACGAGCTCCTTGTTGATGAGCGGCACCATGATCTGGGCGTTGTTGGAGAGCAGACGCAGGTGATAGCAGCGCTGCTGCAGACCGTCCCAACTCGCCGCGTCGATCTTCTCCACCACCGTCACGCCGTAATTCGGGTAAACGACCTTCTGCCCTGGCTTGAAGTCCAGCATCCAGGCCCCCTTTGGAGAATAGCTTTATGGGCTAAATACAGGAAGGCGAACCATTTAGCGTCATCAAGGTACACCACGGAGCGAAAAAAGTCAAGGCGAGGGAATAAAAGCCGGCACACCACAAACGCCCCTTTTCGGGCCTTTCTCGCGGCGGTCGAGGAAGTTACGAGAGGCGGCCACGGCCTTCCTATGGCAGCGCCGCATCGCGGTCGAGCCGGACGGACCGTCTCCTGCAGAGGACGTTTTGGGGCTCCGAACCACCCTCTCTCCCAGGGAGAAGCCGTTGGCAACGCTCTTGCCCTACACCTCGGCACCGGACCCGCGTGGGCGGCGAAGGCGACCCAGCTCGACGAGCGCAACCGCGCAACGCCGGCTCCGCCCACACGCGAGGCCCCCACCAGGAGGATTGCCATGAGCAGACGACAGACCCCACGTACCGCCCTCGCGCTCGCCCTGAGCGCCGGGCTTTTCGGTCTCGCCGTGGCGGGTCCCGCGGACGCCTCCGCGAAGAACCGCCGCCAGCAGGCCGAGTGGCAGCAGCAGCAAGAGCAGAAGAAGGAAGAGAAGCGCGAGGCCAAGGAACAGCGCCGCGCGCAGCAAGAGCAGGCGCAGCAGGCCCAAGAGGCCCAGCGCCAGCAGCGTCAGGCCAGCCAGCAAGCGGCCCGCGCCCAACGCCAGGCCGAGTGGCAGCAGCAGCAGGCGCAACAGCAAGCGGCCGAGCAGCAGCAGCGCGCGGCCCGGCAGCAGGCGGTGATCGAGCAGCAGCGTCAGCAGCAGGAGCTGCGGGCACAGCAGCGCGAGGCGACTCAGCAGCGGCAGATCGCCCGCGAGCAGGAGCGCCAGCGGCTCGAGCAGCAAGCAGCGCAGCAGCGCGTCGCCCGCCAGGGGGCGGTCGCGCAACGTCAAGCCCGCCAGTCCGAGTGGCTGGCGCAGCAGGACCAACGCACGCAGGCTCGCGTGCAGCGCCTAGAAGCGCAGCGGCTCTCCGCCCAGCGCCAGCAGGAGCTCATCAGCGTGCAGCAACAGCGGGCGGCCGCCTACGCCCAGAAGCTGGCCTACCAGCAGCAGTGGCTGAACCGTCAGGCGTCCTACCTGCAGCAACAGCGCCGCTACGCGCAGTATCGCTATGAGCAGCAGTACCTGGACAACCTGCGCCGGCAACAGCAGTACGCGCTGTCGAGCGCGCGGTACGACTACTACGACGACCCGTACTTCTACAGCTCTCCGAGCTACCAGTACAACTACAACGGCCGGTACTACCAGACCAACCAGTACGGCGTCGACGTACTGCAAGACGCATTGAACCTCGGCTACCAGGAAGGCTTCCGGGCGGCGCAGGCCGATCGCCAGGACCAGTGGCGCTACGACTACCGCAACTCGTACGCCTACCAGGACGCCAACTACGGCTACAACGGTCTCTACCTCGACCAGAGCCAGTACAACTACTACTTCCGCCAGGGCTTCCAGCGCGGCTACGACGACGGTTACTACAACCGCTCGCAGTACGGCACGCGACGCAACGGCAACCTCGAGCTGATCCTCGGGTTGCTCGACCAGATCCTGCGGCTGCGGGCGCTCGGCTAAGCGCGCAGGGATTCTGTGAACATACGCGGGGCGGGCGCGGGCTCGCCCCGCTTTTCATTTGGCGAACGGAGCACCGGCGAGCCGCGACCGCAGACTGCGCCAGCGGCGCGCGCCGCTCAGCAGGAGGCGACTGGCGCCAACAGCGAATCGATGACCCGCAGCAGCCGCTCGACGCCAACCGGCTTCACCAGATACGCGGAGAAGCCGAGCTCGATCGCCCGCGCACGCACGTTCGTGCGGCCGGTGAGGCACACGACCGGTACTTCCTTAGTGCGCTCGTCAGCCTTGAGCCGCGCCACCGCCTCGAACCCATTCACGTTGGGCATCACGAGGTCGAGGATGATCAGCGCCGGCGGCTTCTCCGTGGCCAGCCGCAGCGCCTCCTCCCCATCGACCGCGGTGGAAGGCGCGAAGCCATTCACTGCCAGCAACTCGGCGAGCGACTCCCGATTGTCCGGATCATCGTCGACCACCAATACCGACCGCTGAGTGGTCATCGGCTGTCCCTTCGGGGCAAGACAGAGATGTAGGACCGAGGCCGACAGTGTAGCACGCGGGCGACCCACTGAGGAGGTTTATCTCGGGCCCTCTCAATCTCTGTTACGCTCTTACTGGTAAGACCAAGGAGCGCCGATGACATCTGTCGCCACCACGAGACTCTCCTCCAAGGGCCAAGTCGTCATTCCCGAAGAGATCCGCGAGCGCCTCGGCTTGAAGGAGGGCACTCAGTTCGTCGTGGTCGGCGAACGTGATGTCGTCATCCTCAAGTCGATCCAGCCTCCCGCCATGGGCGATTTCGACGAGCTTGTTCGCCGAGCACGCGCTAGCGCGCGGACTGCTGGGTTGAAACCTGCCGACGTACGACGTGCAGTCAAGCAGGCCCGGGCGACTCGTTGAGGATCGTTCTCGACACCAACGTCTTCATCTCGGGCGTTTTCTTCGGCGGGCCGCCAAGCCGAATCTTGGAGGCGTGGCGAGACGGGCTGCTCCAGCTCATCCTGAGCCCCGAGATCCTGGACGAGTATCAGCGGGTTGGTCGGACTCTCGAGGCAGACTATGCCGTTGCTGAGCTCGAGCCGATCATGGCGCTCCTCGCCGTCAAAGCTGAAATCGTCGAGCCAAACGCGCTACCGGAGCCCGTCTGCTCGGATCCCGACGACGACAAGTTCTTGGCGTGCGCGATCGCTGCCGAGGTGCCGGTCATCGTCTCGGGAGACAAGCACCTGCTAAGGCAGTCGGGCTGGCGCGGCGTTCTCGTGCTCCGACCGCGGCAGTTCCTCGACGAGTACTTGCCGGCGTTGCCCGACTAGACGACGCGAGCGGTCGAGGTAGTGCGGTCAAAGTCAGGCACTTCGACTCCCCCGCTCCGGTGCCTCAGGCTAGAGCTCCACGCCCGGCGGTAAGGCTACCTCGATATTTCTGACTAGCCGATATAGGAGGATAGCGATGGGTCCGTAACCAGTTCTGGCGCTTCCGCTAGAGTCGACGAGATCGACGAAAAGGTTCCGCGCCTCTCTCAGCGCTAGCCTTACACCCGCTGCTTCAGTCGCTCCGCGCCGTTCCTGCGCAGCTAAGTGGACGTCCAGGTTTTCCAGTATCCAACGCAAGCGGACGTCGATCGCAAGATCGCGATCACCGTCCGCGATACTTGCGAGCTGCTCAACTAGACGAGCAAGATCGGTCTTCCCTTCTGGCTCGGGCTCCACCCATTCTTTGATAGGCGGCATCAGGTCGTGACCGATTCGACCATGAACAACAGGACCCAGAACAAAGCCCGCCGCCGTGTCTTGAACTTCAAGAACAAAGACGCTTGGTTTCCACTTGGCGAGGCAATTAAGAATGTCTTGACGGTCCGAGGTCGCTATCGCTGGCCCTAGCAGAACGGCTCGGAGGCTAGACGCCGGAATGGGTTTCGGCCCACCTCCTTCCTTGAAATAGACCTTCCGCCATTCTCGCTCCCATCTGTACGGTTCCGTCTTCGCGAGAAGAAAAGCCTCCACGAGCTCGTCGCTGGTCGCATCGAATCTCACCGTCGGATGGGTTGGAAGGTACTGGACGTCCAACATCTCTTCAAAGGGCGATCCAAAAGTCTCAAGACACAGACAAATGCCCTTACCTGCACCTGCGTATTCATCCCACATGCGACGGTTGAGAGGGGTTTCCGTGAGGCAAATCACGCCCGAATTGTCTAGGTTGGCCTGGATCCCGTCTTTCACCGCCTGGTGCTTCGCGGCATCTCTCCAGCCTTCACTCTTGACAGCTTCACTCGCGAAGCGCGCCTTCGCTCTACCGGTCAAGCCAAGAACGCTGCCGACGTGATTCCAGTAGCGAAGCCATTCAGACTTCGTGCCGTTGCTATCGATACTCGCGCGGCAATCGAACCAATCATTGAACTGCCTTGGAGGACTCGCATACAGCTCATCGCGCATGAGCAAGTCCTCGAAGTAGCCCCTGGCCATCTCCGTAGGCGGTCGGTAACGGAAGAGTATTGCTGGAGGTCGTTTGAGGATTCGCAATCACACCTCGTGTGAACCTCTGATGCGGCTACTCCTCGCACCCTTGCTGTTCAGTCTGCGAGGTTGGCCGTGACCGCTGACCCCGGTAGGAGTGGTGCCGGAGGCGGGAGTCGAACCCGCACGCCCTTGCGGACGGGGGATTTTGAGTCCCCTGCGTCTGCCATTCCGCCACTCCGGCTCCGGGGTGGGAGGCCGATTCTAGCTGCTCCGAGGAGTGGTAGCCTCGGGCGTCACTTCCCCCGCGACGAGGAGGCCACGCGTGCGACGACTCCTCACGGTCCTTGGGCTCTTCATCACCGCCGGCCTCGCCGCTACGGCGGCGGCGGCGCAGCCGATTCGGGTTCTGGTGCGCGAGGTCGAGCCGTTCTACTTCCACAAGAACGGCGAGGTCACCGGCATCGATCACGAGCTGCTGCAGTACTACTCCAAGAAGTCGGGGCGGCCGCTGCAGCTCGTCTGGGTGAACGAGTTCGACGACTTGCTGCGGCGGCTCGAGGCGGGCGACGGCGACGTGGCGGCGAGCGGCATCACGCTCACCGCGGCGCGCCGGCAGAAGTTCGACGACTCCGGCTCCTACCTGCCGGTCCGCGTCGTCCTCGTCGAGCCCACCGGCCACACCACCACCGACCTCGTCCAGCTCCGCGGCCGCACCCTGGCCACGATGAAGGGAACGACCTACGAAGCGGCGCTCGGCAAGGTGCCCGCCGTCAAGCTGGTCTACGGCCTCGACGAGGCGGAGCTGATCGCCATGGTCGCCGACGGCCGCGCGGCGGCCACCGCCGTGGACACCATACCCGCTCTCTACCGTCTGCCCGGCTATCCCGGCTTGCACATGACGCTGGCGCTCAGCGAGCCGCAGGCCTACGGCTACTTCGTGCGCAAGGGGTCGCCGCTCGCCGCCGACCTCGCCAAGCACATCGCGCAGATGCGCGCCTCAGGGATCTACTACCGGGTGTTGCAGAAGTACCTGGGGCCGAAGGCGGCCGAGATGGTGAAGGCGGGGCACGAGGACGAGTAGCTCGAGTAGCCGCTACTCGTAGCGCAGCGCCTCGATGGGGTCGAGGCGCGCCGCCTTGCTGGCCGGGTAGATCCCGAAGACGACGCCGACGAGGGTGCAGAAGCCGAAGGCGAGGACGACGGCCCAGACCGGCACGTGGGCAGCGGGCAGGTCACCGGGGAGCATCTTCACAGTCACGGCTCCCACCGCGTAGCCGAGGGCGGTGCCGACGATGCCGCCCACCAGGGCCAGCGTGATCGCCTCGATGAGGAACTGCACGAGGATGTCGCGCTTCTTGGCGCCCACCGATTTGCGGATGCCGATCTCCTTGGTGCGCTCGGTGACCGAGACCAGCATGATGTTCATGATGCCGATGCCCGCCACCAAGAGCGCGATGCCGACGATACCGCCGACGACGCCGGTGACGACGAGCAGGAGCTGCGAGTAGAACTTCAGGATCTCGTCCTGCACGAGGACGCGGAAGTCGTCGGTGTCGTCGGGCCCGATGTGGTGGCGCTCGCGCAGCAGGGTCTTGATGTCGTCCTTGACCTGATCGACGGACTCGCTGTTGGCGGCCTGGATCTGGAGCTGCACCTGGTCGGCGGCGCGGCGGCCGAAGATGCCGAGGGCGGTGTCGAAGGGGACGAAGATGAGGTCGTCGTAGTCGAGCCCGAGCGAGCGCCCCTTCTTCTCCATCACGCCGATGATGGTGAAGGCCGTGTTGCCGGCGTAGATCTCGGCGCCGATGGGCTCGGGGATCTTGAGCTCGTCGATCACCGACAGGCCGACCACCGCCACCTTGGCCCGCCGGTCGAGGTCGAGGCGCGAGAAGAAGCGGCCGCGGTCGACGTTGAACTTGTTGACGTCGGGCCAGTCGTTGTTGACGCCGAGCAGGAAGGGCTTGTGCTGGCGGTCGCGGTACTTGACCTCGGTCTGGCCGAAGATCTGCGGCGTGATCATCGCCACGTTGCGCACGTGCTGGGCGATGGCCTGGCCGTCGTCCCAGGTGAGGCGCACCTGCTTCTGCACCATGCCGGGGCCGCCGAACTCCTGCTGCGGCACCACCTGGATGAAGGTGGCGCCGACGTTCTGGAGCTGGCCGGTGATCATGAACTGCATGCCCTGGACGATCGAGACGACGGCGATCACCGCGGCGACGCCGATGATGATGCCGAGCGCCGTCAACCCCGAGCGGAGTTTGTTGGCGCGCAGCGCGGTGAAGGCGACGCGGAGGTTTTCTTCGAGGACCACGGGTTAGCTGCTCCCGCGCGATCGAGATTGCTTCGTCGCTGCGCTCCTCGCAATGACGAACGGGCCACCAGCAGCCGGCGCCGCACCGAGCGCGCTCACCGGCCGTTCCTCACGTCCGACACCACCTTGCCGTCGCGCAACGTCACGCGCCGCGAGGCGTGGGCGGCGATGTCGGGCTCGTGGGTGACCAGCACCACCGTGTTGCCGCCGCGGTGGAGCTGGTCGAAGAGGGCCATGATGTCTTCCGACGTCGACGAGTCGAGGTTGCCGGTCGGCTCGTCGGCGAGCAGGATCGAGGGGTCGTTGACCAGCGCGCGGGCGATCGCCACGCGCTGCCGCTGGCCGCCGGAGAGCTCGTTCGGCATGTGCTTGGCGCGATCGGCGAGCCCCACCCGCGCCAGCGCGTCCGCCGCCCGCTGGTGGCGCTCGGCCCGCCCGGTGCCGCCGTAGACGAGCGGCAGCTCGACGTTCTGCAGCGCCGTCGTGCGCGCCAGCAGGTTGAAGGTCTGGAAGACGAAGCCGATCTCCTTGTTGCGGATGCCGGCGAGCTCCTCGTCGCTCATCTTCTCGACGGCATTGCCGTTGAGGTGATAGCTGCCTTCGCTCGGCGTGTCGAGGCAGCCGAGGAGGTTCATCAGCGTCGATTTGCCGCTGCCCGAGGAGCCCATGATGGCCAGGTAGTCGCCGCGCTCGACGTCGAGGTCGACGCCGTCGAGGGCGCGCACCAGCTCCGTGCCCACCTCGTAGACCTTGCGCACGCCGCGCAGCTCGATCAGCGCCATCTACAGGTCCCGCCGCCCTAGTCCTCGTCCTTGCCCTTCGACTTGTCGTCTTCCTCGTCGGCCTTGCGCTTGGTCGCCGTCGTCTCCTTGCCCTTCTTCGAGACCTGCACGCTGTCGCCGTTCTCGAGCGCCTTGAGCACGCGGTGCGGGCCGCTGATCACCACGTCGCCGGGCTTGATGCCGGCGGTGACCTCGACGTGGGTGGCGTCGGAGATGCCGAGGGTCACCGGCCGCTGCACGGCCTTGCCCTTGTCGACGACGAAGGCGACCTTGACCTCCTCGTCGGCGCCGGCGGCACCTTCCTTGAGCGGCTTGCCGTCGGGACCGAGCGGCCGCCGGTAGACGATCGCCTCGACCGGCACGACGAGCGCCTGCTCGTGCACGGCGACCTTCACCTCGGCGCGCGCCGACATGCCGGGGCGCAGCTTCACGTCGGGGTCGGTGAGCAGGATCTTCACCTTGAAGAAGGTGACGTCGGGCTGCGCCGGCCGTTCGTAGCCGGAGCTGCCGATCTCCACCACCTTGCCGTGGTAGACGCGGTCGGGGATGGCGTCGACCTTGACGTCGGCCGGCTGGTCGAGCGCCACGTCGACGATGTCGGTCTCGTCGACGTCGACCTCGACGAGCAGCTCGGAGAGGTCGGCGACGGTGGCGATGATCGAGGCCGGGTTGTTCATGGTGCCCGAGACCACCACCTCGCCCTCCTTGGCGGAGAGCGCGATGACGCGGCCGGAGATGGGCGCGAAGATGGTCGTCTTGCGCAGGTCCTCTTGCGCGCGATCGAGCGCCGAGCGCGCCTCGGCGATCGAGTCGCCCGCCTGCTCCAGCGCCAGCCGCGCCGAGCGCTCATGCAGCTCGGCCTGGTCGAGGTCGTCGTGCGAGGCGATGCCCTGTTCGACGAGCGCCTTCTGCCGGCGCAGCTGCAGCTCGGCATTGCCGAGCTCCACCTGCGCACGGCGCCGCTGGGAGGACGCGATCTGCAGAGCTGAGGCGGCGCGGTCGCGCTCGGCCGAGAAGGCGTACTTCTCGAGCTCGAGGAACGGCTGCCCCTGCTTGACCTCCTGCCCCTCGACGACGAAGAGCTTGGAGATCTTCGCGATGACGTGCGCCGAGATGTTGACCTTGATGCGAGGGTCGACCTGCCCCGTGGCCTTCACCACCTGCGAGATCTCGCGCCGTGCCGCCGGCTCGGCGTAGACCTCCTTGCCCTTGTGGCGGCTGCCGCCGCGCATGCTCGTCCACAGCACGAGGCCGAGGACAGCGACGACGGCGACAGCGATGAGCGCCTTCTTCAACCCTTCCCTCCTCCCATTGCCATGCCCAGCGCGGCGAAGCCGACGCCGACGCCGATGTAGACGAGCCAGAGCAGGATGACGGTGATCGCCGAGGTCGACTGCTTGACCTTGGCGCAGTAGGCGAAGCCGATGATGAGCAGCACCAGCGTCCACAGGCTGAAGACGTCGAGGTGCGACAGCAGGTTGAGCACCACCGCGTTGGCGCCCTCAGGAGCGAAGGCGGCGAGGTTCGACTTGAGGTAACTCCCCTGCTCCGCCACGTCGGCGCCGATTTTGTCCATGCCGAGGATGATCGGTATCGACAGGATCGTCGACACCACCACCGGCACCATGCCGTGCGAGACGACGGCGAGACTCCTCTTGAAGCCCAGCTCGCCGCCGGCAAGGGTGAAGGCGCCCCAGAAGACGAGCGCGAAGAGGAGCAGGCCGATGGCGAAGAACACCGGCGCCAGGTAGGCGAAGAACGGCCCGATCTTCTCCGTCATCTCGACGCGCTTGTCGAGCTGGTCCTGCGGCAGCTGCACGTCCATGCGCTCGAGCTGCGCCTTGGTGATCCCCTCCCAGTCCATCTTCGGCATGGCGATGATGGACGGGATCACCGGCGAGAGGATGACGACGAGGAACGCCGCCAGCCAGGTCGGCCGCTCGGCGATCGAGCGGAAGGTCTTGCCGGGCGCGAAGATGACGCCGATCAGGCGGCCGAACGACGAGTTTTCCACGTTGCCTCCAGTCGAGTCGCGGGGGAATCCCGCAAGCGACGACGCCGCGCTGATCCGGATGACCAGGCGGCGCGATCGATCTCGGATGTGCCTAACCTACAACCTTCCCCGGCGTCAGGGTCAACTCGGGTCCGGCGAACCGAGGCTCCCGGTCGCCCAGCGGCGACCACCGTTCTTCGGAAGCCTACGGCGTCGTGCCGATCGACCAGCCGAAGCGGTCGAGGTGCTCTACGCGCAGCGGGTCGTCCAATTCCACGCCCTCGGCCTCGAGCAGGCGCCCAGTCGAACGGTAGTACTCGGCGAGCGCGCGCCGGTAGCCGGCGATCGCCGCCACCTGCCGCGAGCGCGCCGCCGTGAGGTCTTCCTGGATCTGCAGCACCTGGAAGCTGGTGGAGAGCCCGTTCTCGTAGCGCTTGCGCTCGGCGTCGACGTTCTGCTCGGCAAGGCGCACCGAGGCGCTCGCCGACTCGATCTCCTGCGCCGCCGTGCGCACGCCGCGCACCGCGCGCCGCACCTCCGTGCGCACCGTCTCCTGGAGCTGCGTCATCTGCGTCTTCCCCTGCTCGAGGTTGACGTCGGCGATCGCCTTGCGGGCGCGCGCGGTGCGGTTCTGCAGCGGGTAGAGGAAGTCGAGCTGGATACGCCAGCCGTCGAAGTCGCGGTCGCGGAGCTGCTTGATCGCGTCGCCGGCGTCGCCCTCCTGGATGATCTCGCCGGTCGTCGGGTTGCGTATCGTGCCGCCGATGCCGTTGTAGCCGTAGCGCGTCGTCAGGTTGAGCTGCGGCAGCGTCTGGTTGCGGAAGTAGGCGACGTCGAGGGCGCGCAGGTCGATCTGCAGCTCCTGGTTGCGCAGCTCGGGCCGCTCCTTGAGCGCGGTGTCGATCGACTGCGCGAGGTCGGGCTGAAGAGCCGGCGTCTCGGGCGGCGTCGTGGGCACGATCGGCAGGTCCCAGAGCTGCCCCTCCTCGAGATGGAGGAGCTGGCGGAGGGTGTCCTCGGCGTTCTGCTCGGTCTGCTGGGCCAGGATGATCGACTCCTGGCGGGTGGCGATGCCGACCTCGCTCTGCACCAGCTCGAGCGGCGCCAGGGTGCCGACGTCGACGCGCACCTTGTTCATGCGGTGAAGGTCCTGCGCCAGACTGAGGCTCTCCTTGGCCACCTCGACCTCCTTGCGCGCCTGCACCAGGTCCCAGTAGGCGTTCTCGACGAGCTGCAGCGTCGTTGCGACCTGCTGCTCGAAGGTCTCGCGGCTGATGTCGCTGTTGATCTGCGCGATCTTGATGCCGCGCTCGGTGGCGGTGCGGCCGAGGTTGCGCAGCAAGGGCTGGGTGTAGATGAGATCGAAGTCGGAGGCGTAGAGGGGGTTCAATGCCACGTCGCGCGAGTTGCTCTCTTGGCGGAAGAGGTTGAAGGTGGGCGTGACGACGCCGCCCCAGGGCAGCAGCTGGTCGGCGGAGAAGTTGCCGTTGCGGCGCTTGGTGGTGAGCACGGTGGCGCCGGTGATGCGGCTCGTCGACGGCGAGGTGTCGGAGTCCTCGAAGACCTGAGCGTTGAAGGTGAGGTCGTAGATGCCCAGCGCCTCGCCGATGCGGAGGTGGAACTGCTGGCGGTCGTAGCGCTCGACGAGCAGGCCGAGGTTGCGCTGCATGGCGGTGGTGAGCGCGTCGTCGAGCGAGAGCTGGATGGCGTTGTCGGTCACCGGCACGGTCGCCGGCGGCAGCTCGGGGTTGGGCAGCGTGGAGACGGCGCGGCCGGGGACCGGATTGGAGGCGGGCTCGACCGCCGCAGCCGGTTCGGGAGTCGGCGACGGCTCGGCCATCGCATCCTGCGCGCCGGCCCTCGCGGCCAGCGTCAACGTCACCATCACACACATCGCCGCCGTGCGGGCGCGCCCCCAGCTCTGCATCGCTAGCTCCTTATCTGCCGTCCAGATGCGTTCGGTAATCGGTATCGGTGTCGGGACTGGAAAGGGGACCAATCCTGCCGCTCTCTACGCCAGCGGCGCCAGAATGTTTCCACTCCGGCTGCAGCTCGCCCGCATAGTGACAGGCGGCGAGGCCGCTGCCAACCGGACGCAGCGCCGGCTCGTCGTGCGGGCAGTGGTCGGGCCGGACGATCGGACAGCGCGGGTGGAAGCGGCAGCCGGAGGGCGGCGACGCGGGGCTCGGCGGCTCGCCGGCGAGCGCGGCCCGCGGGCGGTGGCCGGGATCGGGCACCGGCACCGACTCGAGGAGGCTCACCGTGTAGGGGTGCTGCGGCCGCGCCAGCACCTCGCTGCAGGGCCCGAGCTCGACCACCTTGCCGAGGTACATGACGGCGACGCGGTCGGAGAGCTGCTCGACGAGCGCCAGGTCGTGGGCGATGAAGAGCATCGCCAGCCCGAGCCGCTGCTGCAGCTCGGCGAGGAGGTTGACGATCTGCGCGCGGATCGAGACGTCGAGGGCAGACACCGGCTCGTCGGCGATGATCAGGCGGGGCCCGGTGGCGAGGGCGCGCGCGATGCCGACGCGCTGCCGCTGGCCGCCGGAGAGCTCGTGCGGATAGCGCGACGCCAGCTCGGGCGAGAGGCCGACGAGGCGCAGCAGCTCGGCGACGCGCTCGCCCTGCTCGGCGCGCGGCAGCAGGTGGTGCACGGCGATGGGCTCGCGCACGGCTTCGCCGATGCGGAGGCGCGGGTTGAGCGAGCTCCATGGGTCCTGGAAGACGACCTGGATCTCGCGGCGCTTGCGGCGCAGCGCGGCGCCGCGCAGCGCCAGCAGGTCTTCGCCGTCGAAAGCGACGGTGCCGGCGTCGGCATCGACGAGGCGGGCGATCGCACGGCCGAGCGTCGTCTTGCCGCTCCCCGACTCGCCGACGAGAGCCACGCACTCGCCGGCGAAGACGTCGAGGTCGACGCCGTCGACGGCGCGCACGGCGCCGATCGTGCGCTGCAAGGCGCCGCGGCGGATCGGGAAGTGCTTGACGAGACCGCGAACCGAGAGCAGCGGCGAATGAGGCCCGCGCGGAGCGCTCCCTTGCGGATCGGCGCCGGTCTCCGCGTTGGGCGCGCTCTGCCCGTCGTCCGGCTCGTCGGCTGCGCTCATGGCGCCGGCGTTCCCTCGGTGGCGAGACTGCTCGGCACTGCGTGCGCGGCGTCGATCCCCTCCACGATGCGCACTTCGGGATCGTGCAGGAAGCAGCGCGCGGTGGCGCCGCCGGCGAGCCGGTAGAGCGGCGGGTGGCGCTCGCGGCAGATCGGCATCACGAACGCGCAGCGCGGGTTGAAGGCGCAGCCGTGCGGGCGCAGGCGCGGGTCGGGCACCTGGCCGGGGATGGTGGGCAGCTTGCCGCGCGGCGCCGGCTGGCCGAGGCGCGGCACCGCGGCGAGCAGGCCGCGCGTGTACGGGTGCGCCGGATTGGCGAAGAGGGCCGCGGTGTCGCCCTCCTCCACCACCTCGCCGCAGTACATGACGGTGACGCGGTCGCAGGTGGTGGCGACGACGGCCAGATCGTGGGTCACCAGCAGGATGCCCAGGTTCAGCCGGTCGCGCAGCGAGAGCAGCAGCTCGAGCACCTGCGCCTGCAACGTCACGTCGAGCGCCGTCGTCGGCTCGTCGGCGAGTAGGAGCCGCGGCTCGGCGGCGAGCGCCAAAGCGATCATCACCCGCTGGCGCTGGCCGCCGGAGAGCTGGTGCGGATAGGCGTCGAGACGGCGCCGCGGGTCAGGCACGGCGACGAGCGCCAGCAGCTCTTCGGCGCGCTTGCGCGCCGCGGCGCGCGAGGTTGAGCGGTGGGCGCGGATCGCCTCGACGAGCTGATAGCCGATGGTGAACACAGGGTCGAGGGCGGCCGCGGGCTCCTGGAAGACCATGCCGATGGCGCCGCCACGCACGCGCCGCAGCTCGCGCTCGGGGAGCGTGAGCAGCTCGACGCCGTTCGTATCGCCCTTCGCGTGCAGCCGCACGCTGCCGCCGGTGATGCGCCCCGGCTCGGGCACCAGCCGCAGCACGGCGAGCGCGGTCATCGTCTTCCCCGACCCCGACTCGCCCACCAGCCCGACCACCTCGCCGGCGCCGACGGTGAGCGACGCGCCGCGCACCACCTCGGCCCAGCCGTCGCCGCTCGGAAAGGCGATCGACAGCCGATCGACGCTGAGCAGCGGCGCGCACTGCTCGGCTTTCACGACGGCCACAGACGCCCCTACCGTCATCGCGAGGCCCGCGCAGCGGGCCGTGGCGATCTCGATGTCGAGATCGCTTCGTCGCTCCGCTCCTCGCGATGACACTGCGGTTCGCGAGGCATGACGTTTACGCTGCGGCGAGCGACTGCAGCCACCGGATGGTCAGCGCCACGCCGTAGCCGGTGGCCCCGCGGTCGCCCTCCTCGCCGCCGATGTAGGCCGGCCCGGCGATGTCGAGGTGCGCCCAGCGCTGCACGTCGCCGACGAAGTGCGAGAGGAACGCCGCCGCCGTGTTGGCGCCGCCCCAGCGGCCGGCGACGTTGCGCAGGTCCGCGTGCGAGCCCTTCAGCGCCTCCTTGAACTCCGGCCAGAGCGGCATCCGCCAGAGCCGCTCGCCCGCGTCCTCCGCGGCACGCAGCAGGCCCGCGGCCAGCTCGTCGCTCGGCGTGTAGAGGCCGGCCCCGGTGCTGCCCAGCGCCACCACGCAGGCGCCGGTCAACGTCGAGTACTCGACGATGTAGTCGGGCTTCTGCTCGGCAGCCCACGACAGCGCGTCGGCGAGGATGATGCGCCCTTCGGCGTCTGTGTTGAGCACCTCGATCGTCTTGCCGTTGTGCGCGCGCACGATGTCGCCGGGGCGATAGGAGCCGCCGCCGGGCATGTTCTCGGCGAGCGGCAGGTAGGCGTCGACGCGCACCGGCAGCTTCAACCGCGCGATCGCCTGCATCAGGCCGAGCACCGTGCAGGCGCCCGACTTGTCCCACTTCATCTCGTCCATGTCCTTCGCCGGCTTGATCGAGATGCCGCCGGTGTCGAAGGTGACGCCTTTGCCGACGAGGGCGACTCGTGGTGCCTGGTTTTCACGATCCGAGCTGATGCCGCCACGCCAACCAAGGCGCACAAGCCGCGGCGGGTTCTTCGAGCCGCCGCCGACGGCGAGGATGCCGCCCATGCCCAGCCGCTCGAGGTCCTCGGTGACCAGCACCTCGACCTCGAGCCCGTGCTCTTCCGCCAGCGCCAGCGCCCGCTCGGCCATCCACTCCGGCGTGGCGACGTTGGGCGGCGCGTTGGCGAGGTCGCGCGTCGCCATCGCGCCGCGTGCCACCTCCATCGCCTCGGCGACGGCGCGCGCCTCGGCATCGCCGGCGCCCACGATCAGCAGGTGCACGCTGACCAGCGAGTCGGGCTCCTCGGGTCGCGCCTGGAACTCGTCGTAGCGATAGCGCGAGAGCGCCAGGTGCCGCGCGGCGTAGGCGGCGCCCGTCGGCCCCGTCGTCAGCTCGTGCGCGGGCAGCGCCAGCGCCAGCCTCCCCACTCCATGCAGTGAGGCCACGGCCGCCGTCTCGCGCAGCCACTTGGCGAGCTTGCGCACGTGCAGTGCGTCGCGCTTGCCGAGGCCACGCAGGGCGACGTGCGCCACATCCTCGCGGCCGCTGTCGGCTTCGACCCACTGCCCTTCGCGCCCCTTCCAGCCCGGGCGCTCGGCGAGGCTGCTCACCAGCGGCGCCGCCCAATCCGGCAGCGCGCTCGTATCGGGCGGCTCGCCCTCGCAGCAACCGACGAGGAGCAGGCCGCCCCTCGGCAACTCGGGCGACCCGGGCAGCTCGGAGGTGGCCAGGGCGACGTCGACGATGCGGTCCATGTCGGGCGCCATCCTATAATCTCGCCCGCCACGGCCCCATGAGCGAGCTGCTCCCCTCACTGGCCTCGCTGGCTCGAGCCCTGCGCGGACCGCTCAGCTTTCTGCGCGACGACCCGGAAGAGCTCTACCGGCTGATGCCGGAGCTGCTCCAGCTGCTGCCGCTGCCGCAACGCGTCTACCTCGCCGACGAGGGAGCCACGCCGCTCGTCGGCTACCCGGTGCTCGCCTCGCCGGGAATGAAGCAGCTGCGCGAGACGCTGGCGAGCTACATCCGCGCCGAGGAGGAGGCGCAGGTGGCTGCGCTGCTGCGCGGCGCGGTGGACGCCCCGGGCCTGCAGGCGGCGTGGGAGAGCTACCGCGCGCCGCTCGCGCGCGCCACCGAGAACGTCACCACCTCGAGCTACGGGCGCCACTTCCCCGACTTCTTCTGGCTCCTCCACTCGCTCGACGTGGCGAGGCTGCTCAAGGAGACCCCGCGCCGCATCACCCGCCTCAACCTCAACCTCGGCAAGGAGCAGGGCGGGCCGCTCAAGTACAAGGTTCTCTACCGCTACCTCGACCGCGTGCTCTCGCTCACCTACGACCTGGCGCGCCGCCTCGCCGACGACACCGAGGAGCTCGAGGAGGAGATCTTCCCGCCGCTGCTCTCGCGCATGCGCGACAACGTGCTCATCTTCACCGAGGACCACATCAGCCCCGACCTCGCCGAGCTGACGCACTACCTGCACGGCTACCTCAAGATCGACGGCGCCGACCTGCGCTTCCGCTACGCCAAGCTCGTCGAGTGGCTGCAGGAGCGGCTCGCCGCCGACTCCGATCTGCGCGCCGCGGCCACCCATCTGCTGCGCGTGCCGCCGCACGCCGAGGCGCGCGACCTGATCCGCTACCGCGGCTTCGTCGAGTACCTGGCCGGGCTGCCTGGCTACGACTCGCGCGTGCTGTTCTCGCCCGAGCAGGTGCAGGTGTGGGAGGCGCTGCTCGTCAAGCTCAAGGAGTTCGAGCTCTTCCACGGCATCCGCCGGCTGGTGGTGTCGGTGCAGCAGCACGACAACGCGCTGGTGCTCGTCGACAGGAGCCTCAACCGCACCTGGGTGGCCGGCCCGCCGACGGTCGAGGTGTCGAGCGCCACGCGGCCGCTCGACTTCATGGCGCCGTGGGTGGTCGACCCGCAGATCTCGCGCTTCGGCATGATCTACGACGTCACCGATTTCTCGCACATCGTCTCGCTGCTGCGGCGGGCGAGCAGCGACGAACAGGACCGCTCCTTCCGGCTGATGTTCCGCTTCCAGCGGCGCGTACACCGCCTCGCGGCGAGCCAGCGCCTCAAGCTCGAGAAGTACCTCGGCGACGGCGCCTTCTACTCGGCGCGCGATGCCTACCGCATGCTCATCGTCGGCCTGCAGGTGCAGCGCTACTACCGGCAGGCGCTCGAAGAGGGCTTCCCCTTCAACCGCGGCATGCGCATCGCGCTCAACTTCGCGCAGTACCGGCTGCTGCCCATCCACGGCGGCGGCGTCAACGAGCCCGAGCGCTACGAGTTCTTCGGCCACGGCGTCGTCGAGCTGTCGCGCCTGACGACCGGCAAGTCGATGCGCGAGCTCGAGGAGTTCAAGGTGCTGCTGGTCAACCTCGGCTACCCCGAGGCGACCGTGCACCGCTTCTTCGCGCCGCTCACCACCGCCGAGCACGACGTCGTCGACAAGCGCGAAGAGCGGCGGGCGTTCTACGCCTACATCAACAGGAACGGCAACCTGGTCAACGAGGGGATCGTGGCCACTTCGCAGCTCGTCGAGCGGCTGGCCGACGAGGAGCCGGCGCAGAAGCTCTACCCGCTGCGCTACGAGGGGCGCGGGTACGTGGCACTGGCGCTGGAGCTGCCCGACGGCAAGTGCCTGGCGGGGATTCGCAAGCTCGGCATCGTCAAGCTCAAGGGGTTGGAGCCGCTGGCGATCTACGAGCTCGTCGACGGTGGGCCGTTCCCGGCCGGCTTGCAGCCGCTGCCGGGAGCTGATTTGATGACGGCCCTCGACCGCGACTACGCGACGGCGCTCACGGAAACGAGCTCGGTGTAGCCGCAGTCGGGACGAGAGACCAGCAACCCTTCGAACGTCATCGCGAGGAGCGCAGCGACGAAGCGATCTCGACCATCGAGATCGCCACGGGCCGACGGCCCTCGCGATGACGGAGTAGGCAGCCCGCGGGTGACACACGCATGACCAGCGCCGTGACTGACGCCGTTTGGGAAACCTCGCTAGCCGGCCTGCCGCCGCCCAAGCGCGGCAAGGTGCGCGACGTCTACGACCTCGGCGAGACGCTGCTCATCGTCGCCTGCGACCGCATCTCCGCCTACGACCACGTGCTGAAGCCGGCGGTGCCCGGCAAAGGGAAGATCCTCAACCAACTGTCGAACTTCTGGTTCGCACGGCTGGGGGAGCGCATGCCCAACCACCTGCTGGCGACCGATCCCAGCGACTTCCCGGCTGAGCTCAGGCCCAACCGCGAGCAGCTCGCCGGCCGCGCCGTGCTGGTGCGCAAGGCGAAGGTGGTTCCCTTCGAGTGCGTCGCCCGTGGCTACCTCGCCGGCAGCGCGTTCAAGGAGTACCAGCGCGACGGCCGCGCCTGTGGCATCCCGCTGCCCGCCGGGCTCCAGCGCGCGAGCAAGCTGCCGGAGCCGATCTTCACGCCGGCGACGAAGGCCGAGAGCGGCCACGACGAGAACGTCAGCCACGAGTACTTGGCGACGGCGATCGGTGACCAGCTCGCCGGCCGTTTGCGCGACGTGACTCTCGAGCTCTACGGCGCCGCCGCCGCGCACGCCTCCGAGCGGGGTCTTCTCCTCGCCGACACCAAGCTCGAATTCGGCCTCGCCGGAGACGAGCTGCTGCTCATCGACGAAGTCTTCACTCCGGACTCCTCGCGCTACTGGGACGCGGAAGCGTGGAAGCCGGGCGTCGAGCCCGTTTCCTTCGACAAGCAGTTCGTCCGCAACTGGCTCGACGGCAGCGGCTGGGACCACGAGTCGCCGCCGCCGCCGCTGCCGCTCGAAGTGGTGGAAGGAACACGCGACCGCTACGTCGAGGCCTTCCGCCGCATCACCGGCGGCGAGCCGCAGCTCTGATCCGACGACGCCGAAGCGGCGGCCAAAGCTGGCGCCCGCGGTGCCCCGTCGGACTCGTGCAGCTAGACGGAGGCGGTCGGCGGACCGCTCGGCTCGGCGACGCCCCACAGCGCGTACAGCCGGCTCTGGTCGCCATTGAAGGTATCGCGGTCGCAGTAGCCGACGCCGTCGACCTCATGCGGGTCCGGGCCGACAGAACCGTCGGTGTACTGCCACAACGTCCACGTCGGCCAGTTCACCGGCACGACCGCCGTCGGCCCGTACTGCGACAGCCAGAACCAGCAGTTGGCGAGCACCGGGTCGCTGCCGGTGCCGAGCGCATCTTTGATGTCGTGCCCCGAATAGAAGCCGGGCCACTTGCCAGTGACGCTCTGCACGTGGGTGACGAAGGCTCGCGCCTCCTCCGTCGACATCGTCGGCCCCGACGGGTTCGACTCGAAGTCGAGCACGCGGAGCGTCTGCGAATCCGTGCCCACCACCTGCAGGAAGTGATCGGCTTGCGACACGCCGTCGCTGCCGTCGCCGAAGTGATAGGCGCCCCACAACAGCCCCGCCGCGAGCGCCTCCTCGCGCCGCTGCGCGTAGAGCGGATCGACGCCGTCCGTTCCCTGCGTCGCCTTGTGGATGACGCCGAGGATCCCGGCCGCCGCGATCTTGGTGAAGTCGACGTTGTTGTTGTGATGCGACAGGTCGATGACAACATTCATCCCGGGCGGCATCTGGTTCCTCCTCTCCTGGACTCACAGGGCGTCGTCGACGATCTCGGGATGGGAGTCGACCCACGCCGTCAAGACATTCAGAAGTAGCCTGATATCGCCGCGATGGACCGTGAGGATGCGGTAGAGCTCGGCGGGTGTGACCTCGTCGTAGAAGTGTACGAGGCGATTGCGGTAGCCGGCCATCGCGACCATCGTCGCGGCGTCACCGGGGCCGAGTACAGCGTGGGTACCCAGGTACCTCGCCACGTCCTTGTACTCCGCGCCCGGAATGCCGAAGCCTTTGGCCAGCACATGTCTACCGAGGTCGAAGAGCGCCTCCAGCGCCCGTCGCAGAAACGACTCGCCGGCGCCTAGCATCCGGGGATCGGCCGCCAGAGCATCCTCCGAGTCGAGTGGCAAGGTTTCGATGCCGGCAAGCATGTGCAAGACGATCTCGCTCTTCGCGGCGACGACTGCGGCGCGAACTCTTCCGCCGGTCACCGCGATCCCTGGATCAATGCGGCACGCCGCTCCCGCTCTAGGTGAGCCAAGTCCCCAGCGCGGCGCAAGACATACAGGTCGAACTCATCGAGGGCGAGGCCATCGCGTTCGTAAACGCGTTCACCTCTTACCGCCGCTAGTGCAAGGAACGGGGTGGCTGTGCGAAGGTCGATTACGTCGACGGGCAGACCCAGACGCCCTTCGAGAGCGTTCCCTAGTGCCATTATCGTTTCGAGACCGAGGGCACCGCGACCGAGCACGCCCACGTCGACGTCGGACCGTTCATGCGCGTCGCCGCCCACCCGCGACCCGAACAAATAGGCCCCGACGACTTCGGAATGCGCCGCAAGCGTGGAGGCGATCGTCTCCCCGATCTCAGCGCTGGACAGCATGGCCGCAGCGTACCATCGTGGCAGGGCAGCCATGATGCATGCTCCCGCGTCGCTGTCGGACCTCGACTTTCTAGTCCGCGAGCAGACGCTCCGCCAGCTCGCGGACGTGCTCGAGCTCGCGGAGCTTCGCTTCGCGTGCGCGCTTGGGGCCTTCCACCTTCGGCGCGAAGACGGTGTTGAAGCCAAGCGCGGCGGCTTCACGGAGGCGGACTTCGGCGCGGCCGACGGGGCGGACTTCGCCGAGGAGACCAATCTCGCCGAAGAAGGCGGCTTGCGGCGGCAGCGGCTTCTCGGCGATGGCGGAGAGGAGTGCGGCGGCGATGGCGAGGTCGACCGCGGGTTCGTCGAGACGCACGCCGCCGACCACGTTGAGGAAGACGTCGCGCCGAGCGAAGGAAGCGCTGGCGAAGCGCTCGAGAACTGCGAGCAGCAGCGCCACACGGCCGCTGTCGAGGCCTAACGTCACCAGGCGCGGCGTCGCCAGCTCGCTGGCGTGGACGAGCGCCTGGACTTCCACCAGCAGCGGTCGCGAGCCTTGGACCGTCGCCGCCACCGCCGAGCCCGGTGCCTCCGGCCGCCGCTGCGCCAGCAACACGCGCGATGGATCTGCAACCTCGACGAGCCCGCTGTCGTGCATCTCGAAAAGCGCCACCTCGCCGGCCGGGCCGAAGCGGTTCTTCGCCGCGCGCAGCAGGCGGTGGTCGGCGCCGCCCTCGGCCTCGAAGGCCAGCACGGTGTCGACGAGGTGCTCGAGCGACTTCGGGCCGGCGATGCTCCCTTCTTTGGTCACGTGGCCGACCAGGAAGAGCGCACAGTCGGTGCGCTTGGCGTGCTCGACGAGCCGCTCGGCGCAGGCGCGCACTTGACCGACGGAACCAGGCAAGCCTGACAGCTCCTCGCTGTGCAGCGCCTGGATCGAGTCGACGAACAGCGCATGCGCGCCGCCCTCGACCGCCGCCGCCGAGCTCAGCACGGCTTCGACCGCGGTCTCGCCGGCGACCAGGAGGCCAGGGTGCCCGCACCCCAGCCGCTCGGCTCGCAGGCGAAGCTGCCGCGTCGACTCCTCGGCGCTGGCATAGAGCACGCGCCGTCCGCCGCGCGCCAACGCCTCGGCGAGCTGCAGCAGCAGCGTCGATTTGCCGATGCCCGGCTCGCCGGCGAGCAGCACCGCACCGCCGGCCACCACGCCGCCGCCGAGCACGCGGTCGAGCAGCGCCATGCCGCTGCCGAAGCGTGTCGCCGCTTCCTCTCCGACCGCCGCCAACGGCAGGGGTGCGGCCGCGCCGGTCGCCGCGCCTCCGCCGCCCGCGCCGAGCCGAGCCGCCGCCCGCGGCGCCGGCGCCGCCTCCTCGACGAAGCTGTCCCACGCCTCGCACTCGGTGCAGCGGCCGAGCCAGCGCGGGCTCGAGTAGCCGCAGGCCTGGCAGACGAAACGGGTACGGGGGCGCGCCACGATCAGTACGAACGGAAACGGGGCCGCGATCCTTGCAGTATCGAGATCGCTTCGTCGCCGCGCTCCTCGCAAGGACGAACGACCGTCATCGCGAGCGCAGCGAAGCGATCTCGATCCACCAGGCGCCTCGAACCACGCGCGGCGCGCGGTCTCTCATCAAAGCTTCGGTACCGACCCCAGCAGGTACTTGAGGTCGTCGTCGCGCCAGCGGATGCCGAGCCCGAGGAAGAAGGAGTCGCGCTCGGAGACCAGCGGATCGTCGTAGCCGCCGATGACGAAGATGTGGGGCTTCGGCTGCCAGCTCCCGAGCAGGCGCAGGTGCGGGCTCTCGTCGTTCGGCCGGTCGAAGTCGAAGGCCTGGAACGCGACCTCCCACTTCGGCGCCGGCTTGAACTCGATCTGGCCGCCGAAGCGCGACTCGATGAGGCCGCCCCAGACCTTGGTGCGCTCGCCGAGCGGCACGCCGAACAAACCGGACACCGTTCGGCTGTCCTCTTGCGTGGTGGTCTCCGTCACCTCGGTCGCCGTGGTGCCGTCGGGCTGTGTCGTCGTCACCGTCTGCGTCTTCGTCTTGATACGGCCGTTGGGGTCGCTCACGAAGCCGACGCGGTAGAAGTGGCCGCTCTGCGGGTCGACGTCGACGCGGAACTCGCCGTGGCTCTCCTCGCGGTCCGCCAGATAGTAGCCCTGCATGCCGAGCTCGAGCTGCAGCTTGTTGATCTTGCCCAGCGACTGCGTGAGCCCCTCGACGCCGCTCTTCACCGAGTCGAGGGCGCCGACGAGCTGCTGGTGCGCCTCGTCGCTGTTGAGCAGCTTGCCCATCGTGCCTTCGCCGCGCGCCAGCTTGCCGGTGATGTCGTTGAGGTTGTCGACCGAGGTCTGCAAATTCGCCGTCAGTGTCTCGACGTTCTCGAGCCCGCCGTGCAGGGCGCCGCGGTTCTCGGCGAGCACCGCCCGCACGTCGGCCATCACGACATTCAACTGGTCGGCGAGCCTCGGCAACTCGCGGACCAGCGTCGCCGAGAGCCGCTCGAAGTTGGCGATCGTGGTGCCGAGCTGCTCGCGGTTGCTCCCCACCAGGTCGCGGATCTGCTCGCTCGTCGCCTCGAGGTTCAGCACCAGCCGCCCGAGCGGCCCCTCGGCGGGCGCCTTGCCGGAGAGCTGGGCCGCGACCTCCTGCAGCGAGCCGCCGAGGCCGCTCACCGAGGCGATCACCTCGTCGATGCCGGCCGACGCCTGGCCGGGGATGACCGCCCCTTCGCGCAGCAGCTCGGCGCCGCCCGGCCCCGGCACCAGCTCGACGTACTTGTCGCCGAGCAGGCCGAGGTTTTTGATCTCGGCAAAGGTGCCGCGGGTGAGCGCCACGTCGCGCTCGACGACGATCGTCACCAGCGCTTGGCGGCCGCGCAGGTCGATGCCGTCGACGCGGCCGACGCGCACGCCGGCGATGCGCACGGCCGACTGGTCGTCGAGACCGGCGACGCTCTCGAACTGCGCCACGACGCGGCGGCCGCGCGGCTCGAAGAGGCGCACCTGCTCGGCGCGCAGGATGAGGTACGCCATCACCCCCAGCGCGAGGGTCATGAAAATGCCGACCTTGACGGTGTTCTCCACTGAGCTCTCCGGGATGAGGCGCGCACGCGACCGCGCGCGCTGGCAATCCTAGCCTTCGGTGAGAGGGCCTTCTTCTGTCAGGGGACCCTTGGCCTCACGGCGCAGGAACTGCTGTACGCGCGGGTCGGGCGAGCGACGGAACTCCTCGGGCGGGGCGAGGGCGATGACCTTGCCCTTGTGCAGCATACCGATGCGGTTGGCGATGCGGAAGGCGCTCTCCATGTCGTGCGTGATGGTGACCAAGGTGAGGCGCAGCCGCTGGTGAAGCTCGATCACCAGGTCCTCGACGACCGCCGAGATCACCGGATCGAGCCCCGTCGTCGGCTCGTCGAGGAGCAGGATCTGCGGCTCGAGCGCGATGGCGCGCGCCACGCCGACGCGGCGGCGCATGCCGCCCGAGAGCTCGGCGGGCATCTTCTTCTCGGCGCCTTCGAGGTGCACCAGGTCGAGGCATTCGGCGACGCGGGCGCGCAGGCGGTCGCGGTCCCAGCCGGCGCGGCGCAGCGGGAAGGCGACGTTGCCCTCGACCGTCATCGAGTCGAAGAGCGCGCCCTCCTGGAAGGCCATGCCGAAGCGGCGTCTGAAGTCGGTGATCTCGCGGTTGCCGAGCGTCGAGAGGTCGATGCCATCCACCGTCACCGTGCCGGCGTCGGGGCGGATCAGCCCGATCATGTGCTTGAGCATCACGCTCTTGCCGGTGCCCGAACCGCCGACGACGACCAGCGACTCGCCGGCGAGCACGTCGAGGTCGACGGCGTCGAGCACGACGCGGCCGGCGAAGGACTTGCTGACGCCGCGCAGCGAGATCTTCGGCTCGGCGGCATCGCCGGCGCGCGGGCGCAGCGGCAGCTCGGCGTCTTCGTCGTCGCGGGGGCGCGGTCGCGGTGCGGGCGTTGCCATGGTCAGTACAACAGCTTGGTGAGAAAGAAATCGGAGATCAGCACGGCCATGCTGGCGAGCACCACGGCGCGCGTCGTCGCTCGTCCGACGCCCTCGGCGCCGCCCTTGGTGTACAGCCCTTGCTGACAGCCGATCAGCGCGATGAGCATGCCGAAGACGGCCGCCTTGATCAGGCCCGAGGTGATGTCGTCGGAGCTCATGAAGCGGAAGGTGTTGTCGATGTACGACACCGGGTTGGCCCCGAGCAATACCACCGCTACGAGGTAGCCGCCGACGATCCCGATGGCGTCGCCGAGCGCCACCAGCAGCGGCAGCATGATCGTCGTCGCCCACACTCGCGGCACCACCAGGAAGTGCACGGGGTCGGTGGCCAGCACCTCCAGCGCGTCGATCTGCTCGGTGACGCGCATGGTGCCCAGCTCGGCGCCCATCGCCGAGCCCGAGCGGCCGGCGAGCACGAGCGCGCCGAGCACCGCGCCCAGCTCGCGCACCATCGACAGAGCCACCAGCGTGCCGACGTAGCCCTCGGCATGCACGCGCTTGAGCGTGCTGAAGGTCTGCAGCGCCAGCACCATGCCGGTGAACATCGAGGTGAGCAGGATGACCGGCGTCGAGTCGACGCCGACCTTCACCATCTGCCGCAGCCATTCGGCGCCATCGAAGGGGCGGCGGAACGTCCACGCGAAGGTGCGCGCCAAGAGCGTGAAGAAGCGGCCGATCTCGAGGAAGAAACCCTCGAGCAGATTGCGCAGCGCACGGACGACGCTGCTCATCCCAGATGGCCGCTCATGCGAGGTGGCGTGAAGTGGTCTCGATCACCTCGCCGCCCCGCACGTAGTGGCGCGCCATGCGCAGGCCGAAGCGGGTGAGGATCTCGTAGGGGATCGTCTCGGCGCGCTCGGCGACCTCCCAGGCCGTGATGTGCTCATCGCCTTGGCGGCCGAGCAGCACCGCCTCGGCACCGAGACCCGCGCCGGTGTCGGTCAGGTCGACGGCGATCATGTCCATCGACACCGCGCCGACGACGGCGACGCGGCGTCCTTCGACCAGCGCCTCGGCGCGGTTGGAGAGCTTCCACGGGTAGCCGTCGGCGTAGCCGAGCTGCAGGATGCCGATG